>JACQZR010000157.1 GCA_016213775.1 Acidobacteriota bacterium
CGGATGGTGAACTCCGCGCCTTTCCCCGGACTCGATTCGACGGCGATCTGGCCGCGATGCTGCTCGACGATTCCGCTGGCGATAGCCAGTCCGAGGCCTGTGCTGTGGCCGTCCTCCTTGGTGGAGAAAAAAGGTTCGAAAATGCGCTCCTGGATATCGGCGGGGATACCGGGGCCGTTGTCGCGCACGCGGAGGATGGCCTCTTTCCCATCCACGCGGCTTGTGATGCTGACTTGACCGCCTTGCGGCATGGCATCGGCGGCATTCACTAAGAGGGCAAGCAACACCTGCTGCAACTGGCCAGGATCGCCCTTGACGGAGGTAGTGCGGTCCTCGAGATCGACACTGAGCTGGATACTCTGCAACTGGTAAGAATGGCCGACGAGGGAGACACACCGTTCGACGATGGTTTCGATCATGACCTCTTCCATATGCGGCGGGGACTGGCGGGAGAACATCAGAAGGTTCCTGACGATCTCGCCGCAGCGCCGGCTCTCGTGCTCAATGATCTCGAGTTTGGCGCCCAGCTTTGTCTGTTGCGCCGGCTCCAGTCCGGAACGTTCCATTTGCTTCTTGGCGAGGCGGGCGTTGGTGAGAATGCCGAACAGCGGGTTGTTGATCTCGTGAGCGACGGTGGCGGCGAGCTTACCCACCGAGGCCAGCTTTTCGCTATGCAGTAAGGAATGATGGGCCTGTTCGAGCTCCCTGGTCTTGCGTTCGACGCGCAGTTCCAGGGTACGGGTGAAGCCGGTTATCTCGTTGCGGGCTGCTTTCAGTTCGCCGGTCATATGATTGAACTCGGCGGCGACCTGACCGATCTCGTCGTGCGATTCGACGGGAATGGAGCCTTCGAGATCGCCGGCAGCGACGCGGCGGATGCCGCCCACCAACGGCCGGAGCGGGAGGTAGACCTGCGCCCAGATGAATACTGCGCTCAGCAGGCTGACGAGTGCGATGGCAAGGGTGGTGTAGCGGGCGAGCATGCGGCTGTGTTCGGCGGTTTGCTGATCGACGGCGGCAAGCGAAAGTTGCGCGTCAATGACTCCGAGCACCTTCTGGGAGGGCGGGTGAACGTGACAATCGGCCGAGGAGCAATCCTTCTGGTTCTCGATGGGAAGAATGACTCCGAGAACGCGTTCGCCGTTTTCGTTGGTGAAAATGCGCGCCCGGTCCGCCCGGTTGAGTTTCTCCAGTGGGGCAGCCTGCGCATGGCAACCGTAGCAGGCCTCGGCACTCTTGTCGACTACACGGTTGACCTCGCTGTCGCCAGTGGAAAAGCGAATTTCTCCAGTCTTGCTGAATATACGAATCCGGCGGATGCCCGGCTCGGCGCCCATGTCGCGAATCATCTGGTAGAGAGCTTCGCGGTCATTGCGCAACATCTGATACCGGGTACTCCGCCGGATGATGTCACTCATTCGTTCCGCGCTGGCGGTAACCAACTGCTCGGCATGCCTTCTTTGCGCGTTCAGCACCTGCCAGGCATACAAGACAAACACCAGCGCGGAAGCAAGCATCAAACCAAGGGCGAGTTTTACTGCCAATTTCATGGCATGGAGCCGAAATCCGTCAAGCCGTCAGGCCACGCGCAGAGCGCGCAGCTTCGCGGGCGTAACCTTTTCTCCATGCACGTCAGGTTCCTCAAAGATGGGGAGGTGCTTTGCCGCCAGGCGGAACAGTCCGAAGCCGATGCCGATGATAGCCAGTGTGACCGCAACTTCAGTCCACTTAGGCACATAGCTGACCCCGGAAGCGCGTTCGATGCCGGTAACGCTGATGTTGAGCCGGTTAGTAATGAAGCCGAAGATAACCATCAGTGCGGCCCAATAGAGGGCACGTGGGTTTTTGCGCACTCTCGCCTGGAACAATAACGCCAAGGGTAGGGTGATGAGACCCAGTTCCAGGAGGAACAGCCACGTTTCGATGCGGGACTCGGCCAGCAGGCTCCAGGCATGCCGGTGCTGCAGATCGGCCAGCCGCATGGCGACGTAGGTGCTCTGGACCACGGCCAGCACGCTGGCGAGGCTTGCGAGCAGCGGTCCTTCCAGTTGGCGGCCGAAAGCTTTGCTGGAATGCCACGATTCGAATATGGTCATGGCCATGCCGACCGCGATGGCGGAGATGAAGAAGAAGAGCGGCAGAAAGGAGGAGTACCAGAGCTTGTCCAGTTTGTGCGGTACCAGCAGGAAGAGGCTTCCGAGCGAGGACTGATGCAAGGTGGAGAGGATGACACCGGCAATCATCAGCGGCACGGAGATCATCCGGAACCAGCGCAGCGGGGCATGCCAGCGCAGCTTCTCGAAGACCGCGGGCGTGAATTCGAGGAAGAGCACCGTGGTGTAGAGCGTGACGCACCAGCCTACCTCGAACATCACCGAACGCGGGTTCCACATGATGAGCGGGTGCCAGATGCGGTCCGGGCGGCCGAGGTCGAACATGAGGGCGAAGATCACAAGCAGATAGCCGAGGAAGGCAGTGAGCACGGCGGGCCGGAGAACCGGCTTGTACTTCTCGATGTTGAAGATGTGAACCGTGGCTACGAGCGTAAAGCCGCCGGCGGCGAGGCCAACGCCGCAGAGGATGTCAAAGCCGATCCAGATGCCCCAAGGGAACTGGTCGTTCAGATTGGTGACTGCGCCGAGTCCGTACATGAAACGCAGGTAGGTGGCGTAGGCCCCGGCCAGAAGGAGTGCGCCAAAGACCGCTCTCCAGAAAGTGAAGCGATAGGTTCTGAGGGTGTTCATGACAATCTCCCTTCTGCTTTAACTACTTCCTGTCTACGGTGGGTGATCCAATAGACTCCACCAAGAAGAACAGTGCCGACAGAGACGATGTTGGGGATCAGCTCCAGGGCGCGCCAGGTGAAGTCCGGCAGGCCTTCTTTGGGCAGGTTGGCGGGGAGGCCAATCTGCTCAAATGGCACGCTGCTCAACATCAGGACGGAAGTTCCACCCGCTTCGTCGAGACCATAGATCTTCTGATAGTAGGCGTCCGGAGTTTCGGCGAGACGCTTTTTGGCCAGCGCAATCATGGCCTCGCGTTCGCCGCACACAGTCGCTTCGTTGGGGCAGGCCTCCGTGCAGGCGGTGGGCTTGCCGGCGGTCTGGCGCTCAATGCACATGTTGCATTTGCGGACCTTGGGCGCGCGCGCGTTCCATTCGTAGGTAGGCGCGCCGTAAGCGCAGGCGGTCATGCAGTAGCGGCACCCCATGCACTTTTCGGCTTCGTAGATCACGGGACCGGCGGCGGTCTTCTGCAATGCGCCGACGGGGCAGGCGGAGACGCAGGCGGGCTCCAGGCAGTGCATGCAGAGCTTACGGGTGAACTTATCGCCCTTGGTAACCACGGTGGTCAACTTATGCGCCGATAATCTCTCCTCCGCGGCAATCTTGTCGTCGTAAGGATTCTTCCACTTTTCGGCACAAGCACTCTCACAACTACGGCACCCAACGCATTTGGTGCTGTCAAAAAGAATTGCGAAAGCCATTTTCTTTCTCCCTTCTATCTACTTACCTTTCACTTATAGGAAGAACTCGCTGGTAAGCGCTGTCCAATCCTTTTCCTGGAGGGCTTCGGCGATGTCCTCCACCGGGACGCCGGGGTCGGCGGCGACTGCGCCGGCAAACTCGGGCTGCCGCGCGTAGAGCTTTTCCGCCACCGACTCCATCCAACCGCGGACCAGGTAGCCCGGGATGAAGTTGCGTGTGGTGCCTTCTTCATCGGGGACATGGAGAGTCATGAGCCAACCTTGGCCGTAAGGGTCGCTGCGGAGCAGAGATGGATCTTTGACGACATCCGGGTTGATCTCGAGCACTTCGCCTTCGATGGGAGAAACCATTTCGGCGGTCTGATTGTTGCGGAGCAGCTTCCAGGAGCGCTGGCCCTGGCGGAGCCACTGCCCGGGTTTCGGCAGTTCGATGGATTCGATCTTGCCCGCCAGACGGGCGGCGAAATCGTCAATCCCAATGCGGACAATATTTTTCCGTTCGCGCATCACCCAACCGTGGCCGGGATGGTAGCGAAGCTTCTCCGGGACATGGAATCCATAGACGCTATCGGCGGCGTCGATCGGAGGAGTATCCGGCACAGTCTGCGTAGCCGGCATCTCTTTGTGGGACAGGGCCCAATCGACTAAGGCGAAGACCAGAAACATGGCAAGAACTAAAAGGACGGTCATAAATTTCCTCTTTCCCTTGGTTGGCTGCGGGAGTGAACCGCAACCACTGATAAAAGGGCATGCAGATGGCCAATCAGAAGATGTTTAGAATCAACTAGTTATGGGTGGTGATTTTCTCTACGTTTGTGGCGGTTTTGGCCACGGTTGCAGAGGGGCTAGTCTTTTCAATAACTTAGCGCTGCCGTGTTTCTCAACGGTGGCTGTTGGTCTTTTCAACGGATTTTGCAGAATTGATTGACGAGGCAGAAAAAGCAGGTGCTGGATTGCGCACCGTCTGTCAGGAGGAAATTTTCTTGTTTCTGAACAGACTGATGTTTGTTGTCGCTGTTGGTGGAATATCCACGCAGGCGGCTACTATGGTGAGTTCGACGAGCCCGGGTCCGTCCGCGTACATGGCGCTCGGAGGATCGTTCGAGAGGATAGTGGTGCAGCCTTGGACGCAGTTGGAGACATATGCCAACGTGCAGATAGCGGCCGAGGTGTTCATCACCGATGGAACATCCCCGCACGTGGGATCGGCCTGGCTGACGAACAGTGTCGGGGCCGGTGCGACCAACGCGAATGTCATTGCCACAGCCGACTTTACCTTTCCTGTTGCGGCGACGTCGTCGGCGGCTGTGCCAATGACTGTGATGTTCGGGGGGCTGACGCTAGGTCCCGGAACGTATTACCTGATTCTGACAGGGGACACTGTTAACGCGAATGCGCGCGGATGGCGAGCCAACGCCGCGGCGACGGTGGTGACCGCTAACGGAATCACTACCGAGAAGCAGAGATTCGCGGACAATCTCGGGTTCGGCGTGCTGAACACGGGGTTCGTGCCTGCGTCGACCTTTGTGGAGCCGTCTTCGAATGCGCTTTTGCTATTTACTGTGACGGGGGATCTGGCTAACGTACCGGAACCGTCGGGGATGGCGATGGTGGGGTTAGTTGGGCTGCTGCTGGTGGGGTTTGTCCGGCGGGTTGCTGCCGGGTAGACGAACGGCGTCGGCTTATTAGGATTGCGACCGGACCCACTCGCGGACGGAACGCAACCAAGCTGTCCACTTCTCTGTTCGAGCCGTTTCGAGGAAAATGGATGCCCGGGCAGCGGTGAGGGGTGGCAGGACTTTGCTTTTCTCTAAGACGCGATAGGTATTCCCGTCGAGGGTGTAGAAGGTGACTTTCTCGCCGTCATAACGCCAGGCCTCCGGTATTCCAATGGCGGAATAGATCGGAAAGCGGCTGAGTGAGGAACGGCTGACGTCCACTTCGATGGTCAATTCGGGAGGAGGATCGAAGGCAAGATCGATCTCGTCTTGCCACGGATGGCGGCGGCGTTTTGGAAGTAAAAACAGGAATCCGGCTCGAAGCCTCTAAGGAACACGCGCACAACGGAGTGCGGCGCGAGCCCAAGGTTCCTGGGCTTCCGGTGGTGCGCGCCGCACCCTGTGCGCTTTTGAGTGAATCCTCGTTTGAAGGTTGTCGAACCAAGGGGCTTACAGTCGCGTCCAGTCTCCTCCGCCGTGATCCCCACCACGTACGCCAGAGATCGATTCGGCCCTTCGTGCGCGGCGGATACGACCATGATTTCCAGCTTCCCTTCATCGTAGGTGAACCGAGTGCCACAATTGTCCACATTTTCCGCAAGCAAACGTTCATATGTCTCCCACGTGATGTTGTGCAGAAGGACTCTCTGGCCGGCTGGTGAGGCTGTGGCTGGCATTGGGCTCCCTTCTCATTGTAGCGACGAAGGGCTTTTGCTGGACATGACCGACGGCGAGTACCTCAGAAGCCGGCCAAGGGGCTGGTTGAGGCTGGCCTGGAAAGGCCAGCCGCGGGCAAGATTGCCCGCCCCACAAAACGGCGAAATGTCCAAACTCCAGAAGCCGGCCAGGGGGCCGACTCACCGATAGTCTGTGTGGTCGAGCGAGATCCGGATGATTTCCTGGTCGTTGCGGAGGACGATGTGGCGGTTGGCGAAGGCGGGATGAGACCAGACGACGGCGCCAAACTCGCGGCGCGCCCCAGGCGGGGATGTCGGTGTAATCACCTTAGCGCGGCCGGTTTCGGAGTAGCCGGAGGGACCGAGTTTGGCGAGGATAAGTTCGCCGCGGTCGTTGAGGATGAAGACGCGGTCCTGATACCGGACGAGCCACGCGGTGGCGTTGCGTGCTCTCTCGACGGTGACCTGTTGCGTTTCCCAGAGACGCTCACCGGTGGAGCGGCTGAGGCAACGCAACTGGCCGTAGCTGCAGATGCCGTAGATGTATTCACCGATGATCAGCGGCTGGCTCATGAGGGCGTGCAGTTTGTCGCTCCTGGTCTCGTTGCCGCCCTGACTCGCCCAAGCCAAACGGGCGCCGGAGGGAGAGAGCTCCATCATTCGCGCGCCGTCGAAAAAGCCGGAGACGAGAAGATGGGGCGGGTTCCAGGCAGGAGTTGCGATGGGCGTGTTCATGGTGACACGAAACGGCTGTGACCACAGGATCTCGCCAGTTTCGGGGTGGAGAGATTGAAGAGCCGTGGCATGCCAGACGATCACCTGGGGCACCGGAGTATCAATGAGGATGGGCTGCGAATAACCGGGCTCGGAGTCGTCCGATGAGAGGGCGCGCCAGAGAACTTTGCCGGACATTTTGTCGAAAGCGACGACTTTCGCGTTTCCCTTGCCTCCGGCAATGGCGATCAGTTTGGAGGAGGCGACGAGCGGAGCGCTGGACATGCCCCAGGCAGGAAGCATCGTTCGGAAGTCGCGGACGAAATCGGAAGACCACAACTCCGAGCCGTCGGCGGTGCGCAGGCAGCGCAGAGAACCGGCAGCACCGAGCAGATAGACGCGGTCTCCATCAACGGTGGGCGTTGCGCGCGGTCCGTTGGCATAGTCGAGTCCACGGTAATCGGCGTCCCATTCGCGCGTCCAGAGGACCTTGCCGGTGCGCTCGTCCAGGCAGATGACGCGTTCGGAAACGCGAGTACCACGGGAGGGGGCGTGATCGAGGAGGAAGACGCGTCCCGCGGCGACGGCGGGTCCTGAGTATCCGGCGCGAATGGAGACACGCCACTTCACCTTGAGTCCGTTTGCCGGCAGAGTCTGGATGATTCCGGTTTCGGACCAGATCCCCTGGCGGCCGGCCCCGCGCCATTCGGGCCAGTCCACTCCAGAGGCGGTGAGGGACGTGAGCGCGAACAGGAGCGCGGCAACTTGACTCATACAGGTAGGGTAGATGAAGAAGGAGACGGAAGTCAGGAGCCAGGAGCGAGCGGGGGGTGTATACTTCGGCCATGCGAACCCACTTACCTGCACTGGTAGCGGCTGCGGCGCTGTTCACCATCGTCGCGATGCGGGAGGGCGTGATTCACTCAGCCGCACGCGATACGACGAGTTGGGGAGCGAACGATCCGGCGTGGTCCCCGGATGGGAAGCGACTGGCGTTCACGCTATTCGGGTCGGTTTGGAGCGTGGACCGTGAGGGCGGTGAGGCGCGGCAATTGACATCGTCGGCGGGATATCACGCGCATCCGGCATGGTCGCCGAAGGGGGATTGGATCGCATTTATCAAAGGGAACGTGCCCGCGGGGCCGCTGCCGAATATCGCAGGGCGGCTGGCGATCGTGAATCCGGCAACGGGCGAGGAGCGGGAACTGCGGACGCAATTCCCAACCGCCGGGACGCCGGCATGGTCACCGGACGGAACCAAGATCGCGGTGGGTTTGTTGACGCCGGAAGCGGGAGGGCTGCTCCATACGGTTGATGTGCGGAATGGGTCGGTGGAGGCGCTGCAGACACGGACGCAGCGTGGAGTGTCGGGCAACTGGATGCCGGCGGCGTGGTCTCCCAAGGGGCACGAGATTTTCTATGCCGGCGTGCGATTCAATGCGGTGAATAATGGCTCGCAGAAGTTGGGATCGCCGCAAGTATGGTCGGTGCCCGCGGTGGTGAAACCGATTCAGGTGGCGCTGCCATTGACCAGCTACCGGCTGACGGACATTGCCCAACTCCACTCTCTCTCAGCGCTACCGGATGGGTCAGGCGTGGTGTATTCGGCGGTGGTGGTGAATGGGAAGGGAGACCGCGAACTGTATCGCGTGCCGGCGGGCGGAGGGAAGCCGGCGGCCATTACAAATACCCCGCGGGACGAGTTCGCGCCGGCGGTGTCGCCCGATGGCAAGACCATCGCTCATGTGTCGAATCACCTCGGAAATCTGGATTTGTTTCTGATGCCTGTGACAGGTGGCGAGAAGAAGCATGTTCGGATAGCGGGACTGCAGTTTCGCGCCCGCATGGCGCGGTTGCAAGTGAAGACGCTGGATGAGCAGGGGAAGCCAACACCCGTGCGACTATATCTGCGGGCTTCCGATGGGAAGCATTATGGGCCAAAGGGAGCGCAGATCTTCTACTACGGGCTGGATCCCGGTTCGCCGCGCGAGGGCTTCTTTGTTTCGTCCGGCGAAGATGAGATCGTGTTGCCCGCGGGGCGTGTGAGGCTGGTGGCGCTGAAGGGAATCGAATACAGCCCGGAGGAGTTGACGCTCGATCTGGCTGCGAATGAATCGACCGCGACGGCGATTTCGATGAAGCGATGGACGAATTGGAATCAGAAGGGGTGGTACAGCGGAGAGAATCATTTTCACGCGAATTACAACGGGAGCTACTATCAGCGGCCGCCGGATTCGCTCGACTGGCTGCAGGCGGAGGATTTGAATACGGCGAACATGATCGTGGCGAATTCGGAAGGGGCGTTTGTCCATGACAAGGAGTTTTTCACTGGAGACGTGGCTCCACTTTCGAAGCCGCGATTTGTTCTGTTCTGGGGACAGGAGTACCGCAACTCAGACCCGCTGGGGCACATGGCGTTCCTGAACATCAAGAAGCAGGTGCCGCCATCGTTCACGAGCGTGGTGGGGAGCAATTCACCTTACGACTACCCGTTAAATACGATGGCGGCCATGGAAGCACGCAAGCAGGGTGGGCTGGTGGTGTATGTGCATCCGCTCAGCGGCCCGCTGCGGGATGCGATGGATTCGAATCTCGGAGCCAAAGAAGCGCCGTTGACAGCGGCGCTGGGAGCGATGGATGCGATCGACATCCTGCCGTATGGGCCGGCGGCGTATGAGCTGTGGTACCGGCTGTTGAACTGCGGGTTCCGGATTTCACCCGGCGGTGGGACGGACGTGTTCACCAACTGGCGCGGGATCAACAACACACCTGGAGGAGCGCGGCAGTATGTGGACGTGGGTGGGGAGTTCCGCTGGAACAAGTGGGTGGAGCGCTATCGCGAGGGCCGCGCCTTTGTGACCAACGGACCGCTGGTTATGTTTACTGCGAACGGGCAAGGGCCGGGGTCGGTGTTGCGGGAGAATCGTGTGCGGCTGGCGGCGGAGGTGAGCAGCCGGGTGCCGGTGGAGTCGCTCGAGATCGTGCAGAACGGGGTGGTGATTGCGACAGGAAGCGGTCCCCGGTTGGAGAAGGAGGTGACCGTCGAGAAGAGCGCCTGGTTCGCCGTTCGCGTGAGCGGGAAGCCGGTTCGAGGTTTGGGGACACAACCGTCGCGGGCACATTCCGGCGCAGTGTATGTGCACGTAAATGGGAAGCCGGTCGTGATCAAAGAGGATGTGGAATTGATGATCCGCTGGCTGGGGCGGCTTTGGGGATATCTGGAGGAGAGAAACAATTTCGGGCCGGGGACGAATCGGGAAAACGCGCGTAAGATGTTTGAGCAGGCGCTTACACATTACCGGGAGAAGCTTCGCGGCTTGTAACCCCGCCCCGAATATCTCCCCTGAAATCAACCCGCGCGACTCACGTGGGAATCGGAATCGCCGGAACCCGCCGAATTCGCCGCCACTCCTGTATACTGATTCAAATTTCCGAAGAGGGGAAAACACAATGTACATCCCGTTTGTGCGTCTGGCGGGTGCGCTTGTCCTTTGTGCTGCTGCCGTCTGGAGCCAGGAATCGCGTGCCATTATCAGCGGTACTGTTACCGATCCGCAGGGCGCCGTAGTCCCAGCCGCGACCCTGGAAGTGAAGAACCTCGAAACCAACGTGGTTTCGATGGCCATTACCAATGATCGCGGTATCTACTCGGCTCCGCCCGTCAACCCGGGGCGTTATTCCGTCACCGTTTCGGCCACGGGTTTTAAGACGCTCGTCCAACGCAATGTCGAACTCCGCGTTGCCGATCGCCTCGCCCTCGATTTCAAACTGGAGATCGGCGGCACCACCGAGACGGTCACCATCTCGACCGAAACTCCGCTGCTCGAAACCCAGACGGCCAGTCAGGGCACCGTGCTCAGCAAAGAACTCGTGGCGGCCATCCCTACCCGCGGGCGCAACGTCTTCGATCTCGCGCAGATGACCGCCGGCGTCACCGGCCGCGTGCAAAGCACTTTCGGTCTCCGTCCTTTCGATAATGGCGAGAACGGCGTCCGCATCAACGGTGGTCCGGCCAATACGAATGAAGTGCTGCTCGATGGGGCGCCCAACACGCAGCGGGAATCCGGCGCGCCCGCGAACGTCACCATCGTGCCGCCGCCTGAAGCGGTGGGTGAAGTCCGCATTCAGACCAACCTTTACGATGCTGAATACGGCCGCACCGGCGGCGGCGTTATGAGCGTCAACCTGCGCAGCGGCACCAACACCTATCACGGTGCGGCGTGGTGGTTCGTCCGCAACGACATCCTCAACGCCAACACCTTCGAATCGAACGCCGCCGGCGGCGCCAAAACCTCCTACCGGTTGCATGAGCCAGGCATTACGTTCTCCGGACCCGTCTTCATTCCGAAGGTCTACAACGGCCGCGACAAGAGCTTCTTCATGTACACGCTGGATATCTTCCGCGATGTTCGTCCGTCGCCAACGAGCATGGTGGTTCCCAGCGATCTCCAGAAGGCCGGCGACTTCTCGCAGACCTACGTCTCCGGTCTCGGTGGCGCCGTGGTCTCGATCTACGATCCGCTCACCACTGTGCAGAGCGGCACCGCCTACACGCGCACTCCTTTTCCGGGCAGCCGCATTCCCGGCAGCCGCATCAATCCCATCGCAGCGAAGATCAACACCGTGCAGTTGCAGCCGAACTTGGGCGCAGTGCCGCGCGGACAGCCCAACCTGCTGGTCACACCCAATCCCGATCTGGAGCCTTACAACGCGCACGTCCTACGGTTCGATCAGACCCTCAATCTGAACCACAAGTTCTTCGTCAACTTCTCGCGCACCAACCGTCATCAGACCAACGGCCTCGGACTCGGGCTCGCCAACTACCTGCAAACCGGCCATCCGGAAGCGTCGACTTCGTACACGCACTGGCGCATCAATCACCTCGCGACGTTCAACCTCACGTCCACGCTTTCGCCCACGGTGGTTTCCACCGCCCGCATCAGTTGGAATCGCCACCAGTTCGCCATCCATCCTTACTCGTTTGGTTACGATCCCACAGCGCTCGGCTTCGCACCCTCGCTCGTCGCGCAGGCGCAGGCAAAGTCATTCCCTGTGGTGAACATTGGCGGCTTCAGTGCTCTGGGCCGCGCAGGCGACACCTTGAACTTCAGTGACACGTGGTCCATCGGTGAGAGCCTCACCAAGGTGAAGGGGAACCATAACGTGAAGATCGGCGGCGACGCCCGCACGATGTTCAACAACCAGTCCAATCCCGCGGGTTTCGCGACATTCAGCTTCGCGGTAAATGAAACGCGGGCCAACCCGCAGGTCGCCTCCACTGCCCAGGGCGACGGCCTCGCGTCGATGCTGCTCGGCTATCCGAATTCGCTCAGCAACACCTACAACAACCAGGCGGCGCAAGGCCAGCGCTACTACTCGCTATTCATTCATGATGATTGGCGCATCACGCAGCGGCTGACGTTGAACCTCGGTCTGCGGTGGGACTACGAGTCTCCGGTCAGCGACCGCTTCGATCGACTGGTGGGCGGGTTCGACACCACTACCAGTACAAGGCTCGGCGTCAATGGGCCGGCGGTGCGCGGCGGGCTTCTCTTTGCGAACAAGGACGACCGCCTTCCTTACAAACGCGATCTGAACAACTTCGGTCCTCGCGCCGGCTACGCCTATCGCTTGTCGACGAAGATGGTAGTGCGTGGCGGTTGGGGCATCACCTACGCACCTACCGCCGACGTCGCGCCGAGCACGGGGTTCAGTTACACCACCGCACCCTCGGCATCAGTGGCGAATGCGGGCATCCTCCCGATCACGGCGCCGGGGTGCAACGGCGCGTCCTGCGGCATGTTGTCCAACGCATTTCCCGATGGCATCCTCGGGCCTCCCGGCCGTTCTCTCGGATTGCTCACTAACGTCGGCCAGGGTGTTTCCTACATCTATCCGGACCGCTCGCAGCCTTATGTACACAGCTTCTCGAGCGGCGTCCAATACGAACTGCCCTTCCGGGCCGTGATCGAGGCTTCGTATAGCGCCAGCCGTACGCGCAGCCTGTCGACCTCGCGCAATATGAACTCGATCACCGCCGAACAGTACCGGGCCAACGGGTCCGCGCTCACCGGCACCACGGTGCCAAATCCGTTCGCCGGTTTGCTGCCCGGCACATCGCTCAACGGCGCAACCAGGACGCTGCAGCAATCGCTTCTGCCGTACCCGCAATTCACCGGCGTGACGGAAACCAATCGCAGCATCGGCTCGGCCCGTTACGATGCCCTGCTCATCCGTTTGGAGAAGCGGCTCTCCGCCGGGCTCACGACGCTGTTCACGGCCACCTTGACCGACAGCACCCAGCGGACCGCCTATCAGCTCAACGGCATGGACCCCATAGGCGAGTTCATCGTTCGCGATGGCGGCACCCCGCCGTGGCAGTACAACCTGAGCAGCACCTACGATCTGCCGTTCTTCAAGGACAGCAAGGGGCTCCGCCGCTCGATGCTTGGCGGATGGATCGCTTCCGGCATCGTCTCGTGGTTCCCCGGTGGCATCGTCAACGTGGCTGGAGCCAACTCCACCGGCATCGATCCAGCCCTGCCGGATCCTTCTTACCGCCGCTGGTTCAACACCTGCACACTGAACAACAACACCGGCGCGCGGCAGAGCTGCG
Source organism: Acidobacteriota bacterium (assembly GCA_016213775.1). Taxonomy (GTDB): domain Bacteria; phylum Acidobacteriota; class Terriglobia; order Bryobacterales; family Bryobacteraceae; genus CADEFT01. The sequence goes on from JACQZR010000157.1 coordinate 13,213, forward strand.
CCAGCCCGACCGAAGAGGTTGCCTGGGTGATCCAGCGGCCGTTCACGCTCGTCACCACTCCCAATCCGGAATGGAGCAGCGTACGCGTTCGCGTTCCGGCGGAGTTCAACTTTTCGCTCTTCAAATCGTTCCGCATCCGCGAAAGCCTGCGTACGGAGTTTCGCGCCGAGGCTTTCAACGCCTTCAACTCGCCGCGCTTCGGCGGCCCCACCAACAGCGCGACCTCGAGCCAGTTTGGTGTCGTGACGCTGGCGCAGGCAAACGCCCCGCGCAGCATTCAGTTGAGCCTGCGCGTCAGCTTCTAGCGGCCGAAGTAGCCGCTTAGCTCGAGCACGACGTTCGTACGCCGGTAGGTGTAGATGTTCAGCGATCCGTTGTTCCCTGCCGGAACAATCGCGGCGTTGCTGACAATCTGACCCTGGAACGCATTCAGGATCGACGCGTTCGGTTGCGACTGTCCCGTGGGGTACACGGTAATGAACGGCATCGGGGAACCGCCAGGGAACGCAGTGACGTTGATGGCGAATGCCTTGGCCGTCAGCGGGATTCCGGTGCATCGCGAAGAACTCAGCAGCGGCACCGTTCGCGTGGTGTCGTCGTTGAATATCGGCGGTCCGAACGGATTGGGCAGCGTCGCATCGGTGGTGTTCACCGCGCGGCATTGGGGCAGCGGGAAGAAGTAGTTGCCCGACCCGTTGTCCTGGGCGAAGTAGCCGTTGATGTCGACGATGAAATCCGTGCTGTCGAAGGCAAACACGTCGATGCTGCCGTTGCTGCTCGCCGGGATGATGACGCTGTTGGCGAGCACGCGTCCGGCAAAGGAGTTGATGGTGGATACGTTCGGCTGCGTGGCGCCCGCCGGCCAGGCAGTCAGGTAGGCCAGCGGCTGCGGAGGCACCGCCGTTACGGTCACCGAGTAGGCCGTCGCGCCCGTGGGAATGCTGCAGTAGGGCGTCGCCGGGAACTGGAAGCGCCGCGTCTCCCTCGCGGTCATCGTCGGCGGTCCAAACGGTCCGGCCGGCGAGCGGTAGTCGATGCGGGTGTCGATTACACGGCACGGCGTCAGCGGGTAGTAGGTGACGTTCGGTCCGGACGACGGGTCGGTAAATACGCCGCTGATGTCGATGAGCACATCGGCCGCGTGGCTGGCATACACCGCGATCGTGCCGCTGCCCGATTTTACGATAGCCGAGTTTGCCACGATCTGTCCGTCGGGCGAACTCACGGTATAGTAGTTCGGCCGCGCTTCGCCGCCCGGATACACGGTGACGAAGTCGGTTGTGGTCTTGGGGATCAACGTGACGTTGAGCACGTAGGCCCGCGCATTCGGTGGAATGTTGCAGATGGAATTGGCGAGTGTCAGCGTACGTGTTTCACCGGCGTTCAAGAACGGCGGGCCGAAGGCTCCGGTGCGCCCTTCAAAGTTGTATTCGGCGCGCGTCTCCATCAGCCGGCATGGCGTGGTGGCGACAAAGGCAAGTCCCTTCGCGTCCGGCGACGGGCCCTGCGTGACGGGGACGTTAATGCCGGCAATCGTGAGAACGCCGGTTCGCAGATAGCCGGTGTTGGCCGCAATGGAGAAGCGTACGGTGCCGAACGCCGTTCCCGTGGCGCCGCTGGTGATGCTGATCCAGGGCGTGGACGTAGTGGCGGTCCAGGGGCAGCCCGGCAGCGAGCCGACCTCGATTTGGCCGGTGCCGCCTGCCGAGCTGACTGAGTACGTCAGCGTCGACAAACCGTAGTTGCATACCGGCGCGCCGGCCTGCGTGATGTTGAGCGTTTGTCCGCCGATGGTGACCTGTCCGGTCCGCGGCGAGGTCTCCGTGTTGGGAGCCACAGACAGTGTGATGCTGCCGCTTCCGATACCGTTGCCGAAGTTGGTGATGGTGAGCCAGGAAACGTTGGTCGTGGTGTTCCACGGGCAGTTGGTCGTGCCGTTGACGCTGACGGTCAATGAACTGGTGGTGGACAACACGTTGACGGTCCCGCTGGGATTGAGGCTGACTGCGCACTGCGTGAAGATGGCCGTCACTGTCCTGTTGCCGAACGTGTTGAGGAACTGCGGATTGGCCGTGCCCACCAGGTCGCCGGACCACTGGCTGAAGAAGCAGTTGTTGCCGACTGCCGTCATCAGCACCGATGTTCCGTTCTGATAGTAGTTGTCGGAGTTGTCCATCGGGCCGGGCGAGGCGTTGATGCTGCCGCAACCAACCGGTGTCACTTGCGTGATCACTTGCACCGGGTTGGTAATCACCGGCGTCACTTTGTTGGCGAAGCCCGCGCCGGTAAACAGGTACGCCGCGCCAACCGAGTCGATCGCAATCGGGTTGCCGGTGGCATCCGGTTCAGTGCCGCAGGTGCCGGTTGGGAAGGTTTGCACGTACATGCGGGCGCTTCCACTGGGGTTCCATTTCTCGATGGCAGTGGCGAGGGTGGTGGCCGACCCGGAGACGTTGGTGCAGTTGCTCACGTACGCAGCGCCAGTGGAATCTATGCCTACGCCGCGCAGCGAACCGTTGATGATGTTGTTGTAGGTGAGTCCAAAGCCGCCTGGACTCATCTTTATCAGATAGGAGGTAGGATTGCCGGAGATGTTAGTGGTGCCGGTGAGATAGGCAGAGCCGTTTATGTCCACCGCGACACCGGTGCCGCGCAGATAGTTGGTGCCGACGAAGGTCGAGTATTGGAGCGAAGTTCCATTGGGAACCATCATGGTGACGAAGGCGCCTTCGCCACTGGCCGTAGCCGTGGCGAGAATCGGGTTCACCAGAGGCAGGCTGTTCGCGGCCGCGTCGCCGGTGATGTAAGCCGCGCCGTTGGTGTCGACGGCGATGGCGCGCGCTGTTTCGCGCAGCGCGCCGCCGATGTAGGTGGAATACGAGAAGGCGCCCGCCGCATTCAATCGCGTGAGGAACATATCCGTCTGTCCTCCGAACGCGGCCTGGAAGGGATTCGCGGTGGGGAAGTTGGCCGATTGGGTGGTGCCGGTGATGTAGGCCTGGCCGCCGCCGTCGATCGCGATGGCCTTCGCGGCATCCTGCCCGCCGCCACCGAGGTAGGTGGAGTAGACGAGGGAGGTTCCGGCGGGGTTCAACTTGGCGGCCCACGCATCACCCTGCGCCCCGGCAACTGATTGCACCGCGGCCTGCATTGGGAAGTTTGTGGACGACGTGTTGCCGGCGAGATAGGCACTGCCCGCGCTATCCACGGCGATGGCCGCCGCCTGATCGAGGCCGGACCCGCCGATGTAGGTCGCGTACACGAGCGCTGTGCCGTTGGCGTTCAGCTTTGCGACGAAGGCATCGCCGCCGCCGCCCGGAGCAGTTTGCAGGCCGGGCGTCACCACCGGGAACTGCGCGGACACTGTCGAGCCGGCCACGTATGCCGAGCCGACATTGTCGACCGCGATTCCCGCTGGTCCCGCATCCGATCCTGTGATGGCGAACGAGTAGACTACGACAGGGTCGATGGTGAGCTTCTCGCGCCTGTCGTATCGGGCGAGTGCGAAGCGCACCTGCTCGCCCTTCACTTCGTAGCGCACGGCGACTTCGCGGCGCTTGCCGCTGATGTGCTGATAGGCAACTGGGCGCTTCATGGTCACGTCGCCGAACGAGGTTGCGAGCACGAGGTCGCCGGCGGCATTGAGACGGCTGCCGCGCGCCCCTTCATGCACGATGGTGATCTGCGACGGGTCGGCTCCGGGCGCCACTTCGAGGTCGTATTCAAAGCGCCCGTTCTTTCCGTAGAAGGCGACATCGACGCCTCGGTAAACTTCGCGGTACATGACACGCCCGTAGAGCGGAACATGGGTGCGCCACTGGGAGCGGTCCGCGCCGATGAGGTAATTGGCAACGCCCGGAAGTTTCTCCACGGCTTCGATCTGCCGTGGCTTGCGCGCGCCCTGCATATTCAATCGAACCGGCTCATGACCTGCGCGTCCGAGGACGGCCCCATCGTCAGTGAGCCAGATGGCATAGCCGCCGCTGCGCGCGAAGTAACGCGCGCGGGCATCTGTTTGTCCTTGATTCCACTCAAAGGCCAGCGGAAGACGTCCGTACTGTTCCGCGATTCGCGCCTTCTGAATCGGCTTTGTGGCCGGTCTGTCTTTAGAAGAGTGCGTGGCCGAATTGGCCGTTATGAAAATCAGGAGAGAAAGTAGGGGGAGTAGATGTCGAGCTCTCATATTGCTCTCAATCTTACTCTTTCTGACGGAAAAATGCCTCCATACCGGCCGAAACTACGCCAATGACGAGGCAGCTCCATACAAACCAGTCGCCCCATTTGGTGTAGAGCGTCACGTCCGACCGCAGAGAAAAATTGGTGCGCGCGGCCGATTGACGAAACGGCGTCAGTCGATGCATCACTTCGCCGGCGGGGTTGATGGTAGCTGTGATGCCGTCGTTGGTGGCGCGCAACAGCCAGCGGCGGTTCTCGGCGGCGCGCATTCGGGCCAACAGCAGATGTTGCTCGCGCGCCGCGGTTTTTCCGAAGTAACCGTCGTTGGAGAGATTCACCAAAACGCCAGCCCCCGACGCCGCGTATTCGCGCACATAGTGCGGAAACACTGACTCGTAGCAGATGAATACTCCAGCCTTGAAATTGCCAATCGGAAAATTGACGATGTGATCGCCCGGTTGAAAACCGCCTGCTTCCGAAGTGACCTGTCCCACCCACGCGAACAGAGAGGGCGTGTGTTCGCCAAAGGGCACAAGATTCACTTTGTCGTAGCGGACACCGGGGTTGCCGTCGGCGCCAATTTGAAAGGCGGAGTTACGGGTTTCGCCGCTGGGCTCGTGATGCACCAGTCCGAGCAGCACATCGCTTTTGACGGTCCGCGCCAGCAATGCCACCTGCTCGCGGATGTGCGGATCGGTGTCGTAGAATGGCGCCGGCACTTCCGGCCAGAGGATCATCTTGGGCTGCTGCTTTGCCTTGAGGCCGATGTCGAGAGAGGCCATCGCCATGCGCCGGATGGTGTCTTCCAGTTCCTGGCGGGTCCAGTTGGAATGCTCGACGATGTTCGGCTGAACGACGATGGCCGATTCCACTCCGGCGGACTCCGGTCCCTTGCCGCCTTCAGGGAGGGCGGGCAAGAGGTACAGCGCGGCGAGCAGGGCCAGCGGCAAAAGGTGCGCGCGGGGCCGGCGCATCATCAGCAGCGCGACCCCCGTGCCCATCATTGCGAGCACGAAAGACAATCCATAGACCCCGGTAATGGGCGCCAGCCGCATCGGCACGCCCATGTCGATGCCCGCGTTACCGAGCACCAGCCATGCGAAGCCGAAGGGACCGTAGCAGCGTTCGAGGCCCGTCCAAAGAGCGGCGATGGTGAGCACTGCCCAACGGGAATGGACCAGGTAACCCGCGAGCCAACCGAACACGGCCCAGTGCAGCGATCGTAGAATCGCAAACAGAACGAATGCCAACCACACGAGAGGGAGCGGCATGGAAGCGTATTGCGCCAGCACGCCGTGAATCCAGTAGCAGGCTCCGCTCCAGTAGAGGAATCCGGCGGCCCAGGCGTAGAGAGCGCGCCGCTTTGCGCTTGGCTCGCGCGCGATGCCTATCACGATGGGCGTCAGGGCAAAGGGTGCAAAGAGCGACATTCCGGCGCCCGGATAAATCAGGATCAGGGCGAGTGCGCTGAGCAGGAACAGCGCCGGAGGGATCAGTCGCTGCATGCCTGTTCGTTCACCAGGTCGGCCATGTAGGAACTACGCACGTAGGGTCCGGCGAATACCATCTTGAAGCCGATGGACATGCCGAAGCCGCGCCATTCGTCAAACTGCGCGGGGGTGATGTAGGCGGCGACGGGGAGGTTGCGGCGTGTCGGCTGCAGGTATTGTCCGATGGTTGCCACATCGGCGCCGGCCGTGAGCAGATCACGCAACAGTTGGCGGACCTCTTCATCGGTTTCGCCCAACCCCGCCATGAAGCCGGACTTGGTGAGCACATCCGCGCGCGACTGCTTCGCATAGCCGATCACGTCGAGCGACTGCCGGTAGTTGGCCTGGGGGCGTACGCGGCGGTAGAGGCGCGGCACGGTCTCCATGTTGTGATTGAACACGTGCGGCCCGGCGTCGAGTACGCGCTGCACGGCGTCCCTGTTGCCGCAGAAGTCGGGCGTGAGGACTTCGACTCGTGCAGACGGAAGGGCGGCGCGCACCTGTCGTACCGTTTCGGCGAAGTGAGCGGAACCGCCGTCATCGAGGTCGTCGCGATTGACGCTGGTGATGACCACGTAGCGCAGGTTCATTCGCCGGGCCATGCGGGCGACGTTGGCGGGCTCGTCGGGATCGAGGGTGAACTCGCGTTTTTCGGGCGAGCCTTTGGGGACCGAACAGAATCCGCAGCCTCGGGTGCAGAGGTTGCCGAGGATCATGAAGGTGGCTGCGCCGCGGTGGAAGCACTCGTGGATGTTGGGGCATCGGGCGGATTCACAAACCGTGTGAAGGTGATGGGCGCGCAATTCTCGCTTGAGGTTAGTGACGGACTCGAAATGAGTGGTGGACCGGCGCAGCCACTCCGGCAATCGAGGTCCACTGGCAGGCTGAATCTGCGTTAGCAAATCGCCAGTGTAGCGCGGTTGGCGGCGCTGGAGTTAGTACTTCTTGATGAACGCGCCCGAGAAGCCGGCCTTTTCGATTTCAGAGCGTGTGCGCGAGATGGCGGCGGCGTCCGGCAGCGGGCCCACCACGACGCGGAACAGCTTGCTGTCGGGGCCGGGGACCACGGTGGCCATGAAGCCTTTGCGCTTGAGAACGCTGGCGACGAGTTCGCAATCGGGCCGGGTGGAGCCGACCACTTGAAGGAACGTCTGGCCGGGGCCCGGCGTACCATCCGCGAGCAGCACAGGCGGCTTGCCGGCAAGGAGTGGTGAGGGGTCCTCGGTCTTGCGCGGAGGATCTTCTTTCTTTTTGGACTTGGACTCGAGGGTTCTGGCTTCCCTTTCCTTGCGGGCCAATTCTTCCAGGCGCGCTTCCTCTTTACGAGCCGCTTCCTTACGGGCGTCTTCGGCTTTGCGTTCCTCTTCCTTGCGGCGCGCTTCCTTCCGCGCGGCCTCGGGGTCTTCCTTGGGCGGGACAACCGTTTCAGTGGGAACCGGTTTGGGTTCCGTTACCCCAGGCTTAGGATCCAATGCCGAGGGCTTCTGTATGACAGGGCTCGAAGGATCAACAACGATCGGCTCGCGCTGCTTGGCATAGTCCGACGGAGCGACGGAGTTTTTGCCCACGATGTAGCCCATCGAGAAAAACACTCCGAGCAGAACCACTACTATGAAGAAGACACTGAGCAACTGTTTGTTGCCGAGGATCAATTCAAACTCGCCGTCTTCTGTTCGTGCCATGCGCCTTCCTAGTATAGGGGATGCCAACCGCCAACGTGGCTGGGGCTTCTGAGGAACTCGCGCACAACGGAGTGCGGCGCGAGCAATGTTCCTAAGCTTGTGGTGGTGCGCGCCGCACCCTGTGCGCTTCTGAGGAACTCGCGCACAACGGAGTGCGGCGCGAGCAATGTTCCTGGGCTTCGGGTGGTGCTCGCCGCACCCTGTGCGCTTGTAAGCGACATCTACAGTCGAGAATATATCGGCGGAATCGGGCAAAACAACTAGGGGAGGCGAGCCATCTCTGCCTCCGGGGCCCCGGATCGAACAGACATGTGACTGGTTGGGACCGTAAGGACGGAGCAACCCCGCCTGGCCGGCGGGCGGTGTCCGGCGTGGTTGGTGGACGTTGGGTAAGGCGATCTGGCGCCAGGCCGTTGCGCTGATCGGGTGGATCGTGTCCGGTCAGCGGGCGCGGTTCCCCTTCCAGCCGGCAGACCAGTTGAGCACCAGGGTGAGCGGTTGGATGCTGGCTTCCGTTCCCGGCGGTGGATCGAGATTGCCGTAAAACCGCTGCGCGTCTGCGCTCATGTCGAAGTAGCTGTTCTGGCTGAACGGAGCTGTGAAGAGTTTCACCGGAACTCCGAATTCCAAAGCCTTGCCGCGCGGGGTTATGGAGGCTGACCAGACGCCGCCTTGGTTGTCACCGAACACGAGTTCCTTTCCGTCCCGGCGCCATCTGGCAAAATTTCCGCCTTTGGTGGAAACCTGCCAGCGTCCGCCGCCCGAGGGGAAGCTCTCGACGAAGATCTGCAACGAGCCCGATTCTCGTGAGTTGTAAGCCATCCACTTGCCGTCGGGTGAAAACTGGGGCTGCGCAATCGCCTGTTGCATCGCGGTGAAAGGTGCAGGTTTTCCGGGGGTCTCCAAAGAATAGATATCGATCCCAGTAGCGGTGACGCCAACCAAACGAGGCTCGAAAGCGATTCGTTTCCCGTCGGGGGAGGCGTGGAGATGATGCAAGTCGGCAGCATGAAGCATTTCGGGGCGGCCGGCGCCGTCGGAGGGAACGGTGTAAAGACCTCGCTTTCCGCCAAACGCCGCATAGAAAAAGATCTTGCGTCCATCGGCGGACCAGACGGGCGGTCCGGCCACACCTTGCCCGGTGGTCAATCGCGAAGCAACATTGCGCGAAAGATCGTACGTCCACACATCGTCCTCTTGCCCCCTGGAGCGATTGCCCGCGAGCTTTGTGCCATCCGGAGAAAGGCTGATGTGCTCCCAGCGGCTGTTTTCGGGTTGCTGCAACTCCGTCACCACGCGGCCAGACCGGTCGAGAGTCGCAAGTCTCCATCCCGAATCCCCGTGGACATCTTCGGTCCAGACTATCCACCGGGCAGGCACCGAAGCACTCACCTGAAGTCGCATGTTGTTGGACGGCGGAAGCGCTTCCATAACGGAGAACGGATCGCCTTCCAGACGTCTCGCGCCCCAATCGAGGCGAACGGCCATCATCGCGGCACCTCGGCGGAAGAGCAGGTAGCCGGTATTGCCATCGGCATCGGCTGCGAATACGGGTTCGGAGTAGTCCTTCAACAAGCGCAGGGGCGACTGTTTGTTATCGAGGCGGGCGAGGTAAATGCCTTCCCGTTCCGACTTCCCCTCCAACCAATAGACGAAATGTTGTCCGTCGGGTAGAAACTTGGGGAACCGTTGTGTGTTCTCCCCCGCGGCCTTGTCCAGTGGCAGCACGGGTTGCGGTGTGCCGCCAGAGCCGTTCACACGCTGCAACTGTCCCTGGCTGGAAAACAAGACCACGCCGGCGGCATTCCAGGTTGCGCCGTTCACCCCTCCGGCAGCGTCGCAGATGACTTGTGAGGGACCGCCGCCCACGTCCACTCGCCGCAGCTTGCCTGCGGACCAAAACCCGATCGAGCGGCTGTCCGAGGACCAAAATACGGCGGTTGCGCCTTCCGTGCCGGGAATGGGGCGTAGAGCAGTGGAGTTCAATTCGCGCAGCAGGATGGGCGCTGTGGATCCTTGTTCGCGCATTTGTACGGTGAGGTAACGGCCATCGGGCGACAGTGTCGCCATAGTGAAGTTGAATCGCTTGCCCGCGGGGGGATACAAAAGAAACCGTGCAGTGGGCAGGTCGGGAACGGGCTTGGAGTGTTGCCAGTAGACTACACCTGCGGCGATTAGTGAAATCGCGGCGGCAAAGGCGAGGAAGCTCCATTTGGGAAAGCCCGTTGCCTGCGGAAGAAGGACGGGAGTTTCCGTCGAGGGCGCTGCGGGGTCAGAGAGATAACTTTGGATCATCACGCGCGCTTCGCCTATGTCACGCAGCCGCGTCCTGGCGTCGCGTTCCAGGCATCGGCGCAGCAAGTGGCGAACCTGTGGAGGCGTAGTTGCAGGCACTTTGTCCCAATCGACGCGTCCGCTCACGACCTCGGCGAGAGTGTGCATGACGGTTTCGCCCTGGAACAGCTTGGCTCCGGAGAGCATTTCCAACAACACGACACCGAAGGCCCAGATGTCAGCGCGTTTGTCCACGGGCTTGCCGGCTGCCTGCTCCGGCGACATATAGCCCGGGGTTCCCATGATGGTTCCGACGGCGGAGAGACTGCCTTTGATGGTGGGGGCGTTGGCGGGATCCTGAGCTGCTTCGGTGGCCTTGGCCAATCCGAAATCGAGGACCTTCACGGAGCCGGCGGAGGTGAGTTTCACGTTCTCCGGTTTCAGGTCGCGGTGTACGATGTTCTTCTCATGGGCGGCCTCGAGCGCGCCGGCGATTTGGAGCGCGAGCGGAAGAGCTTCGAGAGGTGGTATTGGGCCGGAGGACATTCGGTCGGCTAGAGTGGGCCCTTCGACGTATTCCATGACGAGGTAATCGGGGCCGATGTCATGGAGGGTGCAAACGTTGGCGTGGTTGAGCGCGGCCACGGCACGGGCTTCGCGCTCAAAGCGTTCATTGAATTGTTGGTGCGACGTCTTGATGGCGACGAGGCGATCGAGGCGCGGGTCGCGTGCTTTCCACACCTGCCCCATGCCGCCTTCTCCGAGTAAGGACAGGATGACGTAGGGGCCAAGCTGATCGCCGGGAGCAATGGGCATAGGGACCTATGATTCTACAGCAGGTGTTGCGTCCGGGGGGATTGTGCAGAGCCTCCGAAATTCGCATGCTGTTCCTGAGGCAAAGGCTCGATCGGAATCGCGGCCGATTTCGGGAACCACGCGGTTGATCCCGTTCGGGGCTTGTTTACGCGGAATGCGGCAGGAGGAGTTATGAATCCAATCCAACATACCTTAACGGCATGCCTGCTGTTTGCCGTGCTGACCACCGCGGCTCAGGCTGCACCCATCGTTTTCCTTACCGGTAGCGGTGTTGTGAACCTGCGGCCCGATCGCGAGAACCCCAACCTGCTGTTTCCGGAAAACACCAATGGAAACGAGCTGATTTTCATCATCACGAATAACTCGAACACTAACATGCGAATCACCAACATCCTGGATCCCACGTTCCGATTCCTGTCCGGGGACCGCGACGATGCCATTGCCAATCTCACCATTAGCGACACCAACCCCTGCAAAGGGGTGACACTCGTCCCGACTGATGTATGCGCATTTAGCATCCTGTTTGACGCCGTGGACAACTCCGGCGTCAACGACAGCGACTTCGGCCGCTGGCGGATCACGCCGCGGGTATCAGTCTCCTACGCGACCACCAACACGCTGGGTGTATCGGTGCCCACGCCGGCGCTGTTGACCACAAACGTGCGTGTGACGGTGTTTGATCCCGCCGCCAGTTTCAACGATCCCGGCGCCGACGCGGTCCCGGAGCCTTCCACCTGTTACCTGTTGCTTTCAGCGGTCCCGTTCCTGATCGTGGGCAAACTGAGAAGGCGTCAGAACCGGAACTGAAGGGTGATGTTCCTCAAACCCTGGCCTCCGGCGTTGGCGGTAGTGCCTTCGTCGGACGTGCCGGTGGTGAAATTCACGCTGGTGTTGGGCGCCGACAGGTTGTACCACTTGAACGGATTCTGGAAAGCGAACTGGGTGTCGATAGAACGTTGGCGGTCGAAAGTGTTTCGGCCGACGTTGCCCATGGTGAACGCGGCCGGGTAGGAGAAGTAGCTCATGGAGTGGATGAGCGCATTCTGGCCGGCCTGGACAAAGCGGTTTGTTCCGATTTCCTGCCAGTTGTCGCGAAGCCGGGCGCGGTCGCCGGTGGGATTGGGTTTGCAGGGCAGAGACCTGAGGGAGAGCCAGGAGTCGAGAACGGAGGGATCGCGCGAACCTGATCGGTGAGCGTGTTTCGAAGAGCGTGAGGGTGCTGAGGGGCGCATGCCACAGAAAACAGGTAACTATTCCAGGTTCATACTGACGATTATTCCCGCTCCAGCCGGCCACCTATCTACGGCCGTTGATTCTTCAGGCAGTTATGAGAATGGCAGGAATTCTGCATAGTAATTGAGAAGAGGAGACTGATTATGCTTGAAACCATCGCTATCCTGTTGCTGGTGCTTTGGCTATTGGGCATGGTTTCCGCCTACACCATTGGTGGATTTATCCATCTACTGCTCGTGATCGCCATCGTAGTAGTGCTCATTCGTGTCATTCAAGGCCGCCGTCCGATATGACGACTCAGCGGCACGCACGATGGAACCATCGTAGGAGAATCAACATGAACAACTCACATGCCTATCGGGATTCTGCACAGACCTTCTTTCTGGGCCTGATGGCCGGCGGTGCCGCGGCGGTTCTGTTTGCTCCGTTGACGGGATCGGAAACGCGGCATCGCATCAAAGGCGCCGTTCAAATCCGGACCGATGCCGTAACGAAAGAAATCCGCGAGAAAGCAATCGCCACGCGAGACCGCACGAATGGCTTAATGGCAGGATGCAAGGCGACCCTCTCGCTGGAGAAGTCCCGCATCACTTCCGCATTGGATGCTGCGCGGAACGCCTACGTGCGTACGGCTTCCCGGTAGGTCCCCCATTGTTTCAAGTCCAGCCAATCACATTACTTCGGCGCGATAAAGCGCACTCGCAACGCCTGCGCCCCCGGTTGCACCTTCACCACCTTGCACGTTACTTGAAGTCTATCTCCCGGAAGGACCACCCGCGTGAGATTGCGCGCACCATCCAGCCCTGTCATCACCACCAACTGCGTCGAAGGCTGAAAGAAATCCAGCACCCGCAGAGCCTCAATCCCGTTGTGAAACAGCACCACCAGCTCTTCACTTTCTTTCAACGCGGTCTGCATCGCTTGAACCTGTCTCACTATTCCCGCGCCCAGGCTCTCCGCAACAGGGGACGCTGCCTTCTCCGACTTTTCCGGCGACAACGCATCCGCAAGTGCTTCCGTTGCCAGTTGTTTTGTGAGGTGGCCGAATCCCATGTGTGATGCCATCATATTAGCATTTCGTGCGAAGACACAAAGCGATTTCCTTGAGGGCAAAACTTACCAGTCCGCTTCCTGCTGATCCGCGCGGAGTCTGCAAATTTTACGCTCCACGCCTCCCATTGCAATGACAGCTCTGTTGGAGGCTCGCTTGCAGCGTCATGTGTGAATAGCAGAACCAGAAAGGAGGATAACCGCTATGTCAAATACAATGATAATTCTGTTGATTATCGCCGTTGTATTCGCCGTCGCGGCGGTGGTGTGGCTATTGGTTCAGAGGAATCGATCGAGAGAGTTACGGGCGAAATTCGGCAACGAGTATGACCGTCTTGTAGCTGAACATTCGGACCGCCGCCTCGCGGAAGCCGAACTGCAGAGGCGCCAGCACCGTGTGGAGAAGCTGCGATTTCGAGCTCTGACGCGCGAGGAGTCCGATCGTTTCTCCATCGCATGGCGGATCGAGCAGGAGCGCTTCGTGGATGATCCTCATGGCGCCCTTACTCGGGCCGATGCCCTCATCTGCGAAGTGATGGGCGCACGCGGATACCAAGCCAGCGCGTTCGAGGATCGGGCGGCGGAGATCTCCGTGCACCATCCCCACTTAGTCGAGCAGTATCGCTCCGCTCACGACATCGCAATCGGTGCACAACACGGGAAGCAGGAGACCGAGGCGTTGCGCATTGCGATGCAACACTTCCGGCAACTGTTCGAGGAACTAGTGAATCAGCATCAGCTCGAAGAGGCGAGGATGTAGCTCGGTTGAATGTCCGAATGGAGAAAGGAGAATGCAGATGACAGATAAACAATGTGCCCACCCGGCCTGCAGTTGCCGGGTGGATAAGGACTCAAAGTATTGCAGTCAGTACTGCCGGGACGCCGGCGACACGCTGGAGATCGCCTGCAATTGCGGACATGCGGACTGCGGCGATTTCGCCGTAGCCGATACTCTGCAGGAGAAATCAGCGAGCTCCCCACTATTGAGATCGACGTGATCCACGACTCATCGCCGTGACCCAGGGGGGTGTGGAAAACCCCTTGTGCCGGTGATCAGTAGGAGCGCAGCTTTGTAGTCGCCTTCTCCACTCCGCACTCGATGCTCTGCTCAATCCGCTCGTGAATTCTCATCAACTGCGGCTCGATGCGATCTTGAAGGCGCTGCTCGATGACGTTGCCGTAGAACAACGGCAGTCTCGTCACAGTGGAGACCGCCGACGATACCAGCGAAAAGACGATGATGCATGCCACTGCGAAGATGTCGGCATTGCGGGACATCAAACCACCTCCACATTTTCTTCCACGATGCGCCCGTCAAAAAGATGTATCGACCGGTCGGCATGGCGGGCGTAACGCGGATCGTGTGTCACCATGCAGATGGTCGCCCCGGCGCGGTGCAGTTCGCGCAGCAGTTCCATGACTGCCTCGCCATTGGCGGAGTCGAGGTTGCCGGTAGGTTCGTCGGCCAGGAGAATCGCCGGCTCGCCGACAAGAGCGCGGGCGACCGCGACGCGCTGTTGCTGACCGCCGGAAAGCTGCGAGGGATAGTGCTTGACGCGGTGGGACATGCCGACGCGTTCCAACGCCTCATGCGACCGCTTCTTGCGTTCAGCCGACCCCATACCGCGATAAGTGAGCGGCAGTTCGACATTCTCGTACACAGTCAGGTCGCCGATGAGGTTGAACGCCTGGAAAATGAATCCGATCTCGCGATTGCGAATGCGGGCGCGCTCACTGAGCTTCAGGTTCTCCACCGGCTTGCCCTTGAGCACATAGGCGCCATCGGATGGCGAATCCAGCAGGCCCAGAATTGCCAGCAGCGTCGATTTGCCGCAGCCGGATGGCCCCGAAATAGCGATATACTCGCCGCGCTTGATTTCCATGTGGATACCCGCAAGGGCGTGGGTTTCCACTTCGTCCGTAGTGAACACCTTGGTCACACCATCGAGTTTGATGAGAATCTCCGCTGCTGGTTGATTCATTCTTCTTTCCTTTGTTCCTCGTTTGGGCTAGTTGACCCGCACACGGTTGTGCGCGTCGAATTGCGACATATCGGACAGAATCACCTGATCTCCCACCTTCAGACCTTCCAGGACTTCAATATTGTTGACGGACTGGCGGCCGAGCTTCACCTGGACGCGAAGCGCCTCATTGGTGCCGGGCTCGAGTTTGAATAACGTCACCATGCTCTTTTCCTGCCCAAAGACGGGACGCCCGGTGAAGAGAACGTCGTTCAGCCGTTCAATCTCGACAGTGCCGTCGACGCTGAGGTCGGGGCGCGCGCCTTCAGGGAGCTTACCATCTATACGCACATCAACCGTAACCGTTCCGTTTACTACAGCAGGATCTATGCGAATCACGCGTCCTTCGACGGTTCCGTTGCGGGTATCGATGATGGCAAGCTGGCCCATTTGGATGTCTTTCGCCTGAGTTTCGGCGATTTTCAATTCGGCTTTGAGCTTTTGTGGCTGGGCGACCTTGGACAGAATGGTTCCGGCGACCACCCGCTGACCGACCTGGAGGGTCATCTCCTGAAGGACACCGTCCGTGCCGGCGCGGATCTTGAGGCCTTCCACCTGTTCCTTTTTCAGTTGATAGGCGGCGCGAAGCTTCTCAATCTGCACGCGCTGAGAGGCCAACTGCGCCTCCACCGACTGGCTGCTGATGCTGTAACGCTTCTCTTCGAGATTGAAGCGTTTCTTTAACTCTTCAGCAGAAGCCTTGGAGAGTTTGAGTGTCAGTTCCGGCGTCAGGCCCTGCTTTTCGAGTTGCTGATCGCGCTCGAACTTGAGCTGCGCCTGCACGAATTCGCTTTCCAGTTGGGCGGTACGGGCCTGCTTATCGAGCTGCTCGCTTTCGAGCTTCACCTTCAAATCGAGGTAAGTGGCCTCCGCCATCTTCACCTGCCATTCGGCCTCGTTCATTGCGAGGGTGAGCTCGGGGTTGCTCATTTCGAGAATCACCGAGTTCTTTCCGACACGGGCGCCCTGCCTCAGGTGGAGTTTTTCTACGCGGCCGTCGGTGAGTGCGGGAATCCAGAGGATCTCCTCGGGAATGAGGGTTCCGAGCCCGCGCACGTTGCGCAGCATTGGCCCGCGTTTGACGGAGTCGATCCAGACGCTACCGCGTTCCACGGGCGGAGCCGCGGGTTTCAGTCTGCTCAATCCCCAGGTGACCAAGGGGATTGCGGCGAGAACGATCACGGCCGCGATTGACCGTTTGATGATCTTGGTGCGCCGGGCGCCTTTACGAGGAACGTCCATATATGTGCTCTCCAGTAATACGGCAAAACAGGGGCCAACGTTTCATTGGGATATTTCACGCCATATCAATAGGATAGCGCTATGTTGCGAAGACGGCTGGAGAGTGCGGTGTCCGCTTTTGGGACGTTGTGTGCGGCCACGCTCATTCGTAACAGGACTCAGCGGTTGCGCATCAGCGGAAAGACGAACATATGGCCGGCCCGCTGCATGGCCTGATCCTTGAGCTTCTCGGCGCGAGCTGCAATGATCCTGTAATCCTGATCGGGAAACGGCGCCGGTTGCGTGCCCACCAGCTTTCCACGCCGGTCGATGATGAACTGCCTGGCGATCTGGCCGCCATTCACTTCGCGGAAGTAGAAGAGTTTCCCTTCAACGAAATAGAATCGCCCCTGGAGCGGCGAGCCTTCCTTCTGCTCCTCGATCAACTGTAGCTCCATCTGTTGGAAGTAGGCCGTGTAGGGCACTTCCGGTTGATCGGCCTTCTCGCCGGCAATGCGGCCCTGTACGGTTCGCAGGGACTTGCGGTTGGTTTCGATGGAGTTGACGCGGCCTTCGGCGGCCGAGCGGCGGGTGCAGGCGCTTGAGGCCCCGATGGCGAATATCGCCAACACCAAGGCAAACCTGTTAATGGGCACGATGGAGCAGTTTGCGGACATCTTCCTTCAGCGGACCGACCGTCTTCTCAAACACCATTTTATAGGATGGGCAGAAGTAGTCGAGGTCTTCAAATTTCCCGTTCTGCGCGTGGCGCGATTTCGGGCATCCTCCGTAGCACAGCGTTTCCCATTCGCACGCCTCACAAGTGGGATTTGTGTAGGTCTTGTTGCGGGCGAAGTTGTAGCGCCGCTGCTTGCGCGCCAACTCGGGCCACGAATCGAGCAGGATGTTGCCGAGCTTCCATGAACTCTCCACAAAGAAATCGCACGGGTACACGTCGCCGTTGTACTCCACCACGACGTAGCTATCGCAAGTCTCGTGCATGGTGCAGCTTCCCGGCTTCTGGCCGGCAAGGGCTTCGGCGAGATTGTCGAAGAACCGGATGCGGACCTTGCGGCGGTCGGGCCACCACAGGTCAAAGGTCTCGCAGAGGAACTTGCCATACTCCTGCGCGCTCACCGTATAGGGCTGCGGGTTGCCCTGCGGATCGAATTCGGACAGGGGGATGTATTGCAGGTTGTCCACGCCCAGACGCTTGTAGAACTGGTAGAGTTCGCGGGCTTTGTGCACGTTCGCCTGGCTGACCACGCAGAGGACGTTGAAATCGACCTTCTTCTTTTGCATCAGCCGCAGCGATTCCATCACCCGCGCCCAGGTGGCATGGCCGGCTTTGTTCACGCGGAAGCGGTTGTGCACGTCCTCGGGACCATCAAGCGACAACCCGATGAGCCAGTTATAGGAGCGGAACAGCTCGCACCATTCTTCATTGATCAGCGTGCCGTTGGTTTGCAGGGCATTCGATACGTTCTGCCCGTTGCGTCCGCGCTCCTTTTGAAGCGCGACCAGTGTGGTGTAGAAGGGCAGTCCCGCGAGCGTCGGTTCACCGCCTTGGAAGGCAAACACGCTGTTTGGGTACGAATAGAACAGGTAGGTGTCCACCAGGTGTTCCAGCGTTCCCATCGACATGGTGCGAGCGGGGAGATCTTTGTATGGATCGGACTCGCGATCGAGGTAGAAGCAGTAAGAGCAATCGAGGTTGCAGATAGCGGAGGCAGGCTTGATGAGCAGACTGCTGATGCGTGGCGAGGTCCCGAGCGAGTAGGACATCACCCCGTCGCCATGGATCGGGAACAGGGAGCTTCCGGCGGCCATTTGATCCGAGTGTATCATCCTATGCGAGTTGCTACGATGAGCGGGATGGATTTCGAAGCAGCCGCTATTCTCGACGAGATCCGGAAGCGGCTCCGCGCCATGGCCTCCGAGGAGAG
>JACQZR010000158.1 GCA_016213775.1 Acidobacteriota bacterium
TCCATGGCGATCACCGGAACACCCGCCGCATTGGCTTCGGCCAGCACTAATCCAAACCGTTCAGGGATGGTATTGAGGTGCAGCAGCGCCTTGGCGCGGGCGAACAGTTCATTCTTGCCGGGCACATCCACAGGGCCGATGAAGCGGATGTGCCCATCCAAGTGGGGTTCCACTTTGTCCCGGAAGTACGCCTGGTCCTGAATAATGCCGGCGATAAGAAGAGGCATTCCAGCGAGCCGCGCGACGGCGATGGCGAGGTGCACACCCTTGTCCGGATGGATTCGCCCGAGGAAGATCAGGTCCTCGCCGGCGGATTCCGGCAGCGGGTAGAGCGAAGTATCAATCCCGTTGTAGACAGTGGCGAGATAGTTGAGGCCGGGCGCGCGGTCAGAATCGCTGACGGATACGAAATAGCTGTCGCGGTACTTCTCGTAGAGCGGCATGATCTTGGGCGAGGAGAAGCCGTGAATGGTGGTGAGCACCGGTGTCGTGACGAGCCGGGTGTAGGCGAGCGCCATGAAATCGTAATGGCTGTGGATGAGATCGAACTCGGCGGCGTGTTCAAAGATTTCGGGGATGTGGCGATACTCGGCCACTTTGGGATCGACGGTGGGATCCTCTTCGTAGCCCTTGTCGATCACGGCGTGCAGCCGCGCAGTGGTGACGGAGTCAGCGGTGGCGAACAGCGTGACATCCCAACCGCGGGCGACAAGGCCTTCGGTGATGTTGCTCGCCACGGTCTCCCACGCGCCATAGTGGAGCGGCGGGGTTCGCCATGCCACCGGGGACAGAACCGCTATTCTCTTCTTCGTGTGTGCCACGTTCAGCAGGCCTCGGGGCGCATTGCAGCGAGCACATCATCCAGAGCCACGGAGGCGAAGCCGGTGGCCTGATCCGCGAGACCGTAAGGGATGATCAACCGCCGGCCATGGAGCAGCGCTCCGCACGTGTACACGACGTTGGGGACGTACCCCTCGCGCTCTTCCGGATGGGGCTGGAGCAGTGGTTCGGCAAGGCGTCCGATGACCTTTCGCGGATCCTTCAGGTCTAACAGAAACGCACCGATGCAGTATTTTCTCATTGGTCCGACGCCGTGGCTGAGCACCAGCCAACCGGCCTCGGTTTCAATCGGCGATCCGCAATTGCCGATCTGCACCAGTTCCCAGGAAAAGGCCGGCTTGAGCAGAATCTCGCGCTCATTCCAGAAGTGGACATTGTCTGAGAACATGAGTGAAATGCTCTCGTTGTCCTGGCGGGAGAGCATGGCGTAACGCCCGGCAATCTTGCGCGGAAAGAGGGCCATGCCTTTGTTCTGCGCCGCCGGACCATTGAGAGTGGTGAAGCGGAAGCGGAGGAAATCTCCGGTTTCCACCAGCTCCGGCACCACGACTTTGCCATCGAAAGCGGTGAACGTGGCGTAGTAGATGGAACTGCCATCGTCGTTGCGGAAGTGGACGAAGCGCGCGTCCTCGATGCCGTTGTGTTGCGACGGAGTGGCGGGGAAAATGATGCGCTCGGAGATCCGCTGGTGCGGCTCAAACTGCACTTCACAATTCGAACGCGCCACCAGCCAGATGCCCTGCGCGGTGTCGAGGTCTTCCTGCAAGACGCCCCCGGAGTCACGTTCCCGATTCATCTCCTCGTCGATACTGTTACGCAGCTCCTGCAAGGAGAACGTTGCGGCGAGACGTCTGGTTAGCCTGCGAGCGAAGTCACCGGTTAAGCCGAGTTCCTGGAGTTTCCGTCCGAACAACGGCTTTTCATATTGCGGGTTGGGAATCTGGCGCGGCTCCGTGAGGAAGCTGTCCGGGGGAGACACTTCAATGCGATGGCCGGGGTGGATGACGCCGGTTCGAAAGGTGATGGAAGAGACGTGGCCTTCGCCGGTAGCGCGTAGACTGAGAATGAAGCGGACGGCTCCGGGCTGCACTCCGGTCTGATCGGGATGGGGAACGATGGAGGGATTGAAAAGCGCGGCCGATTCGAGTGAATACTCCGCCAGAAAATAAGATCCGATCAACTGGCAGCGTTGTTCGGAAAGGCTGGTATCGGGCGCGAGCAACTCGTGGACCTGCTCGCGGACCTGTTCGAAGCGCACCTGAAAACGCTTGTGGATCTGAGAGTGGCGGCGGCAGAACTCGGCGCAGATTTGCTCCAACAGTGTGCTGACCTGTTCATCAGGAAGGAGCAGGATGCGGCCGACGATCTGGCTGACGCGCTGGGCATCGCCGGGCTGGAATGGGCGCAGCAGGACGCGCGCGGCATCGGGACGGAGAACGAGGCTGGTGCGGGTGACGGCGATTGCATTGGCTGTCATATAGGTAGGGATCAGACTCCGACGGCGATCAGTTCGCGAAAGCTCGTCACCATGTTCTGGGCCGTGTGCATCTCGGCCAACGAGAGCAGAAAGGCCAGTGTGGATTCGGCGCCCTGGTTACCGTTGACGCGGTCGATGTGCAAACCATCGCAACAGCCGCCGCTTTCAGCGGAGTAGAGTTCGAGGCCGAGATCGTTCCATCCGATGAACCAGTCGAAGGCGCGCTGCGCTTGTTCATACCACCAGAAATCGGAGGTGGCGCGATGCGCTTCCAGACAAGCGGAGATCATGGCTTGGGCTTCGATCGGCTGCTGGTCTAAGGTGGCGCGGACGCCACCACGGCGGTAGAA
>JACQZR010000159.1 GCA_016213775.1 Acidobacteriota bacterium
ACTAAACACAGCGACATAAATATTTGCGCATAATTGGCAGACGTGGTCTCATGGACTCATGAGGCCATTAGCTATTTCCGAAACTGCCAAACAAATCCTGCTGTTGCAGCAGGAGATTCAACGATCCCAGGAATCTCGATACGACCACCGCCTCCATGCGGTGCTCCTTGTGGCGCACGGGGTAACGTGCCCGGATGTCTCTCACATGTTGGGCGACGCGCCGCGGACGGTTGAGTATTGGGTTCACCGTTTCCAGGAAAAGGGTCTGGACGGTTTGATGGAAGGAGAGCACCCCGGGAGGCCATCGCGCCTCACCGCCGAGCAGTTGGCCGGAGTCAATCGCGCACTCCGCCGCAACCCTGCCGAGCAGGCGATGGGCGTGAATCTGTGGGATGGCAAGACGCTCTCCGCATGGATCGCCAAAGAGTATGGGGTCCACTTGGGCACGAGGCAATGCCAGCGCTTGTTTCGCCAGTTGAACTTCCGTCTTCGAAAACCTCGTCCAGTAGTCGCTGGTGCGAGCAAGACCCAGAAGCAGACCTTTAAAAAAAACTCCGCAAAGTGAGGAAAGATCCTCAAGTCGATGTATGGGCTCTTGACGAGGTGCACTTTCAACAACATGGCTCGCGTTGCCGGATGTGGGTGCCGCCGGAAACCAAGGACCCAGTTTTGTACCATCACCCGACGCGAAAGAGCGTTGGCTATTTCGGAGCCGTACGTCTCAGCGACGGCAGGTTTATCTATCAGAGAGAATCCGGGCGGTTCAACGGCGAAAGCTTCTGGTGCTTCTTGAAAGCGTTTCAGACGCAGGCGGCGATGGATGGCCGCAAAGTGGTGGCGATCAGCGACAATGCACAATACCATCGTTCGCGGTTACATCTGTCGTGGCGGAAGCTGCAGGAGCCAGCGTTCAAGTTGGCGTTCCTGCCACCCTACAGTCCGGAATTGAATCCCATCGAGCGAGTATGGAAACTGACGCGGAGGTTGTGTCTTCACAATCGGTACTTTGGATTCTTGGATGGTGTCATTGAAGCCGTGGAAACCCAGTTCGAGAAGTGGGTCGTTCCGAACGATTCGCTGTATCGACTATGCGCAAAGATTTAAGACGCTATGTTTAGTTTCCAGCCAGTTGCGGGCCAGCGACTGGTTGGCTTAGCATAGCTCTTCCACGTTTAGGTATGGCCTCGATGAATACGGGCAAGTCGGCCTCGCCCTGCTTCACCTTTTCCGGTTGAGAAACTGGATTTAGCATCCGTGCTTCTCTGCGTCGTCACGGCTGGCCAACGACCCCACATTTCGGCGCCTACGGGTTTTCGTGTTCTTCTTGTGCGAATAAAGTCGATACTCGCCCGACTCAGGATCGACTCCTCACCCTTCAGCCAACCATCCGGAGGCCCGCTGAGGCGGTCCCAGTGGTAGCGGTAGGCGCGGCGAGACACGAGGGGTTGTAGAGAGCCGCGGAAGCGGCATCTAGCATCCGCGGGCTATGCAGATACCGAAATCCGAGTGCTGAGAACTTCCTTGCCCGGACGAGCGCAAGAAAACGAACTCGGGAAGTTGAGGCAACCCCGGCCTGAACTTGCGTGCGAACAGAGGCGCACGCAAACCAGCAGTCGAAAGCCGCGGATCAAATAAGGCCGCGCCCCCCGTGTGAGACAGCCGGAGGGCACGGCGTAATTCGGTAAGCGGGTTTTAGGCGGCGGCTGACTTCGCCGTTTGCTGCATCATTTGCTGGCGCATCTTCCGCATTGCGGCGAGCGAGCCCGGAGCCCGTTGTTCCTTCCAATGCTCGAAGCGTTTGGAAACGCTCTCGAGATGGCTGAATATCTCCTTGTCGCCGAAGCGTTCGCGGAATTGCGGGACGACGTTCTTGACTTGCTCCCAAACGCCATAGAACTCGCCGCTGGTTTCAAAGAACAGATCCTCGTTGAGAAGGCCGTAATCGACCAGCGCACAGGCCTGCTCCCAATAACCCATGACCATCCCGGCAAACGCGCCGTTGTCTGATCCCGGCGCGGCGATGCGCATGGCGTCATCAGTGGTTTCGACGTGATAGTTCTTAAAGAACCAGTCTCTCGCCTGGCGGAGGCGCGCTTCGCGGCGAAGTTCATAGACCTGCAGATGAAGCTGTGCTTGCTCGAAAGTCGGTTTCACATGTTTCGTTGATCCTGCCATCTTCTCTCTATTCCTTTCGGGTTTCCATGTGCTTACACCGTTCCGATACGGTGGGCATTCTCGTTGGATGCGGCGGATCGCCGTGAGGCCCCACGAAAGGTGTAAACTTCGCCGCAGTATTCGGGTCGACCATTTTAGTATCGTGAAAAAGGTCTCAACGATCGTTGCGGACGCAAAGATGCGCGAGTGCCGTTGAGCCCCTCCAATGTTATTCGAAGCGCAGCGACTCCAATGGATCGAGCCTGGCGGCGCGGCGGGCTGGCAGGTAGCTTGCGGCGAGCGCGACCGCGAAGAGCAACATGGCGACGGCTGAGAGGGTGGCCGGGTCGGTTGGCCTCACTTCGAAGAGTAGAGTCTCGAAGTAGCGCCCGAGGAGGAGTGCGCCGCCGGTTCCCGCAGCGAGGCCGATGACGCAGAGTTTTGCACCACGGCCGAGGATCATGCGCGCGATGTCGCTTTGCTGAGCGCCGAGGGCCGTTCGGATTCCGATTTCGTGGGTTCGCTGGGCGACGCCGTAGGACATGACGCCGTAGATGCCGATGATCGCAAGAACGAGCGCAAGGCCCGCGAATGCCGCCAGCAGTTGCGTCTGGAAGCGTGGGCGTGCGACGGATTCGTCGATCCAGCGCTGCATGGTGCCCACTTCGGCCACCGCGAGCTCGGGGTCGATCTGGTGGATCAAATTGCTGACCGGGCGGGCGAGCGCGAGCGGATCTCCGGCGGTGCGCACCACCAATGTTCCAAAGTTGAAAAACAGGTGAGCTTGCGGGTAGTAGACCATCGGGCCCGTTTTCGAATCTAGCCCACCGTGTTTGATGTTGCCGGTAATGCCGATGATCTCGCCGGGCAGGTTCTGCGCCTTCATCAGCACGATGATGCGTTTGCCGATGGGGTCTTCGCCGGGGAAGAGAAACTTCGCCAGCGACTCGTTTATGACGAAGCGGAGCGGCGCTTTCGCATCGTTGTCGGCATCGGAGAAGACGCGGCCCTGGCGCACGGGGATGTTCATCGCTTCAAAATAGCCCGGTTGGATCATGCGGACGTCGGTTACGGGCTCCTGTCCGGGGGCGGGTTTTTCCTTGTCGGCGCGCCAGTAGTAGGTGCCGGAACCAGGGCCTTTGAACGGGAGGAAGGTGATGTTGCTCGCGCTCACCACACCGGGAAGCGTGCGGACACGGCGGTTGAGCTCGGTGAAGAATTGCACACCTTTCGGATCCGGATAGCGGCTGTTGGGGAGGGATAGGTCGGCAGTGAGTACCTGCTCCGTGCGGAAGCCGGGCGAGACGGCGGTGAGGCGGAGGAAGCTCTTGAGCAATAAGCCGGCGCCTGCGAGGAGAATGACGGACATTGCGATTTCGGCGACCGTGAGGGCTTCCCGGAGGCGATTGGTACGAGCTCCGGAAGTGGCTCCTCGTCCTCCGTCACGCATGGCTACGCTCGCCGAGGCGCGGGCCGTAGTGAAAATGGGGGCGACGGCCAAGAGGGCGCCCGTGAGCAGAGTGATCGCGAGCGTGAAGGCGAGAACTGATGGGTCGAGGGAAGCGCGGTCGAGGCGGCGGAGTTCCGGTGGGCCCACCTGCTTGATCAACTGGAGCAACCACCATCCGAGGGCGATACCAGCGACTGCGCCTATGCCCGCGAGAGCCATGCTTTCGGCGAACAGTTGCCGGATGAGCATCATACGGGTGGCGCCTAGGGAGATGCGAACGGCGAGCTCGCGTGCGCGGCCGGCGGTGCGCGTGAGCAGCAGGTTGGCGACGTTGGCGCAGACGATCAACAGGACGCAAGCGACGGCGGCGAGCAGGACGAAGAGCGGGGTTCGGGCCTGGCCGGTAAGTTCTTCAGTGAGGGGGGAGACGCGGGCGCTCCACTTGGCATTGGCCCCAGGGAATTCCTGTTCCAACTGGCGCGCGATGGTGACCATTTCGCGATCGGCTTGTTCGACGGTGACGCCTGGCTTGAGGCGGGCGAGCACCGCCATGTTGCGTCCGGAGGAGCGCCTGCCGTTTTGGCTCAGGCCGGAGATAGTGGCGTTGCGCCAGAGGACTGGGGCGCGGTCGCTGATGGTCATGATGCCCGGCGGAGTAATGCCGATCACCGTGGCGGAAGTGGTGCCGAGCCGGATGGAGCGGCCGATGATGGAGGGGTCGGCGGAGAAGCGGGTGCGCCAGAGCGTATCGGAGAGGATGGCGACTTCGGGTGCGCCGGGCTTGCACTCCTCCGCGGAGAAGGCCCGTCCGAGCTGCATGGAGATGCCCAGCATGGGGAAGAACTCCTCACCGACGATTTGGGTGCGGATTTCCTCCGGTTCACCAGCGGAGGAGAGCGTGGTGGTGCGGTGGAAGAGCGGGCTCATGGCGTCGAAGACATGGTTCCGAGCGCGCCAATCGAGGAAGTTTGCGTTGGAGACAACGTTGCGCATGGCACCCCGGTCGGGCCGGGTTTCCCAGACCATCACGAGGCGG
This sequence comes from Acidobacteriota bacterium, assembly GCA_016213775.1. GTDB lineage: Bacteria > Acidobacteriota > Terriglobia > Bryobacterales > Bryobacteraceae > CADEFT01. Next base: position 4,641 of record JACQZR010000159.1, read on the forward strand.
TCGGGTTCGGTGAAGGGGAGCGGGTTGAGGATGACAGCGCGGACAACGCTGAACAGGGCGGTGTTGGCTCCGATGCCGAGAGCGATGGCGGCTACGGCGACTAGGGTGAAGCTGGGGTTGAGGCGGACGAGACGGAGGGCGTGGCGAAGGTCGTGGAGCATACAGACATTACGGTCGGTGGCGGGAAAAGTTCCGGAAGAACTTTGAATGGGTCAACTCGAAGCGCCAGGGTTTCCAGGAATGTCGATTCGCGGCTCTCATTCGTCTTCGAACTGATAGCGCTTGCTGGTGAACTCGCTCCTGACACGTTCGATCACCATTGCCCGTCTCCCACGAAAGCCCGGGTAGTCACGGTCCCATGTCTCCCGCGAGGGGAATTTTACCGCATGGCCATTGATCAACATTTCGCCGTCAATTGGAACACCGATCCACTTGCCGTCGATGCATTCTTCGTAGAGAAGTGCATCTCTCCCGTGGTGGCGCACGCGCCAACCGCGATGTCTTTCCATACTGCTACTGACGATCGCGATCACCAGAAGCAGGCAGGCGCAAGCTGCCAGTACCCAGGCCGTTGCCCTTGGGTACATGTGTCCGCTGTACCAAAGCGCGTAAGCCAACCCGCCAACGATGCATCCGAGCCTGAGGCAGCCGGTCTTGACAAGGACGAGCCACAGAATAGATCCCAACTGCCTCCGCTTTTGCACAATGCCGCTACACTTCCAATTTCCACGGACTCCGATACTTCGCCTTCAGCATAGGTTTTACTCTGTCCTGCTTGACGGTCCAGTTGGCTTCGTCCCAATCGAGGACGGTCTTACTGCGCATGGCAAGGTTGCCGAGGATGCAGGTTGTCGATGAGCGGACGCAGGTTTCGATTTCGCTTTGTGGTTTTTCGCGGGACTTGACGCAGGCGATCCAGTTCTTCCAGTGGGGGAGGTTCATGTCGCGCATGTCGTTGTTGTTTTCGAAGGTCTGGGCTTCCACTTTGGAGCCGCGGTTGGGGATGAGCCAGCAGCCGCTGCGGTTGACCATGAGGGAGGCTTCAGTACCGTGGATCATGGTGCCTGCGCCCTGGTTGAGGCCGAACATCGGGAGCGGGTTGGCGGTGCGGCTTTCGTAGGTGAGCAGCCACTTGGGGTATTGGAAGGTGGCGAGCATGGTGTCGGGCGTGTCGGTGTTATCGGTGACGTAGAACTTGGAACCCAGCGTGGCGATGGTGTGGGGCATCACTTCGTCCAGGCACTGGTGGGCGGGGTCAACGAGGTGGACGCCCCAATCGGTCATGGCGCCACCGGCGTAATCCCAGAAATAGCGGAAAGTGGGGAAGCGGGCGGATTCGACGCCCCACCGGTTGGCGTTGAACTCGACTTTTGGGGCGGGGCCAAGCCACATGTCCCAATCAAGGCCGGCGGGCGGCTTGCTGTTTTCCGGACGGCCGTAGCCTTGCTTCTTGGTCATGCCGCTCTGGAAAGTGTGAATGAACGTGATGTCGCCGAGGGTGCCGGCGTGGACGATCTCTGACGCCTTCTTGAAGTAGCCGCCGGAGCGTTGCATGGTGCCGGCCTGCACGATCTTCTTGTACTTGCGCGCGGCCTGCACCATCTTCTGGCCTTCTTCGACATAGACGCAGGCAGGCTTTTCGACATAGACGTCCTTGCCGGCTTTACAGGCCTCGACGGTCATGTAGGCGTGCCAGTGATCGGGGGTGGAGATGCAGACGGCGTCGAGGGATTTGTCGTTGAGGATCTCACGGAAATCCTTCACTGTCTTGGGCTGATGGCCGCCGCGTTTGGCTGCTGCTTCCACGCGTTCGAGCGTTGGCTGATAGACATCGCACAACGCAGCGACGGCGATTTCGGGCACCTTCATGCCAAAGCCGACGTTGCCGGAACCCATGGCACCGAGGCCGATGTAGCCGACGGCAACTTTGTCGTTAGCGCCCTTCACCTGGCCGGTGAAGAGATTGGTGGTGAAGGCTGCCGCAGCCGAGGCGACAACTTCGCGCCTTCCTACCGTCTTGTTCTCACTCATGCTTTTCCTTCCTGTCTCTTATCGAGCGGTGACACGCTTTTCGCCGCCATAGAGGGTGATGAGCGGGTGCTTCACCACGGCGCGAATTTCATAGACTTCGCCGCGCTGCAGGGCTTTCGTCCGCAGCGAATAATTGCCGGTCGTGTTGCGGGCGAGCATGCCCGCGGGGAGCCAGGGTTCGGTGCGTTCGTTGACGTCCTGGCCGGTGATCTTGCGGTATTCAAAGCCGGCCTGCAATGAAGAGGAGTCGCCGAGGCTGCGGAGGTTACCTTGCAGGGTTGCGGTGGCGGTGGAGGCGTCCCAACTGCCGCTGATGGTTTCGATGACAGGCGGCTGAAGCGCCGGCTTCACGTTGGTGAGTTTGAGCACGACGGGATTGGGCCACTTGCGATCGTTGTAGAGGCGCTGGGCGCGGTTGGCGCGGATGTGGAGGCCGCCCGGTTTCTGCTCGAAGGTGGTAGCGGGGACGACACCGGCGCGGTATTCGACGACCTTGTCATTCTGGCTCAGCACGGAGACTTTCGTGTTGGCGGAGGCGCGGACGGAGTGGAGCACGATGTCTTTCCATTCACCATGGGGCCAGCGGTTCTTTGGTTCCAGTTTGACGGCGACGTAGAGCGTCTCTTCGTTCTTCGCTTTGGTGAACCAGTAGTCCTGCTCGTTGGTGATGATCCAGGGTCGGACGCCGTAGATCATTTCACTGTTGACCATCATCCAAAGGGCGACTTCGCGGAGGCGTTCTTCCTGTTCGATGGGGAGTTCACCGTCGGGTTTGGGGCCGACGTTCAATAGAAAGTTGCCGCCTTTGGCGCGGGTCTCGATGAGGTTGGAAATGAGCTGCCAGCCGCCTTTGTAGAGGTCGTTAGTGGGTTTGTACTGCCACTGCGTGCCCATGGTCATGTTGCCTTCCCATGGGCCTTTTAGGGGAACGCCGGGGATGTACTGCTCGGGCGTTTCGATTTCGCCGCGGGTGACGACGATGTTGGGCTGAATCTGCCAGGCGAGATCCTTGAGGCCTTCGGCTTCGCCGTCAAAAAAGATCACGTCGACAGGGCCGTATTGCGTGAGCAACTCGCGCACCTGCGCCTGATCGTGCTTCATGAGGCCGGGGTTGGCTTTGGGTTGCACTTCCGGGATTCCGCGCTGGATGGTTTTTCCGTTTTTGTAGAGCCACCAGAAATCGTCCGGCGAAAAGTACAGTCCGGGGGCTACGCCTTGCTCTTTGAAGGCTTTCAATAGCTCGCCGGTGATGTCGCGTTGGAAGGGAGTGTTTTTGATGCTAAAGCCGGTGGTGGCGGTGTGGAACATGCAAAAGCCGGAATGGTGTTTGGCGGTGAAGACGACGTAGCGCATGCCGGCGAGTCTGGCGAGGACGGCCCAATCGCGGGGGCGGAATTTGTAGGGGTCGAAAGTCTTGGGGAGGTCGTTGATGAATTTACGGAGGTAGCCTTCTGATGAGCCGACCATCGAGTGGCTGATGACCGAACCGACCTGGCTATCGTGGCTCCAGTGGATGAACATGCCGAAGCCCTGATCGCGAAACCATTCGATGCGATCGTCCTTATTCGCGGCGAAGGATGCGGCGGAGGCCAATAGCAACAGGGCGAGCTTGTGCATGAGTATCGTCTAAGATTGTACCGGTCCCTGCGGCTCCATGCTGGATCGAGTCCATGCCCCCTATGACGACAGTGGCGCGCGCCCACATCGAGGCGACCCGGGGCTTTGGCCTGCAATGGGTGAACAACTATGCGCACACTCTCAATCGCAATAATCATCACGATGGGCCTGGCGACTATCGTAAGCGCCGCGCCATTTACGAACGGTAGTTTTGAAAGCCCCGGAGGCGCCGGCCTTGTCCTGCTCGGCAACGGCAGTGCCTTTGTCACCGGCTGGACCCACGGCGGCTCCAATGAGGGGTACACGGCCAGTGGAGATTTCGGAATCAACGCGGCAGATGGCACACACTACATCAGTCGGGGCTTTACCAGTGCAACCGGCGGCACCCTCTTGCAGACGTTCGATACATTGATTGGAACCATCCATAACGTCGACTAACCGCTTCAGGTGAACCCGGTGGAAGCTTTGGACGCGGAGCCACCTCGTCGTTGGTCGCCATATCAACGTCCCCGACACTGCGCTCTACGGATCAGACAACGAACCAGAATTCGATTGGCATCAACTCGGGATTGGATGCGGTACAGACGCTGCCGAACTGCGCCGGTTCCCGAACCGGGCACCCGGTTTCTGAGGGGATTGGGTTTGGCCTTCTCGGTGGTGGTCACTACGGGGCGGTTCAATTAAACTTCGAAGCGGTAGAGACTGCGCTCCCCTCTCAAATAGATGGCCTTGCCCGAAATGGCGAGCGAAGCAAGCGTGCGTTCCGGAATCGAATTGCGCGCCAACTCCCGGAACTGTTTCCCTGGCGCGATCACCACACACTCCCCTTCCTCACTCAGAAAATAAACGCGCCCGTCGGCGAAAACCGGCGACGCCGAATGATTCCCTCCCAATCGCTGCTGCCAGTTGACGCTTCCGGCCTTCGCATCGAGACACGTCGCAACACCGTTATCGCTCACCATGTAGAGTTCGTCACCCACCACAATCGGCGAAGGCGTCAGTGGAACAGCCCGCGGGTACGACCAAGCCACGTGCGATTTGGTGACATTCCCCTTGCCATCCGGGCGCACCGCAAACAGCACCGGCTGAAAGAACCCCGAACAGATGTAGACCAGCCCGTGCGCATACACCGCCCGGGGCACATTCGAAAAGCCCTCTCCATATTCGATATGCCACAATTCCTTTCCCGTGCGCGGATCGTAGGAGTACGCCCGGTGTGCACCGGGGCTCACCAATTGGGGCTTGCCGCCAACATTGATCACCAGCGGCGTCGTATATGCCTGATTGCCCTTCCCTCGCGCTGTCTTCCAACGGACCCTGCCGCTGCCGGCATCGAGCGCCACCACGAACTGCGCATCAAAACCGTCGCAACTGAAAATCAGCAGATCCTCAAACAGCGCCGGCGACCCGCCCGGCCCGTGCTGCGGCTCATACTTCAGAGTCTGCTTCCAGAGAATCTCGCCGTTCGTGCTCACGCCAGCGGTCCCATAAAAACCGTAATGCACGTACACCCGGTCGCCATCAACAATGGCCGTCGGGGAAGCGAAACTGTTCTTGGCGTGAATGCCCGGCCCCTTGTCGCGGACGCGAAACACTTCCGTGTCCTGCTGCAATTTGCCTGTCTGCGCATCCATGCAGAGAAGCCGCAACGACGCACCATTCTCCGTCGCGGTGGTGAGCCAGAGCCGATTCCCCACGATCGACGGACTCGACCATCCGAGACCCGGAATCGCCACTTTCCAACGCACGTTCTTCGTATCGCTCCACTGCTGCGCAAGCCCCTTCTCTGTAGAATGGCCCTGTCCGGAGGGACCGCGAAATTGTGGCCAGTCCTCGCCCAGCAACGGAGCCGCAAGCGCCTGAGACAGAAAAATCCTTCGATTCAGCATGTTCCTCTGTAATAAGTCTCGCATCCCACGATACGTTGGTGTTCTCATCTCCTGGCATACTGGTTCTTTCTGGCAATCGGGATGATACCGGAATCGCAAACCAGCGCAACGACGTTCGCCGAACCGGCCCTCCATCTATCTTCCATATCGGTCCGGTATCGCGGAGGGGGTGGGACGCTCGCAGTGGATAACTTCACTGCCACTCTGTATAGGGGCGAGAGTGTTTGCCTGTTGGGTGAGTCCGGCTGCGGGAAGACGACACTGTGCCGGCTGCTGCTTGGGACGATTCCACCCGATGCTGATTTGCGCGGATCCGTGCACTGCGGCTCTATAGCAATCGAGGCAAAGGACCGGCGGCGGACGGCGCTTCCAATTCGCGTGGCGTGCATCCCACAAGAGCCGCGCGAGAGCATGCATCCGATGCTGAAAGCCGGGACGGTTCTGGCGGAGATTGCTCGGGCTCACCATGCGCCGCCGCGGCGCAGGCAGGCGGTGGCCGCGGCGATGCAGGCCGCGGAGCTGCCGGAGCCATGGATTCTGAAAGCCTATCCCCACGAGCTGAGCGGAGGCCAGAGGCAGCGTGTGCTCATTGCGCAGGCTCTGCTCTGCCGTCCGGATCTCCTCATCGCCGATGAGCCGACATCCGCTCTCGATGTGATCCTCGAAGCATCGGTGATACGGTTAATCAAAGGACTGGTCAAGGAACGAGGGATGAGCCTGTTGTGGGTCACACACAACCCACTGCTGTGCGCGGGGATGCACCGTGTATTGGTGATGTCGGAAGGTCGCCTCATCGAAGAGACGACCCCGGCGCGCTTGTTGGGAGCGCCTCAACATCCCTATACTGTGAAGCTGATTCAGGCGCTTCCGCCACCGCTAGGAGAGTCGCCATCTGCTGATCGTTGACGATGTCTCGAAACGATACTTCATTCGCGGCCGCGAAGTGGACGCGGTGCGAGGGGTGAGTCTGTCGCTCCAGCCAGCCGGGAGTCTTGCCCTTGTCGGCGCATCCGGGGCGGGGAAATCCACTTTGGCAAGGCTCATTGCAGGCTGGGAACAGCCCGATGCCGGCTCCATTCGCTGGACCGTTGAGGATTGCCGCGTTCAGATGATTCCTCAGGACCCGGGACCGAGTCTCAATCCCTGGTTGACTGCCCTCGAAGCCACCAGTGAACCTCTTGCGATTCGAGGATGCGATACTTCGCCCGCGCGCGAGATGCTTCTGCGGTGCGAGATCCCCGCGGGTTTGTTCCCGCAACGGACAGCGCAGTTGAGCGGTGGACAAAAGGCACGCGTGGCACTGGCTCGGGCATTGGTTGCTCGGCCGCGCCTGCTGATTCTGGATGAATCTTTCGCCAGCCTCGACTTGATCACGCGAACGCAACTGACGACTATGGTCATGGGCATCCAAAGTCAGCAACGGCTCGCCATGATCTGGGTTCTGCACGATCTGGACTACGCCGGACAGGTGGCAACGGAAATCGCCGTAATGGCGGAAGGCCGGATTGTGGAATGCGGCACGCCCCGGCAACTGTCGCAGGGGGCGAAGCAGGATGCGACCAGAGCGCTGCTGAATGCACAGCCGGACAGGAGTCTGCTGCGATGAAGCGTTTCGTGGCCCGCAGACTAATGCAGGGTGCGCTGACGCTGTGGGTGGTGTCTGTAGTTGGGTTCGCTCTGATGAGTCTCGTGCCCGGGAGTTACTTCGACGAGGCGCGGTTGGATCCGCGGCTTTCGCCGCAGACCGTGGAGGCAATGCGAAACCGCTCCGGAGAATTGAGAACTCTTCCCCAGCGGTATGGCGAGTGGCTTGTATCCTGTTTTGCGGGTGAGGGTGGGTATTCCGTCGTGTATCAGGTTCCGGTTCTGCATCTGATGCTCCCCAGATTGGTGAAGACAGCGCAACTGGCCACTGCCGGTCTCGCGCTTTCCTGGCTGACCGCATTGGTGCTCGGGGCCTGGAGTGCGAACCGCGCCGGCAAACACGCGGCGGCGGTGGCCGATTGGCTCACTTCGGTGCTGGCGGCGATTCCGGAGTTGGTGCTCGCTTGCGGCCTGATGCTGATTGGCCTCTATGCGGGATTGGTTCGCGAAGACAATCTGACGATTCCGGCATTGGCGTTGGGCATGGGCGGTATTCCTGCATTGCTGCCCCAAGTGCGCGCCGGCCTGCGCCAGGTCGCTGATGCACCGTATCTCGAACTTGCCTGGGCCCACGGAATACGCGGCTGGCGATTCACCTTGCTCTTCTGGCTTCGGGCGGCTGCGAATCCGCTGCTTCCGCTGCTCGGGTTGTCCGTGGGAACCATGTTGAGTTCTTCGCTGGTGGTGGAGATCATCTGTGGTTGGCCGGGGTTGGGCCCGCTGTTCCTATCCTCTGTCGAGACAAGAGACAGCCATGTGGCGTTAGCGGTGGTGCTGATAGCGAGCGGGTTGCTCATCACGGCAAACACCGTCACGGACATCCTCCAGGCGGCAGCGGATCCGCGAATCCGGGAGTCGTCATGAGAGTTCGAGTTGGCCCGGTGCAGTTGTTGCTGTGCGCCATCGCGATCTACTCCGTGTTTGCGGGACGCCTCGCGCCTTATCCGGCGATCCGCGAGCACCGTGAGTTCCCTTTCACCCCACCAATGAGATTGCATTGGGCCGGATTCGCGGGCGTCTATTACTGTGGTCTTCAGAGTGCCGGAGCCTGGCGTGGATTCTCCGAGGACTGCACACGCAAATGGCAGCTCCGCTTTTTCGAGGAAGGCAGATTGGTGCAACCCGCCAAGGAAGGCCCCTTCTTTCTGCTGGGTTCGGACGAGTTGGGGCGCGATCAGCTTTCGCGCCTGCTGGAAGGGGGAAGGGTTACATTGTCCGCGGGCGTGGCCGCCTCCTTACTAACGATTCTCATTGGTCTCGCGATTGGGATTGTCTCCGGATACCGCGGCGGGCGATTGGATGATCTGCTGATGGCGCTGGCGTCGTTGTTCCTCACCTGCCCGTGGATCTACCTCCTGCTCGGCATTCGCGCCTTGCTTCCTCTTTCGCTGCCGTCGGAGCAGTCGTACCTGCTCGTACTGGTGGTGGCCGCGTCGGTCGGTTGGCCCCGCACCGCGCGCTTGATTCGCGGCGTGGTGCGAAGCGCCCGCGAGCGCGAGTATGTTACGGTCGCCCGCTCGCTCGGCGCAAGCGAATGGCGCATCTTCCGCGTGCACCTGATGCCGGAGTTGCGCCACGTGGCAACAGCGCAGTTTGCCGTGCTGGCTCCGCAGTTCGTCCTTGCTGAAGTCACCCTCTCCTTTGTTGGCCTCGGCATCGGTGAACCCGGTGTCAGTTGGGGAACGATGCTGGCCGGCTTGCGCGATGTGTCGATATTGTTGCCGTATGCGTGGATGGCGCTCCCCTGCATACCGATCGCTGCCGTCTTCTTCGCGTTTCAATGGGTGTCCCGCCGGATGCAGTACACTGAGTGATCATGACCGGGCGATTGGTTACGGTTCTGCTCTTTTGCATCTTCAGGACAGCAGCTTTCCAGGCGCCTTTTGAGCCTGGAGTGCCTGGAGGCACTCTTCGAGTCGCGCAAAAGGCGGAGCCAAAAACGCTCAACCCTCTCGTTGCGATTGACGCTCCCTCGCGAGAGGTCATCCGCCTTCTTCATGCGGATCTGATTACCATCAACCGGTACACACAACGCACCGAACCTGCACTAGCGGAATCCTGGAAGGCAGCGAAGGACGGACGCAGTTTCACCTTGGCGCTGCGCAAGGGTGTGCATTTCTCCGATGGACATCCCTTCGATGCGGACGACGTTATCTTCACGTTCCAGGTGTACACGGACAAGGCAGTGGCCGCCCCCCAGCGCGATTTACTGATGGTTGGCGAGGAACCGGTTCGTGTCCGGAAGACGGGCAGCCACACAGTGGTGGTCACGTTATCGCAGCCATACGCGGCCGCGGAGCGGATCTTCGACGGCATAGCGATATTGCCCCGCCACCTGCTGGAGGCGGACTACCGGGCCGGACGGCTGGCTAAGATCTGGACCGTCGCGAGCACCCCTCAGTCGATGGCCGGCCTCGGTCCCTTTCGCTTTCGCGAACACAAGGCAGGTGAATGGATCCGCCTCGATCGAAATCCTTACTACTGGAAGAGTGATGCGAACAGACGCCGTTTGCCCTACTTCGATGAGGTTGTCCTGCGCGCCACGGGGACGGAAGAAAATCAGGTGATTCGGTTCCTCGCCGGTGAGTTGGATGTGCTCGGCCGGTTAGCGGCACGCAGTTACGCAGCCATCGAACAGAAGGCGCTTCCCGATGTGCAATTGGTCGATGCGGGCTCAAGCCTGGAATACAACGTGGCCTTCTTCAATCTCAACACTTCGGCGCCTGCCCACGTGGCATCCAAGCAGACCTGGTTCGGCGATAAGAGGTTTCGGCAGGCCCTTTCCCTGGCCGCCGATCGTGAAGGGATGGCCCGGCTCGTCTATGGGGGCAGGGCAACTCCGCTTTGGGGACATGTTCCGCCGGGCAACAGGATCTGGGCCGCGCAGGATATTGCGAAGCCGCCACGCTCCATCCCGGCCGCGAAGCAGATACTCACGCAAGTCGGGTTCCAATGGGATTCCGCCGGCCGCTTGCTCGATCGCGCCGGCACCCCGGTTCGCTTCACCATCGTCGTTTCTTCCAGCAATTCCGAACGCAGCCGCCTGGCCACCATTCTTGCCTCCGACTGGCGCGAACTTGGGATCGATGTGCAGGTGGTGCCACTCGAGTTCCGTGCGCTGTTAGACCGGCTGATGAATTCCAAAGATTACGATGCCTGTCTGCTCGGCTTCGGCGGCGGCGATGCCGATCCGAATCCGGAGATGAACATCTGGCTTTCCAGCGGCTCGATGCACTTTTGGAATCCCCAGCAAAAAAGCCCTGCCACACCATGGGAGGCGCGCCTGGATGAGTTGATGCGGCGGCAGATGACGACCACCGATTTTGCGGCTCGCCACGCTCTCTTTCGTGAGGTCCAACAAATCGTCGCCGGCGAACGGCCCGTCATCAGCCTCGTGAGTCCGAACGTGTTGGTTGCCGCCCGCCGCTCCGTTGGCAATTTTCGGCCTGCCATACTCGACTCCTATGCCCTCTGGAATGCTGAATACCTGTATCGTGTGACAAGTACTGGCGGCTTGGGGCAGATCACAAAATCGGCGCAAGTGCCCGGGAAGCGATAATTCCGGTCGATATGAACAGAGGTGTCAACGCGGTACCGGCAACTCGTTCTCTGTGGCGCACTACTCGCCTGCGTGGGCGCTGTCGTCCGCTACAAAAGCAGCAGTGTACTCGACAATGCCGTCGAGTACCGCATTGGCTTTGAGCACTCCCCGCCCCGGCAATTTCTTGACGCCAGCGGGCGTCCGATAGGCCCCGCGATTGATCTATTGAACGACGCCGCGCGCCGTGCCCACGTGCGCCTCTCCTGGGTGCGCGTAGAAGGCGGTCCTGACAACGCCTTGCGCCGTGGCCTTGTGGACCTGTGGCCGGTTCTCAACCGATTGCCGGAACGCAAGGATCTCTATATCACGGCTCCGTATGCTGAGTTGACCTATTGGTTGGCATCGCTGGATGGGGGTGTGCCGTTGCCGATCGGCGCCCTTGCCGGGCAGCCGGTTGGCATTACGCCAGGCCTTGCCTCATTGGTTGCCAGGCAGTGGCTGCCGGCGTCGCAGATTGCGACGTTCAAGAGCATGGATGCCCTCCTTCAGGCGGTGTGCGCCGAGCGCGTCCGGGCGGGAGTCATTGTCGAAAGCGCTGTCCACGCATCACTGTTTCGCAAACCGGACGGTTGCTCGTTGCGCCTCTCGCCGATTCCTGGCGCGCGATTCTACGCCGGCATCGGCGCGGTAAATCGCAGCGGTCCCATACAAGCTGCAAATTCTCTACGTCAGGCGCTGGACGACATGATTCGTGACGGGGCATTCTCCACCATTTCCGTACGCTGGTACGGATACCCCACAAGCGAGGCCGTCACGGCACAGCGCCTCGTACAGGTTGAGCAGCAGGCAAAATTACGCATCATCCTCCTCGCCTGCACGGTGCTTGCTCTGATCGTCCTGCTGGTCATGGCGGTGTGGTTGTACCGTGCGCGCCGTGCCGCCGAACAGGCCACCAGGGCCAAGTCGGAGTTCCTGGCGAATATGAGCCATGAGATTCGTACCCCGCTCAACGGCGTCATTGGCATGAACGGGTTGCTGCTGGACACCGAGTTGTCGTCCGAGCAGCGTGAGTTCGCCGACACGGCCCGCAAGTCTGCCGAGGCTCTCCTTGCCGTCATTAATGACATTCTGGATTTCTCCAAGATCGAGGCCGGCAAGCTCGTGCTCGAAGTATGCCCGTTTGATTTCCAGTCCGTGCTGGAAGACGTCGGTGAGGTGCTCGCCCCGGCAGCGGAGCAAAAAGGCATTGACCTGATCGTACGCTACCCCCCGTCCTTGGACCGGCACTTTCTTGGCGATCCCAGCAGGATTCGACAGGTGCTGCTGAACCTCGTCGGCAATGCGGTCAAGTTCACCCATCAGGGGCATGTCACCGTGTGCGCGGAGGAGACCCTTCGAGAACAGCAGCATGTGCGAGTGCGAATCACCGTCAATGACACCGGCATTGGCATCGCGCCGGACAAGCTGGGTTTGCTCTTCACGCACTTTACACAAGCGGATATGAGCACCTCGCGCCGCTACGGCGGCACCGGCCTCGGGCTCGCCATCAGTAAGCAACTCGTTCAGCTCATGGGCGGCGCCGTCGGTGTGCGGAGCGTAGTGGGAGAGGGGTCCACTTTCACGGTCGAGCTACCGCTCCTGCCTGACCATGCCGCACCGCCCGCGGCGCTACCTGCCGTCGGCCTTGCGGGGCTGCGAGTCCTGATTGTGGACGATAACGACGTGAATCGGCGTGTGCTGGAGGAGCAGTTGTCGGGATTAGACATGCGCACGGACAGCTTCGCATCGGCCCTCGCGGCATTAGCGGCGCTGCGCGATGCACACGCTGCCGGTGATCACTACCAGGTGCTTCTCTCGGACTACCAAATGCCCGTCATGGATGGCGCCGCGCTTGCGCACACGATTCAGATCGACCCGGACCTGCGCGCTACCATCGTCGTGCTCCTCACCAGTGTCGGGCACTGGCGGGACATCAAAGGACTCCAGGGAGCAAGCGTGGATGCGTGTCTGCTCAAACCCATCCGGCAGGCGCAACTGCTCCAGACGATTGCAAGCGCCGTTGCGCGCCGCCAGCCAGCCCGGCCACCAACAATCACTCCCCCCGTGCGGGCAACGAGCGTTGCCGGGAGGTTTGCCGCCATGGGCATTCGCGTCCTGGTCGTCGAAGATAATATCGTGAATCAGCATGTCGCCTCGCGCATGCTCCAGCGGCTGGGCGCCCGTGTCGATGTTGCCGCCAACGGACAAGAGGCACTGGACCTCCTCCGGGCGCTCCCGTACCATCTCGTCTTCATGGATTGCCAGATGCCCGTAATGGACGGGTATGAAGCGACAGAGCGTGTGCGCGCGACTCCGGATCGCAATCAGCAGGTGCGCATCATCGCGATGACCGCCGAAGCATCAGCGGAGTGCCGTGAGCGCTGCTTTGCCGTCGGCATGAATGAGTACATCACCAAGCCGGTACAGCTCAGTGACCTCGTCACGGCGCTCGAAGCGCTCCCCTCGCCCGCGAACGTATCAACGTAAGCGGTTCTCAAGCCAATCCACGTGTACGCGGCCGCCATTTCCATTTCCGCCCCAAACACGCCATATCTTCGAGACGATGTCGATATCCCCGTCGCCATCCACATCTCCCGTCCACACATCATGCCCTCCAAGCCGGGCGTCGAGTATCACCCGCTCCTCAAACTCGACTTTGCCGCCCTTGGTCAGGTTCTCCCAAACATACCAACGCGGACCGGCGCCAACCGGAAGTATCGACGGATCCTCCTGTTCGATCACAAGTATGTCCGGATCTCCATCACGATCGAAGTCAGCCACACGCAGCGAATGAAAGGATCCCCGCGTACCGGCAGCCTTGTTGCCCAGGTAGTGCGTGGTGAATCCCGGCGGCGTCTTGCCGTTGTTCTCCAGCCAGCCCACGCCCGAGTTCTGGCCATCCGAGTCGGTGACGACGACATCAGTGTCACCGTCTTTGTCCAAGTCCAGAATGACACTGCGCGTCGAGAACCCCCACGGACCACGTCTCCCAAAGAACACTCGATGCGGCATCCACTGCTTGCCGCCGTCCCGATTCTCCATCCACCTGTCCGCCAGGAAGATGTCCGGGTCCCCGTCGCCATCCAAATCGCCGATACCCGCTGGATAGAAGCCGGAGTGGATATCGGTTTTGTCGTTCAGGACTTCGGTTGTGATCGAGCTCTTTTTCCATTCCACGTCGCGAACCGGGTCGCTCGGAATCGCGTACCAGAAGCAGCCTTCTCCATCCCCCATCGCCACCACATCCGGTTTCCCGTCGTGATCAATGTCGGACGCCACCATGTCGTGGATCTCCGACCGGATTGTGCTGTCGTAACGATACCGGTCAAAGGGCTTCCCGGCTGGTTTGCCGCGGTTGTGGAACCAGAAGCCGCCCACCACCAGGTCGGGCCAGCCATCGGAATCGACATCCATCACAGCGCCGCCCAGTTGAGCAACTGGCAGGTCGCCAATCCAGTGCCGCACCCATTCGCTGCGGCTTTTCTGCTCGAACCAGTAGACCTTTCGATCGCCTCGATTCACAACCGCGAAATCGAGATCCCCGTCGCGATCGAAATCGGCCAGTGCGGACGCGCCGAATCCAACGTTGCCTCCCGGCATCTCGCGCGCAATGAAACGATGGTGGAACATTGACGCTGTGATCTCGGCTACGGCTACCTGCGCGCTCACTACCGTGCACAAGAGAAAAACTGGCAGCATATGATTTACCCGAAATCCAAGTTTACTCTGAATGCTCAATTCACGGTGCATGGTTGGGCGTCGCGAACCAACCTTCCGGGATTGAGAACTGTTCCGGCACGCGTGGGCGAACAAGGCGGGGCCGCGTGAGCATTGCGAAACAGCATGCCGCGCGTGGCGAGTCTGTCGATGTCCAGCGTCTCACAACACTTTCTGCCATTGACTCCCCTATCGCGCCAACTCCAATCGTCCTCAAGAACAAAAACGACGTTCGGTTTGCGCGTTTGCCCCTGGATCAGCGGCGCGGCGATCGTCGCCGCAGAAGTCCTTCGCGAGAGCGAATTCATAGCCCTGCCTGACAATCTTAATCGGATTGGCCCGTCGCCCTATGGTCTAATCGGCTTGATGACGAAACATCTATTCCTGTTCGTGCTTCTCCTTGTTCAAACGGGCGAATCGCATGAACTCACCATCGCCGGTACCCGATTCCTTCTGGATGGCAAGCCCTTCCCATACACCGGAGTCAGCTTCTTCAACGCCGTCTACAACCCCGCATTCAACAAGACTAGCGAAGACCGCGTCGCGTGGATGCGCAAGTTCCAGCGCTACGGCATCAACGTGCTGCGTATCTGGTCGCAGTGGGACAACAAACGCGGTTTCGTGGACTCCTGTGCGGAATGCTCCCTGTACCATCAGGATGGACGCCTGCGAAACGAGCATGTAGGAAAGCTGAAAGCGATCCTGACCGACGCCGATCGAGAGGGCATGGTCATCGAATTAACGCTGTTCAGCCAGGAGAGCTGGCACGACGGAATCAAACTCGCTCCCGATGCAGCCGCACGAGGCCTCACAGCGCTGACCCGCGAACTAGCCGCCTTCCGCAACGTCACCTTCCAAGTGTGGAACGAGTTCTCCGAGCTTGTGCCGGAACACGTCAAGACCATCAAGTCCATCGACCCCAAGCGCCTCGTCTCCAACTCGCCCGGCGGCGGTGGCGCCATCATCGGCGAGCCCGCCCAGCAGCGCGTTCTCGATTACCTCTCACCACACACCTCACGCCAAGGGAACGGCAAAACGTGGCTCGTTGCGCCCACCGAAATCCGTTACCTCGTGGAACGCTACCGCAAGCCCGTGGTCGACGACGAACCGGCCCGCAACGGCACTTCGCAGTTCGGCGGACCAAAGGAGCGGACTCACCCCACCGATCATATTCTTCATATCTGGGAAGTGTGGAAAGCCGGCGGCTACACTACCTATCACCACGACATGTTCCAACTGGGAGCCGGCAGCCCATCCGTACCGCCCAGCGGAATCCCCGATCCGGAGTTCAACCCATACCACCGCACTGTGTTTGAGTTCATCGCACAACGCGCCCGGTACGCTCCGGATCATGCGCGATAGCTACCACCTTCGTGTTATGCGGCGACTACCGGCCCGGGTGAGTCCGAAGTGCGAAGCCTGGCTCCAGGGCCCCGCGTGAGCGTGCCGCTTTGGCCGCGCTTGGTCGATGCGGACGCGCTCATCGGTATCCACCGCCCACAAAGGCGTCCGCACGTGATCGTATTGCCATCTGCCAGGGCGCTTCAATGAATGTAGTTTCAGGCTGACTCAAATCGCGGCGAGTCGCCGCTATTCGTAGCGCAGCGCGCGAACGGGAGAGACCGGGAGGCCCGCCACGCCGGAAGGAACGAAGCCCCCAGCGACGCGATCAGCAGTGTCGCGATGCTCACCACAAGGTGTGGCCCGTCACCTGCCTCGACCAAGTCGATCCTTACGCCCCGGCGTATCAAGTCCTGCCCTGAACTGTGGAGCGGCGAAATACAGCCGGACGAGCCCCGGAAGCACCCAAGCGCGGACAAAAACACCAAAGCCCGCCAGATGGCGGGCCTCTAACCGTTTGATTTTGATCTGGAGCCACCCGCCGGGATCGAACCGGCGACCTGCTGATTACGAATCAGCCGCTCTACCAACTGAGCTAGGGTGGCCCGTGAAACCTCTATTTTGCCACACTACCGCCACCCCGCACAATCACAGGACCCCGCCGGACGATAAGCCGGTTTCTGTTCCCTCCGCCGAAGCGAAAGGCGGCAGCCATTCTTCTAGACCGGACATTGCTGCCCGGCTCCAGCGACATCTAGAGATGGACTGTTAGTGGACCACGCTGAGCGCAAATCGTGGCGCCAGAATGTGGGTAAAATCTCACCACTGGCCGAATTCTTGCAGCCGCGTGGGAAATGTCACGCAGGCCTCCGAGTGCCTTCTCCAATTCGAGCACAGGTACAACTCCGCTGACTGATCGGTCGGCATCGATTACGCCAAGGAGACGCTGTCACAGCTCTCGGTAGTGTGGCGAGCAGCGGCTAGTCTTTTGGGCCCAGGGTCGCTGGGTTAGCACCGACCTTAGGTGTGAGCTGCGATGGACTTAGCTTAGGAGAGCACGGCTGGCCTGGAGGTCCCGGCGGGCCCTGGGGGCCGCGGAAGGTCTCTGCGAGCGCTCTCCGAAACGATGCGTCGTTCGCGAGACGATCCACCAGATCTGGGCGTGGGGGCGCGACGAGGCGGGAAACCGTCGCCAAGAGGGCGAGTACAAGCAAGCCTGCGATGAAGTTCTTCGTCGCACAATGCGCAACATCCATTTGCGTGACCTTCTCATTATTCCGCTCCTGGTGCTCGACGAAAATTTCAAGGAATTCCCGCAGCCTACATCGCGCGTGGTGCGCGGGAGTTTCATCAACGGCAACGAGAAGATCCGCCGTAGAAGGTTGGGGATAGGGTCGCCTTTCGAGACCTCGGACCCCGGCGAGGATGGCGCTGGCGATCTGCAGAACCAAGTATAGGAGGCAGGCAAGAATCAGCCAATCCAGCAGTCCGCCTGCACGCGGAGTGTTTGCAAGCAAGGTGCCGAACACGATCGTCCCTGCGATCGAGGAGAGGCCGATCATCGTGGTAAGCCGACTCTCGATGCTTTGCCGTCGTTGTCGTTCCTGTTCGAGGGCTGCCGCGCATACCGCGTAAGCATCGCCCACACGTTCGGGAGTGATGACGGCCACACGGGCTTCCCATGTCTGCCTCTCTTCGGCCTTATGTGATTGAATGGCCTCCTCTTCTTGCGGCATCAGCGGTTCCGGCAGTGGAAAGATGTGATCGCGGAGCCGTTGCCACCTCTCGCGGCGAGTCAGTCTCATAACGTGCTCGTTTCCGTCAGCCAGTCGGCCACGGCATCGGTGATACCAAGGTGCAACATGTCATCGAGCCAGAGCCACTGTCCGCTCGGATTGACTTCCAGAAACACATACTCGCCACTCGGCGTAAGAACAAGATCGATTGCGCCAAACGTGAGACTGAGAAGTCTCATCAGCCTGTGAAGCGCCGCTTCGAGATCGCCCGGCAATTGGATCGGGTGATGCGGGAGTTCTGGGTTATCTGTCTGCCTCCAATCTATGCGCGCAGCAGGGTCCGTTTGTGAATCGATGGCTGCTGCAAAACACCGCTCGCCGACGAAAGTAACGCGCACATCGTACCGCTTCGGAATCAAGGCCTGATAGATGCTCGGACTCCAACGAGCGCTATCAAGTTCGTCCAAGTGGCTTTCCAGGAGCTGTGAGGTGTAAATGGCGTGGTCCGCACCGTCTTTCACCACGTGCCCGCTCCTTGTCGGCTTGATCACCATGCTGCCGAAAGCCCGAAACCGGGCGCGTATGATGGCCGGGTCGTTCGTGATCACGGTAGGCGGAATTCGAAGCCCTAAACTCGCCGCGAGCCGCAACTGATAGGGTTTGAACTCGGCCGCCCATACGTCGGCAGGGTGACTCATCCATCGCGCTTCTTGCCCGATGATGCTTCCTAGAATGGTTGCTCTAGTCTCGTTGCGGCAGAACGTGGCGACGCCTTCATCCATACGCTCCGGAGTGCTTGGTATCCTCATCCGACGGTACCAGATGCTGGTCGGCTCCATGAGCGGCTCGTCGTCACATTGCAGCCACGCTGCAGAATCAGACGGGTTGTATGTAATTCGGCGGTGAAAGGGATACTCTTCAGTATTGAGTCGATGGTGAGGAATCCCCTGACGTGCCAGCCGTTGAACGACGTCATCCGTGGCAGCATCGACTTTCGTGCTTACGATGAGGACGACCGCCTTACGCATCATCCGTCGTCTCGGCTTTTACCATCGTGAACCGAGTCGATTTGTCCGACATTGACGTTCGTTCCTCGGGATTCTCAAAACCCTGCCCGAGATCGGAGTTCTCACAACTACCTTGCGGATCACCCGCAGCAAGGGGCTCGGCGAAACGCAGGATGAAAGGCGTCATCTGATTGCTCCTCTGGGTAGATTCTTCGTTTACTTATCGTCCGTCGTTTCCTGACGGATTTCCGTGATCCGCGTCGTTTGGTCGGTGAGCGTTCCTGCGGTGCCGGCATAGACGACCGCTGCCGGAGGGTCTTCTCCCGAAGGATCATCACAAAACGGCCCGCGTATACCGTGTATGGCGTAATTTAGAATGAGCGGCTGCACAAGTCCTCACTTCTGCGACGTGTCCTTCTGCACTTGAAGGCTGATCTGTAAACTTTCATTGTAGCGAGGAGGCCTTAAGGAAAGTGGGTTCAGAATCGGGTTCAAAAAGCGCCCAACAGGCCGAATCTGCCGAGGAAACAGGTTTCGGGCCGAAAATGGAATCAATTACATAACGATAGACTAGGAAATTACGAATCAGCCGCTCTACCAACTGAGCTAGGGTGGCCCGTGAAACTTCTATTTTGCCACACTCCCACCACCCCGCACAATCATAGGACCCCGCCGGACGATAAGCCGGTTTCTGTTCCCTCCGCCAAAGCGAAAGGCGGCAGCCATTCTTCTAGACCGGACATTGCTGCCCGGCTCCAGCGACCTACCCGAGAGTGGTAACGGAGCGGGTCGCTCCTCCCCTCCTATTTGGTCTTGCTCCGCGTGGGGTTTGCCCTGCCAGCCGCATTACTGCGTCCGCGGTGCGCTCTTACCGCACCATTTCACCCTTACCGCGCCGGCCGTTGCCAGCCAGCACGGCGGTATATTTTCTGTGGCACTTTCCGTGAAATCCGCTTTGAGCGAATCCCCCCGGCCGTTAGCCGGCACGCCACCCTGTGGAGACCGGACTTTCCTCGCTTACGCGCGGCTGCCTGTCCGGCGGGTTCCTTCAACCAGCTTACCGCTTTGGCGCCTCTCAACGCTCCTGTGCGATATGGAGACCCTTGTGGATCGCGTACAGCGCCAGTTCCAAGCGGTCGGAAACGCCGAGCTTGTCGAAGATGTTGTGAAGGTGGTTCTTCACGGTTTGTTCACTGATGAACATCTTCTCGGCCATCTCTTTGTTCTTGTAACCCTGCGCCACCAACTGCACGATCTCGCGTTCGCGGGTACTCAGCGGCGACCTCTCACGCGCCTTTCCGTTCATCTGGTTCAACGAATCGGCCGGCGATGCAAACTGCCGCATTACCGCCGCCGTCGTGTGCGAATCGAGCCAGATCTCGCCCGAGTATACCTTGCGGATCGACTTCACTATCAGTTCCGTCGCCGTCTGCTTCAGGACGATTCCCGAGCAGCCCAGCTTCATTGCCTGGACGAATTCGTTCTTGTCATCAGAGGCCGTGAGTACAATCACCCGCGTCTTCCGCCCGCTCGTCTGAAGGCTCTGTAAAACCCCCAAACCGTCGAGATTCGGCATCCGCAGGTCCAACAAAACTACATCGGGTTCCAGGTCCTGCAACAGCTCCAGAACCTGGCGCCCGTCACTCGCTTCGCCCACCACCTTGATGTCGTCTTCGAACGCAAGCAGCTTCTTCAAGCCGTCGCGCACGATGGGGTGATCGTCCGCAATCAACACCCGGATATTCTTTTCCTCCGCCGGAGTCTCCTCAACCGGAAGATCTGTTTCTGTCGTGAGAATGGCTGTGCCCTTATTCATAGCCTGTTCCTTCCTACCACGACTTTGATTCTATTGTGAGTTTCGATGGCGGTCAAACTGAGGTAACCCTTAGTACGCCCTCAGATTTTGCTCCATGGGGATTTTCCGTAGTTCCTTAGAACTTCATCCGGGCTGCACGTAGAAACCCCCTAAGGCGTTAGAACTAGAGTCTCCAAGCCCGTTCATCGGCGTTCATCGATGGCCATGGAGTTCTTTCGCCCCAAAGCCGATAGATACGGCAGACCCTCCATGTCTGCCCCAGATCCGGACAACACGCTAAGCTGGGATCCCCGTGCCGATCCGCCGGCTCCCGACTGGACACCCCGTCAGATCGGCCCCTACCGCATCCACCGCGAACTCGGACGTGGCGGCATGGGCGTAGTCTATCAGGCCAGCCGCGCAGATAACCAGTTCCGTAAACAGGTCGCCATCAAGGTGTTGCAGGGCAGTCTCGCCAACCCCGAGATGATGAAGCGTTTCCGCCTCGAGCGCCAGGTCCTTGCCGGCCTCGAACATCCCAACATTGCCCGCCTTCTCGACGGTGGCGCAACCGAGCAGGGCGAGCCGTATTTCGTCATGGAATACGTCAGCGGCGGCCTTCCCCTCGACCATTTCGCCGACCAGAAAGGCCTCGGCGTCCACGAGCGTCTCAAGTTGTTTCTCGATGTCTGTGCGGCAGTTCAATACGCCCACCAGCATCTGGTGGTGCATCGCGATCTCAAGCCCGGTAACATCCTCGTCAACCCCGAAGGCCATGTCAAACTCGTCGACTTCGGTATCGCAAAACCGCTGATCCCCGGCCTCAGCCACGAAGAGATCGTGCGCACGCTCACCGGAGCCCATGCTATGACTCCCGAGTTCGCCAGCCCCGAACAGATTCGTGGTGAGTCCATCGGCGTCGCCACCGACGTTTACACCCTCGGTGTGGTGCTCTATCAGATCCTCACTGGGGAATTGCCGTTTTCCAACCGCCAGGCCGGCATCGCAACCCTCATGCGTGAGGTCTGCGAAAAGGAACCCCAGAAACCCAGCACTCGAGTTGCTTTCACCCAGTCGGACAAATGGCCCAGCGTCGGCATCATCGATGTCGAGGGCCGCCAACGCTTAGCACGTAAACTCTCCGGAGACCTCGACAACATCGTCATGATGGCGCTCCGCAAAGAAGTCTCGCGGCGCTATGCCTCCGTTGAACAACTGGCTGAGGACATCCGTCGCGCGATGGGTGGACAGCCCGTGCAGGCCCGGCCGGCGACGCCTCTGTACATGGCCTCGAAGCTGGTGCAACGTCACCCGGGAGCCATCGCCGCCTGCGTACTGCTGATGACATCGCTGGTGGGCGGGATTATCTCCACCAGCCGCCAGGCCGCGAAGGCGGAAGCGCAGGCGCGCGAGGCTCTCATGCAGCGCACGCGTGCCGAGGAATTGGCTCAGGTCGCCTTGGCCAACCAGGTGCGAGCCGAAGAGAAGGCCGCCGAAGCTGCCCGCGCCGCCCTCGAAGCCGACCGTCAACGCCAGCGCGCCGGCCGCCGCCTGGAAGATGTTCAAAACCTCGCCGGCAAGTTCCTCTTCGAGATGGATCAGGATATCCGCCTGTTGCCCGGGGCCACGCCCGTTCGCAAGAAACTGGTGGACAAAGCCTCGCAGTTACTCAGCCTGCTGTCCCGCGAGGAAGCACCGAGCACCGAGGTTCTGTTGGGTCTCGCCTTGGCCTACAACTCTATCGGCGTCATCCAGCGAGCCCGCAACCTGCCGAATCTGGGGGATGCCGAAGGCGCCAAAGCCAGCTATTTGAAGGCTCTGGCCGTTGCCGATGCCTTGCGCCGCAAAGACGGCGATTCGCCTCGCTTGAACGCCGCCCGGATGAACACCTTCAACGGCCTCGGCGACGTACTCTCGCTGGAAGGGGAAAGCCGCAAGGCCGCCAGCTATTATCGCCAGGCATTGGACTTATCCCTCCGTCTGGCTGCGGACCCCAAGTATGCTCGCGACCCAATCCGTTTCTACGACAAGCTTGCCAACATGCACCTGGATCTGCGGGAGAACGCAGCGGCACTCGAAAAGTATCAGCTCGCCGCCGAATACACCCAGCGGAGGCTTGCGCGAAATCCGGACAGTCCAGCGGCACTGCGCGACCGCATGGTCAGCCTCAACCAGCTAGGCGCCTATCACAAGCGTATGAACAACGCCCGCCAGGCGCTGCGTCACTTCGAACAATCTCTCGCCATCGTCGAGCGGCTTTTATCAACACCCGAAAAGGCCCGCTATCTCCGCGATTCCATGGTCGTCCATGCCCTGCTTGGCTGGTGCTGGTATCAGTTGGGATCCCGCGAAAAGGCCCTCGAAGAACACACCAGGGAAGCCGAACTGGCGACCTCCCTGTTTCAGGTGGATTCCAAAAACATACTCGCTCACCACGACCTGAGTTCCGCCTACACCCATATTGCCCGTCTGCAGCGCGAGTCCGGCAAACTCGACGACGCCCTACGCAGCAGCCGCGAGGCTCTGCGCATCGCGGAGGAGGCCTCCCGAATTGACGCCAAGTCGATTCCTTCGATCCAGCATCGAAACTCCGCCCGCTTCGAGGTCGCCCTCACCTTGGAAGCCGCGGGAGACTGGCCGGAGGCGGAAAGGATCTACTCGCAGACCGTGACGGACAACGAATCATTGCTCGCGGGCAACAATAGCGAAGGCATTCAATCCGCACTGGCCCACGTCTACACCACAGCCGCCGACTTTCACCGGAATGCCGCTCGCCATTCCCCTGATCCCGCCACCCACCATCTCAAGGCGCGCAAGTACCTGGAGAGCGCCATCCTCATTCATCGCAAATTGAACGATGACGGCCGGCGGGACGAGGCAGCCAGAAAACTGGCTGCGCTCCTTCCTTAGCCGATCCCGCGCAGATTGTGGAGTTGAACCGGCACCTGAAAGGATGGGAGAACTACTTCAAACTCGGCTATCCGGCGGCGGCGTTTCGCGACATCAATTCGTATGTTCATAGCCGCCTCAAGCAACATCTGAGGCGGCGCAGCCAGCGTCTACCGACCGCCGCAGGGGGAGAGCGGGTCGCACTCCAGTGTCGCCCTCTCTCCTACATCTACCGTGAAACCTCCTGCCCTACGGGTTGACAGCGATGGTAGTGACGATAGGCGCGGTTACGCTGGAAGCATCGAAGTTGCAGGCGGTGCTATTCACCGTACAGGCAACGCGAACCGCCGGATCCGGGGCAACCGCATCCGGGATCTTCACATCCACCTGGTAGACGCCCACCAGTCCCGGTGCAACACCGACGTAGGTTATGTTGCTGCTGGGGACGATGCCTGCTCCCATCAACAGATCGAACCTGCCGGTCACGGGAATCTTGTCCGTGGCCGGGCTTCCGTCTGGAGGACCACCCGGAACCACCCCAAGCCCGACCATGAATAGCGAAATAACTTCGCCGCGTTTGGCGCGATCATTCGGACCGTTTACCGTGCCGCTGGCGTTCGTGGCCTGGATCTGCCCTTGACCAGAACCGCTGGTTGTGAGGAAGGCGGGAGCCAGAGCGGTGAGAGCGATCGAACTTGCGCCAACCACCTGGCCGGTCGATTTCCGCGTAAGCACGAGCGGCAGAGGTTGCGATGTCGGCAGGCTGGAGGGGATCACGAAAGCGATCTCGTTGGGCGCTACCGAATCGAGCGGAGCCGGTATCTCGTTCACCAGCAATTCCAGATCCCCAAGAACCGTCGGCCATGGCGGAGTCCCGGGAACGTCCTTCGAACTCACTGTCTCCGTCCCGAAGTTGGAGGCGCTCGACACCGGGCGCAGTTTCGCCAGAGTGCCTGGCGCATATCGCCGGAACTGGTTACCGGCATTCACAACACTCAACCCCGGGTAATACACAGCGACACGGTTGGCTCCGTCGGTGACAAAAAGTGCGCCGTTGTTATCCAGCGTCACACCTATCGCCCGTGCCTGCGGTTGGAGCAGTGCAGTCGGCGCCATCGGTATTGCATAGTTCGGCCGCAAGTCTCCGAGCAGCGCCAGTTCCAGGAATCGCGGATACCGGCGTGCCCACCCCCCTCGCGTGTCGGCTGCCCAGATTTCTCCAGTCTGAGGGCTCACATAGACGGAATACGGAATGCCCACCCCGGGCAACGAGAATGCCGCCGCAGTGTCCGGCTCGGCGAAGATAATGGTATCGAAGACGAGCACCCGGTCGTTGCCGGTATCGGCCACATAAAGCCTGTCGTCAGTATCCATAGCCACGCCATGCGGTACGAACATACGGTTCAACTGCGTACCAGGCAGTATGGTGGAGAAGTCAGGCTGCCCGAATACTCTCTCGGCTGCCTGGCCGTTGCTAAAATCGCTCCCCGCCGGTTTGCGGAAGAAAAGCACCCGATTATGGGCGGAGTCGCACACCACTATGTGCCCTTCCACCGAAAACGCGATGGCCTGCGGCCGGGACATTGTCCGTGCAGTCGCGTCGCTGGATTTCTGATAAAAGTCCGGCTGGCCCAATACCAGATCCGGTGTAACAGAGTCCTGGATCTGCAACTGATCGAATGGGCGCGGAAAGCGGAGAACACGGCCGTTGCCGCTGTCCGCCACGTAGAGATTCCCTGCCGCGTCGATCGCCATGCCTGTGGGTCTGTACAGACCGCTATCGGTCAACTGGTTGCTATCATTGGTTGGGCTGTTGATGAGGTTGCGCTGGTAATCCCGTTGTCCTATCACTAAGTCTGCCCGGTCACCAGGACGGATTTTGCGAGCATCGGCGAAACCGAGAATGCGGTTGTTGTAGGTGTCGGAAACATACATCCGTGGAGGATTCGACTGATTGTCCACCACGACCGTACCCCCTTCGGTGGAATCATCCCAAAGGAAGAACTCCCGTCCATCGATATAGTTGGGAGCCGACTGGAAGAACTCGCCCTGCCCTAACACCCGCACCGCATTGACAAGAGTCCCACTTTGCAGCGGGAAATCCAGAACACGGTTGTTCCCCGCGTCGGCAATAAACACATTCACCGAACTCGAGGTCTGGTAGACCGCTGCGCCAAGCGGGAAACTGAAGCCTGTTTGGCCGGGTTCTCCCCCGCCTCTATTGATCTTGGCGCTTACCATATCCACCTGCCCAATCACCGCACGCGCTGGTGGGCTGAAGGTGCTGCTTTCAACAGGCCACAATTCGTACGGATCGTAGCGCAGGATGCGGTGGGACGGAGTGTCGATGACAAATGGAATGCCGCTGATGATGAAAATGCCCTCGGGCGGCCCTTGCCCCGCTCTTCCGAGATTCGTCTCGTTGATTTCCGGCGGCGCCGGACCCGAAGCCGGAAGCAGAACGCCCATGATCCGGTCGGCCTGTGCTCCCGTTACAGGTCGTGCGTACACCAGCACACGATTCCCCGCATCGCATACATAGAGCCGCCCGGAACTGTCGAGGGCAAGCCCTGAAGGTTGGGTGATGGCGCCCTTGTTGATGCGGTCGCGCTGGTTCGGGGCGTTGGTGGTAAAGCCGAACTGGCCGATCACCGTGTCCGCGGAGGGGTGATTATTGTTGGCGCGCAGAGACGCTGCTGGATATCGCAAAACTCGATTATTGCCAGCATCAGAAAACCACAGGTTGCCGGTGCCGTCGAAAATCATCCCTGTGGGGAATGGGGTGTTGCCGGACAGGAGAAGGAGCGATTGCGCCGAAGGAGTCGTGCTGCCATTATTCGGCAGATTGGAATTCTGATCCGGTTGTCCGATGATCAGATCCGGTATTCTCAAGTCCTCCATCTGCGAAAAGGGTTTCGCATACCGTAAGATACGATTGTTGCCAGAGTCGGCAACGTAAAGGTTGCCCTCACCATCCACTGCAATCGACGTCGGCCACCGCAGACCGGCTTGCAGGGTTGTCCCGGGACCGGCGGGAAGCGTTGTATAGAAGTCGCGCTGTCCAACGACAATATCCGCAGGATCGCCGTTGGCAAAGCCCGTCAGATTCCTCCAACCAAGAACGCGATTGTTGCCGAAATCGGCGACATACAAAATGGGCGGCGAACTTGCCGTGTCGATGGCAATTGCCCAGGGCCTGTAGAGGTCTCTGGCCTCAACCAGGTTGGGTGAGGTAGTCGCAACCGCCAGTTGCCTTTGCCCGAGGATTCGAGTGGGCTGGAAATTGAGGGCAATCTGCGCGCTGGCGCCTGGCGCCAACCACATCAAAAGGCTAGGGATAAGGGCAAAGTGCCGCACGGCATAGAATTTCAGTGGGTTCCTCTTGTGTTGCATGGAAAGTTCTCGAGCGGGGTGACGGACGCAGGTGGATTCCCCAGTTTTCACTATATCATCTCCTCCGTGGGACCGTAAATATTACCAACGGTCCCTTACTGTAGTTTCGTAACCATTACAACCCTTCCGGAATCTGCGTTCCGGTTTGGGCTCTAAGAATGCACATGTTTAAACACGCCTGTTGTTGAATTCGATGCAGCCTCAAGTTGTGCCAAAACGACACGCTTCCGGGTCTGCCTGCCTGCTCTGTGAAGGATGCGATCCCTCCCTAAATCGTTGCCATACCGTCCCATCGGCGGAAACGGCTCCGGCTCTTAGCTTGGATCAGAGCAACTTGCGTACCAATTGGCCCCCGACATCGGTCAGCCGGAAGTCACGGCCCTGAAAACGGAACGTCAGCTTCAGGTGGTCGATTCCCATCTGGTGCAGCATCGTCGCATGCAAATCATGGACATGCACTTGGTCCTCCACCGCGTAGAAACCAACATCGTCGGTCTCGCCGATGGTCTGGCCCCCTCTGATCCCCCCGCCTGCCAGCCAGGTGGAATACGCATCAATATGATGATTGCGCCCGATGGCCTGTCCCTCTTCGCCGTCGCTCAGTGGTGTGCGGCCAAACTCGCCGCCCCACACCACCATCGTCTGATCGAGCAACCCTCGCCGTTTCAGATCCTTCACTAACGCCGCCGAAGGCCCGTCCACTTCGCCACATACCTTGCTCATGCCGTTCCTGATGTTGGAATGATGGTCCCAATCGGTATGGTAAACCTGGACGCACCGGACACCTCGCTCCACCAACCTACGCGCCAATAAACAGTTGTTGGCAAATGAGTTCTTCCCCGGCTGGGCCCCATACAACTCCAGCGTTTCCTTCGACTCGCCCTCCAGATTCATCAACTCCGGACCGCTGGTCTGCATCCGGAAAGCCGTCTCATACGCAGCGATGCGCGTGGCAATCTCGTCGTCCCCGCTGGCCTCGTATCGCAATTCGTTCATCCCGCGGATGGCATCCAGCGCCCGCTGCTGCCGCACCGCAGTCACCCCCGGCTGGCTGGCCAGGTTGAACACCGGCTCGCTGCCTTGCAGAAACGGCACCCCCTGATACGCGCTCGGCAGGAATCCGGAACCCCAAATCAGGGGCCCGTTGCGCGGCCCCCGAGGACCACTTTGCAGCGCCACAAACCCCGGCAGGTTTTCCGATTCGGAACCGAGTCCATAAGTGAACCACGCCCCCATGCTCGGCCGTCCCGGCACGATCGACCCGGTATGGGCAAACACCTTCGCCGGCGCATGGTTGAAATTCTCGGTCTTCATCGTGTTGATCACCGCGATATCGTCCGCAATCCCGGCCGTGTGCGGCAGAAGCTCGGAGATCCAGGTTCCTGCCTGCCCATGCCGGGCAAACTGCCAAGGCGAGGCGAGCATCTTCTGTTGGGCCATGCGCTCCATGAACGCGAATCGCTTGCCCTTCATGAACGATTCCGGTGGTTTCTGCCCGTTCAACTCACGCAACTTCGGCTTGTAGGCGAACATGTCCAAATGGCTCGGACCGCCGGCCATGAACAGGTAAATGATGCTGCGGGCCTTGGCCGCAAACTGCGGCGGCTTGGGCGCCATCGGATTCTTCGTGCTCGAAGCCGCCGGGAGCGACCGCGCCAGCAGCGAACCGAGCACTATACGCCCGAGTCCCACACCACAATCCTGGAAGAAGTGGCGGCGCGTACGGCGGAGCGTTTCAAGGTCGTCGTGCTGCATCTCGCTATTCCCTCGTAATGAATTCATCAGTGTTCATCAGCACGCGGGCCAGTTGCACCCAGGCGGCGAGTTCGGTTTTGTCCCCTTCGGCCTGCAACGGGACAAGCTTCGCGATCTCGTCCGGCTTCGTGGCCAAGGCGTCGCGCTCCATTGCCAGCAGACTGCGCAGCCGCTCCCGTTCTTTTGCCGCCGGCAGCCGTGAGTAGGCCAGCAGAAATGCACGGTCCAGCCGTCCGTCAGCGCCCTCCTTCATCAGACGCAGCGCAAACGCCTGCGCCATTTCGTGGAAAGCCAGATCGTTCAGCAGCGTCAAGGCCTGCAGCGGCGTATTGGAACGATTGCGCCTCGTGCATGCAGTCATGGCGTTTGGCTCGTCAAAAACCACCAGCGCCGGATACGGTGTCACCCGCCAGTAGAACGTATACATGCCACGCCGGTAGCGGTCCTCACCTGTGGATGCTTTCCAGACCTTCTTGATCTGGCTGGCGGACATCGCCGATTCCGGCTGCGGCGGAAAGACACTCGGTCCCCCAACTTTGGCTGCGAGCAACCCGCTCGCCGACAACGCAACATCGCGGACGATCTCTCCGTCCAATCGCAGCCGCGACTGCCGCGCCAGCAGCAGATTCCGCGGATCGGTCTCCGACAAATCCTCGCGCACCTTCGCCGATTGGCGATACGTCGCCGAGTTCAGGATCAGCCGGTGGATATGCTTCTGGCTCCAACCAGAACGGACAAACTCGCTCGCTAGCCAGTCGAGCAGTTCCGGATGCGACGGCGGCGTGCCCTGTGTCCCGAAGTCGTTCTCCGTTTCCACCAACCCCCTCCCGAAATACTGCATCCAAATACGGTTCACTGTGACCCGCGCAAGCAACGGATTGTTGGGGTCAACCAGCCATTTCGCCAGGTCGAGCCGGTTGGCATTGGCCTTCGCGGAAAACGAATGCAGGAATGCCGGAACCCCAGCGCTGACACGCTCCCCCTTGCGCAGATAATCGCCGCCCGGCATGGTGTAGGTTTCGCGCGGCTGATCGAGCTCGCGCATGATCATAGTTCCTTCCAACTTCCTGGGCAGAGCCTTCAGAATGGCCGCAACCTCGGTCTCACGCTCCTTGACGTATGGATCGTCCTTGGCCTTGGGATTCTTGCGGCGGAATTCCGTCATCTCCTCATCAAGCTGAAGCCCGCGGCGCAGCAACTGATTGCGCTTGGCGATTGTTTCCGGCGGTGCGAATTCGAGCATCGGCCCCTGGACATCAATCAGGTTGTTGAACCGCGCGTTGTACCGCGGACGGTCGTTCCCCCAATCGTCACTGTTGTTGAAGAAGGCGTAGAGTTGATAATACTCGCGGTGCGAAATCGGATCGAACTTGTGATCGTGGCAGCGCGCGCAACCCACCGCCATGCCGAAGAAAACAGTGCCTGTCGTGTCCACGCGATCGGCAACGGCTTCGGTGCGGTACTGCTCGCGGTCGGTGCCCGCCTCAATCTGAATTGGCGAGTTGCGATGGAAACCGGTGGCGGTGAGCTGATCAGCCGTCGGGTTCGGCAGCA
Source organism: Acidobacteriota bacterium (assembly GCA_016213775.1). Taxonomy (GTDB): domain Bacteria; phylum Acidobacteriota; class Terriglobia; order Bryobacterales; family Bryobacteraceae; genus CADEFT01. The sequence continues at coordinate 34,589 of JACQZR010000159.1, forward strand.
GGTCGCCGGCAAGCTGCTCGACGACAAACTGATCGAACGGCATGTCCATTTCGAAAGCGCGGATGAGCCAGTCGCGGTAGCGCCAGATCTGGCGTGGTTCGTCGCGCGATCCGCCATCAGAATCGGCATAGCGCGCCTGATCGAGCCAGTGGCGGGCCCAGCGTTCTCCATAGTGCGGCGAGGCGAGCAAGGCATCGATGCGCCGCTGCCAGGCGTTGGCATTCCTGTCGGCGGCAAATGCGGCAACCTCTTCCGGAGCCGGCGGCAGACCTGTTAGATCGAGGGCGGCCCGCCGCAGCAGCGTCGCGTTGTCCGCGTCCGGCGACGGCGCGATCTTCTCGCGCTCCAAACGCGCCAGAATGAACCGGTCCACCGGCGTGCGCACCCACGACCTGTTCCTGACTTCCGGCTCAGCCGGACGCTTCACCGGCTGAAACGACCAATGCAGCGGCTTGTCCGGCGCCTTTGTGACAGCATTCTCCGGCCATGGCGCGCCGGCCTTGACCCAGCGTGTGAGCGTCCGAATCTCCGCGTCCGGCAGTTTCACGCCCGGAGGCATGCGGACTGCGCCTTCATGGCGAATGGCTTCGAGGATACGCTCCAGCACCGGCCCGCGCTTGCCGCCCGCCTGCAATCCGGCCCGCGTGGCCAGCGAGAGGTTGCTCAGCTTGAGCTTTTCATTGTGGCAGCCGAGGCAGCGCTTCTCCAGTAATGGCCGGACATCGGTGTTGAAGTCCGGGCCTTGCTGCGCGCAGGCAGCCGTGGCAAGTAGCAGAAGCAGCGGGAGCATAGGAACGTTTTGTTGCAGCATATCACTTTGCGATTGCGATGCGAGTTTGGCGCTCCGTTGCGGCGCCGCGCGCGTCAGCAAGCGGTCGGGCGTTAAACCGCAACAGGCTAACATCCGCAAGTTGGTACTCAGACCGTTCGCTGCAATGCGTAGCGACTGGCGCAACTTCAATCCCAACTCGAGTCCGCAGGCTGCGGTGGGCATTTTGGTAAAACACTGGAGGCGGCCAGGCTGGAAGTTATCGTCGCGTGAGGCGTCACTCGTATCGCAGAGCCACCATCGGATCGACGCGGGTGGCCTTCCGCGCCGGCAGGTAGCTCGCGAACAACGCGACCGACGCAAGCACCAACGGTACTGCTGCGAAGGTCCATCCATCGAGTGGTGCTGTCCGAAAAAGCAACTTCTCTATCAATCGCGCCAGCACGATTGATCCGCCGAGCCCCAGGCATGTGCCCAGGCCGATCAACACCGCCGCGCGGCCAATGACGAACCGCAGCAGGTCGCCCCTTGTCGCGCCCAGGCTGAGACGGATGCCGAACTCGCGCGTACGCTGAATTACCAGATAGTTCATCACCCCGTAGATCCCGATCGACGCCATCAGCAGCGCTAGAATCGAGAAGGCCATCAGCAGCATCGTGCGGAAACGCGGCGGCGCCACCGATCTCGATAGCCATTGGTCCATGGTCTCGATACGGTCCACTGGGAAGTGGCGGTCGATCGTCGAAATCGCTTCTCGAACCACCGCTGCGCTGGCGGTTGCATCCAACCCCGTCCGCACCACGATGGTCGGCCCGGCCTCGAGATTCGCCGCCTGGTCGACCGGCATATACATCTCCGCTCTCGGTTCGCCGTCCAGTCCCTCGTGACGCACATCCCCTACCACCCCGATCACCGTGCGCCACGTCGGCCCGCCGAAACGAAGCCTCTCCCCGACCGGATTCTTCGATCCCCAGTACCGGCGGGCCATAGAATCGTTGATCACCACCACCCACGGAGAATCCGCGACATCCGCCGGAGTGAAGAGGCGGCCACGCAGCAAGGGGATTCCGAGTGTTTCAAAGTATCCCTCACTCGCAGGCCGGTATTTCGCAAAATGGAAGACACCCACTGGCAGCGGAGGTTGGCCCTCGATGAAGAAAGCCCAGCCGTTATCCGAGCCGCTCAGCGGCAGGTAGGTGGCGAACCCCGCGGACTGGATCCCCGGTCTGGCACGAAGCGTGTCCAGCACCTGCCGTTCAAATGCGGCGATCCTGCGGTTGTCGGGATATCGCGACTTCGGTAGTGAGAGCCGAGCCGTAACTATGTTCTGAGTGCGAAATCCGGCTGGGACGTGAATGAGTGTCCAGAAGCTCTTCGCCATCAGGCCCGCGCCGATGAGGAGAATCGTCGCGATGACGATCTGCGACACGGTGAGCGCACTCCGCAGAACGGACTGGCCTCCACTCACGACGCGATTGGTCTGTTTCAGAGATTCCCCTGGATTCACCCGTTTGATTCCGAGCAAAGGCCCCAGTCCGAAGAGAACTCCGGTCACGACCGAGATGGCGGCAGTAAACACCAGCATTCGCGCATCAACCGCAATCCCGGCAGCGCGCGACAGCTCGGCAGGCAGCAGTGGAGTCACAAATCGTATCGCTGCGAACGCAAGCCCGAAACCTGTGACGGCCCCCAAAGCTGCGAGGAGCATGCTTTCGGTCAACAACTGTTGCGCGAGGCGCCTCCCGCTTGCGCCCAACGCAACTCGCACCGCCATCTCTCTCTGGCGCGCGGCTGCCCTGCTTAGCAGAAGGTTGGCCACGTTCGCGCATGCAATCAACAGCACCAGGCCCACGGCGCTCAGGAGCGCCTGGAGCGCGACGCGGACATTCTCCGTCACCTGCTCCGCGATGGGAACCGCCGCAATTCCTTTCTCCTTGTTGTCCGACGGATACGCCCGCGCCAGGTTGGCGCCGAGAACATTCAACTCAGCCTGTGCCTGATGCAGTTCAACACCCGGCTTGAGCCGCGCAACCACTCGGAGAGGATGTGTGCCGCGTTTGAGTTTTCCTAAGTCCAGCGCCAGCGGCACCCAAATGTCGTTTTGACTACGCGCCTCAAAGTCCGCTGGATTGGTGGCAAACTGAAAGTCCGGAGGGAGGACTCCGACTATGGTGTACATGCCGTCGTTGAGCCGGATGGTCTTCCCCGCGACGCCGGCATCGGCGCCGAAGCGTTCCTGCCACACCCGATGACTTAGGATGGCCACGCGGCTGTTCTCCGGAAGATCCTCCTCCGGGAGAAAACCGCGGCCCAACGCGAAACGGATTCCCAGCACGGAGAAGAAATTCGCCGATACGCCGGCCCCGGATAAACGCAACGGCTCATCTTGCGACCACAGAGTGAACCCGGAACTCGGGTTGACCGCCGCCATTTCGCTGAACGACTGGCTCGCATTGCGCCAATCCACGAAATTCGCTGGCGCCACCGTGATCCGGGTCCCCTTGTTCATCGTTTCCCAGAGCAAGACGATGCGGTCCGGATCCGTATAAGGAAGCCTCCGGAAAAGCACTGCATTGCATAGGCTGAAAATGGCTGTGTTTGCGCCGATGGCGAGAGCCAGCGTCAACACTGCGGCCGCGGCAAATCCCGGGTTCTTCCTCAGCATGCGTGTGGCAAGAATCAGATCGCCACGCATTTCGTCGATAGTGCGTATGGTCAACATGGCTCTGTGATCCTCCTCCAGCAAGACCGTATTCCCGAATTGCCGCCGCGCAGCCAACTCGGCGTCTTTCGCTGTCATGCCCTGCCGGCGATATCGCTCCGCCAGTAATCCGACGTGGTCTTCCATCTCAGTCACGAAATCCTGATCGCGGGGCTCATCGCGAACCGAGCGGCGCACCCTACTCCAAAGGTCCCGAAGCTTGCCTACTCTCATGGAGTCCGGACTCCTAATCGCAGCACGCGACCGATCACGCCGGATATCCTCTCCCAGCTCTCTGTCTCTTTCACGAGTTGCCTCAGTCCGCGCCGTGTAATCGAATAGAATTTCGCTTTACGGTTATTCTCCGAAGCGCCCCATTTCGCCTCAATCCATCCCTTCTGCTGCAGCCTCAATAGCGAGGTGTAAACCGTGCCTTCATTCAGGCGGAGCACGTCTTCACTCACCTGCTCCAGACGGCGGGCAATGCCGAATCCGTGCAACGATCCCATCGCCTGTAGCGTTTTCAGAATCATCAGGTCGAGCGTCCCTTGGAGAATTTCCGATTTGGTGTTTGCGCCGCCTTTTCCTTTGGACATTGCAAACAGGATAACAGACCTTCCTTTGGAATGTCCATAGGTACGCCGGTCCACCGCCCGCGCGGCCCATCCGATGTCACATCGCCGCGAGATTGAGGGTTTCGATTGTGAGAAAACATTTCTTCAGGGAAATGTTCTGGAATTTTCAAAGTGGTACGATGGACCTTCATGCGCCCCTCCTCCGGCAGCCTCGCAGCCTACGGACTCACTGTCCTGTTTTTATGGGTGGCTGGGTCGGCGGTGGCCATCTGGTACGCCGGACAGCAAAAGATGCCACAAAGCGTTTGGATGTTCGTACTTCCGGCGCTGCTGCTGGAATCCTCGTTCTATATCGCGCCCGCCTTTGGCGCAATCCGGGAGAAGCTGTCGTCGCTGCGGAGTTGGTTGCTTCCCGTGGGGTTGGTATGTGCCGCGGTCCCCTACCTGATCGTCAGCATCGGATTGGGCAACTTCTCATTCATTGGGCTGCTAACGTTGGTGGTTCTTCCGGGAATTGTCCTGTTGTGGTACAGGATTCTGCCGCACACGATGGCGACGGACCTCGTTTTTCTCGTTTTGATGGCGACCGTGTTTCTCTCGGGAACGTTCGCCTCGATCTACATGAATCCCGCGGGCAAGCCATCGATAGACATCATCGGACGGATGATGTGGATCCGCACGGGGGTATTGGCGGTATTGCTGATCCGAGGGGTGCAGAACGTGAACTACGGGTTTTTCCCGTCGGCGTCGGATTGGCTCACCGGCACCAGGTTCTTCCTCTACTCCGTCCTGCTGATTGCCCCGGTGGCACTTGGGATCGGGTTCGTCCAACTCCGCGACGTCTCGTTTTCTTCGCGGACGCTGATCACGGCGGCGGGCACGTTTATCGGCATGCTTTGGGTGGTGGCGCTATCGGAGGAGTTCTTCTTCAGGGGGATGCTGCAGCAGATTCTTCAGGGGGCGACGGGCAGTCTTGCCGCCGGCATCGGAATGACGTCGCTGCTTTTTGGGGCGGCACATCTGCCGATGCGCGGGTTTCCCAATTGGAAGTTCGCGCTGTGCGCCACGCTGGCGGGCGTATTCTATGGCCTTTCGTACGCGAGGGGTAAGAGCATCCGGGCGTCCATGGTCACGCACGCCCTGGTCAACACGGCATGGCGGGTCTTCTTCACCTAACTGGAATTGGTAAGCCGGTTAAGTTCGACCAGTGAGACTCGAAAAGGTTTGACCGTTGCTGGAGTAGGTGCCGTGTGGTCTTGTAGAGGCAACAGCAAGAATATCTCTCACTGAAGGACACGGAGATCACGGAGCCAAACCAACCTGATCTGTCTCCGTGACCTCCGTGCGCTCCGTGAGAAAGAAAAACGGCCGGACAACATGGAAATCCCAATGAAGCCGCGGATGAAAACAGTGGACTGTTTTGAGATTGTCTAACTGCTTGTAAGTTTCCGTTCCCAATCGCGACAAACTGAAGTGTGGGCAACTTCGAGCGGCTGATGGAAAGCAACCGGAGACGGCTTTGGGCCGTTGCCCGGACGTATGCTCGGGGTGCGGATGCCGAGGATCTCTACCAGGAGATTGCTCTGCAGCTTTGGCGCGGCTATGCCGGCTTCAAACGCGAATGCGCCGAATCCACGTGGGTCTACCGGGTGGCGCTCAACACGGCAATGAGCTGGCAACGCAAAGCCACCACCCAACGCCGGAAGGCACATGTAGAGCCGATTGAAGGCGAGTTGGCGGGCGGGCCGGCGGGTGGACGGGACGAGATCGCTATCCTTGGCGAGTTTCTTGCATGCCTTGAGGAAACCGATCGCGCCTTGTTGGTGCTCTATCTCGAGGACATCACCTATCGCGAAATAGGCGAAGTGATGGGGATGACGGAGAGCAACGTCGGAGTGCGGATCACGCGCCTGAAATCGGCATTCACGGAAAGGTACGTGGGAGGTTGACATGGAGTTGGACCAGTTCAAATCCGTCTGGCAAAGCCAGGATCCCGGCCCCGAGCAACGGCTTCGCGAGCGTGTGGCCGCCACCGGGCGCGTGATCGTCACGCGCGACCGTGTCGAGATCTCCGCAGTGGTGGTTCTTATCCTTATTTTCGCTGTGATGTTCTGGCTGGTGCGCGCTCCCCTGGCCAGGTTCGGCGCCTTGTGGACCATAGGTGCATCCATTCACGTTGGCGCGCGGTTGTACCTCACCAGACGGCGGACGCCTCCGTTGGATCCGTCGCTGCCGGTGCGCGAGTACTGCGAGCGCGAGATCTCCAGAGTTCAGGACCAGATTCGCCTGCTCCAAACGGCCGGTGTCTGGTATGTGCTCCCCCTGCTCACTGGTGCCTTCCTGACCTTTGCCGGTCTCAGCGGTTGGAACCGGCGGACCGCATGGTATGCGGCGGGGCTCGTGGTCCTCGGCATACTGATCACGTTGTTCAATCTGTATGCCGCACGGACGCAACTCGAACCCCTGGCGGCGAGATTGCGCCAGCTTAGGGACTCGCTTTCCTGACAACGCTGGCTCTGGCACACAACGTGCAACACAATCCGGGATATATCTGTCCCAGGAGCGCGACATGCCCTCACTCGACCGGCGCGAGATTCCACTCGCCCTGCTTCGCATCCTCATCGGCTGGCACTTCTTCTACGAGGCGCTGCCCAAGCTGATTTATCCAGGTTGGTCCTCGGCCGGGTATCTGCAAAACAGCACGGGGCCGTTGGCTCCGCTCTACCAGGCGATCTCGTCGAGCCCCGCATGGATCCAAACTGTTGACTTACTCAACATCTTTGGTCTGCTGCTTATCGGGCTGGCGCTGATGACGGGCTTATTTACACGCTATGCGGCGGCTGCCGGTATCGCGCTCCTTGGTCTGTATTACTTCGCATACCCGCCGTGGTTTGCTCCGGCCCTTTCCGGTGTGAGCGAAGGCAGCTACCTGATCGTCAACAAGAACGTCGTCGAATTGGCGGCGCTGGCTGTGGTGATCGCGTTCCCAGCGGCGGCATTTGGGCTGGACGGGTGGCTCTCGCGGCGAAAAACTGCGCCAGCCGACACAGCGGCAGCAGCGGAAACACCCACTCTCGACAAGCCACTTCCGGCAATTCTCGGTCCGCTCCCCCGGCGGCAGCTCATCACCAGCCTGACCGGCGTCCCATTCGTTGGAGCGCTGGTGTTTGCGGTGCTCAAGAAGCATGGCTGGAAATCGCTTGAGGAGGTCCACCTGGACAACCGCGCCAAACGGAAGGACACGTTCGTGAGTAGCGCGACGGTGAGGAGTTTTCAGTTCACCTCTCGCAGGGACCTGAGGGGCAGTTTGCCGGCGGGCAAGATCGGGAACGTCCCAATCAGCAGGCTGATCCTCGGGGGCAACCTGATGGGGGGATGGGCGCATGCCCGCGATCTGATTTATGTCTCCAAGCTCGTGAAAGCCTATCATCATCGGGACAAGATCTTCGAGACGCTGGCGCTGGCGGAATCCTGCTCTGTCAACACGATTCTCACTAACCCTGCGCTATGCGAAGTGATCAACGACTACTGGCGCAACGGGGGCAAGATACAGTTCATCTCCGATTGCGGCGGTAAGGACGTGATGGAGATGACCCGCAAGTCCATCGATCGTGGGGCTTGCGCCTGCTACATTCAGGGCGGCGTGGCCGACAGGCTGGTGGAAGAAGGGAAGTTCGACCTGATGGCGCAAACCATGGAACTGGTGCGCAGGAACGGTCTCCCGGCCGGGATCGGCGCGCACAGCCTGAAGACCGTTCAGGCTGCCGTGGAGAGAGGGCTGATTCCCGACTTCTGGATGAAGACTCTGCATCATACGGACTACTGGTCAGCCAAGCCCAACGAAAAGCAGTGCGACAACATCTGGTGTGAACAGCCGGTGGAGACTGCCGCGTTCATGCGCGAGCGGAAAGAGCCGTGGATCGCGTTCAAAGTGATGGCGGCCGGAGCCATCACCCCAAAGGTAGGATTCCGCTATGCGTTTGAGAACGGCGCGGATTTTGTGTGTGCGGGGATGTACGATTTCCAGATCGTGGATGACGTGAATCTGGCGCTCGAGATTCTCAATAAGGGACTGGCCCGGAATCGCGAGTGGCGGGCTTAACCTGGGTCTGGTCTGGATTCGGCACGCTACGCCGGGTTTGCTGGCGGACCACCTTGGCAGCATCCATGGCAGCGAGCAAACTTCCCGCGAGCAATAAGACCACCGTCAGTCTTCTTTGGATTTTCATAGCATCCGCTGTTTTCGCTTTGTTTTCTATTTGGCCAACGGGCCTACACACTCTCATGCGAATTCTCTTCGGCAAAAGTCTAGCCAAAGATATTTGAAATTTGATTCCACCGGCATTCTGCCGATGGTCTGGTTGTCAAGACTGGACCGAAGGAGAAGCCGATGGAATCGTTCACAAAGCTGTTTGGCAGCCTGCTGGTTTTTGTATACCACTGTTTCGA
>JACQZR010000156.1 GCA_016213775.1 Acidobacteriota bacterium
CATCAGAGACCGGTGCGGGGCGTAGCGCGAACCGAGGCGGGCGAGGGTGTAGTCGTAGTCGCTGTAAAAGTAGCCGTTGTTGCCGACGGTGTTTTCAGCGCCTTTGCGATCGAGACCCGACGACCCGTGCACGACGCTGAGCGTGGCCGTGTGGTTCCTGGCGACGTCGTAGGCGAGGCGGCCCTGCACGTCCCAGAAGGCGAAAGCAAGGGAAGGCAGGTCGCTGGTCCGCCCGATCAGATACTGCAGGTAGCTCTTGCGCGCCGATACCAGCCACGATCCTTTCTCCTTTTTGCCGAGCGGGCCTTCGAGAGACGTTGAGGCGTTCGACATGCTGGCCGAGGCGCGGCCGACGATTCTCTTGCGATCGCCTTCACGCATGCGGAGGTCGATTGCGCCGGCGGTGCGATCGGCGAATTGAGCGGGGATGGGGCCGGCGTGGAGTTCGGCCTGTTCCAACAGGTCCGCACTGAGGAGCGTGAGTGACGCCCCGCTCGAATCGCCTTGCAGCGTGTGATAGGGCGAGTGGAGCAGTACGCCGTCCAGGTAGACCCCGATGCGCTGCGGGCTGGAGCCGCGGAGGGAAATTTGCGCGCTGAAATCATCATTGGCGTTGACGCCGGGCAGCCCTTGCATGGCGCGCAGCGGATCGTCGGCGAGGACGCTGGCGAGGTTGCGCAGTTCATTGCCGGCGAGGCTCACCGAAGCCGGTGTGTCGATGGCGAATGGTCCGGCCGAGACATTGACGCTTTCGGTGCGGCGCAGGGTATCGGGCGTCAGTGCGATCTCGAGTATTGCGGCGGGATCGGTGACGTTGATGCGCAGCGGTTTGAAGCCGACGCATGTAACGAGCAAGGCAAACGGCGGGGCGGGAACAGCCGTTAGGACGAAGTCGCCGCTGGAGTTTGTCTCCGCTTTTGGGCCATCAGGGAGGACTCGCAGAGCCGCTTTGGCGAGCACTTCCCGTGTGTTGGCGTCCATCACGCGGCCCTTCAAATCGGCTGCCTGCGCGCCGCCGAGCAGCGTGAACCAAACAAGCACACTGAGCATGTACTTTCATGATACGCACGCCTGCGTTATCCTTACCGGAATGCTGACCCTGCTGTGTATCGCTGTTGCCGCGGCCTTTGGACAACCGTATGATCTGGTGATCGCCAACGGGCGGGTGATGGATCCGGAATCGAAGCTCGACGCCGTGCGGCACATCGGAATTCGCGCCGGCAAGATCGCGGCGATTTCCGCGACTCCGCTTCAGGGCAGGTCGATCGACGCGAAGGGGCTCACCGTGGCGGCGGGGTTCATCGATCTGCACTCGCACGGTCAGGTGATGGAGAATTACCGGCTGCAGTCGCGCGACGGAGTGACCACCGCGCTGGAGCTGGAGGTCGGGAACGAGGACATCGACGCGTGGTATCGCGAGCGCGAAGGGAAGCTGCCGATAAACGCCGGAGTGAGCGTTTGACACGTGCGTGTACGGATGCAGGTGATGCGGGATCCGGCACTGAAGGTCACGCTGGTGCCGTCGGGCGACGGGGCGCGCAAGGCTTCTTCCGATGAAGACATCACGGTGATGAAGCAGATTGTCGAGCGGGGATTGCGGCAGGGCGCGCTCGGTGTCGGCTTCGGGATTCAGTACACACCGGCGGCGTCGCGGTGGGAGATTCTGGAGATGTTTCGCGTAGCCGCGCGGTTCAAAGCGCCGGTGTTCGTCCACATCCGGCACATGGGACCCGCCGAGCCTGATGCGTTGAACGCGGTGCAGGAAGTGATTGCGGCGGCGTCGATCACGGGCGCGCCGGCGCACATCGTACACATCACATCGAGCGGATTGTCGCAAGCGCCCAAGCTGCTGCAGACGATACAGGAGGCGCGGGCCCGCGGGCTCGACATCACGACGGAATGCTATCCCTACACGGCTGCGATGACGCGGCTGGATTCGGCCATGTTCGATGATGGGTGGCAGAAGGTCCTGGGGATTTCCTATGACAAGGTGGAGTGGACGGAGACTGGAGAGCGGCTCACCGAAGCGACGTTTCGCAAATACCGCGCGCAGGGCGGGGAAGTGATCATGCACATGATTCCGGAAGCGGTGGTGAACCTGGCGGTGCCGCATCCGCTGACGATGATTGCGAGCGACGGGTACATTGTCGGCGGGAAGGGCCATCCGCGGGGGGCGGGCACGTTCACGCGCGTGCTCGGCTACTATGTGCGCGAACGGAAGCTGATGCCGTTGATGGAAGCGCTGCGGAAGATGTCGCTTGCGCCCGCGCAGCGGCTGGAGAGCATCGCGCCGGTGATGCGCAACAAAGGCCGGATTCGCGTGGGCGCCGATGCCGATATTGTGGCCTTTGATGCGGCCACGGTGATCGACAAAGCGACGTTCTCGCAGCCGACGCTGCCTCCGGAAGGGATGCGGCATGTGATCGTTGCCGGGGTTCCTGTAGTGCGCGACGGCAAGGATGCCGCCGGGGTGTTCCCGGGGAAAGGCGTGCGCGCTCCCGTGCGGCAATGACCATCCGGTTCTACAAGCCCTTTGGAGTGCTCTGCCAGTTTAGCGATGACGGCAGCGGCAAGCCGACACTGAAGGACTTTATTGATGTGCCGGGTGTGTATCCGGCGGGGCGGCTCGATCACGACAGCGAGGGACTGTTGCTGCTCACCGATGATGGCGCGCTGCAGCAACGGCTGTCGAACCCGCGGTTTGAACACAGCAAAACCTACTGGGTGCAAGTGGAGCGTGTGCCATCGGCGGAGGCCTTGCGGCAGTTGCGGCAAGGGGTGGTGATTCAAGGACAGCGCACGCTGACGGCGCAGGCACGCTTGATTGAGGAGCCGCATCTCCCGCCACGCGATCCGCCGATCCGGTTTCGGAAGAATGTCCCGACTGCGTGGTTGGAACTCACGATTCGCGAAGGGCGAAACCGGCAGGTGCGCCGCATGACCGCCGCGGTGGGCCACCCGACATTGCGATTGGTGCGAGTGGCGATTGGCGACATCGGAATTGCGGGGCTGACGCCCGGGACGTGGGAGCGGGTTCGCGACCTGTAGACTTCGGAAACCGCTTGCTGACGCGCGCGGCTCTGTTTCGAATCTCGTTGTCAGCAACTTACTTACAGAGCCGTGACCGTGAGGGAGCGGTCGCCGAAATCAACGAGTTTGCTTGCAGAGCCGCGCGACCGTCGCGCACGCTTACTTCACCCAGAGCTTGGCGGGCACAGAACTCTGGCCGCCACTAGACAGCACGAGATTCTGACTTCCTGAAGGCGTGCCCGGGGCGACCACCATGCCGACGACGTTGTAACCCGGCGCACCCGGATAGGCGCCCGACAGCAGCACCAGCGCCGGACGCCCGCCAATAGTCGCCGATACCGGCCCCGTTGGCAGAACAAGTTCCGGATTGTACCGGCCCGTGGGAACCGCAGGTGTCAAAGGCCCAAGCCCGGTGGCAAGCACCACGACGATATCACCTGCCTCCGCTGGAGCGGCCTCTGTGATGAAACCGAAGGTGGTCAAGGTTGCATTGGTGCGTGCCGCCACGGCAAACTCACCGTTGCCGTGGGCGAAGACAGCCGGGGCCAGGCGCTGCACATCAGCGATCAACGAAGCGCTCTCGCCCACCGCGTTCTTCACCACCACGGGTTGATTGCCGGCGGCAGTTTCATACGGCACCTGGACGTCCACCTGCCAGGGCGCCACACGCAGGATGGGAGCCTCGCGTCCGCCGATGGTCACGCTGACGCCGTTCAGTGTGGCCGGCAGCGAACCGCCTCCCAACGCCAGGTAATCGGTGGACGAATAGGCGAAGCGTTCGCCAAAGATGGACATGACGCCGCCGGGCGCCACCGATTTGTTCACCGGGCCCGCGCCGCTTGTCGCTGCGCCAATTGCCGGCCTCGTGGCATGCGCCGGAGCAATCTGCGCGCGCACCACACCGCCGGCGTTCACCGTGGAATGGAGGTTGATGTAGTGTGCTTCGGGTGTAGACGTCATCGAGTTCACCGTTGCCAAACCCGCGGCATCGGTAACCAGCACGGGGAGGGCAATGTTGCCAAAGCCGTTCTCGCTCACTACGGTGTTGGTTCCGCTCAAGCCTGTGTTGATGACGACTGACCCGTTTTGGCCCGCCACCTGATTGTGGATGTGGAGACCAGTGAAGGTGACGGCGGCCGGGAAGCGGTAGTTCACATCGAAGGTGACCAGGGCTTGCGTCACCTGGCCGGCGGCGTTGCGAAGGCTGTTCACCCGCACAAACGCCGCGCCCGAGGCATTGATGTCCACGGGAGGAACTTCGTTCGAAGGCAGCATCGTCATCGCATATACCATGTCATCGGTGCGGCGAAGCTGTCCGCGGATGATTCCGCCGGTGAACTCCGAGGTGTGGATGTTGGCGTAGAAGCTCCCCGGGTCGTCAAACAGGCCGTTGATGACGTTTACGTTGGCTTCACGCGTGACATCGACATCGACGGGATACACCAGCGTTCCCACGCCATTCTGTGAACTGGGCAGGTTGGCCAGCCCGGTGTTGACGACGACGCCTGCATTGACGCCCGCCGGTCCATTGTGGATGTGGAAACCGGTGAGGGTCACCTGCCTGTCGAAAGCGTAATTGGCGCGGAAGATCACTTGTGCCGCGTCCATTTTGCCGCCCTCGTCGAAGCTGCGGAGTACGGTAATGGCACATGCGCCCGAGGCCACCTGGCCGGTGATGGCGGGAACCTCATTGCGCGGGGATAGTTCGGTGAGCAGTTGGATCACATCGGCTCTTTTCAGTTGCGCGCGAATGACGCCGCCGGGATTGACTGTGCTGTGCAGATTGACATAGAAGCCGGCCGGATTGTCCACCATGTCGCGCAGTGTGGCCAGAGCCGCTTCGTCGTCGGGGCGCACCTGTGCCGGCCTGTTAATCGCGCCGCGTCCTGTTGCGTCCTTGATCGAGTTTGTTCCGCTAAGCCCGGTGTTGATGGTTACCGGACCGTTCACTCCCGCGGCGCCGCGATGAATGTGCAGTCCGGTGAATTCCATTTCGCCCGGGAATGTGTAGTTGATACTGAAGTCCACGGTGCCGGAAACAATCTGGCCGGTGGCGTTGCGCATCACATGAGCCGTGATGGTGGCAGCGCCGGAAGCGTTGATGCTCACCGCGGGTACTTCGTTGGAAGGCAACATGGTTGCCCGGAAATAGATGGTGTCCGCGCGCTGGGCAAACAGCGTGCACGCAGAAATAGCGAGTGTAGAGAGTAGACGTTTCATCCTCGTGAATACCCCTTCAGGTCAAGATTTTATACCGGAACAGGATAGTTGTGGATACGGTTAACCGTTTACCGGGACATTGACACCACCATCCGGTTGTGATGAGTTGTCGGTATGACAATCTCAAGACGGGCACTCACGATGAGTGCGGGGATGACTCCGCTGTTTAGCGCACCTTCGATACCGCAGGCCGTTTCCCTGGCCGCGTGGTCCTTCAGTCAGAGCTTTTTTCAGGGTAAATGGAAGTTAGTGGAACTGCCTGGCATCCTGCGCAACAAGCTCGGCATCGACCGGCTGGAGCATGTGAATCAGTTCTTTGACAATCCGATGCTGCCGCATTTGCAGAAGCTGAAAAAGGCCTGCTCGGACAATGGCGTTCGTTCGACGATTCTGATGGTGGACAGCGAAGGGAACACTGCTTCGCCCAATGCCGCGGAACGCAAACTGGCCGCCGTGTCGCACCGCAAATGGATGGACATCGCGCAGTACCTCGGCTGCGAATCGATGCGGATCAACGTCCGCGGCGGCGCTGAGGATTGGAAGACTGATCCGGATCTGGCGTCGCGTGCGGCGGAAACCATTCACATGATGATTGACTACGCAAAGGGATCCGGAGTCAGTGTGATTGTCGAGAACCACGGAGGCGCTTCGTCCGATCCCGATGTGCTGGTTGCGATCGTGAAGAAGGTGAATCATCCGCAATTTGGCCTGTTGTGCGATCTGGGGAACTGGAACAAAGGCGACGACCGCTACGCCAACGTAAAGAAGATCCTGCCGCACGCGCGCGGGCTTTCCGTGAAGGGGACATGGGGGGCCGATATCGATCCCGCCTTCGATTGCGAGCGGCTGGTGAAGACGGCGCTGGATGGGGGCTACAGCGGCAATTGGGGGCTGGAGGTAACGCCGCGGTCGGCGCGAGGAGTGAAGATGCCGGTGGAGGAACTGTTCGCCAAGGAAGTGGAAACGGTACTGGGAGCC
>JACQZR010000017.1 GCA_016213775.1 Acidobacteriota bacterium
AAGCGGCTTGCGGGCGCTGTCGCGCTCCGGGTTTGACAAAGAGGAGCATTCCTGGTTCCGTGCCGTCGATTCTGGGACTCCCGTTCAGCGCCGTTGATTGCGACATTGCCACCGCTCGAATATGCTCGTCTTGGAGATCCACCGGGTTCTCCATCTCGTGCGCTTGGCGGCTCACGTCGAGGTCCCGATGGATTGCCGGAAATGTCAAACGGCTACTGCCACCCCGGCAGAGCCGGGGGAACTCCCTTTGGATTAGGATAAGAACGCCGCAACGGCCTGATCCGCATCGGGAAACAGCGGCAGAACTTTGTCGGCGTGCGCGATGCGCATGGTACCCAATACCCGTTCACTGGTTCCTGCAATGTGCAGCTTGCCGCCGGCTTCCTGCATCGTCCCGTAACCCATCATCAACATCCCTAGCGCGGCGCTGTCCACGTACTCCACCTCGCTGAGATCCAGCACGAGCTTCCGGCATCCGGACGCCACTTGTTTGCGAACATTCTCTTCCAGGTCTTGAAGCTGGGTCCCAAGGTGCATGCGTCCCTTGATGGCCAGCACAGTGACATCGGAACCCGCGGTACGGCTCTGAACGGTAATCGGCATAGTTTCTAATTCTATCGCATGGGGCGACGGCCTGATCGGTTTATGACGGCTGCTCGTCGGATTCCGGCTCCCCGACCGCGTCTGGAATAACGCTCGCCGCAGCCACTCGGTCCTCGTCCTCCATCCGCACCAGACGCACGCCCTGCGTGGAGCGGCCCGCCTGCCGGATCTCGTTCGATTCCAGGCGAATGATCTTGCCGTTGTTGGTGATGATCATCAGGTCGGTGTCTTCCTTCACCGACAGAATCTGTATCACCTTGCCGATGCGCGGCGTGATCTTCATGTTGATGACACCCTTGGCGCCGCGAGCCGTCAGCCGGTACTCGTCCAGTTCGGTCCGCTTGCCAAAGCCCATCTCGGAGATCGACAGAATCAGACCGTCCTTTTCGACAACCTCCGCGCCGACTATGTAATCGCCCTCGGCGAGATCCATTGCCCGCACGCCGCGCGCTGGACGGCCCATGGCACGAACATCGTCTTCATTAAACCGAATCGCCTTGCCTTCGTGCGTACCGCAGAAGACGTAGTTCTGTCCATTGCTGATCTTCGCAGCGATCAGCTCGTCGCCTTCATCGAGCGAGATGGCGATGATGCCTTTGGAGATCGGATTGTCGAACTCGGCGAGTGCGCACTTCTTCACCACGCCCTGCCGCGTCACCATCACGATGAAGCGGTCGGGCACCGTGAAGTCCTTCACCGAAAGGAACGCCTTAGGTAATTCATCGGGCTGCAGGTTCACCAGGTTGGAGATGTGTTTGCCCTTGCTCGCCGTGCCTGCATCCGGGATCTCGTAAATCTTCAACCAGTAGACGCGCCCCTTGGTGGTGAAGATCATGAGGTAGCTGTGGGTGGAGGCGATCACCAGGTGCTCCATGACGTCTTCAGCTCGCGTGGTCATGCCGATGCGGCCCTTGCCACCGCGAGATTGACGCCGGTAGATATCCACCGATGTGCGCTTGAGGTATCCGCCGCGCGTCACGGTGACGGCGACGTCCTCCATCTGCACCAGATCTTCCAACCGGATCTCGCCGGCGTCTTCCACGATCTGTGTGCGGCGCTCATCGCCGAAGTCCTTGCGGACTTCCTCCAATTCCTTGATGATGACGCCGCGCAGAACGCTGTCCGATCCGAGGATCTCGACGTATTCAGCGATTCGTCGCTGGATGTCGGCGAGTTCATCGAGAATCTTCTGCCGCTCCATGCCGGTGAGTCGCTGGAGCTGCAACTCGATGATGGCTTGCGCCTGCCGTTCGGAGAACTCAAACGAACTCATCAGGCCTTCGCGGGCTTCCTTGGGGTTCTTTGAGGCACGAATCAGCGCGATAATGGCATCGATCAGATCGAGGGCGCGCTGGAAGCCAAGCAACAAGTGCTCCCGGTCGCGGGCCTTGCGCAACAGGTAATCGGTGCGCCGGCGGACCACTTCCCCACGATGGTCGAGGAAGCGCTTGATCATGTCGATCAAGCCCAACTCGCGAGGCTGCCCGTTGACGATGGACAGCATGATCACACCCATGTTCATCTGCATCTGGGTGTGCTTGTAGAGGTTGTTGAGAACGACTTCGCTCTGTTCGCCGCGTTTCAGGTCGATAACGATGCGCATGCCCTGGCGGTCGCTTTCATCGCGAACGTCGGAAATGCCTTCGAGCCGCTTCTCGTTCACCTGGGCGGCGATGTCGGCCACCAGGCGCGCTTTGTTCACCTGATAGGGGAGTTCGGTGACGACGATGGATTCGCGGTCTTTTCCGGTCTTCTCCACTGCTGCCTTGGCGCGCATTTTCAACGAGCCACGGCCCTTGGTGTAGTAGTCGAGGATGCCTTGACGGCCGAGGATGAAACCGCCAGTGGGGAAGTCGGGGCCGGGCACCATTTGCAGGATCTGGGCGAGGCTCGTGTTTGGCTCCTGAATGATCTGAATCGCCGCGTTGATGATCTCCGTCAGGTTGTGTGGCGGGATGTTTGTCGCCATTCCAACGGCGATACCGGAGGATCCGTTCACCAGCAGGTTGGGAACGCGCGTCGGCAGGACTTCGGGTTCGTGTTCGCTGTCATCGTAGTTGGGCCGGAAATCGACGGTTTCTTTGTCGATGTCCTCGAGCAGCATCGAAGCGATCTTCGACAGACGAGCTTCGGTGTACCGCATTGCCGCCGGCGGATCACCGTCCACTGAGCCGAAGTTCCCTTGCCCGTCCACCAACGGGTAGCGCATCGAAAAGTCCTGCGCCATGCGAACCAACGAATCGTACACTGGAGCGTCGCCGTGTGGATGGTACTTACCCAGCACTTCGCCAACGATCTTGGCGCACTTGCGCGTGGGGCGATTGAAGTTGAGCCCCATTTCGTGCAGGCCGAACAGGATGCGGCGGTGAACAGGCTTAAGGCCGTCGCGTACGTCGGGGAGGGCGCGGCCGATGATCACGGACATCGCATAATCGAGATACGACCGGCGCATCTCGTCTTCGATGTTGATGGGGATCTGGTTTCTTGAATCGCCACCGCCGCCGGGAGGTTGCGGCGGAACCGTGGGGTTCTCGGGTTGATCAGCCAAAAGTGGACTCCTCTGTGTTGTCCGCCTCACCGGAAGATGAGGCGCATTCGGGGGTGTGTCTTCTTATTTTAACCGATGTTCATAGTCCAGCGTCATGCGAAGGCGTCGCGGAGGATGGCGAAACTTTTGGGAACAGCCGTCTCCGCCGGTTCGTTCCCCTCCATCTCCAGCGATACCCAACCCTGGAAGCCTGCCTTGCGCAGAATGCCCGCGATCTTCTTGTAGTCGAGGTCGAGTGTGTACCAGACGCCGCCGCCGTGGTAGGTCTTCGCCTGCACGATGCTGGCATGCGCCGCCAGCTTTTCGATCCCCGGATACGGATCGCCCGGGAAGTTCCCCGTGTCGAGGTTGATGCCCAGCCAGGGCGAATTCACCTTGCGCCAGATCTGTAGCAGTGTGTCGACGCTGGTGGTGAGGCCCCAGTGGTTCTCCAGTGCGAGTACCACGCCGGCCTTCTCCGCATGCGGCAGGCACGCCTCAATCGAGGACACACACCAGTTGATGGCGTCCTCGTACTTGTAGCCGGCGAGCGGCGGTTCGTCGCCCTTCACCTTCATCAGATCGTCAAACGACTTGATGGTCTTCCAACGGCCTGAGTTCAGCCGCACGCAGGGAATCGCCATTTGCGATGCCAAATCGACACAGCGCTTGGTGTGGTCGATGTGCTTCTTGCGCTCGGCCGCGTCGGGCGACACGAAGTCCTGGTGGATAGAAAGCATTGGGATGGCGAGGCCGTTGCGAAACGCCGCCTGCTTCAGCTTGTTCATGTAAGCCACGGTATCTTCGGCCATGCCGCGGTGCAGCACTTCCACGCCTGCGAATCCGATGCGCGCCGCCGAGTCCATGATCTTCTCGATGGCCGGACGTTGGGTGCGGAAGTGCCAGTAGGAGTAAGTGGAGACGGCGAGGCGGATGGGCTTCTTCTCAGGCGACGGTTGGGCCGGGAGTTGGGTCGGTGCGGCTGCGGCGGCCACGGCTGCGGAGGTTAGCAGATTTCGGCGAGTCATATTGTTTTCCAGTATGACTCACAAGTGCCGGTCGAGGATGCGCCGCATGCGGGCAAAGCTCGGGAGTTTTTCGAGAGCGGCGGGGGCGGCCTTGCCCAGCAGTTCGTAGGATGCCTTGCCTATTGCGTAAGGGGATCCGCAATTGCGAGTGGCGTGTGAGAGGCGGGATTGCACGTCATGCCGGAGTTGCTGTTCCATGATTTGAAGCTTCGGCAATGAGGACTCCTGCAGGCGCGGGCCGTAGTGCGCCTTCAAAGCGCCCCTGTCAGCGGCGATCCAGGTTTCCATGCATGTGGTCATGAGCAGCGCCTGTTCATCGGCCGCGCCTCTGGGCCGATCCCAACCGTCACGCTGCTTGAGGTGATTCCATGGCTGTTCGATGTCTTTGACGGGGTCTTCGCTATCTACGAGCATCGCGGCTTCCTGTCTCTGCTTGTGGGCGATCTTGAAATCGTGGAAGGTGCCCGTGCGGGAGCCGCAAGGATGGATACGCGGCAGACGCCCCTTGAAACCACATCTCTCAAGTAGCTTGCTGAAGGCCTCGCGGCAACGGCTTTGGAGTTCCTTCGAATCTACCGCGCCTCCCTCGACGTAGATGCTCTTCACCAGCGCGTTCCTCCGATTTGTCCTTGCATCCACAACTGCCCCAACCGGTATTTCTCCAGCCACTCCGCGAGGGCATCGCTGCTCAGCCGATTCATCGCTGTGACCCCTCCCTGCTTCTCGCAAATCACCACCGATTCGGGCGTCTCGCTCATTGCGTCTACCAGAATGTCGGAATGCGTCGTGACGATGATCTGAGTGCGTGTGGACGCCTCGATGAGTCGGTCCGTCAACTTTGGGATGATGTCGGGATGTAACCCCAATTCTGGTTCTTCAATACAGATCAGCGGCGGAGGAGTCGGGTCGCAGAGGATCGTGAGCAGGCAAAGGTAACGCAGCGTGCCATCGGAGAGCCGGGTTGCGGGAACAGTATAGTTGCCTTCCGTGAAATAGATTTGAGCCCGGCCGCCCTCAATCACAACGTCGAAATCAGTGAAGCCGTCATATAGATCGCGTAACCCTTCCACGATGGAACGCTTGGCACTCGGGAAACGCTTCATCCGGCTCAAGAACACACCGAGGTTGGAGAAATCCTCTTCCAGACGGTCGTTGCGATGATCCGTGGCTTGTGAGTTTCGAAGCTTCGAACTGCGTCCGAATTCCCACTCACGGAAAATGCGAATCCCTGTATACGCATCCGACAACGAAGTGAGTTCGGGGTGACGCTTGGCATCGCGCAGCCTGGAAAGCACTGACTCGTAGGTGTCCGTTCTCCGCCATCCTGGGCCTTGAAGGTTCTCAAGCGCTTGGGCCGCCTGACTGGGGTACACCGGCTTACTCTTGCCTGCCCGCCATTGCTTGATCTCCTCGTTCTCCACTAGAAAACCTGATTCGGTCGGAGCAAGTGCCAACCAATGGGCCAGCGAACCTGTACTGGACGTTTGTATCGCCGCTCCTATCCCTGCTCGCCGCTGCATGTCCCCCTGAAACAACCAGCTCTGTACACCACCGCCGTACCGCACCACGCCTCGCATGTCAGCATTCGAGACATGTGCCGAAACCGGTGTCGCGCGGAGCAGCGATAAGACCTCAATCAGATTCGACTTGCCCGAAGCATTCGGACCAATCAGCACGTTCAGATTCGAAAGCTTCAATGAGAAAGGCTCTGCTCCGAACGAGAGCAGATTATTCACAGTGATCTCCAGAAGTAGTCGATGGTCTTTTTTCGCACGTGCAGTCATTGTGAGTCTTCACCAACTTACCAAACGTGATACAAGCTAGGACATGCCCCTGTTCGCCATCCTCCTCACAGCCCTTTGCACGCATGCATCCGCCGCCGTGGACCTCTCCAGAGCCGTAGTCGTTGTCAGGCCTGGCAATGTCCCGTTGCCTGAGCAGACCGCCGCTATAGTGTTGGTGGAAGAGATCGAACGTCGCAGTGGGATCCGGCTGCCCGTGGCGCAGGCATTCCCGCAGGGGCGCCCAGCCATTGCGATCACGTCTACCAAGCCCGTTCCGCAATGGGGCAGGGAAGCCCCCACTGGCGATGGCCGTCCCGAGGGGTTCCGTCTGCGCGTGGACGGTGACGTCGTGTGGATTGCCGCATCGGATCCGCGCGGGGCTCTTTACGGTGTCGCACATCTGCTCCGCCAACTCGATTGGGACAAGGGCAAACTGCAATTGCCAACGCCTCTGGACGTGACGACATCACCGGCCTTGCCAATTCGCGGCCATCAACTCGGCTATCGCACAACTGCCAATTCCTGGGATGCGTGGACCATTCCGCAGTTTGAACGCTACATTCGCGAACTCGCTTTATTCGGGATGAACAGCGTTGAGGGCATCCCGTTTCAGGACGACAAGAATAATCCGCTGATGAAGGTTCCGCGAAGAGAAATGAATCGGGCCATTTCGGAAATCTGCCGCCGCTATGGACTCGATTACTGGGTTTGGACGCCGGCTGACTTTGATCTGAACGACGGGGTGCGGCGCGCGAAATCGCTTGCTGCTTTTGATGAGTTGTTCGCGGATGCGCCCGAACTGACAGGGGTGTTTGTGCCCGGCGGCGATCCTGGCAGCAATCCGCCCGATCTGGTGCTCGCGTTCATGGAGGACATCGCCAAACGCGCGCGTCCGCGGCATCCCAAAGCGAAGGTGTGGGTCTCGCTGCAAGGCTTCAATTCCCAGAAAGCGGGCGTGGTGTACAGCTTCCTGCAGCGCGGTGTTCCTGATTGGTTTGGGGGAATCGTCGCTGGTCCGTCGAGCCCTCCGGTGGCGGAAACGCGCCGCATGATTCCGCCGTCGGTGAAGCTGCGGTTGTATCCCGACGTCACTCACAACAAGCTCAGTCAGTTTGAAGTGCCGGGCTGGGATCAGGCCTACGCGCTCACATTGGGGCGAGAGGCCGTCAATCCGCGCCCCGCCGAATATGCCGCCATCCACAAGCGCATCACGCCCTTCTCCGATGGCTTCATTTCGTACTCCGACGGCGTCCACGACGACGTCAACAAGATCGTATTCACCGCGCTCAGTTGGGACCCGGAACGCAAGGTCCGCGATATCCTCGTCGAATACTGCCGCGTCTACTTCCGGCCCGATCTTGCTGAGGATGCCGCCGATGGGCTGCTCGCGTTGGAACGCAACTGGCGCGGTGTGCTGGCGGACAACGGCGGCGTGCAAGCGTCGCTTGCCTGGTGGCGCGCATTGGAGCGCCGTACTCCTGATCTGTCCGGCAACTGGCGGTGGCAGATGCACCTGCTGCGTGCCCACTACGACGCACACGTACGGATGCGGCTGCGGCACGATACGGCTTTGGAAGATCGCGCCAACGCCATTTTGCTGGACGCGGGCAGAATGGGCGTGGATGCCGCGATCGCCGCGGCGAAACAGGTTCTCGCCACGTCCGGCCAACCTGCGGCGGGCAAGCAACTGCGCGACCGCATTCTCGAGCTGTGCCAGCAGCTCTTCGATTCCATTGGCCTCCAGACGAGCGTCGAGATGTATCACGCGAGTAATCCGCAGCGGGGCGCCGTGCTCGATTTCGTCGACCTTCCGCTGAACAATCGCTGGTGGCTAGAGGACGAACTCGAGAAGGTTCGTAAGCTCGCCTCTCGCGTCGCGCAGGTGGCGCGGCTGCGCGAACTCGCAACCTGGGAGCATCCCGGCCCCGGCAGCTTCTACGACAACGTGGGCCGCATCGGGAAGGCACAACACGTCGTGTACTCGCAGGACGAAGAGGATGCAACGCCGCTGTTCTGGTGGTGGGACAACGGCAAGAGCCGGGCGCGGTTGTCCTGGCAGGTGACGATGTGGCCCAAGGAGATGGTCTACGAAGGCCTCGATCCCAAGGCCCGCTACCTGGTGCGCACCACCGGCTATGGGCAAGCCTTGTTGCGGATTGACGGAGAGCGCATCAAGCCCGCCATCGACGGCCGTGAGATGGCCGAATACAAAGAATGGATCGTGCCCTCGGCCGCGCTGGCCGACGGCAAACTCACGCTCACCTGGGATCGCGCTACAGACGAGCAGGAACTGAACTGGCGCCGCCGTTCGCGTCTGGCCGAAGTCTGGCTGTTGAAGCGCTAACGTCCCTTCACTCCTGGTTCCACCTGTATCGACACACCCGCGGAAGTCATGATCTTGCGGAACGCCTCGATGGTGACCGCCGACGGCTTAAAGTTGCCGAAGCGGTATCCTTCGGCGATGTAGAGCGGCGTCCATCCGAACCTGTTCTTGCGGTCCCAAACCTCGATCTTCGCGCCGTGGTCGTAGAGGAATTGTACGGCCCGCGGATAATTCTTGTATGCCGCCCCATGCATGGCGGTCTCGCCGTTGTTATCCACCGCGTTGATGTCGGCGCCATGCTCCAGCGCTACTTTCAACGCCTCCAGCACTTCCGGCTCAGTGCCTGCATCCTCGCCGGGAGAGCGCGTGCCCAACCCGGCCACCGCCATCAGTGGAGTGCTGTTGTTTTCGTTGTTGATCTTCGGATCGGCGCCGAGTTCCTTGAGCAGCCGCATCAGGTCGGCATCGGCGGTCTTGGCCGCCAGAAAGTATGGCGTCGCACCCATCGTGTTCAGGCTGGTGAGGCCGAGGTTGATCTTCCGGGTCATGCGCGCGTTCACATTTGCGCCGCGCTTCACCATGAGCTTCACAAACTCCAGGCTGGTTAAGTTGCCTGACCCGTCCGGAGCGGGGTCGTTGTCGCCGAGCCCAGGCTTACGGGTGTGCGTGATGGCATGCAGCGCGGTCAGTCCGGGAGCCGCGGCGTTCGGGTCCGCGCCCATCTCCAACAGGTAAGCGCCGAATTCGTAGTGCCCGTTGATCACTGCCAGCAGCAGCGCGCTTGCGCCATTGGCCGGCGGGCCGTTGACACCGCCGAGTCGATTGTTCTCCGATTGGACCAACTCGTTCTTGTCCGCACCCGCTTTAAGCAACGCACGCGCGGCGCCGATGCGTCCTTCACGCGCCGCAAACAGGAAAGGCGTGAACCCGTTCCTGGAGCGCACGCGCAAATCCGCCCCAGCTTTCATCAGAGCTTCGATGGCATCGACGTTGCCTTCAGCCGCCGCGAACATCAGTGCCGTCTGGCCATAGGTGGCTTCCCTGGCGTCCACTTTTGCGCCGCGAGCGAGCAATGCCGCTACCGCCGCAACCTTCCCATTGCGCGCGGCCATCATGAGCGGTGTTTCATTGCCAGGCAGCGCGAGATTCGCATCCGCGCCAGCGTCGAGCAGCGCTTTCACGATTGGCGCGTTGCCGCTCGTACTCGCCAGGTGCAGCGGGGTAACGCCATACCGGTTGGGCGTTTTCACATCCGCGCCGGCCTTCAGCAGCAACTGAACCGCTTCGAGGTCTTCGTTGTACGCGGCCCAATGCAGCGCAGTTGACCCGTCCACCAAGGTTGCGCGCACGTCCGCTTTGTTCGCCAGAAGCGAACGCAACACCGCCCGGTCGTTCGATTTGGCTGCGTTGGGCACACGCAAGTCCGCCGCGCCCAAGACCAGCGCGCAGGCCAGCGCTACCCCAAGCACCTTCATAGCGAGGCCGATCCCGTGAGTTCCGCAACTTTGCCGGTGCTGTCGGCGAATTTGTCGAGCTTCACGCCCACGCGGTCGAGCAGCGTAAGGTGTACATTCGCCAGCGGCGACGGCTTCTCGTAGCGGATGTGCCGTCCACCGCGCGTCTTGCCGGCTCCGCCCGCCACGAGCACGGGGAGGTTCACGTGATCGTGGAGATCGGGATTGCCCATGCCGCTGCCGTACATATATAAGGTGTGGTCGAGCAGTGAACCGTCGCCGTCAGGCGTCGATTTCAACTTGTCCAGGAAGTAGGCGAACAAGGAAACGTGGAAGGCATTGATCCTCGCCACGCGCATCATCTTCTCCGGATCGCCGCGATGATGAGTGAGCGGGTGGTGCGGATCGGAGACGCCGATTTCGGGATAGGTACGGGTGCTGGTTTCGCGCGCCAGTTGGAACGTGCACACGCGCGTGACGTCGCCCTGAAACGCGAGCACCTGGAGGTCGAACATCAGCTTGGCGTGATCGGCATACGCGGCCGGAACACCCAGGGGACGGTCGAGGTCGGCGAGGTTGCCCTTGGTGGTCTCCGCTTCGGCCTTCTGGATGCGGCGCTCCACTTCCCGCACCGTATCCAGATACTGATTCACCTTGCCGCGGTCACCGGGCCCGAGTTTGTTCTGCAGCCGCGCGATGTCCTCGCGGACCCAGTCGAGCAAGCTGGCGTTCTTGCGCAACTCCGTGCGGCGGTCCGCGGCGCTTCCACCTTCGCCGAACATGCGCTCGAACACCACACGCGGATGCGCTTCGGAAGGCAGCGGCGTGGTCGGCGACGACCACGACAGATTGTTCTGATACACGCAGGCGTAGCCGTTGTCGCACTGGCCCACAGTGGTGAGCAGATCCATGGCAAGCTCCAACGACGGCAGGCGTGTTTCCTTGCCGATGCTCTGCGCCGCGATCTGATCGGCGGTGGTGGCGAGATGGTAGTCCGAGCTTTCGGTCCATTTCGATGTGGCCGCACTCAGGAACGCCGCGTTCGACGTCGCGTGTGTGCCCGGGTAGGCATTGCGCAGTTCGCAATTGGTGAGCACCGTCACGTAATCGGCCACCGGCGCCAGCGACCGCAACGTTGGCGACAACTCGGCGAGCGTGCCAGACCCGGGCGGGGTCCATTGCGAGATGGTGGAGCCCATCGGAACATAGACGAATCCCAGGCGGCGTGGAGCGGGAGCGGCCGCCAGCGCCGTCATCGAAGGGAACATCGCGTCCAGCAGCGGCAGCGCAACGGTGGCGCCTGCGCCGCGAAGGAAGGTGCGTCGTGGGATTGCCTTCTTGGTGAGAAACATGATGGTGTCCTCCTATTTTCTTGCGGCGTTGGTAGCCGGCTGCGCGATCCTGTACTGAAAAGGCGTACTCGAAACAATACCTTGAATGATGGCGGAGAATTTGTATTCGCTTTGCCGCGCCGAATGCAACACACTGCGGATTGCCGGCCCGTCGTAATAATCCGCGCCCCGCCCCAGCGCGTAGGTGAGCAGTTTTTCGGTGAATGTGGTGAGGAACGGCTCCGGCTTGCTGAGCAGCGCTTTCTGCAATCCGGCAACACCTTCGAACCTGCTGCCGTCGAGCAGCGCGCCGCCGGCATCAATGGGCGTTCCGCCTTCGGCTGTGCGCCAGCGTCCCACCGCGTCGTAGTTTTCCAGTGAGAACCCCATCGGGTCCATCAATTGGTGACAGCCGGAGCAGGCCGGATTGGCGCGGTGCTCGGCCATCCGCTCGCGGAACGGAATGCTCCTGCCGGTCCCTGTGTTCTCGCGCAGCGCCGGAACCACATTGGGCGGCGGCGGCGGCGGTACGCCAAGCAGGTTCGACAGAATCCACTTTCCGCGCAGCACGGGTGAAGTGCGCGTGGCGTATGAGGTCACCATGAGGATTGCGCCATGACGCAGCAAGCCGCCTCGCATGCGTTCCGGCGGCGTTGACGACTCGGGAAATTCCACACGGCGGAAGCGGCTGCCCGTGATGTTCGGGATTCCGTAGTGACGTGCGAGCCGCTCATTGAGAAATGTGTAATTCGCCCGGAGCAGATCGAGAGCGCTGCGATCCTCGCGTATGATGCTCTCGAAAAACAGTTCGGTCTCCTGGCGGAAGGCACGCCGCAGGTTGTCGTCAAAACCGGGAAAGACGCGCATGTCCGGAGTGATGGACGCGAGGTTGCGCAGGTAGAGCCACTGTCCCGCGAAGTTGTCTACCATCGCCTTCGATCTCGCATCGGCCAGCATGCGGTTGACCTGCCCCTGGAGAACAGCCGCGTCGCGCAGTTTGCCCGCAGCCGCCGCATCGAGCAACTCGTCGTCAGGAATGCTGCTCCACAAGAAGAACGACAGCCGCGAGGCGAGTTCCAGATCGCTGATCCGATACGCGCTGCCTGGTGTTGCCTGTGCCGGATCCTGCTCCACACGGAAAAGAAACTCCGGGCTCACCAGAACCGCGCGCAGGGCCATCTCAACACCGTTCTCGAAATCGCCGGTCTTTCGTGCGCCGCGATAGAACCGCATCGGTGCAGCGATATCAGCGGCGGCGACTGGACGCCGGTAGGCCCGCCGCGCCAGAGTCATAACGATGCGTTGTGCGCATTCCGCTTCCTGCGCCACGCCTGCCGGGCGGCACACGAAAATCCGTTTGCGGCTCGGAGTCTCGCCCGGCCCCTTCGGATCAAAAGGTCCATTGATCGTCACCGAGTACACGGCCGGCTGAATGCGCGGATGGCGGTCCATGTTGAAGTGGGCCTGATAGGGCTGGCGCTCGGTCTCAGGAAGTGCGGCGCGCTTGCGGAGGAATGTTGCCGCGATGGTGTGCGGGCCGCCCTTTACGGGGACGCGCACATGCAGATGACGGTCGGCGGTGGAGTGGTCGCGAACTTCCCTGGGCTGCTTGACGGTGAACACCTGCACTCGTTCGCCATCCAGAAGCAGCTCCACTTCGTGCTCACCCTTGAGGCCTTCGACATGCTCGTTACGGTCGCGTGCCAGCCGCAGTACAAACTCATATTCGCCATCCAGCGGGAAGGTATGTGGAACAGTAACGCCGCCTCGTGTTCCAAACGGAAGCTGATCGAAATGTTCTTCCTGAGTCAGGTCCGGCGGAATGTTGATCGTGATGCCGCCGGGCGCTTTCACCGGTCCGCCAACGGCAAGCCTGCTGATCTTTTGCGCTGCGTTGAGATATCGCTCCAGCAGAGTAGGCGAGAGATCGCCCACTGTGATGTTGTCGAACCCAAAGCTTTCCTCATCCGCCGGAAGCAACGAGGACACATCCACGTCGACGGCGAGCAGATCCCGAATCACGTTGCGGTATTCGGTGCGATTCAGACGTCGGAACGTGTCGGTGCGGCCAGGGTTGCGCTTTGCCGACGCCGCCTGATCGAGCGCAGCCTCCAGCCCCACGGTGATCCGGTTGTAGGTATCCTCATCCGGCCGCGGCGCGCCGATGGGAGGCATCGACCGCGTGCGCAACCGTTTGATCACCTTCTCCCATGCGTCCGCATGCGCGGGCACCGGTTGTGCGCTGATGGCATCCAGGGCCAACCCTGCGGATTTCAGCTTCGCATTGTGGCAGCCCAGGCAATAGCGCGTAACTGTGACGCGATCGGGCACCGGCTGCGCCAGCGCGAAAAGGGCGAATTGTGGAAGAAGAACCACCCAGCGGTTCCCGAGAGTATGTCTCAGCAAGCTATGGACAATATATTCACTTCTGGCGTGGAAGGCAAGCCCTGTCGTGGCTGGGATGTTGAAGAAGAAGACAGAAGTCTGGAGCCAGAAGCCAGAAGAAGAATGACAGCAAACGGGGCTTCGAGTGCAAAGTCTGTACGGTGCGAGGCCCGGGGTCATGCTGCTTCTGTTTCGCTTTCGTTTTGCTGTTCGAAAATGGGACTAGGTTCGTCCTGAAATACACACTCCGGCGCATCTGATTCCCAGGTGGAGTTGGCGAGATTCCCGGTGACTTCCGGCAATGGGACTGAGTTGCGACGTTTGGACTGAATGTCGGTGAGGCGCACGAGTGCCCGATTGAACTGTGTCGAGTGGGCGATGGCGTAGCGATGCGCTTTGTCGTAGGCCGAACCGGATTCGACGAGATTGCGGAAGGTGGAGGCGGCGCGGAGGGGACGCTGGCCGATGGCGGGGTCCTGGCGAGCCATTTCGAGGTCGAACTCGGCTTTGGCAAAGCCCCAGACGCGCATCTGCATCCATCGGGCGACGGCCATGGTCTCGACCAGAGTGTATTCGGTTGGGGTGGCCGGCTCGTATTCCGCTTCGAGGGCCTCGATTAGAGCGGTGAAGCGGTCGATTGACTCGCCTTCGAGGACAACGGTGGAGGCGAGCATGCCGTGCCGGATGCCGTTGAGAGAGGACCGCTGTTTGCCCTCCTCTGTAACTGGACCACGCGACAGGCGTCCGTTGGCCCTGGAACTTTCGATTTTTCGTTGAGAACTCATTGCGATCTTATCTTGGCATGCACCCGGATGGGCTGGACCGAAGTTTTCGCGGGGATTGTTGATTCCAGGGGAGAAATAAATCTGGTTTGTCTGTGACTCGTGGTTTCGTGTCGTAGGTCGGCTGATTCCTGGTGCGCGGCTTGACGTTAGGGGTCACGGATAAACTGGGATTAACTTGGATGCACACGGATCAAGGCGGTGACAAACGGCTGTGTATTATTTTTGCTCTCGATTGTTATAGTTAGCGGCTGCGATGACTGGGATGCTTAACCCGGTATGTTAGGAAATGGATAGGGTGTGGCTAACACTTGATCTGGATGAGGATGCGGGCGGCCGGGTGGATGCGCCGCCTGCACGGGAGGATTTGGTTTCGTTTGCGCGGAGTGTCGGGCTCGATCCCGATGTCCGGCTCGGAGGAGGTGTTACGGGCTAAGGGGCGGCGAGTCGTCTTGAATTGCTCACGGCAGTGGGGGAAGTCGACCTTGGCGGCTGTGGTGGGCGGTGGAACGGTTGTACCGGCGGCCGGGGAGCCTGGTGCTGGTGGCGGCGGAGACGGAGAGACAGAGCGGCGAGTTGGTGCGGAAAGTGGAAGGGATATTGGGACGGTTGCGGGTGAAGGTACGAGGCGGGAGGTTAGCGAACGGGTCACGAATAGTGGGGCTGCCTGGGGAGAAGGGGGCAGTGCGCGGATACTCGGCGGTGTCGCTGTTGTTGATCGATGAAGCGGCGCAGGTGCCGGATTCGCTGTACCGCACGCTACGGCCGATGTTGGCGGTAAGTGATGGGGATTTGTGGTTGATGAGCACTCC
>JACQZR010000161.1 GCA_016213775.1 Acidobacteriota bacterium
AAGAGCCAGGGCAGCAGCGGATTGGGGCTTTCCATCTGCCATTCGATTGTGGAGGCGCATGGGGGAACTATCGCGGTAACGAGCGTGGTGGGCGAGGGAACAACCTTTATAGTAACGTTGCCGGACACGCCTCCCGCGCGCGGTTAGGCACTGTCGAGCAACGAGCCGCGCGCGTCAGCAAGCGATTTACTGGATCGGCAAGGTTATTTCGCAACAGTGCTTAGGGCCGGCACTCCTGCGTGCAGCGTCGAGACCCTTCTCGACGCCTCTTCACAGTGGAAAACAAGGCGTCGGCATGAGTGCTGACGCGGCCAGGATTGGCCGCCCCACACGACGGCGGAATGTACAAACTCCAGGCGTCGGCATGAGTGCTGGCGCAAAGCGCAAGACGACGCGGCACGCTGAAGCGTGCGCCACAATTGGCCTGCATCCCTTAGATTAGTAGAGGGTCTGTGGAACGCGGGTCTTGTTGTCCTCATCCACGGTCTTGCCATCCACAAACCCGCGGGTGTGCGCCTCCAGCATGGTGCCGAAACTGGGAACCGTGCCAGGCTTGGCGAACTTCTCCGCGTTCCACAAGTCGGCCCTTACCAGTGCGCGGCTGCAGTGCACGTAGGCTTCTTTCACAGTAACCACCAGCACGGTTTTCGGCGCCTTGCCTTGCACCGCAAAGGACTCACAAAGCGCCTGGTCGCGGCTGATCACGGCCGAGCCGTTGATGCGGAACGTCTCGGTGATACCTGGAATCAGGAACAGCAGCCCCACGGCCGGATTCTCGACGATGTTGTGCAGCGTGTCTGTGCGATTGTTGCCACGGCGGTCGGGGATGAGCACGGTGTGGTCGCCGGCCACGCGAACGAATCCGGGGGCATCGCCGCGCGGCGAATTATCGGCCACCCCTGCGAGCGACTGCGTTCCGATCACCAGCAACGGCGACGCGGCTATGAAAGCCCGGCAATGGTCGTCGAGCCTGTCCAGTTGCTTGCGTACCGCACGCTCCAACGGTTCGCCGTAAAGGGCCTCAAGTTCGGCTGCGCTGCGAATCAGATCCATTCTGACAGTCTACAATGAGGCAGTGCCCTCGCCCGCCCCTGCCCGCTCGGTTGCCTTCGACGTTCTCCTGAGAGTGGAATCCGGGGGGTATGCCTCTGACCTGCTGCGCACGTCTTCAGAAGAACTGGATTCGCGCGATGCGGGGCTCGCCTCGCAGATCGTGTTCGGTGTATTGCGGCGGCAGGCACAACTGGATTGGGTGTTGGCTCAACTGCTACCGAAGCCGAAGCTGGATGACGTGGTTCGCACTGCCCTTCGCATGGGAGTGTTTCAACTGCTGCATCTGGACCGCGTCCCCGCGCACGCCGTCGTATCGGATGCGGTGGAGTTGGTGAAACGCGCACGGAAGAAGTCCGCGGCGGGTCTGGTGAACGCAGTGCTTCGCAAAGCGCCGAAGGTCCGGCTGGACTTTCCCCAGGAATGGATCCGGTTGTCCACGCCGGAGTGGCTCCTGAAACGCTGGAGGGAGCAGTTCGGGGCGGACAAATCGGAGTGCATTGCCGATGCTTCGCTGCGTGAGCCGGAGACGTTTGTTCATGCGCTGGCCGCCCCGGCACTTCCCCACGAAGGTACCGAAGTGGCGAACTGCTATCGCATCCTGTCTGGCAACACGGCGAAGTTGAGGACGCAGGACATCGGCTCGCAATGGATCGTCACGCTGCTGGAACTGGGAAGCGCGAAGGGACCGCTCCTGGATCTGTGTGCCGCGCCGGGCGGCAAAACGCGGATCGGGCTGGAAGCGGGAATCGGGGTGGTGGCCTGCGACCGGCACTACCAGAGGCTGCATGAATTGAGCCCGCTTGGCTGCCCGCTGGCACAGGTGGACGCGACCCGGCCGCTTCCGTTCCGCCGTGCCTTCGACCGGATTCTCGTGGACGTACCCTGTTCGGGGACCGGGACTTTGGCTCGCAATCCGGAAATCAAGTGGAGGTTGAAACCGGAAAACCTGGGGGAACTTCATTCCGCTCAAGTCCGCATTCTCAGAAACGCGTTGGAGTGCCTCGCCCCGGGAGGACTGCTTGTCTACTCCACCTGTTCGCTGGAGCGGGAGGAGAACGAAGCCGTTTTGAAGGAGGTCCTGGGCACCCCACCCGCATGTACCTATCGCCTTCCCGGGGTGCAGCCCGGCGATGGCTTTTTCGCCTGTGTGATACGATCAAACTAGTCATACTACGCCATGGTGGAAATCCTTCCCTCGATACTTTCCGCCGATTTTACGCGTCTGGGTGAGGAAATCGCTCGCGTGGAAAGCGCGGGTGTTCGTATGCTTCATGTCGACGTGATGGACGGTCATTTTGTACCCAACCTCACGCTCGGGCCGCCGGTGGTGAAGTCGATCCGTAAGGTGACAAAGCTGATTCTCGATGTACATCTGATGATCACCGATCCGGACAAGTTCGCGCCGGTGTTTATCGAAGCGGGAGCGGATCAGGTGTCGGTGCATCAGGAAGTCTGTCCGAACCTGGACCGGACCATCCGGATGATTCAGAGCGAGGGGGCGCAGGCGGGTGTGGTGTTGAACCCGGCGACGCCAGTGGCGGTGTTGGACGAGGTTCTCGATGTGGTAGATTACGTGCTCATCATGAGCGTGAATCCGGGATTCGGCGCGCAGGCGTTTCTGCCGAATTCGCTGAAGAAGGTCCGGCAGTTGGACGAGCGGCGCCGCCGGCTTGGCCTAAACTTCGCCATCGAAATGGATGGTGGGCTCGGCCCTGAAAACGTGGCGCACGCCGTGGAGGCGGGATGCGATTGGGTGGTTTCCGGTTCTAGCATCTTTTTGAGTGCCGATCCGGCGACAACCGTGAAGGCAATGCAACAGTCGGCCCGTGACGCTCTGGCGGTAAGGGCTTGATGGAAATTCTTGCGAGGTAGTTTAGCTATGAAGGTTTCTCGAATCATCGGCGTGGTTCTGTGTCTGGCCCTGATGGGGTCGTGTGGCTTCAGGAAGAAGAAGTACGAAAACCCGATTACCAAGGATACGAAACAGCCGGACAAGATTCTCTTCGACAAGGCCGTGAAGGACCTGGAGCGCAACCGCTTTGAAGTGGCACGCCTCACTCTGCAAACCCTCATCAACACCTACGACTCGAGCGAATTCCTGGCGAAAGCGAAACTCGCGATTGCCGATAGCTGGTTCCGCGAAGGCGGATCAAACGGGCTTGCACAGGCCGAGGCGGAATACAAGGACTTCATCCTTTTCTACCCCACGCTGGAGGAAGCCGCCGAAGCGCAGGAGCGCGTCTGCATGATCCACTACCGGCAGATGGAAAAGCCGGATCGCGACGTGAATCATGCACTGCGCGCCGATGAGGAATGCCGCAACTTGCTCGGGCAATTTCCGAACAGCAAGTTCGCGCCGCGTGTGCAGCAGTTGCTGCGCAACATCCAGGAGGTGCTGGCTCAGGGCGAGTTCCGCGTCGGCGATTACTACCATCACAAGGGCAGCAACGCGGCCGCGAGCAACCGTCTGCAGGGATTAGTGGACGCCTATCCGCTGTTCAGCCAAAGCGACGAAGCACTGTGGATGCTGGGTGATGCGTATTCGAAGATGGGCCCTCGTTTCCGTGACAAGACGGGCACGGCGTACTCGCGCATTGTAAAGGACTACCCGCTCAGCGCCCTTGCCGAAGACGCCAAAAAGAAGCTGAAGGAAATGGAATTGGAGGTTCCCGAACCCGACCCCGTCGCTCTGGCTCGCATGAAGTACGAGCAGGAGAACGCCTCCAAACGCGGCATGATGGGAAAGAGCTTCGATATCTTCCGCAAGAGCCCGGATACGCACAATGCCGCGAAATCGGGCAATCCAAACATGGCGCGGCCCATGCCTGGTATTCCCGCTACGGTACCCGCTCCAGCGGCGGCTGCCGGTGCCGGCGTAACGGATGTGACCGCCACCACCAACGTTGGCCCGAACTCGGCGCTGGATAATCAGCCGGATGCACGAGCCAATCCACCCGCCGCAAAGAAGGAAGGCGAACCGGCTACCGAGGAGAAGAAGGGCGGCCTTTCCGACGATCAGAACGCAAAAGTGCAACAGCAGAACGATCTGAACAAGCAGAAGCAGAAGAAGGGCAAGAAGTCGAAACAAAAGTAATGGCCCGTGTCCTGTTGGCCGACGATAGCCCACACGCGCAACGCATGGGCGAACGCATCCTGCGCGAAGAGGGGTTCGAGGTGGTGTGCGTTACCGACGGCGACGGTGCTCTGCAGCGCCTTGCCGATGCCGATCCCGATGTGATTATTGCCGATGCGTTTCTCCCGCGGCGCTCCGGTTTCGATTTGTGCCGCGAGATCAAATCGAACCCCAAGTTCCGGCACATGCGCGTCGTGTTGACTGCCGGCGTTCTCGAGCCATTGGATGAAACCGAGGCCATCCGCGCCGGCAGCGACGCTCTGCTCAAGAAGCCCTTTGAGGCGACCGCCATACTGGAGACGGTTCAGCCGTTGGCCGACGCCGCGCGCGTGGCCCGCGAACTGGCGTCCCACCCCCCCGATCCTGTTTCTCGTGGTGAAATGGATACCGAGCGGGTTCGTGCCGCCGTCACTCTCGCCGTCGACGCGGTTTCGCCTTCGCTGGTGGAAGAGATCACTCGCCAGGTTCTGTCAGCTTTGAAAAAATAGAGATACCATCATGCCCGACAATTCGTTTGACATCGTTTCCATTGTTGAGATGCCGGAAGTCATCAACGCCATCAATCAAGCCATGAAGGAGATCATTGTCCGCTACGATCTCAAGGATTCCAAGAGCGACATTCAACTCAATGAGAAGGAGAAGAAGATCACTCTCAGCACCAGGGATGAGTTTTCGCTGAAAGCCGTCACCGAGATCCTTCAAGGGAAGCTGGTGAAGCGCAAAGTGCCGATCAAGAACCTGCAATACGGGCCTGTCCAGCCGGCCGCCGGATCCACGGTGCGGCAGGAGATCACTTTGCAGCAAGGCGTACCCACTGAAAAGGCCAAGGAACTCGTCAAGGTGATCAAGGATACCAAGAAGAAGGCCCAGGCATCCATCCAGGGCGACCTCGTGCGGGTGAGCAGCAAGGATCGCGACACGCTGCAGGAAGTGATGGCGGTGCTGCGCGGCCAGGACTTCGGCATCGACATCCAGTTCACCAACTACCGGTCGAATTGACGCGTGCCGCGGCGTATCGAGACACTGTTCATCCCGGGTCCAGCGGGACGGATCGAGGCGCTGCTGGAAGAGCCGGAAGACCGCGATCCCGATCACGCCGCGCTGGTGTGTCACCCGCATCCTCTGCACGGGGGGACGCTGCACAACAAGGTGGTGCATCGGTTGGCGCGCGGATTCCGGCGAGCGGGGCACGTGGTTCTGCGGTTCAACTTTCGCGGTGTCAATCTGAGCGAAGGCAAGCACGATAACGGCGTCGGAGAAGTGGAGGACGCGCGTGCTGCGCTGGCGGTGCTGCAGGAACGGTATCCCGCTCTTCCGTTTTCACTCGCGGGGTTCAGCTTCGGTTCGCGAGTGGCGTTGCGTCTGGCGCAGTTGGAGCCGTCGGCGCAGCGCGTCATCGCTGTGGGCTTTCCGGGGCATTACCCGGGCAACGATCTGCTCCGTCCGTGCGCCGTACCGCGTGTGTTCATTCATAGCCGCATCGACACGATCTGTCCGCCGCAACATGTGGTCGATTTTGTCGATTCGCTGCAGGACGGGACAACGCTGGAATGGGTAACCGCGCACGATCATTTCTTCGCAGGTGGGTTGCAGCAGGTGGAAGATCTGGTAGTTTCGATCAATGCTGCCTGAATCGCTCCAGAAACTGCCGAGGAGTGATGATGGCCGTTGCTTGGCCGAGAGAACCCTAATTGCCTTCCATAATCCCATGTCGTATGTTGAGTGTATGGCGCGCCTTGTTTCGACCACGGTCCGGCTCGATGAAGAGGATCTTCGGGCATTGAAGCGGGCTCGCGCGGCAGGCCTTTCTGCCTCCGACCTGATTCGAAGGGGTCTGCGCCTGGTTGCATCACGCTACTATTCGGGACGGAGGGCCCCATCGACGCTTCTGTTTGAATCCACGAACACGAAGCTCGGCGATGAATCCGAGCTTTTCCGGGATATCGCGGATTGATCCCGCCAGTTATCGCCGACACCGGTGGTCTCCTCCGGGCGCTGGCGCGGACGCCAGGTGGCAAGCCGAGCTTTCCGGAATACGCAAGAATCCTCACTTCGGCGGCAGCCGTGATCGTGCCCGGACTCATTCTTGCGGAAGTGGACTACTTCCTTCGAGCGGATCGCAAAGCGATGCGCAGGCTGGTGGCCGAAGTCTTCGATCCGGCGACACGGTATGAATACGAGTTGCCTCTCCCATCCGATATTGCGAGAGCGTTGGAACTCGACGCCAAGTTCGAAGGGCTCGCTCTGGGACTTGTTGACGGGACCGTGGCCGCCGTCGCTGAACGCCGGCAGGTCTATCGTGTTCTGACGGCTGATCGACGGGATTTCGGCGCGATCCGCGTCGGTCCACGCCTCGCGCGTTCGCTTGAGCTGCTGCCGTGACAGGATACCGCGCCGAATCCGATCAGCGATCTCCCTGGAGGGCAGCACGGGTCCCGGCCGGCGGTCACGGGTATGCGCCACAGAGCTTGGCGGCTTCAATCAGCCCGCAGTCCCCGAAGGTGCGCCGGCGAGCGCGGTCGTACGCGGATTCGGCTCGCCCAAACGAGTGGGTGAACGCGCACGATCATTTCTTCGCGGGCGGGTTGCCTTTGGAAGACCTGGTAGTTTCGATCAATGCTGCCTGAATCGCTCTGGAAATTGTCGTGGAAACACGCGACAAGGAGAACTTGCGGCAGCAACTCAAGGCGGGATATTAGTCCAATGCCGTCGAAAGCCGACGGATCGCCGCGGAATGGTTCGCCTTGGAAGAGGAAGCATGCACAGGCGGATCTCGCATTACCTTTCGATCCGACCACCGGCTTCGAAGTGGAACGGACGCGGCCAGACTGTCGTCTTCCAATGCGTCCCCAGAGTCCTTTCCTGTGGATGTTGTCGAGCGAATCGGACGGCTGGACACATCCATCATGAGACGCGTGGACGAGGCAATCAAGATCAGCTTGGGTCTGATTGAGGTCTGAAGATCTCGAGTTCCAACTGGCGTACACTGACAAGAGCACCTCGCACTGGAGATCTCATGAGACCACTAGCAATCCTCGGCTTATCCGTCTGTTTGGTCGCCGCCACGGACAACTGGCCGCAATTCCGCGGCGCAGGATCCTTGGGCGTCGCGGAAGACGACCCTCGGCTGCCGGACGAATGGTCCACCACGAAGAACGTTGTTTGGAAGACCGAGGTTCCCGGCCGCGGATGGGCATCGCCGGTGGTGTGGGGCAACTCCGTCTTTCTCACCTCCGTGATTCCCACCGAGGAAAAGGAGAAAGCCAAGAAGGGGCTGTACTTCGGCGGCGAGCGCGGCGCCCCCACGGACGTGCATGGCTGGATGGTCTACGCCATCGACTTCAACACCGGTAAGATCGCCTGGGAGCGCGAAGTGCACAAGGCCGTGCCCAACTACTCACGGCACCTCAAGAACAGCTACTCCTCGGAAACTCCGGTCACCGACGGGGAGCGTGTCTACGCCTACTTCGGCAACGTCGGATTGTTTGCCTTCGATATGAAGGGCAAGCCTGTCTGGGAGCGCCGCTTCGACAAAGTGAACACGCGCTACGGTTGGGGCACCGCCGCTTCGCCCATCGTGCATCAAACGCGCCTCTATCTCGTGAACGACAACGAAGACAAGTCCGTGCTGATGGCGCTGGACAAGGCCACCGGCAAGACTATCTGGCAGGTGGAGCGCAACGAAAAGAGCAACTGGGCAACGCCGTTCATTTGGAACTCGGGCAAGCGCACCGAAGTCATCACGCCCGGCACGAGCAAAGTCCGCTCCTACGACCTCGATGGGAAGCTGCTGTGGGAATTTGGGGGGATGTCGTCCATTTCGATTCCGACGCCGTTCACCAGGCACGGCCTGCTGTACATCACCAGCGGTTACGTAGGCGATCAGAAGCGGCCGGCGTTTGCCATCAAGCCCGGCGCGTCCGGCGACATCACGCTCAAAGCGGGCGAAACGAGCAACGAATTCATCGCCTGGTTCTCGCCGCAACTGGGCCCCTACAACCCCTCGCCGCTGATCTACGGCGACATCTATTACACGCTGTACGACCGCGGTTTCTTCGCCGCCAACGACGCGCGCACGGGCAAGGAGATCTACGCGCGCAAACGCATCAGCGAGGAGATCAACGCCTACACCGCGTCGCCCTGGGCGTACAACGGAAAGATCTTCGCGTTGAGCGAGGACGGTATTACGCACGTCATCCAGGCCGGGCCGGAGTTCAAAATCATTGGCAAAAACGACCTCGATGAGTTCTGCATGTCGACGCCGGCAATCGCCCGCGGCAGCCTGTTCATCCGCACCGAAAGCAAGCTCTATCGCATCGCGAAAAAGTAGATACACTGGATGGTGTGAAACGCCGACACCTTCTCTCCCTCGCCGCGGCGGCCGCGCTGGCAGCCGCATTTTTGCTGACTCCTCCGCGCAAGACGGGACGGTTGGAGGCGGCTACGCCTCTGGAGCAGACGGCCGCAATACCAGGCGGCGAAATGAAGATTGCGATGGTGGGTCACGAGTACCGCCAGGACGATCTTCCCTCGATGGCCACCGGTCCTGATGGTTCCATGTGGCTGGCGTGGTTGAGCTTCAACGGCGAGCGCGACGACGTCGCCATTCGCCGTTATAAGGACGGTGTTTGGGGCGTGATGCAGTGGGTTCCCGTCACCAGCGGCGATAGCTGGCTGCCGCAGGTAGCCGTCGATTCCGAGAACCGCGTGTGGGTGGTCTGGTCGCAAATGCTGCGCAACAACTGGGACATCTACGCGCGCCGGTTCGATCCCGCCAGGGAAGAGTGGGGGCCGCTGGAGCGGCTCACCAACAATGCCCTGCCCGACATCAACCCGCGGCTCACTTCCGACGGCAAAGGACACTTCGCCCTCGTCTATCAGAGCTTCCGCGGCAAGACCAGCAACATCTACATGAAGACTTTCGATGGCGGCAAGTGGTCGGGCGAAGTGCGCGTTAGCAACCACGCCGCTAACGACTGGGAGCCGGCCGTCGCCTATGACAGCAAAGGCGCGCTCTGGGTCACTTACGATTCCTACAAGAACGGCAACTACGACGTCTTCCTGAATAAAGTGGAAGGCGGCAAGGCCGGACCGGACATTACGGTTGCGGCAACGCCTGCGTTCGATGCCCGCGCGACGGTTGCCGTCGATACGCAGGATCGCGTGTGGGTGGCCTGGGAACAGGGCCGTGCGGGGTGGGGCAAGGATCAGGGTTACACGATGCGCGCCGATCCGCGCGGCGTGCAACTGGGCGCAAATCGACGCCCGCGCATTCGCTGCTACGACAACGGCACGTGGCGCGAACCAGCGGCACCGGATAAGGCTTTTGGCGAAGCCAACACGTATCAGCCGCACATCTGGTCAGACGGAAAAGGCTCGCTCTACATGGCCGCCAAGAAGCGCCTGGCCGGTGCCGTGCAAGCTGGCGCGGAACCCACAAAGAAA
Organism: Acidobacteriota bacterium; assembly: GCA_016213775.1. Taxonomy (GTDB): domain Bacteria; phylum Acidobacteriota; class Terriglobia; order Bryobacterales; family Bryobacteraceae; genus CADEFT01. The sequence goes on from JACQZR010000161.1 coordinate 9,632, forward strand.
GGAAAGGGGAAGGGCAAGTTGAAGGCGCCCGGCGCCGCGCGCGGCTATTGGGAGTATCATCTTACCCACCTCGACACCAACGGCTGGTCGTCCGCCTTCGCGCTTCCGAACAGCAGAGGGCGGTCCTCCACGCGCATGGGCGCAACGCTGGGCAAGGACAACGCGCTGTGGCTCGTTTGGGACACGGACAATCGCGCCGGCAAGTTTTACCATCGCCCCTTGCGGCAGCAGATTCACGCGGGCCGCATAGCCCCCGCAGTGCAGGCGGGCACGTTGAGCTGGGGTTCCGCTCCCGAGGAGTTTCCCGATATCGCCGCTGCGCATCCGAATGAAGCCGCTGACCTGCGTTCCATCCGCGCCTACACGGTCACCATCGATGGAAAGCCCAACCGCATCGTCCGCGGTGACTTCCACCGCCACACGGAATTGAGTTGGGACGGCGGCGGCGCTACTGATGGCTCGCTGCAGGATTTCTACCGCTACATGATCGACGCCGCTTCCATGGATTTCGGCGCGTCCACTGACCATCAAGGCGGGCTCTGGGAATACTGGTGGTGGTACACGCAGAAGATGACCGATATGCATCACGTGCCCGGCGCTTACACTGCAGTCTTCGGCTACGAGCGCAGCGCGACGTTCCCCAATGGCCACCGCAACATGTTCTTTGTGCGCCGTTCTGATGCCCGTGTCACTCCCTTCCATCTGCGCAGCGGCGTGGACCAGTGGTTCCTCGGCCGGAACGCAATGGGCGATGAACCCGGCGTCGGCTCCGGCGATCTGGTGGCCAACGACACGAAGCTGCTGTACGAGGACATCCGCAACCGCAACGCCATTGCCATCTCGCACACGTCCGGCACTCGCATGGGTACCGACTGGCGCGACAATGATCCAACGCTGGAGCCAGTCGTGGAGATTTTCCAGGGCGCGCGCAGCAACTACGAAAGCCTCGATTCGCCGTTGGTGGTGAAGGAAGGCAAGGACGACGCGCACATGGCGCAGGCTGGTTATCAGCCCGAAGGCATGGTGTCGAACGCATGGGCGAAGGGCTACAAGCTCGGCATCGTCACCAGCTCCGATCACGGCTCCACGCACATCTCTTACGCCATGGTGTACACACCGGACAACTCGCGTCAGGGTGTGCTCGACGGGATCCGCAAGCGCCACACCTACGGCGCCATGGACAACATTATTCTCGACGTCCACATGGGCCAATACTTCATGGGCGACGAGTTCAAGACCGATCAGCAGTTGCCCATCAGCGTGAAGTTCAACGCCCCGCGCACGGTGGCTCGCGTGGTCATCGTCAAAGACAGCAAGGTCATCTACACCACCACGCCCAAAGCGCGAAGCGGTCAATTCGAGTTCACCGATAAGGGCGATATCAAGGGACGCCACTATTACTACGTGCGCGTGGAACAGGATAACTACACGCTGGCGTGGTCGAGCCCGTTCTTTGTGAACTACAAATAACGATGCGGCTACCTTCTCAGTGACAATGAAAGGATGCACTACCGCTACCGCATCGTCGACGTGTTTACCGAGAACAAACTCGAAGGCAATCCCCTCGCCGTCTTCCCAAACGCAAACGGCCTGGACGATGCCACCATGCAAAAGCTGGCCAAGGAGCTGAATCTCTCGGAGACAACGTTTGTGCAGCCGCCCACGCGGGAAGGGTGCGTGGCAAGGGTCCGCATCTTCACACCTACGAGGGAAATGCGTTTTGCCGGACATCCCACTATCGGCACCGGGTGGGTGCTGCTGAAGGAAGGCAGGGCCCCGTCATCCGGCTTCGTTCTGGACGAACTGATCGGGCCTGTACCAGTGCGTGTGGACGGGGATCTTCTATGGCTCGATACACCGCCGATCCGCTTTGGGACGCAATTCACCACGTCCGCCTGTGCCGGGCTCATTGGGGTTGCCGAGGAGGACCTGTTGCCTGTGCCGCCGCAGATTGTCAGCGCCGGCAATCCGAATCTGTTCATCGCGCTTAGAAGCCGTGCCGCAGTCGATCAGGCAAGCGTCGAACTCGCCGCGCTTCGCGCGCTGCATACCGGGCCCGAACCCATTTGCGTGTTCGTCTTCGCGCCCGAGCCAACAGGCGCCTACTCGCGGATGTTCGCGCCTGAGCACGGGATCATAGAGGACCCCGCCACGGGCAGCGCCACCGGCCCGCTGGCGGCCTACATGGTGGCGAACCACCTCTGCGCCTCCACGCCCGGCACGCGCCTCATCAGCGAACAGGGTGTAAAGATGGGACGGCGGAGTCTGCTCCACATTCTCATCAACGGAACGGGAATCGAGGTAGGTGGAGCCGTGGCGCCGGTCGCATCGGGGACGTTCGATTTGTAGGTCATCTACGGGCCAATTCGCCTCACCGCTCGCGGCGATCGCGTTTGCCCCCACGCAAGTGGGTTACCCGCGAATCGCCGTGTCGAGCGCCAACTGCAGCGGCTCCATCATCGTCTCCGGCAGCTTCTTGCCCGCCGTGCTGACGTAGAACACGTCCATCGCCTTGTGCGCTTCCGTTTCCACCAGCACCAATTCAATGTTGCATCCCTTCGCCGACAGGCAGGACGCCACATCGTAGAGCAGCCCGGGCCGGTCCTCGGCCACCAGTTCAACAAGCGTGGCGAACTCCGATGCGGAATTGTCGAACGTGATCTTCGGTTCGATGCCGCTCCGCCGGCTTGGCAGCGTAGGCTTGGGCCGGTACTTGAGCAGATCCTTCACGTTCACCTTGCCCAATAGCACGCGCTCGATCGTCATATGCAGGCGGTCCATTTCGCTGGGGTTGAGTTCCAGCGTGCGGCCCGGATCGGCAAAGACGAACGTGTCGAGGATGGTTCCCTGCTGGTTAGCGAATGCCTCGGCCTTAAGGATGTTCATACCGAAGCTCGAAAGCGCCCCGGCCATCGACGCAAACAGCGCCAGCCGGTCCTTGGCAAGAACCGTAAGGAGGTAACCGCCCTCGGTCTTGCGAATATCAATCGCCACCTCGGCTTCCCTGCGCCGTTGCTCCAGATCCACGTGGATCTGGATCTCCTCGTCGGTGTGCGTTCGCAGATAGCGGACCGGCAAGCCTTTCAGGAAGCTGGAACGCTCGTCCGATGCTTCCGGCGCTTGGATGCGATCGGTTTGCAGCTCGCGAGTCAATTCGTGATGCGTCACCAGGTGCACCCGCCACAACTGCTCCAACCGCCACGGCGACAGCGCGGTCGGATTCACCGCGCCGATATCCGCATAGGTCACCAGCGTCAAATACTTCAACCCCTCAGAGGTCCCCACTTTATCCGCAAGCATGCGTGCTGTGGCCGGATCGTCGAGATCGCGCGATGTCATCGCAGCCGAAAGCGCCAGATGCTGGTCGATCAGGAACAGCACCAGGCGTTGATGCTTCTCCGGCATGCGGATACGCGTCATGGCCTCCTGCGCCATGCGTACTGATTCCTCGGAATGGTGGCCGGTCCGTTCCCCTTTGCCCACATCGTGGAACAATAAGGCGAAACGCAATACCGCTGGTTCCTCCACTTCGCTCAACAAATTCGCAAACCGGCGATGGCCGGGTTCCGAGGTCCGGGCGAGTTGCTGCAGATTCTCGATGGTGACCAGCGTGTGCTCATCCACTGTGTAGCGATGATAGAAGTCGCGAACGACGCAGCATTCAATAGCTCCCCATTCGGGGAAGACCATGCGCAGAACGCCGGTATCCTGCATCACCCGCAACGCCAGTGCGCAATGCGGCGATGCCAGGATTTCGCGAAGCTGATTCCAAAGCGGCCGTGGCGAAGCGAAATAGCTTTGGAGATGCTCCTGGGCTTCCAGCACCCGCCGTTCCGTTTCCAGGGCCGGCTTGATCCCGTGACGCCCCACGAACTGATACAGGCGCAGGACCAATTCCGGGTCTTTCTCCAGCGCTGTCGGAGCTTTTAGAAACACCCTGTCGCGCGATACCGTGAAATCGGTATTGGAGAGCCGCGAGCGCCAGTCCCGAAAGCCTGCCAGCAACGAATTGTTTTTGACCTCCACCGACTCCATTGCGCGAGTGGCTGCGCCTGCAATCGACCGTGCATGACGGAAGTACTCGCGCATCCACTCCTCGGGTGTTTGCCGTGATGCGAATTCCTCCGCGCGCGCCGGCAGCCGCTCCGCAACCTCATCCTGCGCATCAAATGACAACACGTTGTTGTCACGCCTGGCCAGGTAGTGAAGGAAACAGCGAATGAGATACAGGTAGCCGCGAGCAGGCTCAATCTCAGCCGCCCACGCGAAATCGTTCATCCCTTGCGTCTGCAGCTTGCGAAACCACTCCAGCAGGTGCAGATCGCGAAGCCCGCCTGGAGCTTCCTTGATGTTGGGCTCCAGATGGTAGATGGAGTCGTGATACTGCGCTCTGCGCGAACGCGCCAAACGGCTCAAATGCCGCGCGAGGTTGGCGCTGCTGTTTTCGAAAAACTTGCGTAGCTTTGGTTCAAGCTTTTCATACAACGCGATATCGCCCGCCAGGGGGCGATGGTCCAGCAGGCTGATGTTCAACTCAATATTCTGATCGTGGAGTTCGCAGCATTCCTGAATCGTGCGGACGGAATGACTGGCCCGCAGGCCCGAATCCCAAAGTTCCTGCAGGAATGCCGAAATCTGCGGACGCTTCTCGTGCGCCAGCTTCTCGTTGTCCACCAGCAGGCAAATGTCTACATCGGAATGGGGGAACAACTCCCCCCGCCCGAATCCACCTACCGCAAGCACGGCAATCCCGTTGGGAGCGGCATTGGCCAGGTGCCGCGAGTAGGATTTGCACACCTGGCCCTCCACTATGTTGGTCCGGCCCCGCAGCACGGCCATGGGCTCCGCCGTGGCTGTAAAGTCGGACCGCAATTGTTCCACTCGGGGGGCGGCCTTAGAGTGCGGCTTCGCCCCGGTCATCATTCCGGATTCGGATGGCTTCTGCGACATCGTACACGAAGACCTTACCATCCCCGATCTTCCCAGTGCGAGCCGCAGTGGTGAGAGCCTTCAACACTTCCTCCAACCGGGCGGAGTTGACCACCATCTCGACTTTGACTTTGGGCAGCAAATCGACGGTGTACTCCTGGCCGCGATACACCTCTTTATGGCCCTTTTGACGGCCGTGGCCGCGCACTTCAGTAATAGTCATTCCATCGATCCCGATGGACTTGAGAGCTTCCTTCACTTCTTCGAGTTTGAAGGGCTGAATGATTGCTTCGATTTTCTTCATGGCTTTTTTCCCTATTTCAGATGGCGGCTACGATTCCAGGTTGTACGCTTCTTCACCGTGCATCGAGAGGTCGAGGCCAACGACTTCTTCCTCCTCTTCAGCGCGGAGTCCAGTCACCATGTCTACCACTTTCAATATCACCAGTGTGCCCACGATGGCCAGTACCCAGGCAATCGCCACAGCCACCAACTGATCGACAATCTGACCACCATTGCCATCGACGAGGCCCAACGGCAGAGGTTTGCCGGCGGCATCTTTCAGCGCATCATTCACTTCGTTCGTCGCGAAAACACCAGTCATAATCGCGCCCAACGTGCCGCCCGCGCCATGAACTCCGAATGCATCCAAAGAATCGTCATAACCCAGCTTCTGCTTCAGAATGGCAACCATGAAATAGCAGAGCAGCCCGGCTAGCAGGCCGATGACCAGCGCCGGCATCGGCTTCACGAACCCGGAAGCTGGAGTGATCGCCACTAGTCCGGCAACGGCGCCGGAAATACCGCCCAGGACGCTGGGCTTGCCATTGTGCATCCATTCCGCCAGACACCAACCGATGGCTGCCGTTGCGGTAGCGAAGTGAGTGGCCACAAACGCGCTCGTCGCCAACCCGGAAGCCGCCACCGCGCTACCGGCGTTGAAGCCAAACCACCCCACCCACAGAAGACATGCGCCAATGAAGCTGAGAACCAGGTTGTGAGGCTTCATCGGCTCCGTGCCATAGCCCTTGCGCTTGCCCAGATACAAAGCACAGACCAGCGCCGAAACACCGGATGTGATGTGGACCACCGTACCGCCCGCGAAATCGAAGGCCCGGAACTTGCCGCCGAGGAATGCATTCAGCAATCCACCCTTACCCCATACCATGTGGGCCATCGGATTGTAGACCACCAGCGCCCACAGGATCATGAACAACAGCATGCCCTTGAACTTCATGCGTTCCGCGAAAGCGCCCGTGATCAGCGCCGGTGTGATAATCGCGAACATAAGCTGGTAAATCATGTAGGTCTGGTGCGGAATCGTGCCGGCGTAATCCCCGTTCGGAGCCGCCCCTACCCCATTCAGGAACATGTACCGCAAGTCCCCAATGAACGGGTTGCCCTCGCCGAACGCGAAGCTGTACCCGACCAACGCCCACAACACCGTGATCACCGCCATCATAATGAAGCTCTGCATCATCGTGGCGAGCACGTTCTTCTTCCGCACAAGTCCGCCATAGAACAGCGCCAGGCCCGGGCCGGTCATCATCAATACCAGCGCCGAGCTCGTCAGCATCCAGGCGTTATCACCTGCCGACTGCGCCGCCTTTACGGCGTTCTCCAATGCGGCAATCTTGTCTGGAGCCTGTTGAGCCGCAGCGGCTGCCGCGGTACATGCAATGAGCGTTGCAAGTCTTTTCATTCGGGGAAACCTCTTGGAGAGTTTGTTAAATCTGTATTAGGATCGTACGCCTGGAGGCCGCAAACAAGAAAATCCTTTCTATCGGGGTGATTACGAATTTCTATTGCCAGCACCTAATGCGCTGATTCAAAACGCATAACCCCTGCGAGGGCCCATCTTCTATCACCCGCATCGAAAATTTTGATTGGCCTGCGTCCGGCAACTGCCCTTACAGTGAGGAAAAACCAGACGGTGCTGTATTCAAATCAGACTTTGGAGATTCCCATGAAATTCGCCCTTCGGACTCTGTTGATTGCCGGAGCCCTGTTCCAGACCGCCAGCCTCATGGCCCAGACGCCACCCGCGCAGCCGACACCCGACCCCGCACCCGCCCCGGCGCCACCTGCATGGTCCGCAGGCCCGATAGATTTTAGCGGCCTCGTTGACGCCTATTACAGCCTTAATTTCAACCACCCCGCTTCCACCACCAATAACCTTCGCAACTTCGACGTCCGTGCCAACCAGTTCAGCCTCAACATGGCGAAGCTGGAATTGCAGCACGCGCCCGACCCCGTTGGTTTCCGCATTGACCTCGGCTTTGGACGCGCCTGGGACGTGTTCCATTCCACTGAACCTCTCGACCAAGGACGCGGAATCATGCGCGTCATTCCCCAGGCCTACATGTCCGTCAAGCCCGCAAGCTGGAAAGGTTTTCAAATTGACGTCGGCAAGTTCTACACTTCGGCGGGAGCGGAATTGACGGAAACCCACCTCAACTTCAACTACTCGCGCGCGCTTCTGTATGCGAACGGCCCCTACTATCACATGGGCATCCGCACCTCCATGCCGGTGAACAAGTGGCTCACTGTCGGCTTCCAGGTTCTCAACGGGTGGAACAACGTGGAAGACAACAACAGCGGCAAGACCGTCGGTTTCACCACGGCAATGACCGGCAAGAAGGTCTCGTGGTTCAACACCTACCTCGTCGGTCCTGAGAAGGCGGGCACCAACGACGGCGTCCGGCACTTCTGGGATACCGTCCTCAACCTCAACCCCTCAGACAAGGCGAGCTTCTACATCAACTACGACTACGGCGTGGATAAGATTAAGGGCGGCATCGACAACGAATTCTGGGGCATCGGGTTCGCCCACAAGTACGCCGTCAATAGCTGGTTCGCCATCAGCCCCCGCATTGAGTACTACAACGACAAACGCGGTTTCATCACGCTCGTCAACACCGGTAGCGGGCCGAGCCTTCGCGGACCTAAGTTGAAAGAATTCACTCTCACCGGCGAATGCAAGATGAAGGAAGGCTTCCTCTTCCGCGCGGAATTCCGGCGCGACTGGTCCGACCTCGCCATCTTCGATCGCGGCAACGAGCTCGGCAGTGCGAAGAACCAGACCACGGTGCTGGTCGGCTTCGTTGCCTACTTCGGCCCCAAGCGTTAAGCCACATTCTACCAAGGCTCCGCCTCAGACCGACGAGATGTATGGACTGCCCGCAGAGTATTACGTAACCATGAGACTTTGCGTTCTTGGCGGGCTTTGCGAGAAATCATGCCATTCGGGTGCGCGTGATGCCGTCTTTGATGCGCACGACATTGAAATTAATCGGCAGGCCCAGTCGCTTGTCGGCCAGCCGCAAATGTGTCAGTAGCTGTTTCTTGTGTACGGGGAATTCATGGGCCAAAACCGCTTCGTAGACCGACTCCAGGCAGTCCGGGCCCAAGAGTGATGTGGATATGGTAAGCCACAGCCACGATCTGTTTCGCCACCTCGTTTTCTGTCACCGGGAAACGTCAAATACCTGCATCAGCGCCAGCGCCGAAACTGCGGCGAGCGCGTTAATCAAACAATACAGCCACGCCGCTGGACTCAGTAGGAGGGCCCTCCGCGGGGAGTCCCGGTAGCGGGAGATGAGTTCCCCCCCATGGCAACCAGACTGCCAAGCACTGCCGAGGAGGCGAAATCGAGCGTAGTGCGCCGTTAGAGCCTTACTCTGGCCACCAGGTTACCCGTTGCCGTAAATTGCGCCACCTGTTGGCCATTCTCCGCGCGAGATCCGCAGTCTCCAACTCGCGCAACGATTTCGCAAACTCCTCCACCGGCATTTCGGAAGCCGCCATCAGTGACGGCATGTCCATGCGCCCACCAGTCGCCGCCGCCAGCAGATGCAGTATCCCGATCGGTGTCGGCATCGCTGCCACCTTCGAACCCGAGCGCTGGATCGTCTCGATAAAATGGCGCGAAGCTGTTCGGGTTGAACTTCTCAGGCATTGCTATCTACAGTAAATGCACAGACCGTCACACCCAAACATTGTTCGTTTTGACGAACAAAACTCCCACTCCCTATACTGGCCCCATGCCGATCGAGGGAATCACCGTCGAAGAAGCCCTGCTGCGTGTCCAGAGCGCCTACCCGCGCATCTACCTTGCCTGCCATACAGAGCATCAGACGGCCCGGGTGACCGGACAGGAGCTTTCGCAGCGGGACGCGACAATCCTCGCGCACCTGAACGAACAAGACCCGGTGCAACAGGGTGTGCTCGTTAGCCACCTGGGCATCGCGAAATCCACACTCTCAGAGGCTCTGGCGTATCTGGAAAAGCGGTCGCTCATTTGCCGTAAGACCGATCCGGCGGACCCGCGCGCGGTGCTCGTATCGCGCACCAGTGCGGGCTCCCAGGCCATGAGCGGTGGTTCGGTGCTTCAATCGAGCCGGCTCACGCTGTTGCTGGATCAACTGACGTCCGACGAACGGCGGCGTGCTGTCGATGGCCTCGAACTGCTGGCACGCGCCGCTCTCGCAATTCCCAAAGGAGAACAATGAAAGTGATCGTCCTCTACATAGCCGGCGTCATCTCCGCTGTCGTCGCATTAGCGTACGCGGCCGGTTGCATGATCCCGGAAGAGCACAGCGTGAGCATCACGGCCGATTACAGTGCGGCCGCAGAGAAGCTCTACGCCGTCATCTCTGATGCCACCAAGTTCATGGAATGGCGCTCCGGGCTGAAGAGCGTGGAAGTGAAGGACGGCGTCATCACGGAAGTGTCTTCCCACGGGACGATGTCCTACCGCTTCTCGGAACAAGTCCCGGCACGCAAGCTTGTCACCGCCGACACCGGAGGGAGGGAGAAAGGCTGGACCGGCTCCTGGACATTCGAGATCGAACCGGCGGGCGGTGGGTCGCGTCTCACGATCACCGAGCGCGGGCGCGTCTTCAGCCCTCTGTTCCGGGTGATGAGCAAGCTGTTCTTCAGCTACGAGGACACTGCTCGCAACTACCACGCCGATCTCGCCAGAAGGCTGGCGCGGTAACCGTTACGACAGCATCTCCAACGCCCGTTTGGCCACAGGATGGTCCGACTCCTTCACGTAGATGATGTACCCGAAGCGCCCGTCACCATCCGTCACGCCCGTGGAGGCGTAGATGTTCACCTTGGCGTCGAGCAGCTTCCGGTGCACATCGGCGAGCGCACCCAACCGGTCGTCGCCCTGAATGAGAAACGCATGCTGCGGACCGGACAATTTCCATCCCAGTTTTTCGGCAGCGATGTGGAGATGTTCGGCGTGATCGGGAAAAATCGTCAGCTCGACACGATGGGGTCCATAGGGAATCGCACTGAAGGCCAGCAGGCTGATCTCCTCGGTGGCCAGTTCGGAAAGCAATTCATATGCCTTGCCGGGCTTGTCTTCCACTTGCGTGTAGTAGTAATCCACTGTGCGAACGGAGAACTGCATTCGGCTCCACCTCCCTGGCCCGCGCTGAACGGGCGCTAAATAGTATGCCACTAAACACGGCGTCAGAAGTAGGTGCTGTCGCGAATCCGCTCCCTCACGGTCGCGGCTCTGTTGCGCCAACAATACTGGGAATTGAGGCAGTAAACCTGAACCGGCGCCGGCGCGTAGTGAGAAGCATAATCAAGAAGGAGGATCCAGGCATGCGGTTCGCGGCACTCGTTCTCACGGCGGTATGCGTTTTGGGGCAGCCCTCGAAACCAATTCTCGAACACAGTTTCGAGAGCGGTGAAGATGGCTGGATGGCAATGGGGAACAGAGCTCACGTGCACAGCGTGGCGGGTGGCGCCTCCGCTTCGAGCAAATCCTCGCTGGCATTCGGCTATTTCGTCGAGCCGATGCAGATGGCTCTTGCGGTGGTTCCGATCCAGCACTCCCTCGCGGGCGTGAGATCCGTGCGCTTCTGGCTGAAGACGGATCATGCAACACCGGTTGCGGTGCTGCTCAGCGAATCAAAGCCGGGCGGCGATTACACGGCGGTGGTCTGGTCTCCAAAGGACACGTGGCAGGAGGTAGAGTTGCGCGTGGAGGACTTCACGCTCAATGACGGACCGAATGATGCCAAGGACGACAACGGCAAACTCGACCTTGACAAGATCCAGGGCTTTGGAGTTATGGATCTCTCGTTCTTCGCGCTTGGCATTGATGGCGCCATCCCCATCAAGACGAGCAAGATCGCAGGCGAGCACACGCTCTGGCTCGACGACGTGCGCATGGCCGGCGGCGGCGCATCGGCCACACCTGCTTCCAGCACAATCGACAATCTGGAGCGTAAGAACCTCCAGTGGCTGGCGCTTGGGGGAGCCACTCTCCACATCGCCGCTGAATCGCCGATGAGGTCTCGAGCCGTGCGTGCGAACTACAACCAGCTCTCCGATTCTTTCGTTCTTTTCCTCCGCCGCATCGGCCACATGAACCTCTCCTACTCCGCGGGCATCACCATTGAATTGGCGTCGGAGAAACCCGCGCACCTCATCCTATCGCTGGAAGAGAAAGTCGCGGAGATCGCGAAGCCGGTTCGCTTCAACGTCACCATCGACCTGCCGGGCGGACGCGAAGTGGTTCGCAAACAGCTCCCCTTCAAGGAATTCGAACTGGCCGACGATGCGCCTTCCGACGCTCCGTCCCGCATCGACCCTGCCTATCTCCGAACCCTCTCTCTCGTCGATCTGCGGGGGCTGGTTGGCGGCGCGGCGGGCGCCAACACACTTTGGATCTCCGGCCTCGCTGGATACAAGTAGAACGACACACCTTATTGACTGCGGTATCGACGCGGTTGTAATGTTTCAACAATGTGAAGTTTGTCCCCCGTAGATGCTGTCTTGCGTTTGCGTATCCCCATGCTGGGCTGAAATCACAATTTCGGAGTGGGAGATCCTATGAAAAAAATCACCGTTTTCTGTTCGCTTATGGCGCTACTGCTGTCCCTCTGCGCCCAGTCGTTTGCCCAAAGCGTTACCGGCACCATCGTCGGCAACATCACCGACATCTCCGGAGGCACTGTTCCCTCCGCGGCGGTGGTCGCGATCAACCAGAGCACTAACATCGAATACAAAGCAGTGGTGAGTGATTCCGGAGAATTCACCATCTCCAACCTGCCCTCCGGCAGCTACACGGTCCGCACGCAAATGAACGGTTTCAAGCCGAGCATCGTCAAGGACGTTGTTCTTCTCGCCAGCCGCTCGACGCGCGTCGACGTAGTGCTGGAACCCGGCGCAGTCAACCAGGCAGTGGAAGTTTCCGCCGCGGCTCCCGTGCTCAACACAGAGAACGCCACCATCGGCAATATCATGCAGTCCGGCGCCATTACCTCCGTGCCGCTCAATGGCCGCTCGCTCGATCGCCTTGTCCGCATCTCCGCCGGCGTCACGACTGACTCGGCGAGCAACCCGCGCGTCGCCGGCAGCCCCTATTGGGGCGGCATTCAATTCAACGTTGACGGCGTTGGATACAACGACTCCGGCAACGGCGGCGGGGCGTATTCGTTCCGCCACGGCCTCTCCACACAGCCGTCGGTCGATTCCATCGCCGAGTTCAAAATGGACTCCAACAACATGAAGGCCGAGTACGAGAGCGCCGTCTCCGTCACGGTGGTGACCAAGTCCGGCTCCAACGATATCCACGGCACTGCGTGGGAGTTCAACCGCAATCGTGCCTACGCCGCCAAGAACGCCAACCTCACTGCGCAGCCGAAGCCGCCGTTCAACCGCAACGAATTCGGGGGCAACATCGGCGGTCCGATCAAGAAGAACAAGTGGTTCTTCTTTGCTAGTTTTGAAGATCTGCTCGAGCGCAGCTCGCTTACCACGAGCAGTCTCTCACTACCCAGCCAGGCCATGCGAACAGGCAATTTCGCGGGATTGGCCACAATCCTCGATCCGCTCGCCGGCACACCGTTTCCGAGCAACCAGATCCCCACGAGCCGCATTGATTCCCGCGCGCAGGCGCTGCAGAGCCGCTATCCCGCGCCCAACCAGCCGGGCTCTTCCAACGGCACACTGCAGAACTTCATCACCTCGGTCCCGAACAAGTATGACGTGTACCGTTTTGGTGTCCGCAGCGACTACAGGATCACGGACAAAGACACGTTCTTCGTCAACCTCAACTACTCGAAAGGCGACCCGTACTTTGTCGCCCAGAATTATCCCACCGGCTACGGCTCCTGGGAGAACGGCGGCTACACCACCAAGAGCATCAACGCGACCTACCAGCGAACGTTCTCGCCGACAGTGATCAATGAACTCCGGTTCGGCTTCCTGACGCACGCCTCGGTGCGGCAGGGCATGAACAAGGATTTTGATCCACGGTCGCTGTTTCCTTCGCTCTACCCGGTGGACTACGGCGGACTGCCCAACGTCAACATCACCAGCTACACTTCCATCGGCGACTACGGCGGCGCGCAGGGCAGCCCGCAAACCACTCCGCAGCTCATCGACAACCTCACCATCATCCGCGGCAAGCACACCATCAAGACCGGTTTCGATTTCGCCGATTACCGGGTCGCGTCCAACCCCGCCGTCGGTGGTCTTGGCTCGGGTCTGGTGAATAATGCCGGCCTGGGGCGTTTCGATTTCACCGGACGCTACACCTCCGGCGCGACCTCGGCTCTTCCGGCGAACGCCTATGCGGATTACCTCCTGGGCTACGCCAATGCGACGTACCGTTCCTCGGCGAGTCCGGCAATGGTGTTTTCCTCGACGCGCTATAGCGCCTTTGTGCAGGACGACATCCAGATCAATTCGCGGCTCAGCCTGAGCGTGGGGCTGCGGTACATGCTGCAGATCCCGTGGTCGGAACGGAACGGCATCATGACCCAGTTCGACAGCGGCACCGGCAAGCTCTACATCCCCGGTGACAAACTGCCGCCCTTCACGCAGCAGGCCTTGCTCAACGCATACCCCATCGTGCTCGGCAAGGAAATCGGCCAGACCAGCGCCTTTGAAACCGACACGAACAATCTGGGGATTCGGTTCGGGCTCGCCTTCCGCCCGTTCAAGAACAACAGGACCGTGTTCCGCGCGGGCTTCGGCCAGTACTTCAACTTCCTGCCGGTGTTTATTGGATTCCGTCAGTTGGGTTTCAGCAATCCGCCGTTCCTGCTGGCCGAGACTTTCGCTTCGACGGCGGGATCAGCGCCGAGCCTCACTCTCGCGAATCCTTTTCCGGGGGGCGGCCGGCTCTCTCCCAACCCGAGCATCACCATTGTTCAGCGCAATATCAAGAACGCCGAATCGTACCAGTGGAACTTCACGCTGGAACGCGAAGTCGCGCGCAACCTGGGGGTGCGGGCATCCTACATCGGCAACCACAGTACCCATGTACCTGGTACAACTACTCGATCAATGTCTCACGGCAGCAGATCCCCGATGTATTGCAGCCGTACCGACCCTACCAGCCGTGGGCCGACATCCTCGCTCTGGCGGGCGGTGGCAATTCGATTCTTCATCAACTGCAGTTGGAAGCGGTGCAGCGCTATCACAACGGGCTGACGTTCCAGGTGGAGTACGCCTGGACGCGTTCGCTTGATGACGTCCCGGTGGTCGGCGGCCCCGTCAACGACCCGTACAACGCCCGCGCCGAACGCGGGAATTCCGACCAGATGCGCCGCCACACGATGTCGGCCGCATATACCTACGAACTCCCCATCGGCACAGGCAAGGCACTGCTGGGGAACGCCGGACGGCTTGGCAATCTGTTGGTGGGCGGCTGGTCCATCGGCGGCATCACCTATCTGCGCACCGGCGGACCGTTCTCGCTTACCTACACAGCCACCGCTGTCGGTTGGCGCGGCGGCCGTCCGGACGCGGTGTGTGACGGCACGCTCCACGGTACCGACCGCGGCAAGCAAGGGTGGTTCAACACGTCGTGCTACAAAGTGCCCGCGCCATTCACGTACGGCAACATGTCTCGCAACGCCCTCTTTGCACCGGGTGATATCGTCTTCGACGTCAACTTCCTGAAGAACGTGAGAGTCACGGAACGGCTTACGGCGCAGCTTCGAGGGGAGCTGTTCAACTTCCCCAATCACGTCAACCTCGGGGGACCGGCGGGGAACATCTCCACCGCCGCCACCGTGGGTAGGATCACCAGCGCCGGTGATCCGCGCCAGGTCCAGTTCGGACTGAAGCTGTTATTCTGATCTGTGAAACTTCAATTGCTTTGGCTCAGCGCTGCGCTTGCGGCGCTGAGTCCTCTGTCCGCGCAAATCGCGCCGAAGGGGCAGTGGTGGGAAGCAGAACCCCTTCGCATCATCGACCTCACCACGAGTTTCTTCCAGCCGGATGGCTACGACCCGGCGAGGCTCGCCGCGCGTAAAGCGACGCTCGGCTACAACGCCGAACACCTGGAAATCATGCGCATGCCCGGCGGTCTGGACGATCGCGGGTTCTACTTCCGCTCCAAAGTGAGCGGCAGAGAGAACGCAGACTATCTCGGCCGCTACGCGCCGGAAGCGCATAAACACGGCCTCCGGACGTTCATCTACTTCAACGTCCACTGGTACACCATGAAGTTCGCCGAGCAGCATCCCGATTGGCGAATGACGCGCGAGAACGGGAAGCCGCTCGACGCCGTCTACGACACCGGAGCCGATTTCTGCGTCAACACTCCGTGGCGCGAATGGGTTTTTCAGCTTCTGCGCGACCTCGCCGCGTATCCGATCGACGGCATCTTCTACGACGGCCCCGTCTATCGCGCTGATACGTGTTACTGCCGCCATTGCCGCGACAAATACCGCAGGATCTACAACCGCGAAATGCCGAGCAAAAGCAAGCGCAGCGGCAAGGACTTCGCGCAGTTGATGGAGTTCCAGGCCAACAGCCTCAAGGATTTTCTCCACGACTCGCGCGTCATCCTCAAAGACATCCGGCCGGATCTGGCGTTGTACATGAACGGCGGCGTGCGCGGCGCGAACTGGGCTACCGGGCGCTTTAACCGCACCCTCATCGCCGAGCAGGATTTGCTCGGCAGCGAAGGCGGTTTCATCAGCGGCGACCTCACCCGTGTGCCGCTGTGGAAACCCGGCCTCACCGCACGGTTGCTGGAGACGCAGGCCGGCGGCAAGCCCACCATTATTTTCTCCGCGGCCGGACACAAGCCCTGGACGTTCTCACTTCTACCCGCTCCCGAACTCAGGCTGCTGTACGCCGACACGATAGCGAATGGCGCGGGTGTCTGGATGGGCATAACGCCGATGGAATTCGAAGAGCCGGAAATGCAGGCGTTGACAGAGATGAACCGCTTTGTCGAGAGGAACAAGGCCTACTACACCAAAACAAAATCAGCCGCCCGTGTTGCGGTGGTCTGGTCAGAGGTAACGGCCAGTTTCTACGCGGGGGCCGCTGCCCAGATGATCGACATTGACCGTACGGCCTCGCGCTCCGCCATCGGCAACCTCGATGGCGAATTCGCAGGCATCACCGAATCGCTTCTGCGCGCGCAGGTGCCGTTCGATGTCATCGACGACGTTACGTTGGACAAAGAACCGATCGATCGCTACCGGGCCATTTTCCTGCCTAACGTGGCCTGCATGAGTGACCGGGTCGCCGCGCGCCTGCGCAAGTACGTGGAGGATGGGGGCAACCTCTTCGCCGATTTCGAAACGTCGATGTACGATGAGACGGGAATCCGGCGGGGCGACTTCGCCCTTGCTTCGGTATTCGGGGTCTCCGCCGCCAGTAGGATCATCGGACCGCTACGCTGGGACTTCCTCCAGCCCGTCACCGCAACGAGTCTCGCGGTAGGCATTACGCGTAAGATGATCCCGTCCACCGCCTATTACGTGCAGACCAGGCCAGGTACAGCGGAAGTCGCCTGGAAATACACGGAGCCGTTGGCCGGCCGGTACGACGGCGTGCCGAAGGTCTCCAATGATCCCGGCCTTGTGACTCGCAAGAGCGGCAAGGGCACCGTCGCTTATATGCCCGGCGACGTGGGCAACTCCATTAACACCTTTCACACGCCCGAGCTGATGCAGTTGGTGGCCAATGCCGGCAGACAACTCGGCGCTTCTGCGGTGAGACTGGAAAACGCGCCGGAGTCAGTGGAACTGGTGGTGCGGGCTCAGGATAAACGGCTGCTGGTTCACCTGGTGAATTTCACTGGAGAGATGACGCGGCCGATTCGGAGGATCGTGCCCGTGCCGAATGTGCGGATCACCGTGCAGGGCCAATACTCGACGGCGAAATCGTTGTGGACAGGGAAAGCGCTCCCGATGCGCAATGGCAGTGTGACGCTGCCGCTGCTTCACGAATACGATGTGATTGTGTTTGAGTAGGCGTTTGGCAATGTCCGGTAAACCGCTTGCTTACGCGCGGCTCGGAAAGTTAATTTCCGCGCGCTGGACGCTGGTAGGGCTCCTTGACGTACTTCGCGGCTTCTTCCAACGCACCCTGCGTGTTGTCCTTGGTGCGCAGGGCGAAGTTGTATTCATTTACGGCCCGTTCGCGTTGATTGGTGATGTCGAAGATCTTGCCGAGGTTGATGTGGGCCCACACCTCAGTCCACTTCGGCTCCAAGTCGCCATTGAGAGCTTCGCGAAATTCATTCGCCGCCGACTGATAGTTGTTCTGCAGGAAGAAAATCTCGGCTACGCGGTAATGGGCCAGCGAACTGTTGCGGCTGACATCGAGCGCCTTCTGATACTCCTTCAACGAATCGGCGAACTCGCTCACTTCGGCGAACTGCTCGCCGCGCCGGATGGCGACCAGCACCCGCATCGTATTCGACATCCGCAGCATACGGTTGTTCGGGTCCACCACAATGCGCTTCGGTTTGCCGAATGTCTCAATCACAAACTCTGAAGTCGTACCCACGACATCCACGCGCCGCTCTTCGGGATTGCCTTCCGTCTCGATGCGGATTGTCACGGGCATGCGGAACGTATCGAGATCCTGCGCGATCTTGCCCATCACGCGGAAACCCTTGTTGGTACGAAACACGGTGTACTCCGTTTTGAACTCGGGCGCGCCGTTCGATTCAATCCACTGAATGAAGAACCCTTGCAGATTCTGCCCAGACGCTGTTTCGGCCGCCTTGCGCAAATCGTCGGTGGACATTCCCTTCCAGGCAAACTGATCGGCCGCAGCTTTGCACATTTTCACGAAATTGTCCGGCCCGATGACGTCGCGGAGCATATTGAACACGGCCGCGCCTTTGCCGCCGGTGGCAGCCCAATACTCCGGCGAATAGTCCTCCAGACGCGCCGATTGCATGAGCGGCGGCTGCTCCACGGTCAAGGCCTCGACATAAAGATCCTTCATCTCGGTTTCCATGGCGCCCGGTCCGGCGGTCTGCTCCAGATACAACAACTCCGTGAATCGCGAAAGACCGTTCGTGATCCAGATATGATTCCGCGAGGCCGGAGCGACAAAGTTGCCCCACCACTGGCGCGCAATCTGATTGACCAAAAGCCGGATGTTCGGCTGCTTGCCGATGGCGCGAGGGTTCAGGAACAGGACGCCGGGAGCTGCGTATCCATTGGGGGCGCCGTCTTCGGTCTCGATCAACTGCAGACTCGCCGAAGGAGGAATGCCAAACAGGCTGGTGGCGAAGGAGAGGACCTTGCCGACTTCATCGCCATACTGCTGGGCCATCGATGCGCCGCTGCGGAAATAGACAAAGCTTGTGGCCCCCTGGGTGGAGACGCGAGCGGGCTCACCTTTAGCAATCCCGATACTGCCCGGGAACGACTGCTGCGAAAACTTATACGAGTAGGTGATCTTGTCGCCGGCTTCGGACTTCGAATCAATGCCGCTGCCGAGCACACGATAGCCGGAGGGCACAGTGATATTCATCTCGGCGCTGAAGCGGTCGGACATGTAGTCGTTAATGGGGAACCAGCGCGAGGGGTACATCAGATAGGCGAAGTCATTCTGGATGGAAGCGAAGCGGATGCCGTAAATCGGGCTCTCTTCAGTGCCGCTCAGTCGGCCTTCATACTGGACCTTGATTAGAACGGCTTTCCCTTTTTCGAGGGGTTCGCTCAGGTTGAGCCGGATGGTGTAATCCTGGGCATTGCGGGAGGCGGGGATCGCGCGACCGGACTCGTCGGCGACGCGGGTGACGTTCAAAGCATTGTTCAATTCGAAAGCAAGGCCGAAGACACGGTCGTCGAGCGGCGTGAATTTGATTGCGGCGGTGGCGGCCAGTGATTGGGTGCGAGGGTTCACCTCGGCATCAATGACGTAGCTTTCGACGTCGATGCGCGCACGCCGGTCGCGCTCCTGGGCCTGCGCGGCAGCCGCGCCCAACAACAACCCCGCCAACAGAATCCTACTGGCGCTTCCCTTGCCTCTCATCATGCAATTCATTGAAAAACTCTTTCACTATTTCAGCCGCCCGAGCCATCGGATCCTTTTCGGTGGTCAGTTTCGCCGCCACTTCCGCTAGGCCCCGGCGCATCGCTTCATTCGCTTCCCGGTCCTGGAGCAGACGTGTAGCCTCCACCGCCAACCGGTCTCCTGTCATTTCATTCTGCATCAGTTCCGTCGCCAGGCGCTTACCAGCGATCAGATTCACCATGGAATAGTAGGGCACCCGCACCAGGAGTTTACCGAGCATCCAACTGGCGGCAGTCACCTTGTAATACGTAACGACAGGGGTTCCGAGGAGAGCTGCCTCCATCGTGACAGTTCCGCTGGCCGCCAGTGCCACATCGGCATGCGCCAGTACGTCCCAGGTTTCCCCTTCAATCACTTGGATGGATGCGGCGGAAATCCGTTCCGAAAAAAATGATGTGCCGCTCTTCTCTGAAAACCCAAAAGGCGCGGCAAGTATGGTACTTACGTTCATTCGGGACTGGAGAATCCGCGTCGCCTCCACCAGAGCGGGCAGGTGGCGGGCGATCTCTCCCGGCCTGCTACCGGGGCACAATGCAATCAGGGGACGGTCCGCCGGGAGCGAATGCCTGGCCAGGAACTCGCTCTTCGACAGGGCCGGACGGATGCGCCCGGCGAGCGGATGCCCGATGTAGTAGGCGGGCACGCCGCGCTCTCGATAATACGGTTCTTCAAACGGAAACAGGCACAACAACCGGCCGATATCCCGCCGCATCTGCTTGACTCGTCCCTGGCGCCACGCCCATGCTTGCGGGGCCACCAGGTAGACCACCGGAACGCCCATCTCGCGTACTCGCCGCGCCACCCACAGGTGGAAATCGGGACTGTCCGCCAACACCACCAGTTCAGGCCGCTCGGTCCGAATGGCCGCCAGCAGTTCACGGTACTCGCCGTAGATCTCCGGCAGATGCTTCACTACTTCCAGTAAACCCACGACGGAGGTAGTGCGGGAATCCACCACCGCGCGAACACCGGCCTGCTGCATACGGGGGCCGGCCGAGCCAAACCATTGCACACCGGGCCAGTGTTGCGTCATCGCCTGCACGAATGCCGAGGCATACATGTCGCCCGACGACTCGCGTGCGGACACAAAGATTCTGGCGGGTTGGCGCGGTTGGCTTGACATTTTTCCCGCTGGCGAAATCGCAGACCACGTGAGCGGCTTGCTACCATGGTATCAACTCGATGTCTCAATCCGATCTCGCCCGTATCAGCGTAGCTGATTTCCTCGAGCGGTTCCGGGCGGAAATGATTCCCCTGAGCAACACCTTTTGCTACTTCTTCGCCGGCCTGCCGTTGTCTGAGGAAGATGTGAAGGAGTACCTGGAGGAACCCATTGCCGCTCTGCCCCCAGCCGTGGTGACTGGCATACCCAAGTCGTTTGTTACGCTTGTTCCTTATCTGGAAAAGGCGAATGGGAAGCGAAGGCACGGTGTAGGCGCTCCGGGCACTGGCGAGTTCATCCATCTGGACAAACCTTCCGAGAACAAGGCTTGCACCTCGGTCTGTCACCGCAGCCAGTTTGGCGTAGACATGGTTTTCGCCGTGAAAGACGTGGAGATGGCCGATTACCACTACTTTTTCTACCACCAGATCGCGGCACTCACGGAGACCGCGCTGCCTGACCACGTTCGCGCCGAATACCAAACCCTGGTGGGCGAGGAGTTGAATGAGCGCGTGCATGGTGAGGTGGACGAGCCGAGTTGGAAGCACAAACAAGCCCTTCCGCGACGCCGTACTGCCACCGTGCGCCGCGACACCAAAGCCTTCCGCGAATACGCGCGGCTCTCCTTCATCGACACGATGACGCTGTACCTGCACGGCATCTGCTGCGACATCGATGTGGAAACCGGACCCCGTCAACTGCCCAGCCGGTTCCTTCGCAAACGCCTGGTCTGGCTGGAGACGATATTTCCGCCGCCGGAAGGCTACGCGGTCTTCCCGGAAGAGTTGGAACCGGAACCGCCGCCACGCAGTTGAGGCATTCATGGAACTGGAAAAGGCACTACTGCGTAAAGTGGGCGAGGCGATTGCGCGCTTCCAAATGATCCGTGAGGGCGATCGGGTGGCAGTCGGCGTTTCGGGCGGCAAGGATTCTGTCACTCTACTGCAAGCCCTACTCCTGCTGGCGAGGAAGAGCCCCGTCAAGTTCACAGTGTGTGCGTTCACGGTGGAGCAGGGCAAGTTTCTCAGCCCCATACAACCGGTGGGGGAATGGCTGAGGTCGCGCGGCATTGACTGGACGTACTTTCAGGACAACCCGTCGCTGCGGCTGTTGGAAGACGAGCCCGAGCACGGCTGCGACATGTGCAGCCGCTTTCGGCGGCGCGCGGTCTACGAAATCGCGCGCGGCCTGGGGGCCAACGTCATCGCTTTTGGACATACTGCGGACGACTTCTGCGAGGCCTTCCTCAGAAACGCGCTTTTCACGGGCCGTCTGAGCGCACTTCCCGCGGTCACCCATTCCCGGAAAAAGGAATTCCGGCTCATCCGCCCTCTGGTTTACGTGAACGAGGAGATGACCCGGCGGTTCGCCGAAAGCCTGGGAGTTCCCGTGATCCCATGTGGGTGCTCGCAAAAGACCGGCACCGTTCGCCGCAGTCTTCGTGATTTCTTTACCGACCTCGAAAAGGACTACCCCCACCTGAAGGAAACCATTCTCTCCGCGATGGGGAACATCCAGCCGAATCGCCTCCTGGACCCTCGTTTTCACAGCGAAGAAGACGAGGAAGATCCCCAGTCCGGCACTATGTTCCCGATTGTTACGGAGTCGTAACGTCGAAGAGGTTGACCCGCTCTTGTAGCGAATGCGACACTGATTCTTCTCTTGTTCTATGCTCCATCCTGAGGGTGTATGAGACTCATCCCACGTGAGGAAAAATTCTTTACCTATTTTCTGGGTCAGGTCCGCCTGATCTCTGAAGCCGCGGCGTTGCTTGCGCAAGGCTCGCGGCACGGCATGGAAGAGGCTGCGCGGAAGATTGCTAAGTTGGAGGAAGACGGCGACTCGATCATTCACGAGGTCTTCCAGAAGCTCAACTCCACCTTTATCACACCGCTCGACCCGGAAGATATTCACTCGCTCGCGTCCCACTTGGACGATGTCCTGGACGGGATCGAGGAATCCGCCCACAAGATGGTGGCGTACAAGGTGCACCCCATCCCTCCCGGAGTGGTTCAGATCTGCGACATCATCGAATCGTGCGCCAAGGTATTTGAGCTCGCCTTTGAGGCGTTAAGCCGTGAGAAACCGACGATCGACCACTGCATCGAGATCAACCGGTTGGAAGGGACTGCCGATCAGGTTGCCCGAGAGTGCGTCGCCGATTTGTTCGAAACGGAGAAGGATCCGATCCGGATCATCAAGCTGAAGGAAATCTACGAGCTCCTCGAAATCACCACGGATTACTGCGAGGACGTCGCCGATGCCCTGCAAAACGTTGTAGTGAAGAACAGTTAGCTGCATGAGCGAAACGCTGGTCCTGTCGGTCGTCATCGTGGTGATCGCGTTGCTGTTTGACTTCATCAACGGGTTTCACGACGCCGCGAATTCGGTTGCCACGGTCGTCGCAACCCGTGTGCTAACGCCCTTCCGGGCGGTGGTGTGGGCAGCCTTCTTCAACTTCGTCGCGGCCTTCAGCTTTGGAACTGGTGTCGCCAAGACCGTCGGCGCGGGCATGGTAGATCTTTCGCTGATCACGCCCTACGTGATCCTGTCCGGGCTCGTTGGCGCCATCGCCTGGGACGTGCTCACCTGGTATTGGGGGCTGCCGACAAGTTCGTCACACGCGCTGTTTGGAGGCTACGCCGGAGCAGCCATCGCCGCGGCTGGTTTCAAGGCAATTGTCCTCAGCGGGTGGACCAAGACCATCATCTTCATCGTGATTGCGCCGTTCCTGGGAATGGCTGTGGCCTACGTCCTCATGATCGCGATCCATTGGCTCTTCCGGGATTCCACTCCAAAGCAGATGGACGTTTACTTTCGCCGCCTGCAGTTAGCTTCGGCGGCGATTTTCAGTTATTCGCACGGCGCCAACGACGCCCAGAAAACCATGGGGATCATTACCGGCGTGCTGGTGACCTCAGGCTATCTCAAGTCCTTTGAAGTGCCAATCTGGGTAATCCTCTCGGCTCACGCTGCCATCGCGTTGGGGACCATGTGCGGAGGATGGCGCATCATACGCACGATGGGCACGAGACTGACGCGGCTTAAGCCGCGTGGCGGCTTCTGCGCCGAAACGGCGGCCGCGACATCCATTCTGTTCTCCACGTATCTACACATGCCGGTTTCGACGACTCACGTCATCTCGGGGGCGATTGCGGGCGTGGGCTCGATCCAGCGCGCGAAGGCCGTCCGCTGGCGCATCGCGACAAGCATTCTTTGGGCGTGGATCATGACCATTCCTGCCTCCGCGGCGGTGGGCTGGGTCACGCTGCATATCGTGCACTTCCTTGCGGGGAAGTAGTTCCTACTCAAACAGCAGCCGCAGATTCTGCTCCCCAACCCAGATCAGTTGATAGCCGCGTAACGGAAAGTCTGGCGGAATCCGCAGCCGCATCATCTCAATGCCGGGCCAATCCGCATTCGCTGAAACTCCGATCACATCCACCGACTCAGTTCCGATCCGCGCGCCGGTGACTCCGCTCAGGCCCGTCCCACTCACCAGCAACTCAATCGACTCTCGGCCGCTTACGGGGATGGGTAAATCCTGGCAGAAGGAATTATCCGGCCGGCAGGCGAACACGGGCATGGGAGCGCTATCCGGCAACTGGAAGTACGCCAGCGGCTGCCCGAATCCCAGGAAGTTGGAGGCATACATCCCGGGCGACGATTGTGTGACCTCGATGCTCGTGCGCAGTGCCGCCCGGTTGGCCGGAGAGAGCACCAGTTCGGCCTCGCCCAACATGGCTGCAGCGGGTATCAGTGCTTCCACCGACGTGGTTGACACGCCGTACAGCAAGAGTTGATGCCGGGCGCCGGCGCTATCCACCAGATCCAGGCGCACACCCGCTAACTCGCCTGCCGGAGGCGAAGCGTACACCGCACCTTCGCTCAATTCCATCCCGTGCAGGCGCAGCAGACTGCCTCGCGCAACCTGCCTGGTCCTCAGCCACGAAGCATGATTCCGCACCGCGAACGGCTCCAATGCCGGAGGCCCGAAATCGAACGCCATCGGCGGAGAGGAATTGCCTGCTTCATCCGCAATCCGAACACACACACGGTGTGGATACTCGCTCGTCCGGATCAACTGCGGCGGACTGAACATCGGCCTGTAGCCGGCCGGATCGGCGCAATCCGTCTCACTCAATCCGCCGCGTTTGAAATCGAGGGCGCCGGTGGCCGGAGCCTGTTGACCAAAGGTCAGCCGGTACCCGAACCCCGCGTCGGTCACCTCGTAGTCGGGAATCGCCGTCATGGGCCGCGCGTCCAGCCGCATGCGCCGAATGGAAGCGTGCCGCGCCGGCTGCCACGTTCCGTCAATCGCCGGCGAATTTCCAGCGATCACACAGAGCAGATAATCGCCTTCCTCATTCCCTACCGGAGCTTCAAAGACCGTAGCGTCCGATAATGCCCGCGTCGCCGAATACCCCACCGCATCGAAACACGCGTTCAGGTCCGCGAGCCTCACAAGCCTGGTCGCGTAATAACGTAAATCTCCGCTGAACCGCGCCTGCCACTGGCCCGGTGGCTGCATCGCGCTCGCTCTCCCGATGTCAATTGCGAGTTGTACGCCGCGATCGAGCGGGCACGAAGGCAGCGTCAAATCGAACCGCCCGTCCTGGAAACATCCGAGAAGCCCGCCCACGGGGGACGCGTAGGAAGTGTGCTGCTCCACAACCGTTCCATCGCGACCCAGCGCGCACGGCCGGTTCTGAAAGCAATCGAAGTCCTCACCGCCATGCGTGCTGAGGAGGGTCGTAGTGCCAATCACCCCGGCAATCTCATTGGTGCCCGCATCAAACAACGGCGACCCCGACGCACTCGCATACACCTCCGGGCAATCGTTGCGAATCTGCTCCGGCCAGATCCAGCGCCCTTCCACCACAGCCGTCAACCCAAGCGCCGAACAGTCGCCCTTCCGCAGAAATGTTTGCCCCGTTGGAATGAAATTCGTCGGAGCGCCTACCCAATACACAGGCGCGCCCGGCGGCGGTACGGTACGCGCCAGTCGATGCGGCGTCAACCCCTGCGCCTGCATCTCGCCGACGGTCCACGCGAGTTGCAGAACCGCCAGATCGGTCAACTTCATGGTGGACCACACCACGCGCGTCACCGGCACCGTCACGGCACCGGCGCGTGTGTCCACAAAGTAGTGGAACTCCGCCTGATAAGTGACGGCACGGTCCGTGATCACGCCATACGGCTCCAGCGAAACGCAATGCCCCGATGTCAACAGGTAGGCCGGTGAATCCGAGCCACCACCGGCGTCAATCCACGTCGCGCCGCATGTGAAACCGGCGCGCAAGCGGGCCACCGACGCCAGCCCCTGATTCTCCGCGCTGCCATTCGTGAGTAGCTGCGAACTTGGGGGCCCGCCGATGGCGAACGCGCAACCCATCACCAGGAGAACCCCCAAAGAGAACACCCGCATTGATCGCTCCTTATCCCACCAGTATCGGGCAGTATGGAGCAAAGGGCTATTGACTTTGCGGATCGCGCTGATACTCTGGAATTGGAGGGCCCCCCGTCCGTTTTCGGGCGGGGGGTGAACTTCAGCCGAAGCGGATCGTGATTACGATACGCCGAAGCGTTCGGTTCCAGTTGATGCAAATGGAGATTCGCATTGGAAACAACCTCCTTTCCCGGGGCTTGACTCACGGTTGGCGCCGTGAGTCCCCCGGTCAAAAAGAAAGGGGTTTCTCCAACTACGTTCCCTGTTGCACTATCCCTCCGCTGATATAGTGCTTTCAGAATGGGATTCCTCTCAGTACAAGTCAGACGACGGCGTGTTTTTGATTGTTGACTCCAGCCCCTACCTGCGATACCCTGAGAGGAGCGACTAAACACGGAAATTGGTGTAACTGAATGGCAAATACGTTTTCTGCCCTGAAACGAGTTCGGATGACCGAGCGCAAAACCGAAGTGAATCGGATGCGCAAAACCCGGCTGCGGCACTCGATCCGCTCCCTCCGCCGCCTCCTGGAAAAGAAGGACGTTCCCGGCGTGAAGGACCTGATTCCAGCCACGTTTTCGATCATCGACCGCTCGGCCAAGTGGGGCATCATCAAGAAGAACACAGCAGCCCGCTACAAGAGCCGTATCGCCGCCCGCGTGGCCAAGATCGCTGCCTGAAGCAAACCGCTGCCAACCTGTAACGACATCGATCGCGCTGCCTCCACCCCGAGTGCAGCGCGATTTGCTTTTCTATAACCACATGACCCCCAGCAAGGCGCTCGCGAAACTCCGCACCGGCAGCTACATCACCACAGCCGCCATGACGCGTATCACCGAACCCTGGTTCGCCGAAATCCTGGGCCGCACGGGTTTCGACGTGATCTGGTACGACCTTGAGCATCGTGCCATCAGCGCGAACACCATTGATGCCGTTTCGCTCGCCTGCCGCCACGCTCAAATCGACCTGATGGTCCGCATCCGCAAAACCGGCTACAACGAGCCCATGCAGATGCTGGAATGTGGAGCCAACGGCATCATGGTGCCGCACTGCTGCAGCGCCGCCGAAGCCCGCCAGTGGGTGGATTGGGCGCGCTTCCCACCGGAGGGCCGGCGCGGTCTCGATGGGTCCGGCGCCGACGCCGATTGGGGTCTCGCCGACATGCCGGCCTACGTTTGCAATGCCAACCGCGAGACCTTCCTCATCCTTCAGATCGAGGACAGGGAGGCGCTCGATCAAATCGACGAGATCGCGGCCGTCCCTGGATACGACCTGCTGTTTGTAGGACCGGCTGATCTCTGCATGAGCCTCGGCGTCCCCTTTCAGTTCGATCATCCCCTGATCGAAGCCGCGCACGACAAAGTCGCCGCCGCAGCCGCCAAGCACGGCAAATGGTGGGGCACCATCACCTCGACTGCCGCCATCGCCCAGCGCATGCTCGACAAGGGCGCGCGCATGGTGACTTGCGGGGCCGATCAATGGTGGTTAATGCGCGGAGCAAAGCAGGCATACGGCGACTACTGTAACTTATCGGTGCGCTAGGGCATGGTACGGCGCGCCCTCGCTTCCCGGTACTGACGTCTGTAGAGCTAAGCAATCACAAAGCGCCCTTAGAGTCGTTCCGCTCATTCCCTGATGGCGCGTTTGGCCGTAAGCTGGTCTTGTTTGGATTTCACACTCCGCTAATTGGAAATCTAACGGCCCGGCCCTCCTCTCCAAGAAAGCCGGGCCTCTTTTTTGTGTGTGAATTCGTCTTCCTTGTTCAGTGGTCCGCGACCCCGCCGTCGCCGAAGACGTTCTTCGCCCGCGTGACCGGCTTGTAAGGATGTTGGGCCGCCACCTTCTCATCGATGTCGACGCCGAGCCCGGGACGATCAGGAAGCGCGGCGTAACCGTCCTTGACGGGGTGTTGGTAGCCCTGGAAGAGGTCCTGGACCCATAGCGCGCGGTTGGGGTTGTATTCGAGGATCGTCGCGGCGGGAGTGGTGGCGTTAACGTGCAGAGAAGCGAGCGTGCTCACCATGCTTTGCGGATTGTGCGGGGCCATCTCCACGCGGTAGGTTTCGGCGATCGCTCCGATCTTCTTCAGCTCCAGAATGCCGCCGGCATGACAGACGTCGGGCTGGACGTAGTTCACCAGATGCCGCGTGCAGAAATCGGAGAAACCGTACTTGGTGAAGCTCCGTTCGCCAGTTGCGAGCGGGACCTTCGTCTTCTGTCGAAGATGCTCGAGTTCGCCCAGATCTTCCAGTTGGGTAGCTTCTTCGACGAAGAACGGCCGTAGCGGCTCGATGCGGGTACAGAAATCGACGGCCATGACGGTGGTGAGCTGGCCGTGCGCATCGATGGCAATGTCGAAATCGTCGCCGACGGCCTTGCGAACCGCTTCGAGCTTGCGCGCGGCTTCGCGCACGGCGTAGGCAGGGCGGACGAGTTCGTTCTCGATAGTAATGAAGCCGGATTTGGCCGCCGTGTAGCCTTCGGACCTGGCTTGCTCGAAGGCGGCCGGCGTGCTGCTCACGTCCCTATAGAGACGGACGCGCTGGCGTGCGGCTCCGCCGAGCAGTTTGTAAATTGGAACACCGAGGGCCTTGCCGGTGATGTCCCAGAGCGCGATTTCCACCGCGCTGATGGCGCTGTTGAGAATCGGTCCGCCGCGCCAGCGCGGGTAACGGAACATCGCCTGCCAGTGGAGTTCGATGTCGGTGGGGTCCTTGTCCAGCAGGTAGCGCTCGTGTTCCATTATGGCCGCCGAGAGCGTGGCTTCCTTGCTGGTGATGGAGCCTTCGCCCAGCCCGGTGACGCCCTGGTTGGTTGCGATCTTGCAGAAACACCAGTTGACGCTGCCGACGTTCACCACGATGGTCTTGATGCCGGTGATTTTGAGGTTGAGCTGTTTGGCCTGGGCGCGGAGCCTGGTTTGGAAAAACGGCGCGGCGAGGAAGGGGAGGAGGAAGTTGCGTCGGTTCATCGACAGACAGCTTATCAAGTGCGGACGCGCATCAGGAAATAAATGCCGGCCAGCGTGAAGATGACGTCTGGGCTCCAGGCGGCGAGTTCGGCCGGAAGTTGGCCGACATTGCCCATCTGCTCAAACAACTCGCTCAGGGCCTTGTAGCAGATGCCGATACCGAGGCTGATTCCCACCGGAGCCATCGTGCCCCGGTTGCCGGAAAAGAACGCGAAGGGCAGCGCGATCAGCGCCATGATCAGCGCAAACAAGGGCACCGAGAACTTCTTGTGGTACTGCACCTGGAGCCGCATCGTATCGAAACCGCTCTGCTGCAGTTCGGCTATGTAACTGGCCAGTTGCTGGAAGTTCATCTGCGTGTACTGCTTCACTTCCTTAAGGAACCAGGTGGGCGGCTCGCTGAATTCGGAGTATGTGGATGTCTGGCCCTGAAAGTTGTCGAACCTCCTGACGCGGAAGCCCTGGAACTCGCGAGTCCAGCCGTTCTGAAAAACCCAGCGGGAAATGGACGGCTCCCAGCGCGCGCTTTCGGCGGAGATGACGCGCTTCATGCGGAACGCCTGGCGGTCCAGTTCGTAGACGCTGACCCCCACCATCACGTTGGCGGATGTATCAAAGTGCCGGTAGTAGTAAACCCACGGCCCCATGCCGAAGATCCATTTGCGGTCCGGACGGAGGTAGGTCTGCACCGGCCGCCCTTTGATCTCGTTGCGAATCGCATCCTGAACCAGGTTGGCTTCAGGCACGATGGAATAGTCAAAGACGAACAACAGGCCCGTAATGCACAGACCCGCGATCAGGATGGGAACCGAAAGCCGGTAGACACTGACACCGCACGCCTTCAGCGCCGTCACCTCGTTGCTTTTCGAGAGCAGGCCGAAAGTGATGAGCACCGAGACGAGCACACTGATCGGTGCAAAGTCGTAAATCAGCTTGGGCGAAAGAAACAGCAGGTAGACTCCCACGCGTTGCATCGGAATC
Source organism: Acidobacteriota bacterium (assembly GCA_016213775.1). Classification (GTDB taxonomy): domain Bacteria; phylum Acidobacteriota; class Terriglobia; order Bryobacterales; family Bryobacteraceae; genus CADEFT01. Next base: position 39,443 of record JACQZR010000161.1, read on the forward strand.
TTGTTTTTGAAGATGTCGCCCAGCAGTTCAAAGAAGGTGAACACGTGGGTCATCGCCACGAAGCTGATCAGCAGAACGAGGAAGTAGTACAGGAATGCCGAGAGCACATAGGTGTCGATGAGCTGCGGCAATAACGGCAGGCGCAGGCTGCCGATCCCTTCCTCGCCTTCACGAAACGGTAGCCTGCCGCGAAGCCACGACCGGAACGAGACCAACCGCTCGCGAAACCAGAGGCTCCAATCGCGGTCGTCCGCGAGTTCCAGGCGGATGCTAAGGATGAGCGCCAGGGCGCCGAAGATCATGTTGGGCAGCCAGATGGCGAGCCAAACCTCGAGATTGTTCCGTCTTGCCAAACCGATCAGGCCGATCAGCGTCATGAAGTAGAGGAATCCCAGCGCAACGGTCATCACAAAGGCGGAGGACTTGCCACCTTTGCGTGAAGAGACCCCCAGCGGTACAGCGAGAATGCCGAGAACAATGCACGCCACAGGCAGTGCCAGCCGCCTGTGCAACTCGATGGAAGCCTCGGTGTTGCCGTCCTTGCTTGCCTGCTGGAGCGGTTCCATGTCCAATTCGCTGAAGCCTGAAGGTTTCAACTCGCTGCGTTTGGGCGCGTCCAACGCCTGTTCCATCGCCGGAAACGATTGCGAGTAATACTCCGAGACATCCTTGCCCACTTCGAAGCTGCTGCCATCCACCATCGAAAGCTGAATCCGGTTGTTGGGCAGGTCCGGGCTGGCCAGGATCTGCGTGGAGAGGGTGATGCGCGGCGAGTCGCCCCGTTCGCCTGCTCCCGTCCGCTGTTCGGGGGGCGTTAAGTCGGCCATGAAGACTCGCTTCCATTTGACGATCGAGCCTGGAACGAGGTCGTCGACATAAAGGATGCGATTGGGGAACTGTTCTTCAAAGACCCGGGGGCGTATTTCGGCGGTGATCTGCGCCGCGGCCATCCGATTGAGGATGACGTACGTCTCGCGCGTGGCCCACGGGTTGAGGACGCAGGTGGAGTATGCGGCGGCGGCAAGGCCGATGAAGGCGAAGGCAGCCACGGGAATGAGCAGACGCCGGCTTGGGACGCCGGCCGCTCGCAACGCCACGATCTCCGCATCTCCGGACATGCGTCCCACTGCAATCAGCACCCCCACAAGAACGCCCACAGGGATAGTGTAAATGAGCACCTGCGGCAGGATGAGCATGAACAGCAGGCCGATCTGATCAGGACTGACGGCGCTGGTGACGAGCTGTTCAAACAGCCTTCCCAGCTTTTGTAGAAACAGAATAAACGTGAACAGTGTAGTGCCGAGCAGGGCTCCGGTGGTGATTTCCTTGAAGACTTTGCGGCTGAGAATGCCCATCGCGCGCGATTACTTGGTGAGTGGCGGCGGCGGCACAAGCGGTGGCTTGGGCTGTTCGCCGGGGATCTTTTCGAGTTCGAGATCGTCAATTAGCAGGGCGGGTGCTACGACGCTGGTGGCTGCCACATATCCGCCCGCGTCCATATGCGCGAACGGCGCCTGGTTTTCGAGATAGTGGAACACGTATACCTCGTCGGAAGCCGCCTGGATATCTTTCATAGCCCGTGCCGAGAGGCCGCGGAAGCGAACGCCGCGAATCATCTCCTCGCGGCCATCGGGGAACACTTTGTAGATGAGCAGCGGCCGGCTGACGGGCTTGGCCTGCTGCTGCCCCGCGAACCGGCGCAACTCGTCGAGACCGGCGGTGGAAGGAAAATCCAGCTTACGGACGAGAACGCCGTAAGGCAGATTGCGCTGCTTCACTATTTCGAGAAAGCGCTTCTTCATATCGGCATTCGAGGTGGGCTGGGAGGAACTGATAAACAGGTTGCCCGCCAGAGCACTGTAGTTTCCCAGCGCGCCTGGCAATCGCGCGTGCCCGTTGGATGCCGGAACGCCGCGGATCGGCTGGCGCGTGGAGTAGAAAGTCTTCAGTACTCCCTTCTCCACCACGGGCAGCGGCTTGGGGACGACACCCTCCGAATCAATGGGATAGTAGCCAAGGAGCGGCGTTCCGCGCCAGCTCTTTTGCGTGGGATCGTCGACCGCATCCATCCATTCCGGCATGATGCGCGAACCGATACGCCCCTCCAGATCGCCGGCCGGCAGATTGATCGGACGCTCCGGATCGGAAACGGGCCGGCGAAAGATGTTGAGGTTCCGGCCGAGCAACTGAGCCAGGAGCTGTGGGCCGGCTACCCCTTCAAACAGCATTGGACCGGAGTAGTTGTCTATCGTCGGGGCTTTGGCCAACTGATCAATGTTCTCCGCGATCCGGACAGCGGCGGACTTTACGGTATCGGTCGCGGGAAACCCCTCGGGTTCCAATGCCAGGTACTGAACGTAATCGCGGAGTTGCGTGCCGTCGGGGGCGAGCCCGGTGGCGCGGACGCGGAAAACGGCGAGATTGTCCTGAACGCGGTACGAGCTTCCTTCGCTGTTCACTAAGTAGGAGACGCCTTGAGTGATGCTGGCGGTTGCCTCGGAATTGAGGATCTGAGGATAAGCGCTGAACAGGCCTGAGACCTCCTTGACGCGCGCGCGGTATGATGCGGCGTCCAACGGCTTGCGCACCACCGGCGCAAATAGATTCACCACCGGCGCCACCCCCATGTCGGGCAGTTCTTCAGCAACATTGATATTGCGCAGTGACGCTTTCTTGCGGGCGAAGGCCTCCAACGCCTGTTTGTACACGCGGTCAGTGGCGAGCCAGAGCTCCAGGCGGAGCGAGTCATAATTGTCGTCGAGCGAGAATTGGCCGGGATCGTACCGGGTACCGCGGTACATTTCGCTGAAGATGTGGTTGGAGTTGTCGAGCTTGGGATCGCCAACGCGAATGCGCACCCGCGGATGACGGAGGCGGTTGTGCGATTCCGTAACCAGCGCCCCGTAAGTGGCCGAGACCGTGAAGAGGTCGGAATCATCGAGCGCGTATTCGATGAAGTACGGAGGATCGCCAACGACGCGAAGTTGCCGTCCGCGGGCCATTTCGTCTTTCATGGCTTTGAAAACGATGTCGTTCTCCGGAGCCTGCTGCCCCAGGCAGACTACAGCGGCGGCCATGCATCCCAGTGCTAGTCTGTTGGTGACGTGCTTCATTGCTCGATTCCGATGTGGCATTTCCCTCGTTGCCTACTTGCTCGCGGCCGGGAGCACGGGACGCGGAAGGGCCGGCGGGGAATCTACCCCAGCAGGCTTGCGCTGAATCTCAATCTCGGTGACCAGCAATGCGGGGGATACCGCCGAAACCGGAACGCTCCCCGATTCCGCACCGCAAATGCCGTTGAACACTTCCATTTCGTTAGACGTTGCCACGATCTTGGCAAAACTGGCCAGCGGAGTCCCGACGATGCTTACGCCGCGAACGAGTTCGTCGGGTTTGCCGTCCGGATAGATTCGATACACCACGAGCGGAACCACGGTGAATGCTTGCAGACCCTGCCGGCCTGTGGTCGTGTAACCGCCGGTCACTTGATCGAAGAGGAGACCGTAAGGCTTGCCCTGCTTCTTCACTTCGGCGATCAGCATCTCGCGCAGTTGCAGCCTGGAGACGGCTTGCGTGGATTCCACCAGCAGATTCGACTGGCGGGAGACCACCTCTGCGCCGGCCTGGCGGCGTCCGTGTCCGTTGGACTTGGCGAAGTTGCGAATGGGCGAGCGCGACATAAGGAACGTGTTGAGAATCCCTTTCTCCACCACCTTGACGGGTTGACCCTTGACACCTTCGTCATCGTAGAGGTACCAGCCGTTGAGGTCGGTCTTCCCGATGGTCTTGCGAGTGGGGTCGAAAGTGACGGAGAGGAACTCGGGCAGGACCGGCTTGCCCACGCTCTTGGTGAACGTCTGGCCTTCGCTTTCGTCCTTCTGGCGGTGGCCTTCCACACGATGGCCGAAGATCTCGTGGAAGAAGACGCCAGAGGAACTGCCCGAAAGGATTGCCGGGCCGACATAGGGATCAACCGGGGCGGCACGAAGAAGGTCAGTCACGCGCTGTGCAACGCGGGCGACCGCGGCTTGGATCACATCGTCCTTGGGGAGACGGTCCGCGGATTCGCCTTCGAAGCTCTCAAAGGCGGAGAGGTCCATTCCGTCGGAAGCCTTGCCTTGCGCGGAAACAATGATGCGGACGAAACCACGGCCATGCTGGAGCCGGGTACCCTCCGAATTCACAAGATACTTGGACTGGCGCGTGCCTGCGAGGGTGATGTTAGAGGATAGAACGCCGCGGTGTTTGTTGAATTCCTCGGACCACTTGCGAACCTTGGCGGCCCATTCCTGGTTGGAGACTTTCAGCTTCGCCGGGACTTCGGTGTGGCGGGCAGGCTCTTCAACCGAGAAATCGTCCGAGGTGTCTTCCTCGGCTGCTTTCACCTGCGTGTTGGTCTTGAGCCGGATGAGCCGTTGGGTGGCCAACCGGTAGATTCGATCGGTTTCGGCCCAGGCACGGCGGCGTACGGAGACGGCGTTTTCCTCTACGGGGAGTTGGACACCGGCGGTGAATTGCGGCCAATCGCCGCGCATGCGGTGGTAGTTGTCGAGCTTGGGGGACCCGATGCGGAGAGTGACATCGAGATTGCGCGTGTGACTGCGATTGCTCGAGTGGAGTGCCCCAAAGCTGGCGGAGACGGACTCTGACTCGTCCTCGGTAACGGCGTAGGCGAGGTAGTACGCCGGCGGGTCGCCTTTTTCCTTGAGGACGGTGAAATTGCGGGCCAGTTCTTCACCAAGTGCATCAAGCAAAGGCGTTTGAGCCGGGAGTGGGAGGATCAGGACGCCGGAAAACACGGCGAGTGCGGACGTGCGCAGGAGTGGCACCACGCCCCAGAATAGCATGGAGAGGCCGTGGCAAGAACCGTTCCCTCACGATCGCGGCTCGGTAACATGTTGATCCTACTGAGCCGTGTACGAACTTCGGCCACGGCCTACGGTAGTGCGAGTATCCCTTTGTCCTTCATGCCGGTCAGAGCCAGACCGTAGCGGCCGCGGACGCCGGTCTTCTCAAAGATATGTTTGAGATGGATCTTGACGGTGCCGGGGCGGATGCCGAGTTGCCGTGCGATGTCCTTGTTCTTGAAGCCCTGTTCGACGAGTTCCATCACCTGATGTTCGCGCGGAGTCAGCTCAGAACGATGCTGCTTTTCCTGTCTGGCGGATTCGCGAAAAAGGGACTCTTCCATCCAACTGGAGCCCGCGCACACAGCACGGAAGCAGGCAAGGATGGTCTCGGGCGAAGCGGTCTTGCGAAGAATGCCTTTCGCTCCTATCTGAAGGAAGCGGAGTGCCTCGGCTTCCGAAATGGAAAGACCCCAGACCACAATCGCGACGTCGGCGCGCTGAAGTCGGCGCTCGGCAATCCAATCGAGAACGATCTGGACGCCAAACGACTTGTCCAAGACAAGAATGCGCGGGCGGACAGCGGCAACAAAACCGTCAGCCTCCTCCAGCGCATGGACGCCTCCAGCATAGGTGTAATCCGCGCTGTCGTGCAAGAGACTCGCCAAGCCTTGCACCATCAAGGGTTGCGTTTCGCAAGCACCTACCAAAAATCTATCCGACATCGCTTCTGTGTCCTCCCTGTGTTCCTTATCGGAGAAGGTCCCTGCTGTGTTAGTGCAAGGATGAGGCAATCCCTCTCATGTTTTTATTCGATACCGCCGATTCAGGCTTAGACGGTGGACTTCGGAGTCACTTGGAAGCGAGTTCTTTTATCGATCATGCCTAGAGCTGACATAGCGGCGCTATCCGGAAACTGGAAGGCCCTTCTCATTAGCCCAAACAAAGCGGTCTCTGGCGAGCTTTCGCCAATTCTTTCTAGAAACCTCCCCAACACGCAGCTCTTTGAGATGCCCACCTACCCCAGTCGGCACGCGCTTCAGGAACTTGGGGGAGCCCATGGTCCCAACCTTTGCTTCCTTGACCTCATCTCCGACGCCGATCGCGGGCTCGCTGTCATCAACGAACTTCGGGCGGTACAGGCCAGCATCAAGATCCTGGTGCTCTTGTCCGCCAAGAATCCGGACATCATCCTCCGCGCCATGCGGGCCGGTGCGGCGGAATTTCTCGTCCGGCCCTTTGATGCGGATGCTTTTGACAACGCCATCGACCGGATTGCCAGTCTCGAACGTGGCGGAAAAGGTGGGTTGGCGCTCGGCAAAGTGATCTGCATGGTTCCGGCCAAGGGCGCCTGCGGCGCCACTACGATCGCTTCCAATCTGGCCCAGCATTACAAAAGGGTGGGGTTCAAAAAGATCCTTCTGGCTGACCTCGATCCTCTTACTGGAACCCTTTCATTCCTGCTGAAGCTGAAATCGAGCTACAGCTTTACCGACGCCCTGCAACGGTCGCATTCGATGGACACCGACATCTGGAAGGGCATCGTCACCAGCGTCGGACCGATTGATGTACTTTTGTCGCCGGAAACCGTGAACGATGGGTTGCACGACCTGGTGGATGCGAGCGCGATTGTGGATTTCGCTCGCAGCTTCTATGAAGTGGTGATTCTGGACACCGGAACTCCTTACGGAGATTGGAATCTGTCGATCGCGCGCGGTGCGGACCACGTAGTGCTGGTCTCGACCAATGAGCTTCCGTCGCTCCAGGCAGCACAGCGGGCGCTGGATTATCTGGAGAACAGCTTAGTGGAGATGGGACGGATCAGGCTGGTGATCAACCGCTACAGCAAGGAGCATGGACTCAGCCGCGAGGTGATCGAGACCGCCCTGCACACGGATATTTTCCACGTGCTTCCGTCCGATTACGAGAACGTGCAGCGCGCCCTGATAGAAGGCAAGCCGGTACCCTCGTCCACGGATTTCGGCAAGAGTCTGACGCAACTAGGCGACCTGCTGGCGCTCCGGCCGAAAGTAGCGGCAGCTCCGCGGAAGAGCTCGGCCATCTCGACGCTGTTGTCGCTGTTCGCCAAACCGGCGAAGTAGTTTCACTTGAAGTTCGGGACCGCTCCCTCATCAACAAGCGGTTTTCGGAATTTGTCACAGACTCTGGGGAGCGGTCCTAGCGAGACCGCGCCAGTATCAACCGCACCCGGCTGGCCTCCACCAGCCCAAGCACCGTTGCCAGCGCGAAAACCAGAATCCACGGGGAAGGCTCGTTGCCTCCGAGCACCGTGACCAGACCCGCGTATATCGCTCCGCCGGCGACTCCTCCTCCGAATCCGTCGGCAAAGCCCTTCCACGTTCGTGCGGTGCCTGTCATGATTTCCCAGCCCTCCCCGTGTGTCGGTTAGTTCCTCCGAACCGGCCCACTAGGTAAGGCGCAAAACAATCGTGGAAGTCTATCACGCCCTCAAAGATTTTTTTCTGATTCCCGAATCATGTAAACCGCAATCTCCGCGGTCAGGTTCGGCATCACCGTCACCCGCCGGTTCCCGGACAGGAAAAACCGCCGCTCTACGCCCCACTTCTGCTCGCGGCACAAGTCCTCGAAATCATCCACCGTGAGAAAGTGAATGTTGGGAGAGTCGTACCAGTCATAAGGAAACAGGCCCGTCTTGGGCGCGCGCCCCGACAGCAGGTGCGACAGCCGCACGCTCCAATGTCCGAAATTCGGAAACGCCACGATGATCTGCTTTCCCACCCGCAGCATCTCCTTCAAGACTTTCAACGGTTTCAAGGTCTGCTGCAGCGTCTGGCTGAGAATCACATAGTCGAACGTCTTCGGCGGATAGTCGATCAACCCCTGATCGATGTCGCCCTGATACACCGAGACCCCGCGCGCAATCGCCTGCTGCACCCGCTCCCGGTTCAGTTCCACGCCGCTGGCCCGGACGTTCTTGTTGTCCATAAGCCATTCCAGGAGTTCGCCTTCGCTGCAGCCCAGGTCCAGCACCTTTGACCCCGGCTCAATCAACTCGCCGATGATCGCGTAGTCGCCGCGATTCAGCACTTCCTTCACCAACCGGCGGTACGTCACGGGAGGCGTTGTACCCATTACGCGGCCTCTTTCTGCACACGGCCGAGAAACCCGCGAATCAATTCCGTCTGCTCTCCCACTTCCACCAGAAACGCGTCGTGGCCATAGTTGGACGACAGTTCGCAGTAGGCCACGTCCTTGCCGCGGCTCCGCAGCGCGCTCACGATCTCCAGGGATTGATAGCTCGGATACAGCCAGTCGGAAGTGAAACTGATCACCAGAAACCGCGCCTTGGCCTGCTCCAGCGCCGCTCCCAGCGTCGGGAAGCCCTGTGACAAATCGAACACGTCCATCGCTTTGGTTATGTAGAGGTACGAATTCGCGTCGAACCGGTCTACAAATTGCGACCCGCGGTAGCGCAGGTAGCTCTCCACCTCGAACTCATCATCAAAGGCGAACGCGATGCCTTCCCTGCTCTTAAAGCGCCGGCCGAACTTCTCCCTCATCGAATCGTCACTCATGTAGGTGATGTGCCCCACCATGCGAGCCACGGACAGCCCGCGGCGCGGCGGATTCTGCCCGTAGTAGTTGCCACCGTTCCAATCCGGATCCGCCATGATCGCCTGCCGGCCAACTTCATTAAACGCGATCTGCTGCGCGCTATGACGCCCCGTGGTAGCGATCGGAAATGCCGCCGCGACCATGTCCGGATACCGAACGGCCCACTCCAACACCTGCATCCCTCCCATCGAGCCGCCCGCCACCGCCAGCAGTCGCGAGATCCCGAGGTGCGTCACCAGCTTGTGCTGCAGCCGCACCATGTCGCCGATCGTGATCATTGGGAACGACATCGCGAAAGGCTTGCCGGTTTGCGGATCAATCGAGGACGGTCCAGTCGTCCCCCTGCACCCGCCGAGCACATTCGCACAGATAACAAAGTACTTGTTGGTGTCGAACGCCTTGTGTGGCCCAACCATATTGTCCCACCAGCCAGGCTTTCCCGATTCTTCGCTGATCCCCGCGGCGTGCGCATCGCCCGTAAAGGCGTGCAGAGCCAGAATGGCGTTCGACCGGTTCGCATTCAACTCGCCGTAGGTCTGGTAGGCGACATCCACCGGCGTAATAACGACTCCGGACTCGAGTTGGATCGAGTCAAATCGGACGGACTGTGTGCTGACGATCATCCTGAAATGGGAGCTTGATTCGATGATACCAGAGGCATGACGATTCTCTCGCGTCTGCGCGACTATTGCATCCAAGCCGTGTTCGCCCTATTGGATACCTCCACCGTCTTCTTGGTGCTTACCTTTTGCCGGGGCTGATCAACGCAATCGATCAAGCCGATATCCAGTGCAGAGGAGGATCACCCCCTGCTTACGAAATACTTACTCTCCCGTTGGAAGGCGCGAGTTGCTATGCTCGGCCTTGTTGTTGGGCTTGTCATCCCCGCCGCCGCCGTCGAACTCTCTCCCTCCGCCATGGTGCCCCTGTCGCTTGGCAGCACCATTCGGTGGAACGCGCGAAGCTCGTCTCAGGATCCCGCCTGGTACCGCTTCCGAGCGCGCCAGGCCGGAGATGCCTATCGCATCATAAAGGACTTCGGTCCCGATTCCTCGATGGACTGGACGCCCACCGGTCACGAAGGCAGCTACGAAGTGGAAGTCACGGAACGGAATCTCGAAACCGGCTCGGTCTCCTCCGCGAGCACCTCGTTTCAGATTCTTCCGCATGCGGTGGATGGTCCGGTTGTCAGCCCCACCACCCATCCGCTGGTCTTCCTTTATAGCGCTCCAGCCTGTCCCGCCGGACAGCGCATGCGGGTGCAGTTTCGCGTCCTCGACGGACGGCCATCCTACACCTCCTACAAACCATGTACGCCTGGCTTCACAATGAACTTCCACCTGGGCGGAATCTACCCTGAGACGCGCTACTATGCCCGCCATATCCTGGACACGGGCAAGGAACTGCACACTGGACCTGAGGTGGCTTTTGAGTCCGGCCGAATCGCTGCCATCAACATGCGCCCGGAGGTGGTTCAGCAACTTCGGTCCGAGACGCGGTTTCCGTTTTTGCTCAGCACCGCATCCGGAGCGGGAACGGTTGCCACCGACCTTTCCGGGCGCGTTGTCTGGAACGCGGCGCCAGGGCTCGTCACCTTCCTCACGCGCATGGAGACCGGTGGGAGCTTCTGGGGTTACCTTCAGCGTCCGCGCCAGGGTCCCGACGGGCAGCGCATCCGCCGCTTTGATCTCACTGGCATGATTCTTCAGGAGACAAACGCCGCCCGCGTGAATGAGCAACTGCGCCTTATGGGCAAGCGCGAAATCGGATCCTTCCACCATGAGGTGACCCGCCTCCCCAACGGCCACATCGCGGCGCTCGCCAGTATCGAACAACCCGTCGAGAATGAGGACGGAGAGATGGTGGATGTCGTCGGTGACATGATCATCGTGCTCGATGACGATCTGCGCATCGTTTGGGTTTGGGACAGCTTCGATTGGCTCGATAACACGCGCAAAGCAATTCTCGGGGAAACCTGCCGGAATGCCGGAGCCTGCCCGCCGCTCTACCTTGCCCCTGATGGCGAGGATTGGACGCACACCAATTCGATCTCGTACACTCCGGACGGCGATCTGCTCATCTCCATCCGGCACCAGGACTGGCTGGTGAAGCTGGCCTACCAGGACGGCAAAGGTGACGGCCACCCGGTCTGGTATCTTGGCGCAGATGGCGACTTCGCAGCCGACTCTGACGAGACAACTCCCTGGTTCACCCATCAGCACGACGCCAACTTCCTGGGACGAAATCTAGTTGCGGTGTTCGACAACGGCAACACCCGCGTCACTCTCAGCGGCGGCGGCAACAGCCGCGGCCAGGTTTGGCAGTTGGACGAGGGCAACCGCCGCGCCACCCTCGTCCGCAATCTCGATCTCGGCGTCTACGCTGCCGCTCTCGGTTCCGCGCAGGATCTCGGTGATGACCACCTCCATTTCAACGCGGGCATCGTATCCGGGCCCGGAGGAGTCGAATCCCACTCTTTCGAGATTGACTCTAAGGGCAATATCGTTTACGATCTAAAGTCAAATTTGATTTTCTACCGGACATTCCGGGTGAGCGATCTTTACACTGCGCCTTAACACCTCTGGTCTATGAGGGTATAGCGAGTTTCGCTCCCGCCGGAGCGGAGTCTCGTTTGCGCTGTACCCAACATTCGCACCGCCGGGATTTCTTCAAGCTTCTCGCTGGCTCAGCCGCGGGAAGCTTCCCCATTTCGTTATCAGCCGCGGCCCCTCCAAACATCGTCTTTATCCTGGCGGATGATCTCGGCTACGGCGACCTCGGTTGCTACGGCTCAAACGTGAGCACCCCGAACATCGACAGTCTGGCACGTGACGGAGTCCTGTTCCGCCAATTCTGCGCGCCAAGTTCCGTCTGCTCGCCTTCTCGCGCCGGTTTCCTCACCGGCCGCTATGGGGTCAGGGCCGGGATACCCACGGTTATGAATCCGACCGATACCCATGGGCTCGGCGAGAATGAGACTACCATCGCGGGAATGCTCAAAAAGGCCGGCTACCGGACAGCCGCGATCGGCAAGTGGCACCTTGGCTCGCAGCAGCGGCATATGCCCTGCAGCCGCGGCTTCGATGAGTTCTTTGGACTTCCTTACAGCAACGATCAGTCACCCAGCATGCTGATGCAGAATCAGGACGTGCTGGAGTCGCCCACTCGTCAGGATCTCCTCACCGAACGCTACACCAGTCAGACGATCGCCTTTCTCCGCCGCAACCGATCGAACCCGTTTTTCCTGTTTCTCTCGCACACTGCGCCCCACATCCCGCTGGTCCCTTCCCGTGGATTCCGAGGTAAATCCGGTCTTGGCGCCTACGCCGATGTGCTGCAGGAATTGGATTGGAGCGTCGGTGAAGTGCTGAACGAGCTTGCGTCATCCGGCATGGACAGGAATACGCTGGTGATCTTTGCCAGCGACAACGGCCCATGGTTTCAGGGGAGCGCCGGCCGCACCCGAGGCCGCAAGGGGGATACCTTCGAAGGCGGAATCCGAGTGCCTTTCCTCGCTCGCTATCCCGGCCGCATCCCCGCAGGCAAGGTTGTCAACGGATTCGCCAGCGGGCTGGACTTGCTACCCACCGTAGCTCACCTCGCCAACGTCCAGATTCCCAGCGGTTTGGATGGTGTTGATATCTGGCCGATGCTCACCACGGATAAGGCCAGCGTCGACCGTCCTGAATTCCTCTACTTCGACAACTACCACCTGCAATGTGTCCGGCTAGGCAAATGGAAGCTTCATCTGTCGCGCTACAACTCACCGGCCTACACTCCCGAACCGAAGGTCGGCCGGTTCAACCTTCCCTTAACCAATCCGGAACTTTACGATATCCAATCCGATCCTGGCGAAAGCAGCGATATCGCCGACCAGCATCCTGAAGTTGTTGCAGACCTGCGGGAGAGGCTTCAGCGGGTACTGGCGGACATGCCGCAGAAGGTGCGCGACGCCTGGGAGGATACGATTAACCGTCGCGTGCACCAATCCGCGTCGGGGGCTTGGCCGGTTCCCGTGATCGAGTAGCCGCCAAAGAACACAAAAGGCGGCTCCGGTCAGGAGCCGCCTTTGCTATTCCGTACAAATAATGTTCTTTACTTGCGGCGCCTGGTGAAGACGACCGCAGCCAGCGCTAAACCGGCAAAGGCGAACGTTGCAGGCTCGGGATTTTGCGTCGTATCCTGCAATCCACCGCCAAATCCGAGCGGAGTCGTGCTCTGTGACAGCAAAGCCAGGAAGAACTGCGTATTCGAGAATCCAGATGAGTTGTAGTTTGCATCCAGCGGGCTGCCAAACACATACACCTTGCCAAGTTGAACATTATCAACTCGGAAGAGGCCCGCCAGATTCCACAGCGGACTGCCGGCATTGGCCATGGCCGTCCCGCCCGTCAACGCCATACCGTTATAGAAACTCATCCGCTGCCCGCTAAGACTGGCACCCACATCAGCACCATTCAGAGTCCCGGAAGCCTGCACATATGGGCTACCGATGGTGCTCGAGGTCACACTGATGCTGGAACCGAGGGACGATAGAATTCCGTTCGCGTTCGCAACCGCTGAGGCTTGCTCAGCGAACAATAGGAGAATGCCACCTGACTGCACCCAGTTCACCAATGCCGTAGCTTCAGCCGAGGAAAGCGAGGCGCTGGGATTCCTCATGATGAAAAAGTTGTTGTTCGACAGATTCGTCGCCGTGATTGCTTCACCGGACTCGACTGTTGCATTCAAGCCAAGCGTCGCAGCCGAATAAATTGTGCCAAATGTTACGTTTCCCGCCCAGAAGGAGCTACTGCCCTCCCACTGTCCTACTGTCGCTGCTTGAGCTGCCCCCGCTAGCCCAAGTACGACTAGAGACAAGATCAGTTTAGTTAAACTGCCTCGTGCTCCGTACTTTACTTTCATGATGTGCCTCCGAGTTTCGTCTTGATCAAACGAAATCTGCCTGCGGCCAAACATGCTTCTGGTCCGCCGCCAGTGTGTTAAGTATAGCACGATTGGCCTATTCTGCAAGAACAAATTGAGAGTAAAGTAATAGCTCAGAGTGGCTACGTACCTTTCCTCACGAACGCTCTGATCAGCCGAGCACTTCGGCCAGCAGACAGCCCCATTGAAGGCCAGCCCCAAACGCAGCAAAACAAACGAGTTCTCCAGCAGGTATCGAACCGGTTTCAAACCATTCGCGGGCCGCAATCAGCATCGATGCCGATGAAGTATTCCCGTACCGCCGGATGTTCGAGAAAAAGAGCGAGCGCTCCACTGAAAGGGCATCCGCAACCCGGTCCATCAGATTCTGGTTTGCCTGGTGCATGAGGAACGCGGAAACCCGATGCGAGGTAAGGCCTTGCCGCTCCAGTACCTGCTGGATAATGCGAGGCAGCTTACGAGAAGCCTGTAAGATGATTGAACGTCCGTTCATTGTGAAGTTCAGCCCATGGCTGAGCGCCAGATCTCCGCTGAACGCGCCGTCCGTGGCGATCCTGGAATCCACAACTTTCGCCAATCCTTTGCCCGGGTGGATCAGGCACGCTCCCGCCCCGTCTCCAAACAAGATCGCCACACCAGGATCCACAGGCTCTCTCCGGATCACCCGTGACATGATCTCGGTCCCAATTACCAGGATCGGTCCCCGCGCCACCGCCAAGTCATTGGCAAGCGACATCGCCACCAGACTGCCCGCACTTGCCAGCGGAAGGTCCAGTGCAGGCGTGTCCGACAAGCCCAACCGGGAAGCGATTTCTGCCGCAGGGCCCGGAAACACCCTTGGCGAACTTCCCGAAGAAACCAGAATCATCCCTAGCTCCGAAGCCGAGAGTCCCGACTGGGACAAGCAATCCTGGGCAGCCTGAAATCCAAGATCTACCACGGATGTTTCATCGTCCGCCCAGCGTCGTTCCTCGATTCCGCACACATTCCAAATCCACTCTGGGGTTCGTCCGGTTAATGCGGACAACTCCTGGTTCGTTACCGTCCTCGACGGTAGCGCCGCCCCGAAACTGAGTATATAGGCCACAGTTACAGCAAGCCCTCTAGATAACTTTCGATGCGCTCGATCGTGTCAAACTTGCGCGGGTTCAGGTCCGAGTCCGGCACCCGGACATGGTACTCCACCTCCAGTGCGCTCACCAGGTCTGGAAGCGCGAAGGAGTCCAGAAGGCCTGAATCGAACAGCGATTCGTCCGAACCGGGTGTCACCTGCTTCTTCGCGACACTTTGTACAATCTCAAGGATTTTCGCTTGTCTGCTCATTCGTGTTCTTACCGATCAACTCCTGGCGCACTTTGAGGAAGGTGCCGTAGTGTTCCATCAGGTCCTGAAATACCGCCCCACCGAGTATCCGGTACCCCGGAGCTGTAAAGTGGACAAAATCCCGCTGCGCGAGCCCTGAGTTGACCCATTGCCGCATGGAGCCCTTTCCTCCCATTTTCGCGCGCATGTCCCAGAATGCACAACCTGTCCCTAATGCCGCTTCCCGCTGACCTTCCACAATCCGGTCCACGTTGTCATAAATCCGCCACCCGGCACGCGTCCGGATGTATCGGTCCGGCGGGCCGATCACCAGAATCGAAGCAGTCGGAGCCATTTTGCGGATCCGGAAGATCAGGTTCGCGAACATTTCGCGGTACGATTCCTTCGTCCAGTCTTTGTTCCCCGCTTCGTTGGTGCCATAGGCAAGCACAATCAGGCTCGGGTTCCGCCGCGCCACGTGCGTTGCCAGCAGATTCTCCTCCCACTGAAACATGATGGATGCCTGTGCACCGTTGATCCCCAGCGTTTCATACGTAACGCCCTTGCCCTGCTCGGCAACCCAGCCAAACAGCCGGACCGGAGCCCGGTCCTGCGTCTCCAGTTCAAACCGGTGAAAGCCCGGAGTCGACTGGTACTTGAAGAAGCCGGGCGCTAAAGCCCCGTCCGTACTCACCGTTCCCACATTCACGCCATTATCGAAAAAGGAAATGCTGCCCCCGCCGGGTTGCTGAAGAAAATAAAGCTCCAGCCGTTCACAAGTCACTTCAAGCGCCACTTTTTCGCGCGCCCGCGACGCGGTGATGCTCACACCCGCCAATCCGTACATGCCATCGCCCGACCGCCCGAGCAATCCGTCACTGTACCATCCGGAGCTCGCCGTACTCCGCGAGTCCATTCGCCGGAAGCTGTTCCACGGGCGACCCGCGTGTGTAAACCCGCTGCCGCCATCTCCAAACCGGTTCTGAAAAAGTGCCCGCAAAAACCCGGTCCATTCGTCCGCCGCGGTGTGCGAATCCCCGTAGTGAAGGATGTGCAGGCCACCGGACGTATCTGAACGCTGCTGCCTGTACAGTAACTCGAAAAACGGCACTAAAGCCGCGACGTTCTCCACCGGGACATCGCGCGCCATCGCCAGGTACTCCTCCACGCTGGCCGACGGCACCTGCGCTGCTTGCGCCTTGGGGGCGGTCTTTTTCTTTGCGGCCTTTACCGGAGTCTTCTTCCTGGTGGTCTTGGGTACCGCAGCGCCACCAGGCACAGAAACCAATGACGCCAGTGCGAACACTGCGAGAATCGCGCCAACCATGGGCAGGCGCATGCTAGTTTTTTGCCACCATCGTTTTCGTCTGCAGGAGCCGGAGCTTGTACTTGTTATAGCCGTCCAACAAGGCCTGATACAACAGTCCCCCTACGATTCTCGCACCTGCGGGCATCGGATGTATAAAATCCGCGCCCACCAGCCGGGGCTCGGCTTCGTACCATCTTCCCATGGTGCCCATTCCGCCCATCGCATCAAACGTGTTAAAGAAGGCCGTACCCGTGTCCTGCGCCACCCTCTGCTGAATCGCCACCAACCGGGGGATCGCCGGGACCGTCCCAATCGCGCCGGTTGCCATTCGCTGACCACGGTCCATTGGACTCATAATCAATATCGATGTTTCGGGCACCGCCTTCCGGATCCGCCGGACGATCTCTTTCATTTCTTTCTCCGACGTGAAGTCGACAAACTGTGGGTACATGCTCTCGTTGGTGCCGTAATTCACGATCACCAGGTCGGGTTTGTAGTGCTGCAACTGCTCCCGCCAGTGCTCCTCGCCAAAGAATTTCGCAAGCACCGAAACGTAGGCGCCGTTCACGCCAAGGCTGTGATAGATCACCCCTGGGTCCGTTTTCTCTAACCCTACGCCGAACACTCGCACTGGCCCGCTCATCGCCTTCAGTTGAATATCCGCGGTACCCGCCGGGAGATCGAATGCTTCAAAACCCGACCCTCTTTCCCCATCGGTATTCACTGCGCCGAGATCACTCTCTCCGGCGTACACGCGCAACTGGCCCCCACCCGGCTGCCGCAAAAACGCCACTTCCACCCGGCGGTAGCTGAGGTCTTTCACACGGATCCGCGACGCCGCCCCAGGTCCGCCTCGAAAACTGACGCCGCCCAATCCATACAATCCGTCTTTTACCCCCGACTGATTCGCCGGCTCGATCGTCCACCCCGACCCTTGCAAATCCAGCCCCTGATGCGCATACCAGGCCCACGGCTTCGCAATCAGGCAAAACCCATGCCCGGCATCGCCGAACTGTTTCTGCAACAGCTTCCGCACGTCGCTGGTAATCAAATCGGCCGTGGTTGGCGAATCTCCGTAGTGCAGAATCCTCACCGCCCCGTTGCCGCTCGCGGCCCGGTGCAGCCCTTTGTAGAAGTTGTCGAGCTGCCGGTTCGGATCGAGGAACGCGTGTTTCTGCTGCTTGTTCGGATCGGTCTCCGGCCGCAACCGTTGCTGCGCTTCCGCTTCGGGCGTCGCCGTCGGTTTCCTCTCGCTGAACTCCAGCACCGAGGGAATCGTTGTCCAGTCCAGTACTTTGTAGTTGTGCAGAACCGGCACGACGTCCGTCACGGCCAGATAGCCGAGGAACGCGAGAATAGTAACCGTCGTTTTCCTGGGGAAACCGAGCATGATTGATGAATATGGTTACCGGTGCAGCCCAACGGGAAACACCATTCTATCCATAGTACTCAACTGCGCGCCGAATCCCTACCAGATGCAATCATTCTCCTCCGATAGGCTGACGAGTTGCGAGACGTTCGGGTGTTTCAGGGCCAAGGAGGGAAGCTCCCGATAAAGCGGTCGATCTCCGAGTAATGCACGGTGGCAAGGTTGCCGGTCATGATCACGCCCGGCGCGACCCATGTTAGGCTCGCAAGTTGGAGTCCGGGAACAACACCAAAACTACGTTACCGCGGCGGAAGCTCATCGTAAGCATTCATCTCGGGGCGATCCCAATCTTCTGTAAACTGGGCCAGCCGATGGCGCAGTCCCGCCGCTTGAGACTCGTCGATGCCCCTCTCT
>JACQZR010000163.1 GCA_016213775.1 Acidobacteriota bacterium
CGCTACAACCGGTCGGATGCGGCGGTGGTCAAGGTGACGCTGCCGGTGATGAACGGTGATGTGGATGCGGCAACCGAGGCGGCAAAGACGTTCATGCGGACGTTCTATCAGGAACTGAATCCGTATTTTCCGTAGCCGAAGATTTCTCCAAATTAGCGGTCACGCTCAATCACAAGATCAGTGACGGCGAGCAACGCTCGCTGGTATGAGCTATCGGGAAACTCTGCGAGGATCGACTTGGCTTTGCATGTGAACTCGGCGGCGCGCTCGCGGACGCGTGCGATTCCCTGGTGGCGTTCCACCAGTTGCAGAACCTTGCGGAAGGGGACCTTGTCGTAGTTGCGCTCGCTGAGCACGGTCTCCATATCGCGGCGCTCGTCCCTGGTGGCGCTTTCGAGCGCGTAGATCAGAGGCAGGGTGACCTTGCCCTCGCGCAGATCGCCTCCAACGGGCTTGCCGAGGATACTTTCCCGTGCAGTGAAATCGAGCATGTCGTCCACCAGTTGGAAGGCGATGCCCAGATTCCAGGCGAACTCGCCCAAACGGATTTCAGTGTTCTCGTCGGCCCCGGAAAGATGGGCTCCGAGCCTGGCGCAAACAGTAAACAGGCAGGCGGTTTTGCGGTCGATCAACTGCATGTAATCCGCTTCTGAAACGCCGATCTTACCGATGAGGTCCAATTGCAGCAGTTCCCCCTCGACCATCATCTGAGTGAGGTTGATGAGCATGTCGAGGACGTGGAAATTGCGCTCGCGAAGGGCGATCTGGAAGGCCTGCATGTAGAGCCAGTCGCCCGCCAGGACCGATGTGTGGTTTCCCCAGATTACGTTGCTCGAAGGGCGACCGCGGCGTGTCTGCGCCATGTCGATCACGTCGTCGTGGATGAGGGTGGCGCCATGGATGAGTTCCACTACGGCGGCCATGCGGATGCATCCGGGAGTCACCTTGCCTGTAAGGTTGCCGGCCAGCAGAACGAGAGCGGGACGGAGGCGCTTGCCACCGGAAGACTGGAGGTACTGGGCGATGCTCGCTACCGATTCAACTCCGGACGCGGATTCATTGGCAAGGACATGTTCCACCTGCTTGAGGTCGTCTTTAACGAGTTCGAAAATTTCCTTAGCCGTGAGCGACAGGCCCAGTCTGCCGGTGAAACCCATGTGAAGTCTTTCAGTTTAACCTATTGGACACAACTTACGGAAATTCATGGCCGTTGCGTTGACGATGGTTTCCACTGGCTCGCCGCGCAGTTCGGCCAGGCGCCGGGCGGTGTGGGCCACGAAAGCGGGTTCGTTGCGCTTGCCGCGCATGGGGACCGGAGCCAGGTAGGGAGCATCGGTTTCGATTAGGATCCGGTCGAGTGGCGCTTCGCGAGCAACCTGATGCAGGGCGGTGGCTTTGGGGAACGTGACGACTCCCGCGAAGCTGAGATGGAAGCCGAGGGCGAGACAGCGGCGGGCTTCCTCAGGGCCCCCGGAGAAACAGTGCATGATGCCGCCTTGCGGTGCGCCGGCCCAGTGTCGTTCCAGGATGGCGAAGGTGTCGTCCCAAGCCTCGCGTGTGTGGATAGCGATGGGCTTTCCGCTGTTGCGGGCGAGATCGAGTTGGGATTGGAAGACCGCGCGCTGCACCTCGCGAGGAGAGAAGTCGTAGTGATAGTCGAGACCGATTTCACCGATCGCCAGAACCTTTGGATGCTTGAGCAGCGCCTCTAACGAGGTGATGGTGCGGTCGTCCGCTTTGCCTGCGTCGTGCGGGTGGACCCCGACCGTTGCGTAAATGGCAGGGTAGCGGTCCGCGAGGCGGATAGCGGCTTCGTAGTCCGGAGGGCCATCACCGCTGCCGATGGCGAGCATGGTCTCCACCCCGGCGCCGAAGGCCCGTTCAATGGCAGCCTCGCGGTCGGAATCGAACTGCTCGCTATCGAGGTGGCAATGGGAGTCTATGAGACCCGTCATTTCAAGCGGGCTCCAATGGCGACGTCCTCGTGGAAGCCGGCGAGCGATGCCGGGCCGCCTTCGAGGGATGCGGCGACGATCATGCCTTCGGACATCAGGCCGCGGAGTTTGCGCGGTTGCAGGTTGGCAACGATCACCACTTTGCGTCCCAGCATTTGCTCCGGAGTGTAGTTCTCGGCGATGCCGGCGACGATGCTGCGCGGCTTGGTTTCTCCGATGTCCACGGCGAGATGGAGCAACTTGTCGGAGCCCTTCACTTTTTCGGCGGATTTCACGAGGCCGACGCGCAGGTCGACTGTCGCGAAATCGTCGATGGTGATGGTATCGGCGATGGGCGCGAGGTTGGAGGCGGGGGCGGCTTCCTGTTTGGCCTTGCCGACGAGTTTGTCCTGGCGTTCCTTTTCGGCGAGCTCGAGGTCGATCATTTTGGGGATGGCGAGCTTGGCGTCGCATCGCGGAAAGACTGGTTCCGGTTGTTGCGTCTGCTGGCCGGCGGCGAGTTGTCCCCATGCCAGTGTGGTGGGGTTGGTGGCGGCAAGCGGCTCGGGCACACCGAGCTGCGTCCAGATCTTCTGCGTCGATTCAGGGAGGACCGGATAGAGCAGCGTGGTGGCAATGCGCACCACTTCGGCTGCGGTGTAGAGTGTTCCGTCGAGGATGCGTTGCGATTCGGCGTCTTCCTTCTTGACGAGGGTCCAGGGGGCCTGTTGGACGATGAACTTGTCCACTGTGCCGAGGAGCGACCAGATACCTTCGATGGCTTTGGAGAACTCGAAGGCTTCAAAGGCAGTAGGGAAGGTGGTGATGACCTCGCGCGCTTTGGCGGCGACTTCAGCGCCTACCTCGGCGTGGGCTTGCGGCACGACGCCTTTGCGGTACTGATGGATCATGCTGAGCGTGCGGCTGACGAGGTTGCCCAGGCCGTTGGCGAGATCGGCGTTGTAACGGCCCACGAGGGCATCGTAGCTGAAGCTGCCATCGGAGCCGAAGGGCACTTCGCGGAGCAGGAAGTAACGCAGCGGGTCGATGCCCATCACTTGCTGGATGGGTGTGGCGCGGACGATGTTACCGCGCGTCTTGCTCATCTTCTCGTTGTCGAAGAGCAGCCAGCCGTGCGCCCAGACGCGCTTGGGCAATTCGAGTCCGGCGGCCATCAGGAAGGCGGGCCAGTAGATGGCGTGGAAGCGGATGATCTCCTTGCCGATGAGATGGAGGTCAGCGGGCCAGAGGTTGTCGTTTCGAACGGCGGTAAGGTAGGTGATGAGCGCGTCGAACCAGACGTAGAAGATGTGCTTGCCTTCGACGGGCACGGGGATACCCCAGGTGAGGTTGGAGCGGGTGATGGACAGATCTTTGAGGCCCGATTTCACGAACGAGCGGACTTCGTTGCGGCGGATCTCGGGCTGAATGAAATCAGGGTGGTCCTCATAGAGCGCAAGCAATTTGTCCTGAAACGCCGAGAGGCGGAAGAAGTAGTTTTCCTCGGTGACGGTTTCGGTGGGGCGTCCGCAATCGGGGCAAGGGTCGCCCGGTTTGGCGTCATTGACGTAGAGATTGCAGGAGAAGCAATACTGGCCGGTGTAGGAACCCTTGTCGATGTAGCCGTTCTCGCGGCAGCGCTGGAACATCCACCGGACGGTTTCGTGATGGCGCGGGTCGGAGGTGCGGAAGAAGCGATCGACGCCGAGGCCGGTTTCCTTCCAGGTCTTTTCGAATTCCCCGGCGATGACGGCGGCGTAGTCGGACGGTGACATCCCTTTGGACGCAGCGGCGCGTTCGACGTTGACGCTGTTCTCATCGCTGCCGGTGGTGAGGATCACTTCGTAGCCCTGCATTTGCTTGAACCGCTTGAGGGCGTCGGCGACCATGGTGGTGTAGAAATGGCCTATGTGCGGCGCGGCATTGACGTAATAGATGGGTACAGTGATGTAGTATTTCATCGAGGTGTCTGGATTAGCTAGGGTTCAGCGCGGTTGTTGGGGGGCGCCTGTTTCCAGGATAGCGTGGATGTCAACGGGGACGCCCGACTCTGGCACGATTTCCAGGCATTCAGACACGGGCACCTGTCCTTGCGCCACTGCGTCAGAATGAGAGGTGCCTCTCCTGCAGCTATGGAAGGGCGGCTGCGGGGTCGATACAGAGGATCTGTTCCTGGGCTGCGACTCGAATCATCGTCTTATCAGAAGTCACTAACGTGCTCACTACGCCGCCTCGAGCGAGATCCAAAGCCACTGCCAACTGGAGCGAATCGAGCGTTCGTAGCGCAGACGCCGTGCCGTGGACAGCTATCAGCTTCTCCGCGAGTTCGTAGTGGTGGATTCTCAGCGTGGCGATCCGAAAGCGCCGACTTCGGACATCATTCCGAAAGAGCTTCAAGGCCTTGTCGGCGGCAACTTGAGTGAGTGCGCCAGTGCGTACTTTCCCGGATAATACGGAATGCATTTCCAGGACGCCCAGCCTCGACAAATAAATGGACTGACCTTTCGCGACCAGCCCTTCCACAACCGCACTACCGATCTCGGCGTGATACAGCTTCGCGGTGGCGCTGGTGTCGAAGTAGAGCGACAAGTCTTGTCAGCCTCTCGCGTCGCGCTCAGCGCGGATGTCATCCGAGAGATTGCCAGGAATTGTCGCCAACGCCGCCCGGACTTCTTCAAGAGTCGGTGCGGTTTCGTCCATCGCGTCAATCGCTGCCATGTATTCGTGATCGAGATAGGCGTCAGCGATGTCGCCAGGCGCGTCCGAGATGATCACTGTGACGCGTTGGCTTTCCTTGAGGTCCAGCGGCTCTGACGGCCGGAGCACGCCATTCTCGTACACAGCCGATAGCGTCTTGGTCATGGTCCATTCTAACTCGGAGCTGCCGGGATCGCACGTGGATCGATCTCGCGTATCCATTCACCGTCCTATTTTGACAGACGGAAGTACGCTAGACTCGCCTCGCTGAGTATCTGGCGCAGCGGGACGCCGGTCGCCAGCGCAAGCTTGCGGCAGTCGTCATACTCGGGTGCGAAGGAGCCCTCGCCGCTCACTTTGACTCGCACTTTGCCGTGAGCGGTTTCCACTTCCACGATCTCGCGCGATTGCACGCGGCGTTCGGCCCGGTGGATGCGGAGGCCGAGGGTCGGCGTTTCCAGAAAGATCAACGCGGCGAGTTGTTCCTGCGATTCGGGTGTGGCGATAACGCGTAGCAGCGAGCCGGGGCGGCTCTTCTTCATGAGCAATGGTGTCAGGGTGACGTCAAGGGCGCCGGCATCCAGGAGCCGTTCCATGGCGAAGCCGAGCACCTGTGGGGAGCAATCGTCGATGTTGGCTTCGAGCACGCTGACGGTTGTGGCCTCGGAAGCATTGGTGCGCGTGCCGATGGTGAAGCGGAGCACGTTGGCCTGCACGGGTACGTCCCTGGTGCCTGCGCCATAGCCGATGGCTCCAATGCGCATCGGCGGCATCGCGCCGAATTGCGAAGCCAGCGTGACGGCGAGGGCGGCTCCGGTGGGCGTGGTTAGTTCCATTGCCGGGCCGGCGGCGTAGACCGGAACATCGGTGAGAAGGCGCGCAGTGGCGGGCGCGGGTACGGGCAGGACGCCATGCTCCGTGTTGACGGTGCCGCTGCCGGTGTTGATCGGCGAGCAGTGGATTTCTTCGATGCCCAGCAGTTCCATGCCGAGGCACGCTCCGGCGATGTCGCAAATGGAATCCACCGCGCCCACTTCGTGAAAGTGCACTTTCTCGATCGGCACACCGTGGACATGCGCTTCGGCCTCGCCGAGTTTCTGAAACACGCGGGCCGCGTTTTGTTTTGCGCGCGGAGGGAGCTGCGAGCGCTCGATCATGTCGACGATGTGCGGCAGGTGGCGATGCTTGTGCTGGTCTTCAAAATCGACGTGGAACCAGGTGGCGGTGATCCCCTTGCGGCGGGTCTTTTCGGCACGAAATGTTGCCCCGGTGCCCAGGGAATCGAGGCCCGCGCGGAGTTCGTCGAAGGGCGCGCCTGCATCCACGAGCGCCGCAATGGTCATGTCGCCGCTGATGCCGGAGAAAGCATCCCAGTACCCGATTCGCATGGTCATGAAGCTTCAGGATAGCGCGTGTCACTTTTGGTGAGCCGGTTCCGCTGTCTCTGTTACGAGCACACTTCTTGAAAGGAACTACACAAATGACACGACTCACACTCTTTACGATGGCGGTGATGGTGACCGCTAACGCCGGAGCGATCACAATTTTCACGGACCGGCCGAATTTCCTGTTGTCGTCGGGAAGCGTCGCGACGGTGAATTTTGAAGGCCTCGCGGCCGCAGGGGGAACCGCATTCTTTCCAGGCGGACTGACGATCGGAGGGGTGGCCATCAGCGCGAGCCCATTGTATGCGATCAGCAATTCAGCAATCCTGGGCGGCGTTGCGGGAGGAGGTTCCTTGGGATCGGGTGATTACATGGAGGGCGGGTATTACTCCACATGTTGCGGCATCCATCCCACGGTATTTACTTTGGCTGCGGGCACAACGGCCTTCGGACTGGATTTCCGGGCCTATAATCAGGACCCGTCGGCAGGGAGTGCAAACTTCACCGGCTCATTCCTCTTCGACATCCTGTTGCAGGGCGGGAGCCATGTGTTTACCGGCTTTGCCAGCAACCCGGCTCTTGCGGCGACTTTTGCGGGCCTGACTTCCACTGTGCCGATTGTCTCGGTAACGGTGACGCCGAACGGGGATAACACGAATCCGCCGGCGGCGCAATTCTTCCACTTCGACAATATGGCTGTCAGCGATGCCACTACGCCGGAGCCGGCGACGATGCTGTTGTTCGGCATTGGGCTGATGGGACTCGGCTTGAGCAAGCGCCGCAAATAGCCGGACAGCTATAATCAAAAGACGGCGGTTCGTCATACTCGGCTTTGGCTGGAGCGTGCGAGCCGCCATTTTTCATATGGCCACTGAACCGTTACCGGTTACCAACGCACTTTCCATCCCCGTAAACCCGGAACCCTGGGAAGTGCCACAAGTGGCGGCAGCGTACGCGCAGTTGGAAAAGCAGGTGAAGGCGTCGAGGCCCAACGACGACCTTTCCGCGCTCCGGCGCACTTTTGAAAAAGCGGCCTATTGGCATCGCAACCGCAAACGCGCCACTGGCGATCCTTACATTCTGCATCCGATCGCCGTGTCAGGCATTCTCGCCGATGAACAGATGGACATGACTTGCCTGCAGTCCGGTCTGCTGCACGATGTAGTGGAAGACGAGGATGTGCACATCGACGAGATCCGGCGGACGTTCGGCGACGATGTGGCGCGAGTGGTGGATGGCGTCACCAAACTGGGCAAGCTGAAGCTGGCCAATCGCGAGGAACGGCAGGCGGAGAGCCTGCGCAAGATGCTGCTGGCGATGACCACCGACATTCGCGTGATCATCGTGAAGCTAGCCGATCGCATGCATAACCTGCAGACGCTGGGAGCGCTGTCGCGCGAGAGGCAGGAACGGATTTCCACCGAGACGCTCGACATCTACGTCCCGATCGCGCATCGCCTCGGCATGGGTAAAATCCGCGGCCAGTTGGAGGACATCGCGTTTCAATATCAGGATCCGGAAGCATCCCAGGAACTGATGAAGGAAATGGAATCGCGGCGTCAGGCGAACCAGGAATACCTCAACATGGTGAAGCATGCGGTTGAGGTGAAGCTGGCCCGCGATCACATTCCCGCCCGCGTGGAAGGACGGTTGAAGCGGCCATTCTCCATCTATCAAAAGATGAAGCGGCAGCGCATCGGCATGGATCAGGTGTACGATCTGCTTGCGCTGCGCATCATCACCGATTCGGTGAAGAACTGCTACGCGGCGCTTGGCGTGATCCACAACGAGTGGCACCCGATCATGGGCCGCATTAAGGATTTCATCGCGATCCCGCGGCCGAACCTGTACCAGTCGCTGCACACCTCTGTGATCGGACCCGGCGGGCACAGTTTCGAGGTGCAGATCCGTACCGAAGAGATGCACCACATTGCCGAGGAAGGCATCGCGGCGCATTGGAAATACAAGGAAGGCAAGAAGGGTCCGGCGGACGACGATCAGCGGATTGCGTGGTTGCGCCATCTCGTGGAATGGCAGAAGGAAATGAACGAGCCTCAGGAGTTCATGTCCACGCTACGGGTGGAATTGTACGCCGAGGAAGTGTATTGTTTCACGCCGAAGGGCCGCGTGATCGTACTCCCGCGTGACGCATCGCCACTGGACTTTGCCTACGCCATTCACAGCGATGTCGGAAACACGTGTGTCGGCGCGAAGGTGAATGGACGCATCGTGCCGTTGAAGTACCAACTGCGCAACGGGGATGTGGTGGAGATCCTGACGCAACAAGGCCACCTGCCGAGCAAAGACTGGCTCGCACTGGTGAAGACCTCGCGGGCGCGCAACAAGATCCGCCATTTCATCAATGCCAGCGAGCGCGCCAAGGCGATCGAAATCGGCGAGAAGTTTCTGGAGAAAGAAGCGCGAAGACTCGGTGTGTCGCTGAGCCGCATCGCCAAGGACCGTTATGAACAGGTGGCTAGCGAATACGGCCACAGCAAGATGGAGGACGTCTACGCTTCGCTCGGCTACGGCCGATTCTCGGCACGCCACATCCTGCAGAAACTTGCTCCGGAGAGCGTGCCTGAGGCTGAGCCGGCGAAGCCACCTGCGCCTGCGCCAGTGTTCTCGGCTACCGGCTCGCAGGTATTTCCGCCGGGTCAGGATCTCGTCGTCAAGGTGAAGGGTATCGACGACGTGCTGGTGTACCGCGCCAAGTGCTGCAATCCGATTCGCGGCGAGGCCATTGTCGGATACGTCACTCGCGGCAAGGGAATTGCCGTGCATTCACAAAACTGCAAGAACGTGCAGAGCCTGTTGTACGAGCCCGAACGGCGCATCGATGTCGAGTGGGCGCGCGCGGTGAGTGAAACCTTCACTGTCAAGATGATGGTGTACTCAGAAGACCGTCCGGGCATGCTGCATGAGATCACTTCGATCTTCTACAACGAGAACACCAACATCCGGTCTGTAGAGGCCCGCATGGACGACAAACGCAGCGACGACAGCGCCATCGTCGATCTGACCTGCGAAGTGAAAGACAAGCGCCAGATGGAGAAGATTATTTCCGCGCTGCGCCGGATTCCGGGCGTCCGCGACGTGGAACGAGTGCAATGAACCCAGCTCACGAACCTGAACACATCGCCGTTTCCAAATCGAAAGGCATCAAGATCGACTGGCAGGATGGCCATCACAGCGAGTACACATGCGCGTACCTGCGGGATGAATGTCCCTGTGCCACGTGCACGGGGGCCCATGGAACCGAGCCGCAGAAGTCCGACTATTCAAAGCCGCAGGCCAATCCCTTTCAGATGTACAAGGCCGCAATCAAGATGACGTCGGTGGAACCGGTGGGGAACTACGCGATTCGAATCGTATGGAACGACGGACACAGCACAGGCATCTATTCCTACGAACATTTCCGCCGCATTTGCCAGTGCCAGGAGTGCGCCGGGAAGGGAAAGGCATCGTGAAACATTTTCTTCCTGTTTTGTTTGCCCTGATGGCGGCCCCAACGGCTGCGCGGGCCGAAGCGCTGTCGTTCGGTGTGCGCGGAGGCATCCCCTTCGGCGAGGGGCTGAAGGCCGTGGAGGCGCGGAGCATTTCGGTCAAGGGGCATCAGCGCTTTCTGCTTGGCCCGACGGTGGAACTTCGGCTGCCGTTAGGTTTTGGGGCGAGCTTCGATTTTCTGTATCGCCGGTTGGGAACGGAGGGCGCGGCGGCGGGTAGCACCGCGGATGGCGGGCAATGGGAATTTCCGTTTATGGCGCGCTACCGTCTGCCCGGCATTGTTGTGCGGCCGTTCCTTGGGGCGGGTCCGGTGTTCTACAAAGTGACGGGGCTCACGTCTAGCGGCAACACGGCAGGCCTGGCGTTCGGCGCCGGGTTGGATATCAAGATTCCGGTGATCAACCTAACGCCGGAACTGCGCTATCAACGGCGTTTCAACGACAAGACGATCGGTGGACTTGCGCAGAGCCTCAATCAAGTGGACGTGCTGTTGGGGATTACGTTCTGATCAGGATGCGCGCGAGCGCTTGATGCGGTAATCGTCGACGGACGGCATACGAACCACGCGGCACATTTCAAAGAGCCGCGACCGCGCACGCATGCCGATGCGTTCCGCCAGGGTGGTACGCACTTGTACGCCAGTGCCGCTACGCTCGCTGACGTTGGCCCCGGCTTCCGGATCGACAAGGTTGGTAGTGGCGATGAGAGGCTTGCGGTTGTTGCACCGGTAGGTGAGGATTGCGGTGACCGTGTCCTCTACCCAGTCGGTGACACGGTGTGCGCCGAGGTCGTCGAGCAACAGAATATCGGTGTCAAGAACCGTGCGATACGCCTCCTTATCCGTGTTGCCGGAACTGGGGTCGTAGCTGGAGCGGATGTTATCGAGCAGGTTCTGATAGTCGTAAAAGATGCCTTCATAGCCGCGTTGGATGAGTCCGCGCAAAGCCGCCACTGCAAGATGAGTCTTGCCGGTACCGGGGTTTCCGATCAGCAACAGGCCGGGCCGGTCTGCGTGCGGATACCCACGGACGTAACGCTTCACCACCGAAAGCACGCTCGACAGGGCATCGTGCGCGGCCTGATTGTCGCGGGGCAGGAGGAAGTTCTCGAGCGAGGCCTTCTCGTAAAGCGGAGGGATGCGGGCCGCTTCCAGCACGTGCGTCGTCCTCGAGTCGATGGCGCACTGGCAACGCTCAGCTCCGGAGATGCCGTCTTTCTCGACGATCTTCCAACCGGTTCCGTTACAGATGGCACATTCTTCGGTCATGGGTTCTATTCCAGAGTAACGAGTACTTCGCCTGCTGTCACGCTGGCTCCGGCGCGTGCGGCGAGAGCGAGCACTTTGCCTGCTTTGGGGGCCTTCATCTCGTTCTGCATTTTCATGGCTTCCACCACAATCAGGCCTTGCCCTTCCTCGACGGCGGAACCCTCCTCCACCAGAACCCGAACCACTTTGCCGGGCATTGGCGAGACGATTTCCTGACGGCCTTGCCTGCCAAAGCCCTTACCGCAGGCGGATGCCTCGCGAGGGTCTACCACGTCGATGGTGAACTGCCGGCCGGCGATGTGAACCGTCCAACCCTCGCGTGCTTTGGTGACGCGCACTTCCATGGCGCGGGTTCCAGCGAGTACGGAATAAACACCGGGTTCCACTTCGCTAACCGACAACGAGTGATTGCGAGGGGCGAGTTGGTTGCCGCTGATGGATGCGTTCACGAGGCCGCCGCGCACTTCCATCTCCAGCATTGCTTCGACGCTTCCGTTCCGGATGAAGCGCTTCATCGCATCACCTCAGTCCGTCCGGCGCTGCGCCAGAGGGAAGTGCGTTCGGCGGATGGGGCGGTTCTTTGTGGTTGTTGGCGTGCGACGTGAAAGGCTGCGACGATTGCGGCGATGTCGTGCATCTCGAACTGTTCTTCCCCGCGGCCGCGGCGTGCCATCATTTCATCGAGAAAGCCTGTATGCAGCAATCCGGCGTCGAAGTGCGTGTCCTCGAGTATCTCCTGGAACAGGCGCAGGTTCGTCTGGATGCCCGTCACCGAATACTCGCGAACGGCGCGCAACATGCGGCGGATGGCAGAGGGACGGTCCTCAGCCCACACAGCCAGCTTCGCCAGTAACGGGTCGTAATCCATCGGGACAGTCCAGCCCGGATACACGCCGGAGTCAATGCGAATGCCAGGCCCGGAGGGTTCCTTCAACCCCAGAATCTTTCCTGGGGAAGGCATGTAGTTCTGCTCCGGATCTTCGGCGTAGACGCGGCACTCGATGGCGGAACCGCGGAAGTGGATGTCTTCCTGCTGCAGCGCCAACGACTCGCCCGCGGCAATGCGCAATTGCCAGTGAACCAGGTCGAGGCCGGTAACCAACTCAGTTACCGGATGCTCCACCTGCAGCCGGGTATTCATCTCCAGGAAGTAGAAGTTGCGATGTTCGTCGACGAGGAACTCGCAGGTGCCGGCGTTGTAATAACCCGCGGCCCGCGCCACCCGCAGCGCGGCTTCGCCCATTGCGTGCCGCAACTCCGGACATGCCAGCATCACCGGCGACGGGCACTCTTCCACCACTTTCTGATGCCGCCGCTGGAGCGAACATTCGCGCTCGCCGAGGTGGATCACGTGACCGTCACGATCGCCGAGGATCTGAATTTCAATGTGGCGCGGCTTGGTCACCAGCTTTTCGATGTAGACTTCGGAACTCTTGAAGGAGCGTTCCGCCTCGCTCGAAGCGTCGCGCAGGCCCGCCTCCAACTCGCCTTCGGTGTTGACGCGGCGCATGCCTTTGCCACCGCCGCCGGCAGCGGCTTTGAGAATCACAGGGTACGAGATCTCGGCGGCAATGTGCCGCGCATCGTCTAAATCCAGCACGGGTTTTTGGACGCCCGGGACGACTGGGGCTCCGGCGGCGATGGCCAGCCGGCGCGCGGCCGTCTTTGAACCCAACTTGCGAATTGCCGCGGCAGGCGGGCCGATGAACACGATACCGGCACGTTCGCAGGCTTCGGCGAAATCGGCATTTTCGCTGAGGAAACCGTAGCCGGGGTGGATAGCCTGCGCGCCAGTGCGTTGCGCAGCGCCGATGATCTTTTCAATCGCGAGATAGCTCTCTGAAGATGCCGCCGCCCCCAGATGAACGGCTTCGTTGGCCATGCGCACGGCGAGCGAATCGCGGTCCGTATCGGAATACACCGCCACGCTCGCGATGCCCAATTCGCGCAGCGCTCGAATCACGCGGACCGCGATCTCACCGCGATTGGCGACCAGGACTTTGCGGAACTTGGGTGGGCGCATCAAACTCGAAGGGTGATTGTAGCAGTACAATACCGGCATGCGCAGACGTTCCGCTCTTTCTCTGCTTGGCGCCGTACCCTCGTTGGGGCGGCCCGCGCGGCTCACGATTCGCAGCATTGAGTTCGTGCGGCTGGAGGGGCGATATGAGACTGTCGCCGGCACCGACAGACAGTATCAGGTGCAGCCGAACCATGTGTACGAGGAACTGCGCCCCAAGGTCTACCGCGACAATCCGGGCAGCAAGACGATGTCGCCTGTAGCGGCAACCTATTTAAAGATCGGAACAGCGGAAGGCGTGGAAGGGCTTTATGGGCCTATCGACAAAGAGGCGGCCATTGTTGTCGATCAGCAGTTGAAAACGTTCCTCACGGGCAAGGATGCGCTGGCGGGGGAAACGTTGTGGGACCAGCTCTATCGCATGAACCGGCATTCCAGCCGCGGCCACTACATGATGGCGATCTCGGCCGTGGACAATGCACTGTGGGATGCGCGCGGTCGCTACTATGAAACGCCGGTGTACCGCTTGCTCGGCGGCCCGACTCGCAAAGCTGTGGAAGCCTACGGGAGCTGTCTTGGATTTTCGGTTCAGCCGGAGGCCGTGCGTACCAAGTGTGCGGAGTTGAAGTCGCTCGGCTACCGGCATCAGAAGTGGTTCATCGCCTATGGCCCGGGGGATGGGTTGGAGGGCATGTCGAAGAACGTGGAACTGGTGCGGGTGTTGCGCGAGACTCTCGGCGACACCACGGAGATCATGTTCGACGCCTTCATGGGCTGGGACGTCAACTACGCCATCCGCTGGGCGAAGCAAGTGGAGCAGTACCGGCCGCGGTGGATTGAAGAGGCTTTCGCACAGGAGAAGATCGAGAGCTTCGCGGCGCTGCGGCGGGCCACCAGCATCCCCGTCGCGACGGGTGAGCATTTCTACAGCCGCTGGCAGGCGCACGATTACTTGAAAGCTGGCGCCATTTCCGTGGTACAGGCTGATCCGGAATGGTGCGGCGGCGTATCGGAGCTGGTGAGGATCTGCTCGGTGGCATCGTTGTTTGACGCGCAGGTGATTCCGCACGGGCACAGTGTGCATGCGGCGCTTCACGTGGTGGCGAGCCAGTCTCCCATGACGTGCCCGCTGGTGGAATTCTTGATCACCAAGATGCGCTCGTATTATCACTTTGAGAAGCATCCGCCAAGGCCGGTGAACGGGAAGATTGAGCTGAGTGAGCGTCCTGGGTTTGGAATCGAACTCGACGCGGCAAAGGTGGAAAAGCAGTCGTCAGGATTGGCCTACAGATAAAATCATGTTCCGCACTATTTGTTTTTTGTTCTTCGCGGTGGGGATGCAGCATGCTTCCGCCGCGACGTCTCGTAACGCAGACATCGTCATTTACGGGTGCACTTCGGGCGCCATGACCGCCGCCGTCCAGGCGAAAAAGATGAACAAGTCCGTCATTGTTGTCTGTCCCGAAAAGCATCTCGGCGGACTCACGGCTGGAGGGCTCGGATTCACTGATTCCGGAGACAAATCCGTGATTGGCGGGCTCTCCCGCGAGTTTTATCATCGCGTCTGGAAACACTACCAGACACCGGAAGCGTGGCGCTGGCAGAAGCAGGCACAATACGGGAACAAAGGTCAGGGCACAGAAGCGCTCGACAGCGTGAATCGCACTATGTGGATCTTCGAGCCGCACGTTGCAGAGAAGGTTTACGAGGATTGGATCAAAGAGTTGAAGATCCCGGTGATCCGCAATTCGTGGCTCGATCGCGCGAAGGGCGTGAAGAAGCAGGGCGATCGCATTCAGTCCATCACGATGCTCGATGGTTCCAGCTACAGCGGCAGGATGTTCATCGACGCCACGTATGAAGGCGATCTGATGGCGACGGCTGGAGTGACCTACTTCGTGGGGCGCGAATCCACTAAGGCGTATGGCGAAAAGTGGAACGGCGTGCAGGTGGGCGTGTTGCACCATCGCCATCATTTCGGCGCGGTCAAGACGCCGATTTCTCCCTACGTGGTTCCAGGCGATCCATCGAGCGGTATTCTGCCCCGCATCAGCAAGGACCCTCCCGGCGAGTACGGTGCGGCCGACAAGAAAGTGCAGGCGTACTGCTTTCGCATGTGTCTGACCGAATGGGCTGAGAATCGTGTGCCATTCGCGAAGCCCGATGGCTACGATCCGAAGGAGTACGAACTGCTGCTGCGCGTCTTTCAGGCAGGCTGGCGCGAAACATTCCAAAAGTACGATCCGATTCCCAACTGGAAGACTGACACCAATAATCACGGGCCTTTCAGCACCGACAACATCGGCCGCAACTGGGATTATCCCGATGCGACCTATGAGCGGCGCCGCGAGATTATCAAGGAGCACGAGACCTACCAGAAGGGCCTTTTGTACTTCATGGCGAACGATCCTCGCATGCCGGAAGATGTTCGCGCCGCCGTGGCGAGGTGGGGACTGGCGAAAGACGAGTTCACCGATAACGGCAACTGGCCGCATCAGATCTATGTGCGCGAGGCGCGCCGCATGGTGGGCCAGTATGTCATGACCGAGAACGAACTCCTGAAGAGGCGGCCGACACCAGGCCCCGTAGGCATGGGTTCGTACGGCATCGATTCGCACAACATCCAGCGCTACATTACGCCGGAAGGCTACGTGCAAAATGAGGGCGACATCGGTGTCAGCACCAACGGGCCATATCAGATTGCCTATGCCTCACTGGTGCCGAAGAAGGGCGAAGTGGCCAATCTGCTGGTGCCGGTTTGTGTGTCGTCGACGCACATTGCCTACGGTTCGATTCGCATGGAGCCGGTGTTCATGATACTCGGCCAGTCGGCTGCAACGGCGGCGGCGATGGCGATTGACGCGAAGATTGCCGTACAGGATGTTTCCTACGACAAACTGCGGGCGCGGTTGCTGGCCGATGGGCAGGTGCTGGAATCGACCAGGGCTGTGCGTGCGCCGGCGGTGGCTGCCTCGGCACTGCCGGGGATTGTTGTGGATGACGCGGCCGCCAAACGGAACGGCGCGTGGAGGATGAGCCATACTTCGCAGAAGTACGTCGAGGACGGGTACAGCGTGGCGCAGGCGGACTCGGCTGCTTCAGTCACCGCGGTTTATACACTTCCGATTCGTGAGGCCGGCACGTATGAGGTGCGCCTTTCCTACGCGCCACATGAGAATCGGGGAGATCACGTGAAGGTGGACGTCGCGCACGCTCGCGGCGTCGATTCAAAGGTGGTGAATCAGAAGCAGACACCGCCCATTGACGGCCTGTTCGTGTCGTTGGGCAAGTACACGCTGGATCCGGCCAAACCGGCAACCGTTACGATTCATGGTTCGGGCGGCGGTGGGTATGTCATTGCCGATGCCGTGCAGGCACTGGTGCTGAAGTAGCCTTCACGGCGCCGTAACACACCATGCTGCCAGCCAGCGGGATGCTACGATAGCCTTATCCATGCACTCGACGCCTTACGACGTTGGTCCTGTTTCCGACGCCACCACCAATCAGGTACGCGTCGAGGTAATTGCGCGCCATGTGCCCGAGAACTCGCGCCCACAGCAAGGGCAATGGGTCTTTCAATACACGGTCCGCATTACGAATATGGGCGAGGAGCCCGTGCAACTTCTGAGCCGCCACTGGATCATCACCGATTCCTGGGAGAAGATTCGCGAAGTGAAGGGGCCAGGGGTGGTGGGACAGAAGCCCACTCTAGCGGCAGGTGAGTCGTTTCAGTACTCATCGTGGTGTCCGCTGGAAACGCCCACTGGCCGCATGCACGGCACCTACCAGATGGTTCGCGCGGACGGCACGCAATTCGACGTCGAAATAGCACCCTTCGCGTTGAAGGCGCCGTACGCGGTGCACTGAAGACAGAATGAAGATTCACGTTGTCGATGGAACCTACGAGTTGTTCCGTCATTTCTTTGCGGTGCCACCGGCGCTGGACGCTGCAGGCCGCGAGATCGGTGCGGTTCGCGGAGTGGTGACCTCCATCGTCGGATTGCTGGAAAGCGGCGCCACCCATGCCGGCGTTGCCACCGATCATGTGATCGAATCATTCCGTAACCGCCTCTATCCTGGCTATAAGACCGGCGATGGAATTCCCGAGCCGCTCTGGGCGCAGTTCCCGCTGTTGGAAGATGCGTTGCGTGCGATGGGAGTGATGGTGTGGCCGATGGTGGAGTTTGAAGCCGACGATGCGCTTGCCGCCGCCGCTGCCAGGGCAGCGATGGACGAACGTGTCGAACAGGTTCTCATCTGTACTCCGGACAAGGACCTGGCGCAGTGCGTTGCAGGTAAGAAGATCGTCCAGTGGGACCGGCGCCGCGACATCGTACGCGATGAAGATGGAGTGGTTGCCAAGTGGGGAGTGAAGCCGGCCTCCATCCCCGATTGGCTCGCCGTCGTTGGCGACACGGCAGACGGTTATCCGGGGCTGCCCGGTTGGGGTGCGAAGGCCGCGGAACTCACGTTCTCGCGCTATCCTCATCTGGAGGACGTGCCCAAGGACTGGCGTCAGTGGGGATCTGGGATTCGCGCAGCGCAACGGCTCTGCGCGGTCTTGCAGGAGCAATGGGAGGACGCACTTCTCTACCGCACTCTGGCGACGCTCCGATTGGACGTGCCGGTATTCGAATCCATCGACGCCATGGAATGGAAAGGGCCGGAGGCGGAGTTCGAAAGTCTGTGCCGGGGTATGCAAGCCGAAGGACTTTACAAGCGCGCAATGGCTGTGGCCAGCCGGTGAGCGGCCCGTCGGTGCTGCGCTAATCCCAGGGTTTGATCCACGCCCCGGTGGCGAATTGCCGGCGCAGTTTTGCGGCTTGGCTGGGGATGAAGTCCGGGACGGGGGCGGCGGCTTCGATATCATCCAACAGATCGACGTGAACGGCGAAGAAGTTGGCGCGGCCGGGGAGGGCGTGGGCGTCGAGGTAGCGCGAGAAGCTCGCGGGTAAGTTGGGTGTTTCGTCGTGCAGCGCGTGCTGTTCCCAGGTGTTTGGCTCTTTGGTGAACCAGAGCACCATGCCACTCCATTGAATGTTGGACAGGTAGCGCGGCAGAGGTTGCATATCGCCAAGGGGCAGTACGGTAGCGAACAGGCGGCCCCAAAAGTGGTGTGTGTAGAGCGCGTAGAGAACGCCGTCTTGCGCGACGAAGTCACCGTCCAGTTCTGGCTGGATGCCCTTGGATTTGAGGAACTGGTGGATGGCGGCGTGGCGCTCCGCTTTCAGCCTGGCCGGGCGGTCCGCGGCGATCTTCAAGTAGTCGTCCACCGCGCGGGCTGGCTGGTAGGAGGCGATAACGGAATCCACCAGTTGGCGGGCGTGCTTGAGAGAGGTACCGGATTGCCACGACATATACGCGACGGTGATCTGGTGAACCGGATGCTCTTTCACGATAACGTAGGCAGGGCGAGCGTCGACGCCGGTCTGGTAGAGTCCTTCGCCGATCTCGAAGCCGTTTTCGACGCGCCAGCGAAGTGATTTTGAGTCGACGGAATCCTGGGTGAGCCAGATGGTTTCCTTTTTCGTATCGGCGTGAGTCTCCGGTTTCCAGACTCCTATGGCGAGGCGCTCGGCAATGGTGTGCGGCGCACCGATCAGACGGAACGAACCGGCGTCGCGTTCGAACTTGAACCGTGCCGAGCCGGGTGTTTCGCGAGTGCGTCGGGCTTCGAGACGCTTGGGGACGGTTACGAGGCCGAGCTCGTTCAACGGATGTTGGACGGATTTATCGCG
This sequence comes from Acidobacteriota bacterium, assembly GCA_016213775.1. Lineage (GTDB taxonomy): Bacteria > Acidobacteriota > Terriglobia > Bryobacterales > Bryobacteraceae > CADEFT01. The sequence continues at coordinate 18,549 of JACQZR010000163.1, forward strand.
GAAAAGATACCAGGCTGCCAGGACTGTGCCACCGACGAGGATTGCGCGAATCATCAAGAGTACCTAACCGGACAGGCGCGGAATGCAGAGGAAAACTGGCATCATAGAAAGAATCCGCGTTCGACAAGTCCCCAGCGCGTGACCAACCGAGGAGCTTACTCCGAAGCATGCCCATACGCGTCGCCCTCCATCACAAGACGACCTATCAGTATGACCGTCTTGTCACCCTGTCTCCGCAAGTGATTCGCCTGCGGCCGGCGCCACATTGCCGCACACCGATCCCGGCGTATTCGCTGAAGATCCAGCCGGCGGGACACTTTCTGAACTGGCAGCAGGATCCGCAATCGAATTACCTGGCGCGCGCCGTGTTTCCGAAGGAGGTGCAATCGTTCACGGTGGAGGTGGATCTGGTTGCCGAGATGACGGTGATCAATCCGTTCGATTTTTTTCTGGAGCCGTATGCCGATCGGTTTCCGTTCGAGTATTCGCCGTGGCTGCTGAAGGAGCTTGCGCCGTTCCTGGAGAAGGAGCCTCTGACGCCGGCGTTTCAGAAATACCTGGATGCGGTTCCGCTTGATCCAATGCAGTCGATTGATTTTCTGGTGGCGCTGAATCAGCGCCTGCAAAAGGACATTCGGTATCTGATCCGCATGGAGCCCGGAGTGCAGACGTGCGAGCAGACTCTGACGACATGCAGCGGATCTTGCCGCGATTCGGCGTGGCTGCTGGTGCAACTGTTGCGGCACCTGGGGCTGGCGGCGCGGTTTGTGTCGGGGTATCTCATCCAGTTGAAGCCCGATGTGAAGTCGTTGGACGGGCCGTCAGGAGCGGAGCAGGACTTCACCGATCTGCATGCCTGGACCGAGGTGTATTTGCCGGGCGCGGGTTGGATCGGACTGGATCCGACTTCGGGATTGTTCGCGGCGGAAGGGCATTTGCCGCTGGCCGCGACACCAGATCCATCGAGCGCGGCGCCGGTGACGGGCAGCGTGGGCGATTGCAAGGTGGAGTTTCAACATGAGATGTCGGTGACGCGGGTTCATGAAGACCCGCGCGTGACCTTGCCATATTCGGATTCGCAATGGGCTCGCATTGAGTCAATGGGGCACGCCATCGACAAGGAGATATCCGCTAGTGACATCCGGCTGACGATGGGCGGAGAGCCGACGTTCGTATCCATCGACGATATGGATGGGGAGGAATGGAACACGACGGCGATGGGGCCGAACAAACGCCGGCTGTCGGAGAATCTGCTGGACCGGCTGCGCAAGCGGTTTGCGCCGGGCGGGCTTTTGCACTATGGGATGGGGAAGTGGTACCCGGGCGAGCAGCTTCCACGGTGGGCGTTGACCTGTTACTGGCGCAAGGATGGGATTGCGCTGTGGAACAATCATGAGCTGATCGCGCGCGACGATGTCCAATATGCGTTTGCGCCGCTCGACGCGCAGCGATTCGCGGCTGTGCTGGCGCGGCGTTTGGGTGTGAACGAGGACTACGTCAATCCGGCATTCGAGGATCCGCTTTACTATTTGCAGAAAGAGCGGCAATTGCCGGTGAATGTGGATCCGGTGGACAATCACCTGGAAGATGCGCAGGAGCGGGAGCGCGTGCGGCGTGTGTTTGAGCGCGGGCTGCATACGCCGACGGGTTATGTGCTGCCGATCCAGCGGGGGTGGGGCAAGAGCGGACCGGAGTGGCAGACGGGTCTGTGGATGCTGCGAGGCCAGAAGCTGTTTCTGATTCCTGGGGATTCGCCGGTGGGGCTTCGATTGCCGCTGCCGAGCCTGCCGTGGGTTGCGCCTTCAGACACGCAGCCGTTCCTGACAGTAGATCCGATGGTGGTGCATTCCAGACTGCCGGTTCCGGCGCGGTTGTCGCCGGAGCACCCGAGGATGCAGTTGCGCGGCGATGAAACGAAGGACACGACGCGGGACCGTCTGCCGAAGGCTGGGGAATCGGCTCCGTGGATTGTGCGAACCGCGCTTTGTATTGAACCGCGCAACGGGCGGATCTGTATTTTTCTACCGCCGGTGAAATCGCCGGAAGACTTCATTGAGCTGATCACGGCGATTGAGGATACGGCGGAGGCGTTGAAAATGCCCGTAGTTTTGGAGGGCTACACACCGCCTCCTGATCCGCGCATTTCGCAGATCAAAGTGACGCCCGACCCGGGTGTGATTGAGGTGAACATTCACCCGGCGCACAACTGGGAGGAACTGGTCGAAATCACGACGGGCATTTACGAAGACGCGCACTATTCGCGGCTGGGGACAGAGAAGTTCATGCTGGACGGGCGGCATTCCGGAACGGGAGGCGGCAACCACTTTGTGCTGGGCGGGGCGACGCCATCGGATTCGCCGTTTTTGCGGCGGCCGGATCTGCTGCGCAGCATGATCGCCTATTGGGTGAATCATCCCTCGTTGTCGTACCTGTTTTCGAGCATGTTCATTGGGCCGACGAGCCAGGCGCCGCGTGTGGACGAGACGCGGCAGGACAACCTCTACGAACTCGAGATTGCGTTCCGGCAGGTTCCGAATCCGGGGCAAGGGTATTGCCCGCCGTGGCTGGTGGATCGCATCTTCCGGCACATTCTTACCGATGTGTCGGGCAACACGCATCGCGCCGAGTTCTGCATCGACAAGTTGTATTCGCCGGATTCGTCAACGGGGCGGCTGGGTTTGCTGGAATTGCGCGGGTTTGAAATGCCGCCGCATGCGCGGATGAGCCTGACGCAGCAATTGCTGGTACGGACGTTGATTGCGTGGTTCTGGAAACAGCCGTACAACCATCCACCCGCGGCGTGGGGGACGCAGTTGCACGATCAGTTCATGCTGCCGCACTTCATCTGGCGTGATTTC
>JACQZR010000160.1 GCA_016213775.1 Acidobacteriota bacterium
ACCAGGCGGTGCGCGGCAACGGAGGGACGGTCAGGCTGGTGTTTCTACCTAACGAATCGCACGGGTATGTGGGCCGGGAGAGTGTGGAGCACACGCTTGCCGAGATGATTGGATGGTTCGATAAGTACGTCAAGAATGCGGGGTCGGGGGTCGGGTCGGGGGCGCAGGCGCAGTAGCGTTTTGTCTCCGCCGCTGCTCGCTTGCCTTCACGATTTCGCTCATGTCCCCTGCTGGCCGAATCTCGAAAATGTTGCCGTAAGTCAGAGCCGGATGCTGGCCGATGAGCTGTACGGCATGATTCATGTCCCTCGCCTCAAGAACGAGAATGCCGCCGAGTTGTTCCTTGGTTTCCGCATAGGGACCGTCGGTGGTGGCCACTTTGCCATTCTTCCAAGACAGGGTTAAGGCGGTTTCCGGACCCTGAAGCGCTTCGCCACCACCCCAGTGCCCGTTGGCGCGAAGGTGATCGTCGTATTCAAGGCATCTGTCGAACATGGCGTTTCGCTCGCTCTCAGTCATGGCCTCGAATTCGCGTTTGTCGTAGTACCCCAAACAGATATATTTCACTTGCTTCCTCCTGATCCTTGTTCCGGAGCCGGGAAGAAAAGAAGCTCGCGCACCTCGCCCACCGCATCGCAGGTGATGGCACCCTTGCGCGCCCACGCCAGCGCCTCTTCCAGGTCTGCGCATTCCAGTATCCAGAAACCGCCCATGTGCTCCTTGGTCTCGGTGTACGGTCCGTCGGTGACGAGCACCTTGCCGTCGGGCTGCTTGCGCAGCGTCTTCGCGTTGGCGGCGGCAGAAATCCCGCAGGCGAACTTCCTCACGCCGGCAGCGATCAATTCGCGGTTGAGCGCGTGGATCTCCTCGATCATCGCTTCGGTCACCGTGGACGGGTCAAAGTCGTCGGGGAGGTAGTTAGCAACCAGGTATTGTGGCATGACGTTTTTCTCCTTCGTAGCTCATCGTTCTTCTGTCCTATAGTCGTTGGGGAGACGGAGAATCGACAGCCACTCCAATTTTTATTTCAACTGTCGAATCCGCGCTTGCAGGAATTGCCGCTCCGGTTCCTGTTGGGTCAGTGCCAGCGCCCTCTCATAGGAAGCCCGGGCCTCAGCGGTCCTGCCGAGCCTGCGGTACAACTCTGCACGGGCGGAATGCGCCAGGTAGTAATTCGCCAATTCGCCATGTCCCAACACCGCGTCGATATGCTTGAGACCGGCCTCTGGACCATCGCACATGGCAATGGCTACGGCGCGATTCAGATACGTGATCGGCGAAGGCTGAATTCGCACCAACTGGTTGTAAAGCGCAAGAATCTGCCGCCAGTCGGTGGCAGGGGCCGATTGCGCGTCCGCATGGACGGCGGCAATCGCAGCCTGCAGTGTGTAGGGGCCGAAGCGGTGGGATTTCAGAGCTTTCTCCACCAAGGCCACGCCCTCCGTGATCTGTTCGCGGTTCCAGAGCGCACGGTCTTGATGCTCCAGCAAGATCAGCTCTCCGGCGGGCGAGGTTCTCGCCGCGCGGCGGGATTCCTGCAACAGCATCAGAGCAAGCAGCCCAATGACTTCCGGCTCCGGCTGGAGCCCGGCCAGCAGTCGTCCTAAACGAATCGCCTCGCCAGTTAGCTCGGCCCGCGTTACCTCGGCTCCTGCCGCGGCCGAATAGCCCTCGTTAAAGACGAGATAGACGACATGAAGCACCGCGTCCAGCCGCTCCGGCAATTCATTGGGCGCGGGTACCTCGTAGGGAATCGACGCCTCTCGAATCTTTGCCTTGGCGCGTACGATGCGTTGGGCGAGCGTCGCTGGCGACACGAGAAATGCGCGGGCGATCTCTTCCGTGGTCAGGCCGCAGATTTCGCGAAGGGTGAGAGCAAGCTGTCCCTCCAGAGGCAGAGCGGGATGGCAGCAGGTGAAGATCAGACGGAGGCGATCATCGTCGATCTCTTCACCTCCGGTCTCTTCATTTCCGCCGGGCGCGTGGTTGACACGCGATTCCATTTGGGCAACAAGATCTCTCTGTGCCCCCTGGAAGCGCACGCGCCGACGAATCACGTCGATGGCCTTAAAGCGTGCCGTTGAAATCAGCCAAGGCCGTGGGTTGTCCGGAATACCAGTCTGAGACCAGAATTCCAGAGCGGCGGCGAATGACTCCTGCATGGCCTCTTCGGCGAGATCCAGATCTCCGAGGAGTCGCACCAGCGTCGCCAGAACCCGGCCCGATTCCGACCGGTAAAGGGACTCAATGGTCTTGCTGAGTTGTTCGGGGACAGGCGCCGGCATCTACGCCAAGCTAGCAAACGGAATGGCTCGGTTCAAATGCGCTCGGGCTGTGCCACGCGGCGGGCGGCGAACTTCACGCGGACTCAGCGAGCATACTCGCACTCAGTCCCCGAGTTGTGCAATCCCCACGTCGGAGGGCACACGTAGGAATCCGGCGGCAGCGAAGTGCGAGTCGAATGCGAACGCGTGGCGGATGCGCTCGGCCCGCATGAACGCGAAACTGGTGGCATCTACGAAGCTGAAGTCATGGTCACGGTATCGGTCGAGGATCGCGAAGGCGCGCTGCTCCAGGTCCTGAGAGACGAAGACGCACTCCAGTCGCCTCGTCTGGTGGAGTGATTCCAGGAATCTCCGGCAGGCATCATAGCCGCGTGTCACACGCAGCAGCGTGTAGGTCTCGCCGACGATGTGGTTCGTCGTGACAAGCACAGTCGGCAGCACGAGCAGACCTCTGAGGGCGCTGGCGGCCTCCTCGTGATGTGCATCACCGATGACCTGAGCAGCAAACCACGCGCCGCTATCGACAAATACTCGCCGAGGCGTCATCGCGGACGGTTGCGCGCGCGTTCAGCGCGGGCCAGGATACGATCGTGGCGGTCCGAAGCGTCCGACCGGCGGCTGCGACCGGCTTGACCGATAAGGCTGAGTAGCGGTTCCTCCTCCTCGGATTCAGTCCGAAGCAACAGATCTAGTGCACGGCGAATGAGCTTCCCCTTAGACTCGCGGCGCTTCGCCGCCAGGCCCTCGAGCCGACGATCCTGATCCTCCGGCAGCAGAATCTGCACGCGCGTCATCATATTGTGTAGCCTCATCAGTATGATACACAAGTAAGGTGAGATTGTGCAGCCCGCGGGAAAGATCAGTGGATCGGCCAATTGACAATCGGCCGGCAGCTTGACAAGCTGCCCCGCAAACAGCACTAATCTGCATGCTAGACTTGCGGCCAACGGGAGGTCTAGTGTCATGTGTAGCCGAATACGAGCGGGGATCGGCCTGATCTTATCGCTCACCGCCGCTTTCTCTCAGACAACCGTTCCGATCAGCGGTCCGTCCGGCGAACAACTCGATGTGCGCGGAATCAACAAAGCCGGCGACGTGGTTGGAGTCGTCTGTTGTATTTCTGGAGAACGCGGGTTCGTGCGCTATGCCGATGGGGCGTTTCGCTTCCTGGATTTTCCAGGAGCGGCAATCACGCTTGCACTCGGAATGAGTGAGAGCGGTGACATCGTGGGTGCCTACGGCGCGAACATTGACCAGCTACATGGGTTTTTGCGGGATTCCAGCGGGAATTTCACCAGCATCGATCATCCAGGTGCAGTCACCACCATCGCATACGGAATCAACAAACAGCGGCAAATCGTGGGGAGCTTCTCCACGTCCACCAAAGGGCCCACGGCCTTCGTCCGCGCGGCCGATGGCACGTTTGCGGATATTCCATCAACGGTTTTTCCAACGAATCTCACCGGGGCGTATGCGGTTAATGATCTTGGCCAGATTATTGGCCGCAGGTATTTCTATGGGAGCGATAGCGTGAGGGGCGCGAACTTCCTGCGGCAGCCGGACGGAACCATCACGGAGTTCGAACCCTTTTACTCACACGCTACGTATCCCCGTTATTGGGGTTTGAACAACAAGGGCGTGCTGGTGGGAACGAATTATCAGAGTGGCGTTCTCATGCGCTGGGGAGAACAGCCCGTGACTTTCACGATCCCGGACCATGATCCACCCATGGCGATCAATGATGCGGGGCAGCTTGGCGGGCGGGGCTATATTGTCAATCCCTGTTCGGCACCGGTTTCGCCGATGGCGCGGTCACACGGAGGAGGAGCCGAGGCAGGTGCGCTCGATGTGCAGCCCTCCGGATTCTGCCCCTGGTATGCGGAAGCGTCGGCTCCGTGGATTACTTTCACGGCAAGCGTGGGCGCCGGATCCGGCAAGGTCCATTACTCCCTGTCAGCGAACGCTGGTGCACAGCGGACCGGAACAATCACGGTTGCCGGGACCGCGGTCACTATCACGCAGGCTGGCAGCGGGTGCACTTATTCGAGCGCGCCAAGCTCCGTTGTAGTGGCTGCGAGCGGCGGCGGCGGAGCAATCGGCATCACCACGCAAGACAGCTGTCTCTGGCAAGCCTCGACCACATCGCCGTGGGTCATCTTCTCGGCTTCCGGCACTGGTAGCGGAAGCGCAAATTACACTGTCCAAGCCAATACGACTGCGGCGAGCCGGACCGCGGTTCTCAACATTGGCGGCCAGTCCGTGAATCTCCAGCAGACCGCCTGCGCGTATACGCTCGGCGTCCCGCAGACTGTTCCCGCCGGAGGAGGCACGCAAACGATCCCGGTTGGCACAACCTGTTCCTACTGGCTGGCATGGGCGAGCGTCCCCTGGGTTACGATCAACTGGCCGGGCAACGGCACTGGACCAGGCTCTTTCAGTTTTAGCGTCGGTGTTAACCCCGGCGTCACATCGCGAACCGCAACCATCACAGTGGGCACCCAGTCGATTTCGATCGTCCAGGCGCCATCGGGTACGTGCCTGTATCAGTTGAACCCAACTTCTCTTTCGCTTGCCGCGAGCGCTTCCGCATCCGGAGTCTCTCTCGTTACGGGTGATGGTTGCCCGTGGACCGCAACCACCGACTCCGACTGGATACGAATCGAGGGCAGTACTTCAGGCGCGGGTAGCGGGACGATCAACGTCACAGTCGTCACGAATACAACGAGCGCCTCGCGCACCGGAGCCCTTCGAGTGGGGTCCGCGGCGCTCACCATTACCCAGGCGGCTGCGTTGGTTCCGGCCGGACTTCGGTTTGTCCCCCTGCCTCCATGCCGCGTCATGGAAACGCGCGGGCAGTACAACTTCGAGGGCCGAACCGGTAGTTTTGGACCGCCAGCACTCAATGCGGGCGAGTACCGCACACTCGATCTTCCGGCATCGAATGTCTGTAGTATCCCCTCCACGGCGAGAGCGTACGTCTTGAATGTGACATTGATCCCCGTGGCTGGAGTGAACTACGCCACCGTTTCGCCGGCAGGCGAGACGCGCCCCAACGTCTGGACCATCCGCTCTCCTGACGGCCAGGTGGTGGCCAACTCCACCATCGTCGGCGCAGGAAGCAATGGCCGCATCGCTGTCTACACGTCCGATGCCAGCGATGTGGTGCTGGACATCAGCGGTTATTTTGTCGACAGCAACGCAAGTAACGGCCTCGCCTTTTACCCAATGACGCCGTGCCGCGTTGGCGATACGCGCAGTCAATACCGGCCGACTCCTGGGCCGTTTGGCCCTCCAGCACTGGCCGCACGCGAAACTCGAAAATTCCGGATTCCGGCGACACCCTACTGCCAGGTGCCACAGGCAGCCGCCTATTCGATGACGCTGACCGTTTTGCCAGGCGGCCCGCTGGCCTACCTCACAGCGTGGCCCGATGGCAACCCGCAGCCGAATGTTTCGAACCTCAATGCGCTTGGCGGACGAGTGCTGGCGAACAACGTCATTGTTCCGGCCGGCCCGGACGGCACGATAGATGTTTTCGCCTCTGACACAACGGATCTGGTTCTGGACATCAACGGATACTTCGCACCGGATGATGGCAGAAGCGGCCTGTTCTACTTTCCGGTGACGCAATGCCGCGTGAGCGACTCCACCAGCGGGGCAGGTGCTTTTCCGGACGACACCGCACGGACGATCCATATGTTGACCGCGGCGTGTCCCTATCTGCCAGCCGGTGCCCAAGCCTACGCGATCAACGTGACGGCACTGCCCAATTCCAATGCAATGCCTTTTCTGAGCGTGTATCCCACCGGCCAGCCGCGTCCTAACGCATCAATTCTGAATAGCTTCCAGGGCCAGATCGTCACCAATTCGGCTATCGTGCCGGCCGGAACTAATGGCGCGATCGACGTCTATGTCTATCGGAGGACCGATGTGGTGGTGGAGATCAGTGGCTACTTCGGCAGATGAGCAAAAAAGAGCCAGACGCGCCTGTACCGCGCACGTCTGGCCGAGTTCTGGGGTGACAACAAAAACTTACTTAGTGGCCGGCGCTTGCCCCGCGCACCAGGAACAGCCCTTTCGCACGCTCCGGCTGTTCGGCTTCGGTGAATCGCGGCAGGTAGATCCTGACCGTCGTGCCTTGGTCCGGCACGCTCTGTACGACCACATTGCCGCCGGCCTGCCGCACCGCTCCATACACAGTGGAAAGGCCGAGTCCCGCGCCCTTCGTCCGTTTGGTCGTGTAGTACGGCTCAAACAAGTGCTGCCGCGTCGCGGCGTCCATGCCCTTCCCGCTGTCGGCCACCGACAGTAGCAGGTACTCGCCCTCAGAGAGTTGAGCGGTACGCCGCGCGGTGGCCGCATCCAGCGAGGCATTGCCGGTTTCGATGGTGAGCTTGCCGCCGTTCGGCATGGCATCCCGCGCATTCACCACGAGATTGAGGATCACCTGTTCGATCCAACCGGCATCAGCGCGCAATTGACCCAATTCCAGATCCAGCATGGTGCTCACCTGCACCTGCTCGCCAAGCAGCATGCCGATCATCGGCTTCATTTCGTGAATCAGGTCGTTCAGGTTGAAGATGGAAGTGCGCAGCGGCTGTTTGCGGCTGAACACAAGTAATTGGCTCGTCAGCGCCGCCGCCCGGTCGCTCGCCTTCTTGATCTCTTGCACGTCACGGCGGAGGGGGTCGCCATCTTCCATACCGTGCAGCACGAGCTCGCTGTAGCCCTGAATCGAAGTCAGCAATTCGTTGAACTGATGGGCGACACCGCCTGCCAGACGTTCCAGCGCATCGAGCGACGGGCCCTGTCCGTTGGCCGCGGCCGGCGCTTCCATCGCGGTCAGAATCGCGTATTCCGGCCGTCCGTTGCTCCCCTGCATCGCGGTCATCACTGACAACACCGCGGCGGTCTTGCCGGAGGCCAGCTTCCAGTGGTAGGCCCCCTTGTCGATCGCATTGCCCGAGATCACTTGCGCGACAGCCACCTTGCCGCGAGTCCACTCGCCGTTCGCCAGCAGCAGTTCGTAGAAGTAACGGGTTTCCAGTTCCGTTTGCGGATATCCGGTCAGCTCCAGAAAGGCAGGGTTTGTCCGGACAATCCGGCCTTCCCTATCCAGTACAACGATCGGGGCTCCGACGGAGTGCAGAAGGCCGCCCATTAATTCCGCTTCTTTCGCGAGGCGCTGCAACTGGACCCGCTCCGTCAGGTCCCGTGCAGTGCAAACGAACAGCCTCCCGCCAGTCTCCGGCACCTCTGTGAAACGCAGATCCAGAGGTACATAAGTTCCATCCTTGCGCTTTCCGTTTACTTCCACTCCGAGACCGTTCTCGGTGCGGCGAACGCCAGGCAGGGCATTCCAACCCAGCGTCGTTGCCGTTCCCGCCGCCGCCGGCAAGAGCATGCCTACATGCTGCCCGATCACCTCTTTCGGCGCGTACCCGAAGAGCCTCTCTGCCGCCATGTTGAATGCGACAACGATGCCGCCGGCACTCACGCGGAAGGTGGGGTCAAGCGCCGCGGCTTCCACCCGTCGAATGCCATCGAAGCCACGGGTCTTTTCATCGCGCAGTTGATTGCGCAGCAGCCAAACCACGAAGGCCGCGGGCACCAGAACCGCTACGGCGAGCAGCAGGCTTTGCGGAAATAGGAGCAAGGATTCCATAACCTGATGCAAATGTATCAGGTACGATAGTTTTAAGCTAGTTACCTTAGACGGCGAAAGTACTACGACCAATTCGGTACTTTTCAGCTACAGTCAGCCCCCCTGCTTTTTCCGCTTTAGCTCGTCCATAACACTGCTCACCAGATCCTTTGCATCCACCAGGCATTTCGAGATGATCTGTATGTCCATGGCAGGTTTGCCCGCTTGCCGCGCACTCCGGCAGTAGACGCCGTGCTGGCCCACCAGTACAAGGGCATCCGTAAGCGTGTCCAGCGCCACTGCCAGCCGGCCGCGCTCGGTCCCCAGTTGGAACTCGTAGCGCTCGAGCTCATCCTGTCTGTCGTGGAAAACACCCATAGGACTTCATGGTACCCGGGATCAGGTGCGCAGTTTCGCGGCCAGTACACGCGGGTACCCGGCCAGATCCGAGACGGTTTCCACGCCTGTCCACTGCGGCCCCAGCATCGCTTTCACTGGGGCCAGTGAACGGTAGCCCAATTCCAGAACCATCCAGCCGCCGGGCTTCAATACGCGCGCCGCTTCCGGCACCAGCCGTGCGTAGATCTCATGCCCCGTGGGACCACCGTACAGCGCCACCGCCGGTTCATAATCACGCACCTCGGGCTGCAACTCGGGCTCGCCGGTGGAAGGCACGTAAGGTGGGTTGGACGCCAGCAGATCCAGCGATCGCGACGCCACCGCGCTGCACAGATCGCATTGCACAAACCGCGTGGATGCCTGCAAGCCCGCCGCATTCGCTGCTGCCACCGCAAGGGCGTCATGTGAGATGTCGGTGCCCACCACCTGCGCCTCTGGCAGCTCCAACGACACGGTCACCGCGATGGCCCCCGACCCGCACCCGATGTCGGCAATCCGCCGCGCCTCCGGAGCCAGTCGCAAGACGGTCTCTACCACGTGCTCAGTCTCCGGCCGCGGAATCAGCACCATCGGCGTCACACGGAACAAACGCCCGTAAAACTCCTGCCTCCTGGTGATATATTGCGTCGGCTTCCCCTGTATCCGCTCGTGCAGGTAGCGCCCAAAGTGGATCCACCCAATCTCGGTAAGCTCATCGCTGGAATGGGCGTAAAGATAGACCCGCTCGCATTGCAGAGCGTGCATCAGGAGAACTTCGGCGGTCAGCCGGGCTGCCGGCACGTGTGCCTGATCCAGCAGTTCCGTACCCTGCTTCAGCGCCGTTCCGATCGTCAAAAGGCGTGGAATCATCGGACCGCTCCCTCACGGTCGCGGCTCAGTAACTGCTGTAGCTTCGCGGCACTTCATCGAAGGCCTCAGTCGTCGGTCTTGGGAGGTCTGGGTTTCGACGGTCCGGCGCCGTTGCCGCCGGTCTGCTGCTTCAGTTTCTCGGCCTGATAGAACTGGTTGAGCGCGTCGGTGATCTGATCGAGACGTCCGTCCATCACCAGATCCAGTTGGTGCAGCGTCAGCCCGATGCGATGATCCGTCACGCGGTTCTGCGGAAAGTTGTACGTGCGGATCTTCTCCGAACGGTCGCCGCTGCCCACCATGCTCTTTCGCTCCGCACCAATCTTGTCCTGCTGCTTCTGCAGTTCCAGTTCATACAGGCGTGACCGCAGCACGCGTTCCGCCTTGGCGCGGTTCTTGATCTGCGACTTTTCGTCCTGGCAGGAGACCACCAATCCCGTCGGCAGGTGTGTGATGCGCACGGCGCTATAGGTGGTGTTCACCGATTGCCCGCCCGGCCCGGAGGAACAGAACGTGTCGATGCGGACGTCCTTCGGATCGATCTTGATTTCCACATCGTCGGCTTCCGGAAGAACAGCCACTGTGATGGCCGAAGTGTGCACACGCCCTTGCGTTTCGGTGACAGGCACGCGCTGCACGCGGTGCACTCCCGATTCGTACTTCAGCTTGCTGTACACCTTATCGCCGTTCACCAGCGCGATCACTTCCTTCAATCCGCCAACGGAAGACTCGCTCGTGTTGGTGACATCCACTTTCCAGCCACACGTTTCCGCGTAGCGCGAATACATGCGGAAGATTTCGTAAGCGAAGAGCGTCGCTTCATCCCCACCCGTGCCTGCGCGGATTTCCAGCACGACGTTCTTGTCGTCGTTCGGATCCTTGGGCAACAGGAGGATCTTCAGGTCTTCTTCGAGGGTAGTGAGTTTCGGCTCGAGTGAGGCGATGTCCGCTTCGGCCATCTCGCGAATCTCCGCGTCGGATTCCTGCATCATCAGGCGCGCCCCGGCGAGGTCCGCATCCGCCTTCTTCCACTCACGATACTTCGCCACCACTTCATCCAGGTCGCGATGGGCCTTGGCGACTTTACGGTATTGCTCCGGATCGCTGATCACCGTCGCGTCGGCCATCTGATCGTTCAAGCTGAGAAACCGCGTTTCGAGCTCTTCGAGTTTGTCCCTATATTGCATTTCTTAGTAAGCGGATCAGGCGATCACAAGCTCGCCGCCCTGCTGTTTCTCCAGTGCCATCGCGCCATCGAGCGCATGGATCGCTACAGCGGTCTGATCATCCGATGGCGGCTGCGTCGTAATCTTCTGCAGCCACAGCCCCGGCGCCGTCATCGCCGCCATGAGCGACCCGCGTTTCTTGGCTGCGTACCGGATCAGCTCGAAGCTCACGCCCGCGATCACGGGCAGCAGCACGATGCGAGAGACGAATTTTTCCAGCATGCCGTCCACGGGCACCAGCATGTACACCAGCATCGAGATCACCATCACTACCAGCAGAAACGACGTCCCGCACCGTGGATGCAGCGTGGTGAACGATTGTGCGTTCTCCACCGTTACGGGCTTGCCAGATTCGAAGTTGTACACCACCTTGTGCTCCGCGCCGTGGTATTCAAACACCCGCCGGATGTCCTTCCAGCGCGAGATCAGGTAGAGGAACGCAAGGAAGATCGCGATGCGAATCATGCCATCGACGAAGTTGAAGGCGATGCGGTTTTGGACCACCGGCGCAACCTTCTCGATCATCCGCGTCAGATAGAGAGGAACGAACTTGTAGAGGAAGATGAAGAACCCGAGCGAGAACACAAGCTGCAGCGCCATCGCCCAGGACGACAGCTCCTGCTTCTTCGCGTTAGGATCGCCTTCATCCAACGCCGCGTTGGCGGAGAACTGGAGTGCCTTGACGCCGAGGTACATTGCCTGTCCAAGCGAGCCCACGCCGCGCAGAATCGGGTACTTGAAGATTGGATATTTCTCAGACACGCGCGGCAGCGGAGCCTGTTCAGTGACGAGCTCGCCGTTGGCCTTGCGCACTGCGACGCAGTAGCTATGGGGCGCGCGCATCATCACACCTTCCATCACCGCCTGGCCGCCGACGAGGATCTCCTCGCCGTTTTCCAGCACGGGAAGCAATTGGATGTGGGCCGCGAGACGGACGAATCGTTCCAGAGGGGAGGGCATACTTCTCACAATCTTCAGTATATCGCACCCCTCGCTGGGCGCTTCACTACTTGCATGAACCCGGACCGGGTCCCCGGGGCGCTCAACCACCCCCGCTGTGGCGGCCCAGCCATAACGCCAATGCCGCCACTACAACAACCCAAAGAATCTCCATACAACCATTCTGGCGCAGCCAGTGCTACGCATGATGATGAATATGGTGGCGGTGACCCTCCGAGACGAAGGCGCCTCCGGCACCCCAAGTGAAGCTGAGGATAAACACACACCCGACGCACATGTCATAGACAGGACCGCGCAGTCCATCCAGTGGCGGCATCAAACCGACCGCCATCGACAAAGCAACCGCAAGGCCATGCCAGTACCACTTTGCATGACCAAACCAATAGAGGAGAAAAGACGCCAGCCCGAAGGCGACGGCGTAAGCGAGGAGCACGTAGATAGAACTCATGGATCGTCCTCCTACCTTCCGCCCTCATCCTAGCTCCGCTTCCCGGCGAACACAATCCCCCCTTTATGGGTGTTTAGGGGATGGGTGGAGAATCGGCAAGGAGTTGATGCAAAAGGCCGGCGACGCCGAGTGCGGCGGCCCATTTCTGCAAATATCCGCGATCGAGCGTGGATGCCTTTCGTCGAAGAATTCCCTGGATGTCGCTCCATTGTTTTCCGGAACCGCCGCCGGCATGGTACCACGCGAGTTTGGCGAGAATGCAATCCTCCGCGGAGATGATGGCGCACTCCAGATCGCCTCCGGGAAGGCTTACTTTGGCGTCCGCACCACGGGCAATCTGGGATTCACGAAAGGGCTCGCCAATGGATGGGAACAGATCGAACTTGAAGGCGGTGAGTAGATGAATGAGGTTGAAGGACCGGCCAAGAGCAATCGCTTCGTGGGCGGTGGTTTCGTCGGAATAAAACGTCTCCGCGGTGAGTTCGAGGAGATCCTTGAGCTTTCTCTGGTCGATCCGCGCGATGACATCGATGTCGAAGGTTGTGCGCGGCTCGCCGTGAACGGAACTTGCCGTGGAGCCCCCAATCGCATAGGCGATTTCCAGTTGATCCAGAACGGCCAGCAGTTGTTCGAGCGCCTGCTTGGGACTGGTTATCATGCTTCCGGCGCCCATCCGTAGACCTTGCGGCAGAGCTCCGTGCCAAGCCGGGCGGCGGCGCTGCGCAGAAAAATCTCGCGCTCGTCAGCCTCGGGGTACTGCTGGCGAAGCCCGGCCTTGTGAAACTCGATGGCCATTTCGTAAAGATCCAGCACGTCGGAAAGCTGCTGGCCGAGCGGCTTGGCGTCCAACAATCGGTACCAGACTTCGCGGGATTTCGGATCGGTATCGGTCACTTGCCATGAGCGTAGCATTGCTAAGCTGAGTGAAGTGGGTCCTTTCTCCTTCCTCCTCCCGTTCTTCGCCGCCGCGTCCCTCCACGGAGGCATCGCCGCCGACACCGCTGCCGCCGTCCGACAGGCCTCGCTCGACCCAAGCGAGTGCTACCGTGTCCGCGACCTCCGTCTCGCCCGCGACGAGATCCGCATGTACCTCAACGACGGCTATCTTATCTTCGGTAAACCGGTCAACGGCGTGCGTGTCTCAGCGGTATTCACCGCCGAGGTGGAAAACGGCGACGCGGAACTCCTCCTGATGCCGCCTAACATTGGCGAGCGCCGCTCCCTTGCCAACTTCGCAAAATCGCCGAACCTCAACGAGCACTGCAAGGAGGTCGTCTTCGTCTTCTCGGGCGACACAGCCACCGAGCTGATTGCCTCGCTCAAGGAAACCAACGCCCGCAAGAGCGCCGAGATGGGCCAGGTGCTCGCCGCCAAATGGAACTCCGTCGTCGAGAGCTTCGCGGGGAGTTTCGAAGTCCGCCTGGTGCAAGACCTCCTCTCCGCCCGCCGCGCCGAGCTCGGCTTCTTCTACGCCGCCATCGGCGCGACCGCCGTGGGCAACCTCGACCTCATCCACGACCCCCGCATGCTCCAGCAGATCAGCCTCGGCCAGCTCGCCACCCGCGACAACCGCCGCTACTTCGACATTTGGACCAACTTCGAAGCCCGCGCCTGGCGAATGGGGCAGCGCCGCAAACCCCGCCAGGAAATCCGCGTTGAAAACATCAAGATCGACGCCACCATCGACACCAGCCTTGCGTTGAAAGCCGTCACTCGCCTGCGCGTCACGCCCAACGTCACAGAGCGGGTTATCCCGCTCGACATCTCACAGCGCATGAAGGTCACCAGCGTCAAAGTGGACGGCGTTGCCGTTGAAGCCTACTCACCCGAATCCATGCGCGCCAACCTGATCCGCAGTGGCGAGAATAACCTCGTCCTCATCACCGCCGACCAGCCCTTTGCAGCAAACCGCACCATCGAAATCGAGATGGCGCATGAAGGCAGGGTCATCGCGCAAGCCGGCGGCGAAAACATATACTTCGTCGGCTCGCGCGCCGCCTGGTATCCCAACCGCATCGGCTCGTTCTCCACCCACGAGCTCACCTTCCGCATCCCCAAGGCGCTCGACCTCGTCTCCACCGGCGACCTCATCAGCACCAGGACTGAAGGCGAGTGGAAGATCATCCACCGCAAAACCCCGCATCCGGTGCGCTTTGCCGGCTTCAATCTCGGCGATTACGAGCACAGCACCATCACGCGCAACGGCATCAAAGTGGACGTCTGTGCCAACCGCAAAGTAGAAGATGCCCTCATCACCAAACCGCGCACCATCGACATGTCGCAAGGTCAACCGACATTTCCCCGGCGTCCGATGCGCGGATCGCAGCCCCCCGACATCATTCTTCCGCCGGCGACGCCGAATCCCCTGGCGCGTCTGGAGCGCATGGCCTCCGAAGCAGCCGCAGCCTTGGAAGAGCTTAGCGCCCGCTTCGGCAAACCGCCCATCCAGACGCTTACCATCTCGCCTATCCCGGGCCGCTTCGGTCAAGGCTTCCCCGGCCTGGTCTACCTTTCCACCATCTCTTACCTCGACCCGCGAGAGCGCCCCATCCCCAATGGAAACGACATGCAGCAGATGTTCTTCTCCGAGCTTCTCTACGCCCACGAAATCGCCCATCAGTGGTGGGGCAATGGCGTGACCTCGGCCAGCTATCAGGACGAATGGCTGATGGAGGCGCTCGCCAATTACTCAGCCCTCTGGGTATTGGAGAAGCGGAAGGGCATCAAGGCATTGGATCAGGTCCTGGAGGATTACCGCCTTCGCCTCCTCCGCAAAGACTCCACCGGAAACACCAACGAAAGCGGCGGACCCATCACGCTCGGCTACCGGCTAATATCCTCGCTGTCGCCCGATTCGTGGGTCAACGTCACATACTCCAAAGGCGCCTGGATCATCCACATGTTGCGCCGCCGCATGGGCGACGAGGCGTTTCAGAAACTCCTCTCCACCCTCTATGAGCGATACCGTTTCCAACCGGTTTCCACCGCCGAATTCCGCGATCTGGCAGTGCGGGCGCTCCCGCCCGGCTTCCCTGACCCTAAGCTCGAATCGTTCTTCGATGCGTGGGTCAACGGCACCGGAATCCCCGAACTGAAGCTCACCACCAAGGTATCGGGTCGCGCGCCAAACATCGTTCTGACGGGCACCATCACGCAGTCGGAAGTCGACGACGAGTTCTCCATCTGGGTCCCGGTAGAGATTCAGACCGCTCGCGGCAAGCCGGTGATCAAGTGGGTGGCCACCGCCAGCGAGCCAGTCAATTTTTCCGTGAAACTTCCGGCGCTGCCAGTGAAAGTGACTCTCGATCCCGGCAGGTCCACGCTAACCAGGTAGCGCCCCGTTCAGCACCCCGTAAGCACATCCCAATCGACGTTGCCGCCGCTGATAATGACGCCTACTGACTGCACGTCGGGAGGCAGTTTCTGCGCGAGAACCGCGGCCGCCGCCACTGCCCCGCTCGGCTCCGCCAGAATCTTCATCCGCAGAAGAAGAAACTTCATCGCATCCTTTATCTCCTGTTCGCTCACCGTCGTGATACGCTCCACCAGCGCCTGCGCAACGGGAAAGGTGTGCTTGCCCGGCTTGGGCGAGCGCAACCCATCGGCGATGGTGGTTGGGGGCGGAATCTCAATCGGATGCCCCGCCGCAAACGACAACGCCCAATCGTTGGCAAGCTCCGGCTCGATGCCGAACACGCGGATCTCCGGTTGCATCGCCCGCGCCGCCACAGCCGACCCGCTCAACAGTCCGCCGCCGCCAACACACACCGCAAGCGCGTCCAGCGGACCCGTCTCCTCGAGCATTTCCTTGGCGGCCGTTCCCTGCCCAGCCATGATCCAGGGGTGATCAAACGGCGGCACCAGCGTCGCCCCAGTCTCTTGAGAAATGCGAAGCCCGATCGCCTCGCGATCCTCTTTCATGCGGTCATAGCGGAGGATGTGTCCGCCGTAAGCGAGCGTCGCTTCGAGCTTCGATTGCGGCGCGTCGCCGGGCATCACCAGCGTGGCCTTGGTTCCGCGAATGCCCGCGGCAATCGCCACCGCCTGGGCGTGATTGCCGGAGGAGAAGGCTACCACTCCGCGGGCGACATCGGCATCGGGAATAGAGAAGAGAAAATTGGTTGCCCCGCGCAGCTTGAACGCGCCACCGCGCTGCAGATTCTCGCACTTGAAATAAACGCGCCGCCCCGCGGCCTGGTCAAACAGCCGCGAACTCATCACCGGCGTGCGATGCACATGCGGCCGGATGCGCTCGGCCGCCAGCTCAATATCGTGAAAAGTGATCATGCGCCTCCCGGCCTACGCCAACAGCAAACAGAGCGTCAACAACACCCGGTGCAACCCCACATCGCGGCCATCGGGATCAAACCATTCCTCCGGCGTGTGCGCCCCTCCACCCTGACCGCCAGCGCCGATGGAAACCGCCTCCAAACCCATCGACAGCGGAATATTCGCGTCCGTCGAAGCGCAGTCCAACATCGACCGTACGCCCAGGTAATTGTCGATGGCCCGCAGATACCCGAGCACAGGTGAATCATCGCTCAAGCCGCCACCCGGCCGCGACCCGATCTCCTTGATCCGCGCGCTCACCTTCCCGCCAAAGGCGCGCGTGTTTTCAATATCCACGGCATGCTCGACGCACGAGCGCAGTTCGCGCGCCAGCACATCAATGCGCGCGGGATCTTCCGAGCGCAGGTCCAGTTTCGCGCGCGCCGACGAGGGGATCGAATTGACGCTGACACCGCCTTCCACCGTCCCGAAATTCATCGACGACCGCGCCCCGTTCACCAACGCCTCTTCGTAGTGAGCTTCCGTCATCAGATGAATCGCTCGCGACAGCGTGTGCACCGGATTCCCGGTGCCGTGATCGCTCCACGAATGCCCGCCGGGCCCCTGCACCATCACCTCATAGCGCCGGCTCGCCAGCGCGCGGCAGGTGATGTGTCCCGTGCCCGGTCCGTCGAGAATCAGATACGAGCGTATCCTCTGGCCCAGGGGCGATTGCTTGCACAGAAACCGCATGCCGCTGAGATTGCCCTCGCCTTCTTCTCCGACGTTGGCCACGAGCACCACCGACGTTTCCCCGCGATTGGGACACTCCGTCTTGAAGCAGGAAGCAATCGCGAGCAAAGCAGATAATCCGGCCCCGTTGTCCGAAACTCCCGGACCGAACAGGCGCCCGCGGTCGCCAAAGTGAATCTCATCGCTTTTGCGCGGCGCCAGCACCGTGTCGAGATGAGCGGTCAATGCGACAAACGGTCCCTCGCGTTGCGAATCTTCAAACGCTACCACGTTCCCGGCGCGGTCGAGTTTCGCGTCCCAACCCAGAGTCCGCAGTTCGGCCGCCATCCACTCCGCCCGCTGCTCTTCAAAAAACGTCGGCGAGGGAATGCGGCACAGCTCGAGATGTTTCTCGTTGATCCACTGCCGGCTGCGTTGAAAATGGGCAAGGCAATTCTTCACCGCGCGCGAGGCCACCATCTCCGTAACAAGGCGTTGCAGTCCGGGGTCCGGCTTGCGCGGCGCTTTGTCACGAACCGGTGCCTCCGGAGTTCCCATGCTTTCCAGTTTAGGTTGCCTTTCGCTGATCCATCGGAACAAAGTCGCGGCGGGCGGCCCCAAGGAATAGCTGCTTGGGACGGGCGATCTTCTGATCGGAATCCGCCAGCATCTCCTCGTAGTGCGTGAGCCAGCCAATGGTGCGCGGCATCGCGAACATCACGGTGAACATCTCTCCGGGTATCCCCATCGCTTCATAAATGATGCCCGAATAGAAATCCACATTCGGATAGAGTTTCCGCTTGATGAAGTACTCGTCTTCGAGCGCGATCCGCTCCAACTCCACCGCAATGTCGATCAGCGGGTTCTTGCCTGTGATCTCAAAAACCTGATCCGCCGCCTGCTTGATGACGCGCGCCCGCGGATCGTAGTTCTTGTAGACGCGATGCCCGAATCCCATCAACCGCCCTTCGCCGCCCTTCACCCGCTTGATGAAGTCGGGAATGTTCTTCTTATCACCGATCACGCGCAGCATCTTCAACACTGCTTCGTTCGCGCCGCCGTGCAGGGGGCCATAGAGCGCGGCCGCTGCCGCCGCCACTGAGCTATACGCATCGGTTTGCGCGCTCCCGACTGACCGCATGGCAGTCGTCGAACAATTCTGTTCGTGATCGGCGTGAAGGATGAAGAGTATGTCCAGCGCCCGTTCCATCGCCGGATTCACCTTGTACTTGCTCTCCGTCCGCTTGTAGAGCATGTTGAGAAAATTGCCGGTGTACGACAGGTCGTTGTCGGGATAGGCGTACGGCAACCCCATGTTGTGCCGGTAGATGAACGCACCGATCGTCGGCACTTTCGCCACCAGCCGGTACATCTGTTTGAGCCGCACCGCCGGATCGCTCAACGCTTTCGCTTCGGGATAGAACGTCGATAGAGCCGCCACCGTACTCAAAAACATTCCCATCGGATGCGCATCGTAACGGAAGCCGTGCATAAACTGCTTGATGTTCTCATGCAGGATCGTGTGATGGGTGATGTTGTAGGCAAAACTGTCGAACGAAGCCTTATCGGGCAGCTCGCCGTAGTACAGCAGGTAGGCCACTTCCAGAAACGTGCAGTTCTCCGCCAGTTGCTCAATCGGATAGCCGCGATACTCCAGGATGCCCTTATCGCCGTCAATGTAGGTGATGCGGCTCTTACACGCGGCGGTGTTCATGAAGCCGGGGTCGTAGGTGCACAGCCCTTGGTCGTCGTCCTGTGTCTTGATCTGGCGGAGGTCGGTGGCGCGGATCGCGCCGTGCTCCACAGGGAGTGTATACGACTTCCCCGTGCGGTTGTCTGTAATGGTAATCGTCTGGTCTGGCATTAGTTGTGGCCGTTACAATTTTATCGTTTTTTCGGGGGTGCTCCAGCGAGCAATTTGTCGATCTCAGCGGAGAGTGTTTTCGCTGTCACCTTATTGCTGTTGGCGTCGGCGGAATCGAAATCGTTGCGGATCCAGCCCTCCTGGTCAATGACGAAAATGTGCGGGAAGCGGACCGTCGGGTTCTGTGGACTCAGCTTGAGATACGACGCAGCCATCTGGCCGCTATCAAAAAGAATCGGCGAGCTGATGGCGTTGTCCTTGATGTAGGCCTGCACCGCCTGAAAGGTGTCGGGCAGGATGGCCACACTCAGCACCTGGACCTTGGCGCCGTATTTCGCTTTCACCTGCTCCAGCACGCCGCTCATCACTTTGCACGTCGGGCAGTGTGTCTGCAGGAACTCCAGGAGGATCACTTTGCCCCGGAAATCGGCCGGATCATACTGCTTCTGGGTGCTGTCCGGCAGCGAGAAACCGGGGGCCCGCCGGTTGGAGAGTGCTCCCGACGCGAGTGAATCGGCAGGACACAGAAACAGCGCAGCCGCCGCTGCGGCGAAGCGGAAGAACCTCATAAGCTTCAAGGTAGCATGTAGGGCGGTGCCGCTGGACCGCGGCCGGCCCCCTGGCCGGCTTCCGCGATAATGTGAGAATGAGTGAGCCACTGGCCGCAAGTCTTGCCTCTACCTTCACCGATGCAGCCGCGCGCAAAATGGAACAATATCTTCATCGCATCGGCGTCTGCATCGCGCAACTCGACGACGACGCCATCTGGTTCCGTTCCTGCGAAAACGAGAACGCTCCCGGTAACCTGATGCTCCATCTCTCAGGCAACGTCACGCAGTGGATCCTCAGCGGCGTCGGTGGTGCACCCGATGAGCGCAGGCGCAACGAAGAATTCGACGCCCGTGACGGCCTCTCGCGCGATCAACTCCTTGCCCGCCTCACCAACGTGGTCACCGAAGCCGTCGCCATCATTCGCGCCCAAACCGCCGATCAGTTGATGCAGCGCCGCTCCATCCAGGGCTACTCCGTCACCGTGCTCGAAGCCATCTTCCACGTTGCCGAGCATTTCTCCCAACACACGGGCCAGATCATCTTCGCTACCAAGAAAGCCACGCAGAAAGACCTCGGCTTCTACCGGCATCTCAACGCCGGCGGCCATCGCGAAACCACCCCCTAGCCCCACAATTCGTGAATAGGCCCGTACAGATCTTCCGACGAAAACGGAACGTACTCAAACCCGCGCCCGCTTGGCTCGTCGTATCGTACCGTTGTCCAGTCAATCCCCATCGCCGAATAGATGGTGGCCTCGATGTCCTCCACGCGGATGTCCCGATCGCGCGACCACCCCGGCTTGTCGATCAGTGAACCGTCCGCATTCGTGCTCCCGATGACGCGCCCGCCCTTAATCCCCCCGCCGGCGAACGCCGCGAACTGAACCGGATAGTGATCGCGTCCCCCTTGCGCGGTAAGCTTGCCAGTAGTGCGCCCGAACTCTCCCATCATGACGATCAGTGTCTCGTTGAAAATCCCCGCCGCCTTCAGATCCTTGATCAGTTCCGCAACGCCCGCATCCAGCGACTTTGACAACGCCAGCAGATTGGATTCCGCCGGATCGGTTTGTCCATAGATGTTGTCGTGATTGTCCCAGTTGCCGTGGTGGATCTGCACGTAGCGCGTGCCCTCTTGCGCCGCCAGCACCTGCTTTGCCACCAGACAAGCGTCCCCGAAAAGCGTCCCGCCATATCGGCTGCTATCGGCGGTGCTGAACTGGAACACCTTGCCCACGGCGTCGTTATACATGAGGTCACGCGCCGATTCGTAAAAGCTGTCGTAGTCTTCAAAATCGTCGCTGTACGGCGAGTTCACGCGCAAAGGCCGGTCAAGCTGCATCATCCGGTTGTACATCGTGTTGAACCGCGTCTGTCCCAGCGGATTCGTAGTATCCGCGAGCCCTTGCGGACTCGGGACCACTTCAAACGGTCCGTACCCGGCGGGCAGATAACCCGGGCCAATGGTGTTCCCGGGAATCAGCGCCAGAAACGGCGGTAGAATCTTGCTCGCATCCACCTTCTCGATCGCCACGATGCTGCCCATGTTCGGCGCGATCTTCCCCAGCGCCGCCACCGGACTGCGTCCAATCTGCGTCCAGTGCGCCGCAATGGAATGCACCAGCGCCCACGAGCGCACGCTGCGCACAATTGCGATGTCGCTCAGTTGATCGCCTAACTTGGGCAGCAACCCCGCGGGCCAAAGGATCCCATTCCTGGCCGCCGGCGCAAACGAACTCGGCGTCGTCCCGTTCACCACCCGAAGGTCGAACGTATCGGTTTGCGACGGCGCACCCTCCAGCAATATGAAGATCACGTTCTTCGCCGTGTTCTTCGTTGTCGCCCCGCCGCGCTTGATCTCCTGTGCCCGCAGCGACGGCGGCCGCACCAGAAAGCTCCCCGTCACGCCGCCCAGCAGTTGAAAGAACCCGCGCCTCCCCATACTTGGGCGCGCATAAAACCCCTTGTGCGGGTGTGGATACTTGCTGACAAAATGTTTCAACCGGTCTCGTTCGTTCATAGTGACCTCAGTAATTGAAGACGAAATCGACTTTGTTATAGAGCGACCAGTAGAGGTTCTCCGCCTCCTGCGTACGGTTTCCCTGCCGCAGGGCGGCCAACGCAGCCTGCTTTTCCGCCGCCGACGGAACCCGCGACAGCACCGTCAGAAACAACGTATTGACCAACTCCTCATCGGGAAGCGTGATGCTTCTTTGCAGCAGTCCGCCCGCAGCCGTCGCACGAATACGGTTGATCACATAGTTGTCGTTCATCAGGTTCAGCGCCTGGGCAATCCCACCGTCATCGCGCCGCAGTTGATCATCGCGATTGCCGCGGAGGAACGCATCCAGAAAGGCCGAAATCGGCTGCGCCGCATTCGGCGTATTACGCGTCTCAGGAAACTGCATCGCCCAACTCACCGAGTATCCGTACCCCGGCGCGAGATTGTATGAAGGCACGATGCCGGAAGTCTGTGCAATCGCATCATGCACCTCCTCCGCCCACAGGCGCCGCACGAGCTTCCGTGCGAACAACTTGTCCCATTCCGGCTTCCACTCGCCTTCGTGATAGCTCGAGAGCTGATACGCCTGACTGGTCACAATCTGCCGCATCAGTGCCTTCAAGCGGAAGCCCGACGCCCTGAAGTCCGCAGCCAGCGCATTTAACAGCCGCGGGTGCGACGCTTGCAGCGTCCAAGGCTCAGCCGGAGGATTGTCCGGATCCAGCCGCGCCAAGTCGAACTGATCCGGCGGATCCACGAGTCCAACTCCGAAAAACTCCTTCCAAATGTAGTTCACCGCCGCGCGGGCAAACTGCGGATCGTTGGTCACCTCGCGCGCCAGCGCCGCACGGTATCCCTCACCGGCCCGCGGCGAGTTGCCATTGAATATGTACACCGGCGCAACCGTCGTGATGGTGCCCACCGGATTTCGTGCCGGCCGGTTGCCGGTCGTCGTATTCAACGCGTAATCGGCGCGGTACCGCGTGTTGTCCAGAAGCGACCAGTAGAAGCTGGCAGGTGGATCAATGAAGATCTTCCGCGTCTCCGTGTGCGACAGAAAACCCGCCAGTTGCCACGCTGTGAAGCGTGTCTGCCGCCCACCCCACAACGACAGAGAATCCAAGTGTCCGCGCCCGTTGTGACACAACAGGCAATTGATGTCCCCCACGCCCAAAAACGCCGTTGCGATGTTGGCGGTCTGCTGATCCCAGATATCCTGCACCGGACCGCCCGTGACAAATCCGCCCAGCACGAAGTTGATCTCACCCTGGTTGAAACTGTTGTCGCCTGTTGCCACGATCATGTCGGACGCCATCAGATGATACGGCCGTTCCGACGTCAGCGCCGATCGAAGCCAGTTGTTGAACGCCTTCACTCCCTGTGGCGACCGCCTGATTTGCGACGTGCTGCTGACGATCTTCAAAAGGTCGCCGAAATACATCGTCCACTTGTCCACCCATTCCGGCTTCGCGAGCAATTCATCCACTAGCGCCTCACGCTTGTTCGCGCCCGTGTCAGCAACAAATGCCTGCACCCGCTCCGCCGCCGGCACCCGGCCCGTCAGGTCCAGCGACACCCGCCGGATAAACTCGTAGTCGTTTGTCAGGGCGGTGGGCTGCACGCCCGCGTCGTTCAGCGCCGTGAAGATCCACTTGTCGATGGCCGGCAACGTCGATGGGTCAGTCACCGTCGCTGCCCGCGCTCCCGTTGCCGCTCCCCGCATCCGCGAGACCTGAGTTGTTGCCAGCGCGGCAGGCGAACCGCCCTCCTGTTGCCTCGCTTTAAAGATCGGCCGCCACTTGCCCCGTTTCGCTTTGAACAGCGAGCAGTTGTTGTCCGTCCACGTCACGCCGTCCGGCTCGGGAACAAATACGAAAGGCTGTTGTGCCAGGCCGCAGATCGCCGTAACCACGGCGGCAAAGGCTACGAGTGTCGATGGCTTCATGTTGTTTGTCCCAGTCCTACCCTTAACTCGAAATCCCTCGTCGGAAAGGGTCATCACCCAGCATAAAACCACTCTCGAACCACCCCGCGCCTCCGGCTCTATGACACTGCGAGCCGCCAACGCTGCGATATTGTGAGGAAGAGATGTTGTTTTCGCTTGCGGTTGATCGGTTTAGGAAGTTCCTTTGCGAGCAGGGTCACGCTGGTCCCCTGATTTGGATTCGGCCTCCTGACCTCGGATTCTGGATGGACAGGCTGCTAATCCGGCCGTCCGACGAATCAAATCGTCACGCCGAGGATTTGTTCGTAAGATCCGCGGAGCGGGGTTTCGGCGTGGCGTTGGAGGGCCTGGCGAGGTTGGATCACAGCATCTGCTGCTTCGTCTTTGCGCCGGACGATGTTGATGATGCCGCGTCGCACTTCGTAGCACCGCCGATAACGATGAAAGTTCGAAACCCACTCAAACACGCCCACGAGCCTAATGCCATTCAGTGGTGGGCGGCGCACAAGGTTCTGCCGGAGCACAATCGACGTCGCGCATTACAGTTCTTCGGCTATCAGTTGGAGAATCGCGATTGGACCAGGAACGTGTAGTTGTCGCATGCGCATCACCCTCCTCAGTCCCGCGTTGGATGCGCAAGGTGGACAAGGTCGGAAGTCTTGCCTCCTACGAAGCTTCCGAGTAGAATGCGGAGTAATGGACCTCGTCGAACTACTCAAACGACACGAGGGCAAGAGCCTTGAATTCAAGCGCGATCTGTCATCTCCCGACGGCATTCTCAAGACCTTGGTCGCATTTGCGAACACCGCCGGAGGCACTATCGTAATCGGTGTGGATGACCGGTCCAGGAACGTCCGCGGCGTGCCCGCTGTCCTGGCGGCGGAAGAAAGGCTCGCCAGTCTCATCGCGGACTCAATCCTGCCTCGGCTTGTTCCAGACATCGAGGTGGTCGCATGGCGTAACCTGAACGTACTCGCCGTCCAGGCGTACCCCAGCAACACGCGTCCCCACTATCTGGAGCGGCTCGGGCCGGAGGGCGGCGTTTTCGTGAGGGTGGGTTCCACCAATCGTAGGGCTGAGGCGGAACAGATCGAGGAACTGAAGCGCTGGAGTAGGATGGACTCCTTCGATGAGCAGGCGGTGCCGGACCTCAAGTCGGAAGATATTGACTTCCGAGCTGCTTCCGAGCTCTTTCTGCCATATCGGCAGCTCACGCCACATGCCCTTGGCACTCTGCGTCTTGTCACCGAACATCAAGGTCGCAGGGTACCGACCATCGCCGGACTACTCCTGTTCGGGAAAGACCGCTTTTCCCGCTTTCCGGACGCCTGGATTCAGGCTGGCCGATTTGCCGGCATCAATCGGAACCGATTGCTCGATTCGCTGGAGATCCGTTCTTACCTGCCACGCGCCGCCGAGGACGCGATCGCCTTCGCCGGAAAGCACTTGATGCGGGAATCAGTCATCGAGGACGTTCGGCGGCAGGAGCGCTGGTCAGTCCCTCTGGTTGCTATCCGGGAGGCCGTAATGAACGCCATTGTTCACGCGGACTACGCCCAACGCGGAGCGCCCATTCGCCTTGCACTCTTCGATGACCGGGTCGAGATTGAGAACCCAGGTCTGCTCCCATTCGGTCTGACAATCGAAGACATCCGGCGAGGTGTCTCCAAGCTGAGAAACCGCGCGATCGGACGGGTCTTCCACGAACTCCGCCTGATTGAACAATGGGGCAGCGGCATCCAAAGAATGACGACCGCTTGCCAGGAGGCAGGCTTGGAGGCGCCCAGGTTGGAGGAAATCGGAGTCCACTTCCGGGTGACTATTTTCACTGCGCCGGTGAAGACACCATACGCGGACGAGACCGATGGGCGCATTCTGGCGCTGCTCGCCGATGGTGTCCCGCGGTCGACTGCCGTTGTGGCGATGCACCTTGGGCTCTCCCCGCGCGCTACCCTGACAAGGCTGAAAACTCTTGCCGGGCGTGGGCTTGTTGGCGAGATCGGCACGGGCCCCCACGATCCGCGCCGCCAGTACATTGGCTTGAGGTGAAGCTTCGCTTTAGCGTGGGAACTTCGACGCGTCCATCCCAGGGATGATCCGTACAGCGTTCTTGTAGTAGATCTTCTTCAGCACTTCATCCGGCAGTTCCAGCCCGTACATTTTCCAGATACCGTGATATTTCCGGTCATGATCAAAATACTCGTCGGCTGTCTCCAGCGTCCGGAAATAGGTCCCGTACTCATCCTTCCGGTACGTGTCTTTCCCAAAGAGAATCCGGTCCTGGTACTTCGTCAGGAATGCGCGTGCAGTACGAGGCTGGCGGCCAAGCTCCTCAATCACGGCCGCGATTTCGGCGTAGACATTCGGCAGCCGGTCCAGCAGCGCCCCGAGCCCGGGGAGATTATTCCCCAGCCAGCCCAAATGCGCGTTGATGAAGATCGTGTTCGGATGGCGCGCAAATAACCGGTGCTGCTCGGCCATCAGATCCTCCCACGAGGGGTACTTGTCCGGTGTCCGGCCGCGCCCGGGATAGAGCTTCAGTTCCAGCCACCGTTCGTTGTTCTTGTCCATCGGCAAAAACAACCCCAGCGGCTCGGCGGTGTGAATCAGCACCGGCGCTTTATACTTCGCGCACATCTGAAAAACCTTGTCGAACCGCGGATCGTCCACCGGCATCCGCTTGCCCCTAGAGTCCTTTTGGTCCATCCCGAAATTCTTGAAGATCTTCAGCCCCTGCGCCCCGGCCTGAAAGTCTTTCTCAAGCTGAGCCGCCGCCCGCGTCTCATAGTCGGCGCCATCAATGTCGCTGAAATCGATGTTGGCGAACACCACCACCCGGTCCGGATACTTCTTCTTCTGCCGCTCGATGTTTTCCGCCAACCGCGTCCCGTTCCCGCCGCTCAGCATCACCATCACTCGCATGTTGATGTCGTCCATCTCGCCAATCAGCTTGTCGAGTTGCGCGCCGCCGGCCCGGTTCTGATGATTGTGCACATCGATGAACGGGAACCTCGCCCGCGGAACCTTGTGCTCCGGCACCACCAGAAGAGATTTCGGATTGTACTCCTCCACCGTCAGATTCTGATTCTGAGCCCACGCGGCAACACACACCAGTCCTGTGACAAGAAAGCGCATGAAGGTTAGTGTATCGTGAACCAAAGGCGATGTTACGATACCCATGTGAGTTGCCGAATCTGCGAGACGCGCAAACCGCGCCGCTTCTGTCCTGGTCTCAACGCCGACATCTGCGCGCCCTGCTGCGGAACCGAACGCGAGAACACCGTCACTTGCCCTTTGGATTGCGAGTATCTCATCGAGGCCCGCAAGCACGAGCGTTACGACGCGCCCGACCCGGCCGCGCTCCCCAACAAGGACATCCGTGTGAGCGAGGAATTCCTCCAGGAGCACGACCACCTTGTCGGCTTCCTCTTTGAGGCCCTCCTTGACGGTGCGCTCAAGGTGGAAGGTTCCTCAGACCGCGATCTGCGTGACACCCTCGAAGCGCTCATCAAAACCTACCGCACTCGCCAGAGCGGTCTGATCTACGAAACGCGCCCAGAAAATCCTTACGCAGGCACGATTCAGGAGTCGGTCAATCAGCGCATCGAACAGTTCCGCGAGGCCCTTACGCGCGAGTCCGGCATGACCACACTGCGCGACACCGACATCCTCGGCGTGCTCGTCTTCCTGCAGCGCATCGCCCTGCATTGGGACAACAAACGCACGCGCGGACGCTCCTTCCTGTCGTTCCTCGTTGAGCGCCATTTCGAACAGATGGCCCGGATGCCAAAGAAACCGGCCGGGGGCGATTCGCCCTTGCTGGTCGGCTGAAGCGCAGGGGCCTACTGCTTCACGATCGGGATCTCTTTGGTTCCGCCTTCCATCCCCTGGATCACAACGGTCTTCCTCCTGGGTGGCTCCGGGGCCGCGGGCGCCCGCTTTACCAATGCCTCCCCGAACAGCCTGGCATCCGCCCTCGCATACAGCCGCACCGAAGTCCCCTTCACTTCCTTCTTCAAATCGCCCGCGAAGGACGCCGCCAACTCGCCCAGCGCAGGTACAGATGCGGGATTGGTGTGCAGGTCCGCCAGCAGTTTGTTCGCAGCCGCCACACTCGCAGTATCAATCCACGCTTCCGTCACCATCTCCTCGCGCATCGTCAGTCCGATGGTCGCCCTGGTGAACGCCGGCACCGCCACCCCCGGCTTGATGGCAAAGACTGGCGCCACGTTCAGGAACGACCGGTCCATCGACATCCAGATATCGCTCCACGCCGCGACGTCCCGCACCCGCTGCTCCTTCATTGTCACCGGTCCCGGCGTGATCACCCGTTGAATGGCGTAATGAACCGCATTCCACTCGCCGATAACGATGGTCCTCGGATCCAGATACCGGACGGGCGCGGTGTGCCCGCGCACCAGCGATTGCGGCTTATCCCCGCGAACGAGTAGCAGCATGTCCGGCTTCCCTCCCGGAGCCATGCGCATCGAGACCATCAGCAGTTCCACACCACTTAACTCCTGCTTTGCCGATTCAATGCCGGCGCCTCCCGGAAGCATCCCGCCGAACACCTTCCACAGCCCGTCTACCATGGGCGAATTCAACAGCGCCTGGAGCCGCATCGAAAAGATCATCCCCGCGTTCGGATGCGCGAATCGCCACAAAGGAGATCCCTCTGGCAACACCTGGGCACTCGCCGGAGGTACCGCGGACACCGCCGTCCCACTGGCAACCTTCGTCGCCGGACCAACCCCCTTGATCACCGGAGCCCCGGTCAGCCCAGCCGTCATCGCCTTCGCCATCCCTGCCTTATCGCCCCGTGCGTATGCCCGGCAATACTCGCCCGTCTTGTTCTTCTGGCAGTATTCGTCGATCCAACTACGGGTCTGGATCTTGTCCCATTGCCCGCTGCAGGGAAACGCCAGCAGCGCAAAAACAACAAAACGGCTTCGGAAGTGCATGGAAGTGTCCTATCCCATCCATCGGCGAACAGCGGCCCGGCCTGCATCGAGGGAACACCTGAGCGCCCACAATGCTAACCTGAAAAATTACCCCTTATGAGCACGATTCAAGTTACTCTGCCGGATGGCAGCCGGCACGAATACCCCGCAGGCTCGTCCCCTCTCGACGTCGCCAAAGCCATCAGCCCGCGCCTGGCTGATGCCGCCCTCGTCGCCCGTGTCAACGGAACGCTCTACGATCTCACCCGCCCCCTTGAATCAGACGCCACCGTCGAACTCCTCACCTCCAGGAACCCCGAGGCTCTCGAAGTTTACCGCCACTCAACGGCCCACCTGCTCGCTGCCGCGGTACTCGAGCTTTACCCCGAAACCAAACTCGGCATCGGCCCGCCCACCGAGGCCGGCTTCTTCTATGATTTCCAGCGCGAAACCGCCTTCACTCCTGAAGACCTCGACAAACTCGAAGCCAAGATGTGGGAGATTCAGAAGCGCGACCTCCCCTACGGCCGCACTCTCACTCCCAAGGCCGAGGGCCTGGCCAAGTACCGCGAAACCGGCGAGCACATGAAGTGCGAGCTGATTGAAGAGAAGGCCGACGACATCTTCACCGAATACACTCTTGGCCCCAACTTCATCGACTTCTGCCGCGGACCACACGTCCCCTCCACCTCGAAAATCAAAGCCTTCAAGCTGCTCTCCATCGCCGGAGCTTACTGGAAGGGTGACGAAAAGAACCACCAGATGCAGCGCATCTACGGCACGGCCTTCTTTACGCAAAAGGAGCTCGACGAGCACCTCAAACAAATCGAAGAAGCCCGCAAGCGCGACCACCGCAAACTCGGCGCCGAACTCGACCTCTTCTCCATCCAGGAACTTGCCGGACCCGGACTGATCTTCTTCCATCCCAAGGGCGGGACCATCCGCAAGGAGCTCGAAGACTGGATGCGCGATCAGTACGTCAAGCGCGGCTACTCGCTCGTCTACACCCCCCACATCGCCCGGTCCGATCTGTGGAAGACGTCCGGCCACTATAACTTCTACGCCGAAAACATGTTCAAACGGATGGAGCTCGATGACGCCGAGTATCAGCTCAAGCCGATGAACTGCCCGTTCCACATCCTCATCTACCGCGACCGCCAGCGCAGCTACCGCGACCTCCCCGTCCGCCTCGGCGAGCTCGGCACCGTCTATCGCTACGAGCGGTCCGGCGTCATGCACGGCCTTTTTCGCGTCCGCGGCTTTACGCAGGATGACGCCCATATCTTCTGCCGGCCCGATCAGATCGAGGACGAAATCGTGAACTGTCTCGAATTCGCCGCCGACACTTTGAAAACCTTCGGCTTCAACGCCTACGACGCCGAGCTCTCCACCTGGGACAAAGGCGTTTCCGGCAAGTACGACGGCACTCCGGAACAATGGGAACTCGCCGAGAACGCGCTCCGCAATGCCACCGAGCGCCTCGGCATCAAGGCCACCTTCATGGCCGACGAAGCCGCCTTCTACGGCCCCAAAATCGACGTCAAACTTGTCGACGCGATCGGCCGGCGCTGGCAGCTTTCCACGGTCCAATTCGACTTCACGCTCCCTCGCCGCTTCGGCCTGGAATACATCGGCGAGGATGGCAAAGCCCATCAGCCGCTGATGTGCCACCGCGCCCTGTTCGGTTCCGTGGAGCGTTTCTTCGGCATCCTTGTGGAACACTACGCCGGAGCTTTCCCCGTCTGGCTCGCCCCCACTCAAACGGTGGTTATGCCCATCACGGACCGCTCACTCGAATACGCCCAGCAGGTCCACAAGAAACTCGTCGAGGCCGGACTCCGTTCCGAGCTCGACGACCGCAAGGAAAAGGTGAACCTCAAGATTCGCGACGCCCAGATGCAGAAGGTGCCCTTCATGCTCGTGGTGGGCGACCGCGAAGCCGCCAACGGGACGGTCTCCGTACGCAACCGCAAACACGGCGATCAGGGAGTGAAGCCGCTCGACGATTTTCTCGCTGAGGCCAAAGCGCTGATCGCTGCCAAGACTCCGGTCGAATAACATGCCCGCGTTTTAGGGACGCTCATCGGCCAAAGGTTTTCCCGGTTGCGGACAGTTTGAAGCGGGGCGTCTCCCGTAGCCGCGTCCTGCGCCGCGCCGATCCCCCTGGCCCGGCTGCTGGAATTTCAACGGCTTCAAGAAGGCCGACGAGGGCGTCGGCCGCGGTCGCGGGGGACCGCCCCACAAAATCTTCTTCACGGCCGCGTCGTCCGCCACGCTTTCACCGCCTCCCGCACATCCTCAATCGACTTGCCCTCCGCGTGCAGAAACTCCCGCACCGGTTTCCGCGCATCTACCTCGGCGCTCAAACCCAGCCGCTCCACCAGCCACTGCTTGGGAACACCCGTCTTCATGACAATCTCATTCAGCGTCATGAAGCCCTTCACTTCCGGCTCCTCGCCGCCAGGCACATGAGAACTGGTCTTGCGCGCCGGTCCACCAGGCCGCACAAAACCACGCACGACCTCCCGCAACTGGTCCGGTTCAAACGCAATGTTGTAGGTCTTTGCAATCTGATTCACGCGCGTGTTCGAGTCCACATTTCGCGGCAGCCGCGCCGCGTCATACAGTTTCTCCAGCGGAATTCCATATCCCGTGCTGATCTCCCGGGGACTCATCCACCCACGGATCTGATCCGGATCCAACTGCCCCGCCGCATTCACAAAACTCACCCCCTCCGGCTTCGTCCGCCAGTGCCCGGACACTTTGCTCACCAGGATCATCGATGCGAACCCAAGCAGCAGCAGCGCCGCATAGGACCCGTGCGAGAAACTCCACTTCCATCCCTTAAGCGAAAGCACATTCGGCCGCGGGCAGTTCGCCACGCACTCCAGACAGTGGTTGCACTCCACATCCCGGATCTGCCGCCGCGTGAGAAACTCCACGTGCGCGAAGCATTTCTGCCGGCAGACATTGCACCCCTTGCATCCCTCGTCCTCGCGCGTTACCTTCGTCAATCCAAGCTTGCCCACCAGCCCGATCACCGCGCCAAGCGGGCAGGCAAACCGGCAGAAGAACCGTTCGTACTTCAACGACCCCACCAGCACCACGCCTAGCGCGGCGTATGCGAACGGCATCTCGGACATCCCGCTGCCCAAATGGAAGAACGCCAGAAACGGATCGTAGGGCCTCCACACCAGCGTCCCAAGGTGCCACGTGAATCCCACGATCACCACCAGCAGCACATACTTCAAGTACGCCAGCCGCCGAACCCACACGCCATCCGGGTTGTAGCGCTTCCTGAAGATCTTCCGCCCCAACAACCCCAGCCACTCCTGCACGCTTCCAAAGGGGCAAACCCATCCGCAGAATCCCCGGCTGAACAGCAGCGTCAACAGCAGCACAGCGGCCATCAGAATCATCGCCGACGGTTCAATCCGCCTGACGTAGCCGCCTGACGTCAGGAAATAGTAGAGGTTCTCGATGCCGCCAAACGGGCAGTACGCCTCCACCGAGGGGCTTCCATTCGGCCCGCCGCCCTTCACCTGGTGGTCCCACGCCACATGCACCAAAAAAGCAAAAAAGAAAAACATCACCGCATGCCGGATTATGCGCACGGATTTGTAGAAAGGCTTCTTCCCGCGTACCGGCTCAATCTGCGTCAAAGTCATGATCGTTCTCCCCGTTATCGTGGACCGTGCGAAGGGGGCGGTGTTTTGTCCACCCCCTCGCGAAATCGCCGCATTAGTTCGCCGTTGCGGTCAGGATCTCCAGCGTCGTCTCGAAAGCCTCCAGATGACTCAGCGATCCAGCCGTCAGATTCGTGTACATCGTCTTCAGGTCCACCTTTGCCGTCCCCACGAGCGCGCTCTCCAGGTCCGCAATGTCCTGTTTCTCAATCGCCACCCCAGCCGCGAGCGCCCCCTCCACCGACGCGGTTCCCTGCTCCATCAGCTTCGCGTACAACGCCGTCAGCGTTTCGTTCTTGTACACGCCTGCCGGAAGATTCGCCGCTGGATCCTCCACCCCGTAGGCCGCTAGGAACGACCCCACCGCTTCAAAGTGCCTCGCCTCGCTTTTCGCAATGTTGTCGAAAATCCGGAGATTCCACTTCTCGTACAGCGCTGTGTAGACGTCGCGCGCCATTTTCTCCTCCTCGCGCATGAACTGCAGCACTTTGGTCTCCTCCGGGGTCAGCGGTGTCGAGGCAACCGGAATGCAACTCCCGCAAGTTCCCCGTTGCGCCATCACCGGCGTCACGGCCGCCGCGCCCATCAAAACCACAGCCGCCCACATCAAGTTCGATTTCATGGCATTGTCCTTTCTTCTCGCCGTGTCCCCTCTTACCGCCGTCCCTTGCGCTGGCCCGCACCCGTGCCGCCGCCCGTACCCGGCGTGTGCAACGGTCCCGACCCATCCTGCGGACCCAATTTCTTTCCTTTGCTTGTCCCCGGATTCGGGTTTTGCGTTTGCCCCTGACGCGGTCCTGGCCGCTTCCCGCCTTGCGCCAGCGCGAGGTTCGCGCCCGCCATCATCATCACCACTGCCGTCATCGCTGCCAATGTCTTTTTCATCTTTTAGGTCTCCTTTTTGACCTTGACCAAAGAAATGCAAGACGCTCGCCGATTCCCCTCCTTGAGCGGAATCAATCACTTCCACCACGGCCCAAGGGCTCTCCGCGCATAGTTTGCGCATTGCCTGATTCACCACTATGCAATCCATGCATTCAGGCGGTTCTGTCACGTAGCATGAGATGGAGGGAAGCACAACAAATGATGCTGGCAATCTGGATTCTCTTTTCAGGGCTGCTGTACAGCGCCACTCCGCAGGAAGTCGCAGAGAAGGCGAAGCTCGAACAACTGATGCGCGACATGCACGTTCCCGCTGTCAGTGTCGCGGTCCTGCAGAACGGAAAGATCGCCTGGGCGCACGCCTGGGGCGCAACCCCGGACACGCTGTTTCAAGCTGCTTCGATAAGCAAGCCCGTCGCCGCACTGGCCGCGCTGCACTTTTCCCAGTACGGCAACTTCACATTGGACGAGGACGTCAACGGCAAGCTCAAATCGTGGAAGGTGCCGGAGAACGAATTCACGCGTGAAAAGAAAGTCACGTTACGCGGCATACTCAGCCATTCCGCGGGAATCACCGTACACGGCTTTCCGGGATACGCCACCGATGCGCCCATCCCGTCGGTAGTACAAATCCTGAACGGCGAGAAGCCGGCGAACACAGCCGCCATTCGTGTCGATGTGAAGCCAGGCTCACTGTACCGCTACTCAGGCGGCGGCTACACCGTAATGCAGCAGTTGCTCATCGACCGTCTAGGCAAGCCATTCCCCGAAATCATGGATATGATTGTGCTGCGCAAACTCGGCATGACGAACTCGACCTACGAACAGCCGCTGCCGACGGAGAAGGCCTCGCGGGCAGCAATCGCGCACGGCAGCGAAGGCAAGCCGATCACCGGAAAATGGCACGTCTATCCCGAGATGGCCGCCGCCGGACTCTGGACCACCCCCACCGATCTGGCGCGCTTCGCAATCGAGGTCCGCGAGGCCTGGCTCGGCCGGTCGAACAAGGTCATCGAACAGGGCACGGCGCGCCAGATGCTCACCCGCCAGGTGGGTAGTCACGGCCTTGGACCCAGTATTACCGGCAGCGGCAATGCACTGACATTCGGCCACGGTGGATCGAACGCCGGCTTCCGTTGCGGCTTCTCCATGGTGCTCAGCACCGGGCATGGTGCAGTGGTCATGACCAACGGCGACCGTGGTGGCCGTGTCGCTCAACAGGTGATCCTCAGTATTGCCGAATTGGACGGCTGGCCAACCGGGTGGGACAAGTGACGTAAAATGGTAGGGTGAATCAATCCGAAGTTATGGATCCGCCGGCGCCGCAACCGGCAACGGAGGACGGCGGGAAAGAAGCGCCTCGCGGGGCGATAGCCGAATGGACAGTCACCATTCTGCTGCTTCTGTTCGGCACAACGACGCTCGTGCAGGCCTTCGTCATCCCTACGGGATCGATGGAGGACAGCCTCCTCATCGGCGACCATCTGCTAGTGGACAAGCTTGCCTACTCCCCGGCGGGACCGATCAGCAAGCACCTGCTCCCCTACCGCAACGTGGAGCGTGGGGACATCATTGTCTTCCGCTATCCCGTGGATATCCGCCAGACATTCGTCAAGCGCGTCATCGGAATCCCCGGCGACCGTCTCCGCATTGAGAACAAGCAGACCTGGTTGAACGGTCAGAAAGTGGATGAGCCGTTCAAAGTCCATAAGACCGAGTACATCGATTCCTATCGCGACAATTTTCCCAGCACCCCGAACCAGCGCCTTCTGGGGAAGGCGGACGAGATGCTGGAAAAGAACGTCGTGAACGGAGAGGTGGTTGTCCCGCCCGGCTTCTACTTCGCCATGGGCGACAACCGCGACTCTTCCCTCGACAGCCGCTACTGGGGCTTTGTCCCCCGCGAGAACATTGTCGGCAAACCGCTGATCATCTATTGGAGCTACGACGCGCCTACTGACCGTTTGGCGAATCCCGCCATCGGCCTCGATCACGTGCTCGACCTGGCGCAGAACTTCTTCACCAAGACGCGGTGGAAGCGAACGTTCATGCTGATCCGGCCGTATAAACTCCAATAGGACACTTCACCACGATGAGCAAAAAGCAAGAGAACAAGGAGAATACTGGGATTCGCGGCTTCATCCACGAATGGTCGACAACCATTCTGTTGTTGCTGTTCGGCACCACTACGATTCTCCAGGCCTTCGTCGTACCGACTAGTTCGATGGAGGGCACTATCCTGATCGGCGACCACTTGTTCGTGGATAAGATGTGCTATGCTCCCGGCGGTTCGCTTTCCAAACACCTGCTGCCTTACCTTGAAGTGAAGCGCGGCGACATCATCGTGTTCCGCGTGCCCACTAACATTCGCGAGAACTACGTTAAACGTGTGGTGGGTGTGCCGGGCGACCGGTTGAAGCTGGTGAACAAGAAGGTGATTCTCAACGGTCATCCGATTGAGGAGCCCTACGCGCTGTACATCCCGAACTTCTCGCGTCCTTACAGCGATAACTTCCCGCCGCCGCCCGAGCAGTGGACCTACCCCACCGCTCTGGACATGCTGCGCAATCACGTCAAAGACGGAGAGCTCGTGGTCCCTCCGGGCCATTACTTTGCCATGGGCGACAACCGGGACAACTCGCTCGACAGCCGCTTCTGGGGCTTCGTCCCGCGCGAGAACATCGTCGGCAAACCGATCTTCATTTACTGGTCGTATGACGCTCCCACGGAGCGCTACATCGGCTTCGACCTCGACCACATCTTCGACATCGCCACCAACTTCTTTACCAAGACCCGTTGGAATCGCATGATGCGGCCGCTGCGGCCCTACCCGATTCAATAGATAATGTTGGGGTGACCCGACTTTTCTTTCTCGTCCTGATTGGAGCCGCAGGCCACGCCCAACCGGTGCTCGACGTGCTCAAGGAGTCCTGCGTGGGCTGCCACAACGAGAAGCAGCAGGCGGGAAAGCTGCGCCTCGATACGCTGGCCGGATTGACCAAGGTTGTGGTGCCGGGCAAGAGCGCCCAGAGCCTTCTGTTAGAGCGGTTGACCACGGCCGATCCCAAGTCCCGAATGCCCATGGGTGGGCCCGCGCTGGGAGCGGCCAAGATCGAAATCATCCGCAAGTGGGTGGACGCCGGCGCGCCCGGGATGCCCGCTGCGTCGGAACTGGCGAAGAAGCACTGGGCCTATGCCAAGGCCGTTAAGCCTACGGCGCCGGCGGTGAAAGGTACGGTCCGCAATGCGATCGACGCGTTCGTGCTGGCCCGCTTAGAGAAGCAGGGGTTGTCGTTCTCTCCAGAGGCTTCGCGCGAGACTCTGATCCGCCGTGCGAGTCTCGATCTCACCGGTCTGCCACCGTCGCCCAAAGAGGTGAGCGAGTTCGTGTCCGATGGCCGCCCGGATGCGTATGAACGGCTGGTGGATCGTCTGTTGGCCTCGCCGCACTTTGGCGAGCGGTGGGCGCGGCCGTGGCTCGATCTGGCGCGGTACGCGGATACGAACGGCTATGAGAAGGACCGCCGCCGGACGATGTTCAAGTACCGCGACTGGGTGATCAACGCCCTCAACCGCAACATGCCGTTCGATCAGTTCACCATCGAACAGATTGCCGGCGATATGTTGCCCGGGGCTACCAATGATCAGAAGATCGCCACCGGTTTCCACCGCAACACGATGTTCAATGAGGAAGGCGGTGTGGACAAAGAAGAGGCCCACTTTGAAGTGTTGGTGGATCGCGTCAACACAACCGCCACAGTTTGGCTCGGCACTTCCCTCACCTGCACGCAGTGCCACAACCACAAGTACGACCCATTCACCCAGCGCGACTACTATTCGATGATGGCGTTCTTCTCCGGAGTCCGGAAGCAGGTGCAGGAGTATGGTGATACCTCGCAGAAGTTCACCGAGCCGCAGTTGGATCTGGCAACCGCCGATCAGGAGAAGCGGCGCGCGGAACTGAATGCGAAGATCGCCGCGCTGGATAAGAAGCTGAAGGCATCGACGCCGGAGTTGGAGGCTGAGCAAGCTGCGTGGGAACAGAAGACGCTGGCCGCTTTCGCCGAATGGAAGACCCTGCGGCCCTCATCAGTGAAGGCGCTGCATGGAGCGACACTGACGGCCGGCGAGGATGGGGCGATCGTGGCGAGCGGCCAGAATCCGCAGCGCGAGACCTACGTGATTGAAGGATCGCTGCAGTTGGACCAGTTGAGCGGCCTGCGCTTTGAGGTGATGCCGCACAAATCGCTGCCGCGCAACGGGCCGGGACGCGACATCTACGGCAATTTCATCCTGTCCGCAGTGCATGTGGAGTTGAACGTTAACGGCAAGTGGGAGCCGCTGGAGTTCCAGCGCATACTGCCTGATGACGGCCGCATCGACGACCGCAAGAACCGGCAATTGTGGACGGTTGACGCGTCGCGCGATGACGTCAGGATGCCGCGCCAGTTGGTGTTCGCGCTGTCTACTCCGCACAAGCTGCCGGGCGCCACCACAGTGCGGATCACGGCAGAGCAGAACTCGGATTTCGTCGGACAGTCGATGGGACATTTCCGTGTGTCGGCTACCGGCGCCACTGATCCGTCGCTGGTAGTGAAGCCGCGGGCCAAACTGCGTCCCGTGTTGGAAGCGAAGGCGCGCACGGATGCGCAGAAGCGCGAACTGGCCGACTTCTACCGGTCGATTGCGCCATCGTTGAATGCGGCCCGCAGCGAGTCGCGCCAGCTAAAGGGGGAGTTGGACCGCTTGGGCATCGTGTCGGCTCTGGTGATGGGCGAGAGCCCGGGCTATGAGCGCCCCTTTGATTTCATCCGCGCCCGCGGCGGCTTCGCGGCCAAGGCCGAGAAGGTGTACGCAAGTGTTCCGGCGTCACTCCATCCGCTGCCGGAAGACGCCATGCCGAACCGCCTAGGGCTGGCGCGCTGGCTGGTGAGCAAGGACAATCCGCTCACCGCGCGCGTCACCATCAACCGCATTTGGGAACAGTACTTCGGCCGCGCGATCGTGGAAACTCCGGAGGACTTCGGGCTGCAGGGCTTGCCTCCAACGAATCCGGAATTGCTCGACTGGCTCGCCACAGAGTTTATGGACCGCGGGTGGGATATGAAGGCCATGCACCGCCTGATCGTGACATCGGCGGCCTACCGGCAGACGTCGCGTGTAACCCCGGCGCTGCTGCAGGCCGATCCGTACAATCGCCTGATCTCGCGAGGGGCGCGCTTCCGCATGGAAGCTGAGATGATCCGCGATGCAACGCTGGCCGCGAGCGGCCTGTTGTCTCGCAAGGTGGGCGGGCCGAGTGTGTTTCCGCCGCAGCCGCCGGGGGTTTGGGACATCCCTTACAGCGATGATCAGTGGATTGAGAGCACGGGCGAGGACAAGTTCCGGCGCGGGCTGTATACGTTCGTCAGGCGGTCGGCTCTGTATCCGTCGATGGTGAACTTCGATGCCACCAGCCGCGAGTTCTGTACGGTGAAGCGCATCCGCACCAACACGCCGCTCCAGGCGTTGACGACTCTGAATGACCCGGCGTTCTTTGAGACGGCCCAGGCGCTGGCCAAACGGATGCTGGCCGAAGGTGGGGAATCGGATCGCGGCAAGATTGAGTTGGGGTTTCGGCTGGTTGCCGCTCGTGCTCCAAAGCCGGTGGAATTGGATCGCATGCTGAGTTGGCGCGCCAAAGAAGCCGAGTACTTCGCCGCGCATCCGGATGAGGCGAAGAAGATCGGCGGCAGCGCGGACGGCGCGTCGTGGACGATGCTGGCCAACGTGCTGTTGAATCTCGATGAGACGCTGACCAAGGAGTAACGGAACATGGAACGGTGGAACCAGATCACACGGAGGCACTTCTTCGGACAGTCAGCGGGATTCGGCATCGGATCGCTGGCGCTGCCGGCGTTGAGCAATGAACGGCTGCTGGCGCAGCAGGGCACGCACCACAAACCCAAAGCGAAGAACATCATCTTTCTGTTCATGGCCGGGGCGCCCTCGCAATTGGACCTGTTCGATCACAAGCCGAAGCTTAATCAATACGACGGGCAGCCGTGTCCGGAAGAACTGATCAAGGGCGAGCGGTTTGCCTTCATCAAAGGCGTGCCGAAGCTGTTGGGGACGCCGCACTCGTTTCGCAAAGTGGGCGGCAACGGGTTGGAGTTGTCAAACCTGGTACCCAACCTGGCGACGATCGTGGATGACATCGCGTTTGTGAAGTCGATGCACACGACGCAGTTCAATCACGCTCCGGCGCAGATCTTCATGAACACCGGACACCAGGTGCCGGTGCGGCCGTCGATGGGCTCGTGGCTCACGTATGGCTTGGGTAGCGAGAACAAAGACCTGCCCGGTTTTGTGGTGCTGCTGTCCGGTAAGAACGCACCCGATGGCGGCAAATCGTGCTGGAGTAGCGGCTTTCTGCCGTCGTCGTATCAGGGCGTGGAATTCCGGCGGCAGGGCGATCCCGTGCTGTTCCTGTCGAACCCCGAAGGCATGACGCGCGAAACGCGGCGGCGGTCACTGGACTTGGCCCGCGATTTGAATACGGCGCATCAGGCCGATGTTGGCGATCCGGAGATTGCGTCGCGGATTTCGGCCTATGAGCTGGCGTACAAAATGCAGATGAGCGTGCCGGAACTGGCGGAGATCGCCGGCGAGCCGAAGCATATCCACGAACTCTACGGCACGGAGCCGGGCAAGAATTCGTTCGCCAACAATTGCCTGCTGGCACGGCGGCTGGTAGAACGCGGCGTGCGAATGATCCAGCTTTACCATCGCGGGTGGGATACGCACGGAGCGTCGAACGATGAAGACATCGTGAACAAGCTGACCTTCCTCTGCCGCGAGACCGACCGTGCGGCGGCGGCGCTGATCAAGGACTTGAAGCAGCGCGGATTGCTCGATTCGACCATCGTGGTTTGGGGAGGCGAGTTCGGCCGCACGCCGATGAACGAGGCCCGCAGCGGATCGAAGTTCCTCGGGCGCGATCATCATGCCCGCGCGTTCACCATGTGGATGGCCGGCGGCGGCCTGAAGCCCGGTGTTGTTGTGGGCCGCACCGACGATGTCGGCTACAACATTGCGGAGGACCCCGTGTCCGTGCACGACCTGCACGCAACGCTGCTGCACCTGATGGGTATCGACCACACGAAGCTCACGTTCCGTTTCCAGGGCCGCGATTTCCGCTTGACGGATGTTCATGGCGAACTGGTGCGGAAGTTATTGGCGTAGATGGGAGAAGGTCAGGCCGTTGGAGGCGGGCCTTCGATGTCGGACAAACGGCGTTCATGCGCTTCGGCGATCCGTGCGAGGGCGCGGATA
The DNA here is from genome assembly GCA_016213775.1 of Acidobacteriota bacterium. GTDB lineage: Bacteria > Acidobacteriota > Terriglobia > Bryobacterales > Bryobacteraceae > CADEFT01. The sequence goes on from JACQZR010000160.1 coordinate 39,994, forward strand.
TTCTGTGCATCCTGGTCGCGTTCCACTTTGGCTAGCCGCGCCTGCTCGTTGGCGAGCCGCGATTGTTCGATAAGGCCCTCGATGTCGGTGTTGCGTGTCTTGGAGTCTTCCAGCAGCATCACAATGTGCTCGTGCTGGGCTGCTATCTGGCGGCTGTTGGCGGCGATGTGCTCGTGCTGGGCTGCTATCTGGCGGCTGTTGGCGGCGATCTGTTCCCCTTGGATCTCCAGCGCGTTTGTCAGCCGTTCTATGCGTTCGTCGACGGTCATGCGGTTATCTCTTCTCCTAAGATATCGTGCAAAGGGACCTGGCGGCGTGACTACCGCACCCCGGCGCGGCGGAAGGGAACCGAGTAATCCGATTCGGCGCCGGCGAACCGCTGCCCGATCAAAGTGGTGGCGGAGATGCCGTTGGAAGTCACGAGTTCGGCCCAGCCGTGAGTGAGCGCAGCGGCGGTTTGTGAATCCGTCTCCAGGAAGCGGGCCCCGTTCGCCGGGATGACGCCAGTGACTTCAGTAACTGTTCCTTCATCGCGAAGCGGCAGCGCCATCGTGGTGCCGTCGGTATTGCGGAACCGGATGGTGTAAGCCGCGGGAGCCTCGTCGGAGTTGACGAGGATCATCGTGGTTGTCCAATTGTTGTGGCGGACTAGCTGTGAGATGAGTGCTTCGCCCGGGACACCGGAGGCGGGCGGTGTCAGGAATGCCACGGAGGTGAAGGCGCCCGCGGGGGAGAAGCGAAGGCCGAGCCCGGTGAGGTTGATTTCGGCCGAGGAGAACTGGGCCACACCGCGCCTGCCGGCAGTGGCCCCGAATCGGTCCGGCATGGCGAAAGGCAACTGGCCGTGAGGCGCCAGCGAAAGGGAATCCGCCGCAATCTGATTGCCGGCCTCATCAAAGAAAGTCGCCGCAATGGTGGCGGTCTTGGCAGCGTCCGGATTCACCAGCGCGAGCGAGGTGACGAAGCCCTGCGTGTTGTCGAACGGCAGCAGAACCTTCTTTGCTGTTGGCGTCGTCAGGCTGACTGAGCCTTCCGAATCCTGGCGGCCCTGGGCGCGCTGCCGGAAGATGGCGGTGCCGCCGATGGCCTTCTCCGAGATGAGCTCCCCCCATCCTTGGGAGAGCGTGGTGGCTGTGCTCGGAGTCTCAAGAGTCTGCGATCCGTTTACTGGTATCGTGCCGGTGATTCCCTGGACCGCGGCGCCGTTGGCGCCGAGCGGGAAGGTCTGGGCAGTGCCATCGCCCTTCCAGAAGCGAAGCGTGTATGGAGCAGGGACGGTATCAAGATTGCTCAGGACGATGGTGGTCTTCCAGCCGGTGCCGTCGGCGATTTGCGACAAGGCTGACGAGATACCCGTAGGTGGAGGCGTGGTAGTGGTGGCCGGCGCAAGTGTGTAGTTGGCGGTGTAGATCTTGTCGTTGGAGTCGGCGAGGCCGTTACCATTAGCGGCGTTGGCGGCGACATACAGGCGCACGTTGCCGGCGTTGGTGGCGGGAGGAGTCCAGTCGAAGGAGAAGTTGCCGGTTGAGGCAGCCCGAGTATGCTCAATGAACTGCACGTTCGCGCCCGCGCGGCACCCAGCGGCCGGCTTCAACTGGCCGTCCTCGCAGAGGATCTGGGTGGACGTGTCAGCGGTAGTGAAGTCACCGGCCTGGCCGGCGCTGAGGTTGCTTGCCAGGCGGGCCGTGGCCTGAAAGCCGTAGACGCGCGCCGTGGCGTCGGTGATGCGAACCTGAAGTCGCTGCCGAACCCCGGGGCTGTATGTGAGCCCGGAGGGGAATACGATCTCCACTCGGCCACCGCCCGAGTTGGCCGTTCCGACGTGGCAGCCGGACTCCGAGCAAAGTCCGTCGCCGGGGGCGCCTGTTTTACGAGGGTCCGGCCCGGAGGCATACGCATAGAGAAGCACTGGCGCCACTGTAACAGCGACACAAATCAATTTCCGGTTCTTCATGATTTTCTCCCCAGTTTATCGACAATTTGAATTCGGACCTGAAGCGGTTATTTGCGCAGGTCCACCCGATGCTGTTTGGTGAACACGAAGAACGGTCAGGAAGTTTCGGCGGCGAGGCAGGAAAACACTCCATCACGTTGTTTTGCCGTGCCGTTGTGTTACTCTGATCGCTTCGGAGTCCCGCCTATGGCCAAGCTGCTAATTCAAAACGGCCGCGTCGTCGATCCCGCCTCCCGTCATGACGCCATTGCCGATGTCCTGATTGAAGATGGACGCGTCGCTGCTGTCGGAACCCACCTGGATGTCGTGAACACGGAACGATTCGATGCCACCGGCTGTGTCGTCGCGCCGGGATTCATTGACATGCATGTGCATTTGCGCGAGCCGGGTTTTGAACATTCCGAGACAATTGAATCGGGATCGAGAGCGGCGGCGGCCGGCGGGTTCACCTCCATTGCGTGCATGCCGAATACGCAGCCGGTGAACGATTCGCCCACCGTGACGAGCTATATCGTGGAACGCGCGCGCCGCCACGCGATCGTCAATGTGTTCCCGATTGGCGCCATTACGAAGGGCAGCGCCGGCGAGGAACTGGCAGCCATCGGATCAATGAAGTCAGCCGGTGCGGTGGCGATTTCCGATGACGGGCGTCCGGTGATGAACGCGCGCGTGATGCGGCGGGCGATGGAACTGGCGTCGTCGTTCCACCTGCCGGTGATCGACCACTGCGAAGACCTGCATTTGAGTGCCGGCGGCGACATGCATGAAGGCTTGCAGTCGGTGCGGCTGGGGTTGCGCGGCATTCCGGCTTGTTCAGAAGACGTGATGGTGGCCCGTGATATTCTGCTCGCCGAGGTGACAGGCGCGCAATTTCACGTTGCGCACATATCGTCGCGGAATTCGATTGCGATGGTCCGGCACGCGAAGCTACTAGGGTTGAAGGTTACGGCCGAGGTCTGCCCGCATCACTTCGTGCTATCGGATGAAGACATCGCGCCGTATGACAGCAACTACAAGATGAAGCCGCCATTGCGCGGGCATTTGGACGTGGCTGCGGCGATTGACGGTGTGGTGACGGAAGTGATTGATGTGATCGCGACGGACCATGCTCCCCATCCGGGCAGCGAGAAGATGCAGGAGTTTGAACGGTGCCCGTTCGGGATTCTTGGACTTGAAACGGCGATCCCGCTGACGTTGGGAACGTTCCTCCATCCGGAACGTATTTCGTTGCTGAAGATGGTGGAGATGTTTACGACAGCACCGGCGCGCGTGCTGCAATTGGACCGCGGGACGCTGGCGGCGGGCGTTCCGGGGGATGTGACGATATTCGATCTCGACTCCGAGTGGGCTTACGATGTGAACCGGTCGTACTCGAAGAGCCGCAATTCTCCATTTCACGGCCGCGTGTTTCGCGGCGGGCCAGTAGCCACCGTTGTCAACGGGCGCATTGTCTGGCGCAGAGATTCCGAGTAAACAATTTAGTCAGGAGGCGAGATTATGCCTGGTGCGCGAATGGACCGGACTCCCGGTTGCGCGTTGCTGATTATCGCGTTGGTGGTTCTATTGAACTTCGGCCGGCGCTTCGCCGCCTGGATCCTCGACTTCCAGTGGTGGCAGGAGATCGGGCAGAAGGAAACGCTGTTCAGCCTGATTTACTACAGCGTGACACCGGTGTTGATTGTCACAGTGATCGCTTTTGTGGCGTTCTGGACGGCGCATGCCCGCGGGATGAAGGCAGCGGGGTCGGGGCTCGGCGAACATCCGTTGTATTCCAAGGCTGCGACACTGGGGGCGTTGATCGTCGCCTATCTGTTTGCTTCCGGCAGTGTCAGCAGTTGGACGGCAGTGCTGTTTCTAGGCGGGCGGCAGCTTCCAGCCGAGGCGACAAAATGGACCGATCCTGTTTTTGGCCACGCCCTTTCGTTCTACATGTTCGAACTGCCGTTTTATGAAATGCTACTGGGGATTCTGCTTGGGGTGACCGTCATCACGGGACTGATCTATGCGGGCACGCAGTTGTTCTGGACCGCGAAGATACGAGGGCCGAGGGTGCATGAAGACGGCACGATGGAGTGGAGCGATTTCGATCTTTCGGGAATCATTCACTCTCACTTCTGGCGCTGGGTCGTGGTGGTGTTTCTGCTGGTTTTCGCGGCGTCGCGATATCTGGACCGCTACGATTTGTTGACCCAGGATCACGGCTTCATGGTAGGCGTGGATTATGTCGATGAGCATGTGCGGCTGCCGATGCGCTGGTTATCTATTGGCGGTTGTCTGGTGGCAATCGCGGCGATGTTTATGCGGCGGTGGATGATCACCGTGGGGCTGGTGGTATTGCCGCTGGTGTTGGAAGCCGTCGTTCCCCAGATTGTGCACAGCTTGTATGTGCGGCCGAACGAGATTTCGCTCGAGAAGCCGTATATTCACCGTCATATTGAAGCGACGCGGACAGCCTACGGACTGGACAAGAGGACGCGGGAGGTGGAGCACAAGGCGAAACTCGACGCGCGGATTGATCCAAACAAGCACCGCCCAATGCTCGACAACGTCCGCCTGTGGGACTGGCGGGCGTTTCACGATACCGTGACCCAGATTCAGGCGCTGCGTCCGTATTATGTGTTTCATGACACCGATGTGGACCGCTACAACATTAACGGCGAGTTGCGGCAGGTGATGTTGACGCCGCGCGAATTGGACGTACAGCAGTTGGCGGCGGATGCACGGAGCCGGTGGATGAATCCGCACTTCAGCTACACGCACGGATTCGGATTGGTGCTGGCTGAGGCGAATCGGATCACGCAGGATGGATTGCCGCTGCTGTTCATTCAGAACGCGCCGCCGGAAGTGAAGACGTCGAGTTTGAAACTGACCCGTCCGGAGCTGTACTACGGCGAGGTGACGCATGAGCCGGTGTTCGTGCGAACCGGTCAGCCGGAGTTCAACTACCCGTCCGGCGCGGAGAATGCGACGACACGGTACGAGGGGAAGGGCGGGTTCCCTATAGCTTCGTTCCCGATGCGGCTGGCGGCCACGGTTGCATACACGGATTGGAACATTCTGCTCACGGGATTCTTCACCAATGAGAGCCGGATGATGATCCACCGCAATGTGCGCCAGCGCGTGTCGGAACTGGCGGACTTCATATCGTGGGACACCGATCCGTACCTGGTGATCACGAAGGAAGGCCGGCTGGTGTGGATGATCGACGGCTACACGACATCGAAGGCCCATCCTTATTCCAAACGCGTGCGGACGCCAAGTGAGACGGTGGCCAACTACATGCGCAACTCGGTGAAGGCGACGGTGGATGCTTACGACGGCGACATCCGTTTGTACATTTTCGATGAGACCGATCCGATCATCGACGCGTATGCGCGGTTGTTCCCGAAGCTGTTTCGCAAACGCGCCGAGATGCCCGCGGATCTGCAGGAGCATGTGCGGTATCCCGAGGGACTGTTCCGCGTGCAGGCGGAGATTTACCGCAATTTCCACATGAAGGATTCCGAGGCGTTCTACAACAAGGAGGATTCCTGGGACATAGCGAAGGTGCAGGATTCGCAGGAGGGACGGGCCGCCGGGGGCAGCGCACCGAACTATGTTGTGACGACATTGCCGGGAGAATCGAAACCGGAATTTCTATTGATGATCCCGTTCACGCCTCGTGGCAAGGACAACCTGATCGGAATCATGGTCGCGCGGTGTGATGGGGAGCATTTGGGAGAGCTGGTGTTTTTGCAGCTTTCCAAACAGGAACTGATTTTTGGGCCGATGCAGATTGCGGCGCGCATCAATCAGGACGGCAACATTTCGAAGGATCTGACTTTGTGGAATCAGCAAGGATCGCGCGTGGTGATGGGTCAGATGCTGGTGCTGCCGGTGGAGGAGACGTTCCTGTATGTGCAGCCGATTTATATTCAATCGAACCAGGCGCGAATGCCCCAGTTGAAACGCGTCGCGCTGGCTGTCGGAAATCAGCTTGTCTACGCGGAGACCTATGAGCAAGCGGTGGCGCAGTTGGCCGGACTGCCGCCGGCGGCTGTTCGCGAGACCAGCACGGCGTCACCTCCGAAAGAAGGTCCGGCGCCCGTTGAGCCCCCGCCTTCGGCGGATGCGGAGAAGCGGATTTCGGAGGTCCGGCGACATTTGCAGCGATATCGCGAACTGACGGCGCAAGGGAAATATGTGGAAGCGGCGAAGGAACTGGAAGCTCTGGAGACTGTCACAAGGCCGGCGGTTCGCGGAAGGTAGCTCTGAGGCGCCGCCGCCCGCGGCAATCGCGCGGGCCTGCGTCTCGCCGCTTTTGTCTAAAATCAATTGATGGCCCCAGCTCTCTCTTGTCTCTTTCTGATTCTCAGCGTGTTGCCGCTCACCGCTGCTAATCCAGTGCGGGAACGCAACGCGATGGTAGTGGCGCAGGAACCAAATGCAACCGAAGCCGGTGTTGCGGTTCTGAAGGCCGGCGGTAATGCCGTGGACGCGGCTGTGGCCGTGGCGTTTGCGCTGGCAGTGACGCATCCGACAGCGGGCAATCTGGGCGGCGGTGGGTTTCTATTGCTGCGAACGGCCAGCGGTGAAACCACATTCTTCGATTTTCGCGAGCGCGCGCCGGGCAAAGCTTCGCGCGATATGTACCTGGACGCGTCGGGCAATCTGACGCGCGACAGTCTGGTGGGCTGGCGTGCGGCTGGTGTACCGGGAACGGTGCATGGTCTGGAGATGGCGCACAAAAAGTACGGGTCGAAGCCGTGGGGCGAGTTGGTGGCTCCGTCGGTGAAGCTTGCGCGAGGCTTCACGGTGTCGTATTCGCTGTCGCGGTCGCTGCGCAATGCGGCCAAGCTGATGGATCGTTTCCCGGAATCGAAACGGATTTTTCTGAAGAACGGCACGTTCCATGAACAGGGCGGGACTCTCACGCAACCGGAACTGGCGACGACGTTGGAGCGCATCGCCAGGCAGGGCTCGAAGGATTTCTATCAAGGCGAGACGGCGCGGCGGCTGGCCGCGGAGATGGCAAAGAATGGCGGCATCATCACGCTCGAGGATTTGAAGAACTACCGCACGGTGGAGCGCAAGCCGATTACCGGGAAGTACCGCGGATACGATGTGATCACGGCGCCGCCACCAAGCTCCGGTGGGATCGGGATTCTGCAGATGATGGCGATGCTGGAGCCGTCGGGCTATGAAAAGAACGGCGCAGGGTCGGCAGCGGCGATTCATTATGTGGCGGAGACGATGCGCCGCTACTATGCCGATCGCAGCGAGTATCTGGCCGATCCCGATTTTAAGAAAGTCCCGGTAAGCGGTCTGCTGAGCAAGCCATATATCGACAAGCAGAGGGCATCGATTGATTTGAACCGTGCATCGACGTCCACGGCGATCCGGCCGGGCAATCCGCCCATGCACGAGAGCGCTGAGACAACCCACCTGTCCATCGTGGATGCGAAGGGGAACACGGTTGCGATGACCTATACGCTGAATGGCAGCTACGGGAACGGGGTGACGGTTCCCGGGTTGGGTTTCCTGCTGAACCACGAGATGGATGATTTTTCGGCGAAGCCGGGAGTGCCGAATCTGTTCGGGCTGGTGCAAGGCGAAGCCAACGTGATTGAGCCGGGGAAACGGCCGCTGTCGTCGATGACGCCGACCATCGTTACCAAGGATGGGAAGCTCTTCATGGTTGCGGGCGCGCCGGGCGGATCGCGGATCATCAACGGAGTACTGCAGGTGATTCTGAACGTGATCGACTTCGGCATGAACGTGCAGGATGCGATTGACGCGCCACGGTTCCACCACCAGTGGCTGCCGGATAAGCTGAGCCTGGAACGCGGATTTTCACCGGACACGATCGCGCTGCTGAAGGGGCGCGGCCACAACGTCGATAGCATTACGGGCGTGGCTCTCGTGGAAGCGATTGTCGCGGAAAAAGGAATCCTCGCCGGCGGCACGGACCGCCGCGCGAATGGAAAGGCCGCGGGCTTTTGAGCCGCCGCGGCTAGCGAATGGAACTTCAATGTTGAATGCCCTGTCCACACATCTACTGATCAATCACCGTTTGAATACTGTCTGGTTGGAGAAGATCTGGAAGTCCGGCGTCACGGCCGTGGAAATCTTCTGCGCGCGCCAGCATCTCGACTATTTGAACAAGGCCCAGATCGCGGAGTTGGGGCACTGGTTCAAGGATTCACCGATGGTGCTGCATTCGTTGCATGCGCCGATGTTCAGCGATGACTGCAACGGGAAGACGGGGCCGAACGCGGTGATCACGATTACCGAGCCGGTGAAGTCGAAGCGCGTCACCATGGTGGATGAGATCAAGCGGGCGCTGGAAGTGGCGGAGGACATTCCCTGCCGGTACCTGGTGCAGCACATCGGCGTGCCGGGTGAGGAGTACGACGAGCGCAAGTGGGATGCGGCCTTCACGGCGCTGGATGAATTGCGCGTATTCGCCAAGCAGCGCGGGGTGCAGATTCTGCTGGAGAACATTCCGAACCGGCTTTCCACCGCCGAGCGGCTGGTGCAGTTTCTCGAGATGACCCACCAGGATCTCGGCGTGTGCTTCGATCTGGGCCATGCGCATATGCAGGAAGGCGTGTCGCCGGCGTTCCAGATTCTCAGCAATCGGATTCGATCGACACACGTGCACGACAACAACAGCGTGCAGGACGCGCACCTGTTTCCCTATTTGCATGAAGGCGGATCAATTGACTGGCAGGATACGATGCAGTTGCTGCGGTCGCGGTCCGAGCAGTATCCGTTGATGCTGGAGTTGAAGGAAGACCCGGCGCTGGGGCCGCCATTGGAGGCGGCGGCGGAGGTGTTCCGGCGGTTGGAGGCCGAACGGCCGAAGGGCGAAGAACGGAATTAAGGCTTGCATCAGGGGCGGATGCCGGTGGCCAGTGTGCGGACGCGGTAGAGGCCGTTGCGCGCGGTGATGTACAAGGTGCCTGCATCGGCGTCGCCCCAATGCAGATTCGCGGGGATTTCCGGCGTGACAATCAGGCCGAGGCGTTTGCCTTCGGGATTGAACACGTGAATGCCGCCGGGGCCTGTGCAGTAGAGGTTGCCGTTCCTGTCGATCTTCATTCCGTCAGGTACGCCGAATTCGCGTAGGGACGTGACATCCGCGAATACGCTGCCTTCTCCGAGCGTGCCGTCCGCCAGCACCGGAAACTTCATCCAGATCATGTTGCCCCGATCGGAATTGGCGACGTAGAGGAAGCGTTCATCGGGCGTGAAGGCGAGACCGTTGGGGCGCGTCATCGCTTTGTGCAGAAGGGTGAGTTCGCCGTCCTTGAGGCGGTAGACGCCGTTGAAGTCGAGTTCCTTGGCAGGGTCGTCGTCTTGCTTCACGAGGCCGTAGGGTGGGTCAGTGAAATAGAGGGCACCGTCGGATTTATAGATCGCGTCGTTCGGGCTGTTGAGACACTTGCCCTGATAGTGCGAGGCGAGAACAGTGAGTGAGCCATCGGGTTCCATGCGCGTGACGCGGCGGTTGCCATGCTCGCAGATGGTGAGCCGTCCTGCGGAATCCTTGGTGAGGCCGTTCGATCCAATGAAAGCGCCTTGCGGCCATTCAGCGCCGTCAAAGCCGCTGGGCTTGCGAAATACGGTGACGTCGCCGGAGGGCGTCCATCTGAAGATGGTGTTTTCGGGGATGTCGCTGAAGAGGAGATGTCCTTCGCTGCACCAGATGGGGCCTTCAGTAAAGGTGAATCCGCCGGCGAGCTTTTCGATGGGAGTATCGGGGCTGAGCAGCGCGTCAAGCGCGGCGTCGAAACGGTCGATCCGGGAATCCATGCCTATCGCACAACCCCTTCCACGGGACTGCTGGCAGTGGCATAGCGCTTCTTCGGCATGCGTCCGGCGAGGTAGGCGAGCCGGCCGGCGTCGACTCCGAGCTTCATGGCTTCAGCCATCTTGACGGCGTCACCGGCGGCGGCGATGGCGGTGTTGAGCAGCACCCCGTCAAAGCCGAGTTCCATGGCGCGGGTGACGTCGGAAGCGGTGCCCACGCCCGCATCGACGATGAGCGGAACGCCCGTGATCATCTCTCGAATGATGGTGAGATTGTTCTCGTTCTGAATGCCGAGACCGGAGCCGATGGGGGCCGCAAGGGGCATCACCGCGGCAGCACCGGCATCGACCAGACGTTTGGCGTTGATGAGATCGTCATTGGTGTAGGCGAGGACGACGAAGCCTTCCTTGACGAGGATGCGGGTGGCTTCCAGGAGTCCGGCGTTGTCGGGGAATAGCGTCCGTTCGTCGCCGATCACTTCGAGCTTCACCCAGTTGGAGAGGCCCACTTCGCGGGCGAGACGCGCCGTGCGGACGGCTTCGTCCACGGTGTAGCAGCCCGCGGTGTTGGGCAGCAGAAAATACTTCTTGGGATCAATGTAGTCGAGGAGCGACTCCTTGCTACGGTCTGTGACATTGACGCGGCGGACGGCCACCGTGACCACTTCCGCGCCGCTGGCTTCATGGCAGCGGGCCATTTCCTGATTGCTTCGATATTTTCCTGTCCCGACGAAGAGGCGAGAGCGGAACTCGCGTCCCGCGATGACGATGTTGTCTGCCATATGGAGCTATTGTAGCGAGGCGGTGGGGAGGACTTGCGACGAGTCCGCATCTTCAAGAGTCTGGTCGAAGCGGACGCCTCGGTAGTGCTTCGTGCAAGGAGGCGAGATCGACGGCCGCCACTCGACAAACAGGACAATCTCGAATCCACCAGATCAGCCCTGCGATAGTCTCGTTCCGCCGTGCGACGGACCTAGCCTTCCACGCGCGCCAGTTTTGCGCGAAGAAAAGCCACGCAGCCCGGCACCTGCGCTCTGCTCAACCCGTGGAGCAGGAGCGGCCCATTGAAGCGATGGGCGCGCAGCAGGCGCATGTAGAGGTCGTAGTCGAGTAGCCCCTCGCCTGCAGCCTTGTGCCCGGCGTCCCCATCGTGGTCGAGATCCTTCGCATGTGCCAGCACAATGTCTTTGCCCACGAGCGCGAACGCCTCTTCGAGGATCTCCTTCATGCGGGGCAGTGTTCCCGCGGGGAAGAGATTCGCCGGATCCATCGTGACTTTGAGGTAAGGAGAGCCAATCTCATCCAGAAGCTGCCGTGCCTTCCGGGCTGAATTCACGATGTTGTTCACTTCCGGCTCGAAAGCCAGTACAGCCTTGGACTGCCGGGCGATCCCGGCAGCCTCGCGAATGCACGCGGCCATGTCACGCCATGCCTGCGGGGTGTTGTTGTCGGGATGGCGCCTCCACATGCTCTTCTGATCGCGCGTTCCGGTGCAAATGTGGATCGCCATCCGCGGAAACGCCTCGGCCAGCACACGGAGCCGCCGGAGACCCATCCGCCGGTGCTCCGCATCCGGATGACACATGTTGAACGTGCCCTGCACGCTTCCGATCCTGATGCCGCGAGTTCCCGCTTCCCGGTGGAATCTCACCGGCAATCCCGCGGGCATCTCATCGGGCATCTCAGGCACACCGGCCGATGACATGCTCACTTGCACGCAGGTGAGCCCATGGGCCTTCGCTTCGTCCAGCCGCGCTTCGAGCGTCCCTGTGGTGTAAGTTGTGGCGAGCAGTATGCCGATCTGAGGCAATGCGTGATCCACCGCAGCCGGCGGACTTTGCGCAAGGGCACTTCTGCTCGCCGCCACCCCTGCCAGCGCCAGAAAATCCCGCCGGGTACAACCCTTTGATCCTGCGAGTCGCATACTTTGTCCTCCGGCAACCGTCTGCGCGGACGAAACTCCGCGCGGACTGCAACGCTTAGTAGACTATCATGGACAAGGCTAACGCAAGCCCTTGCATCCCCTGCGTGGTTTTGTAATATACTGGCCCAAACCCATCAAGCGGTCCGGTTGGTTTTGGGGCTAACGAAATCCAAGTTCGATAAGGGGTGTAATTATGAAAGCAGCGAGGCTGCTCCTTTCCGCTGTACTGTCTCTCGTTCCGTTCGTACTCGCACCGGCGACCCTGCAAGCGCAGAGTATCACCGGCCAGATTGTCGGAACAGTCGTCGATTCTACTGGGGGCGCCATCGCCGGGGCGCAAGTCGCTCTTACCCATACCATCACCAAGCAGGCTCGCTCATTCACGACGGACGCGTCCGGAGCATTCACATTTCCGAACGTTGTTCCGGGCGATTATTCGCTTCGTGTCACCGTGGCCGGATTCAAAGCCTACGACCAGAAGGGCATCATCGTCTCTTCTCAGGAACGTCTGGATCTGCACGAGATCAGATTGGCGGTTGGTGAAGTGACAACGACAGTTGAGGTCCAGGCCTCCACCGTTCACGTCGCCACCAGCAGTTCCGATCGTGCCATCTCCATCAACACCACGCAGATCCAGGACACCCCAACGCGTGGACGCAATGCCATCAACCTGATCATGACCCTGCCCGGCGTCCAGACACTCGCTTCCAACGATTTCCGCGGCTGGTCCGGTGGCGGCATCCCTGCGGTGAACGGCGGTAGGATCGGCCAAATCATACTCAATCTCGACGGCGTCGCCGCGCAGGATTCCGGCAACCTCAACCCCGGCTACCTCGGGCCCAGCGTCGATTCCATCGGCGAAGTGAAACTCCTGGTCTCCAACTACACTGCCGAGTATGGCGGCCGCACTGGCGGCCAGTTGACGTTCACCACCAAGAACGGCACGCCGCAATACCACGGCACAGCTTTCTACTACTGGCGCCACGAGATGTTCAACGCCAACGAGTTCTTCAACAACAAGCTGAACGTGCAGAAACCGAAGTACCGCTATCAGAACCCCGGTGGAACCGTCGGCGGACCATTGCTCATCCCTGGCACCAAGTTCAACCGCAACCGCGACAAGCTGTTCTTCTTCTTCTCCTTCGATTACCTGCGCAACCGCAACGTCATCGACAACACCTACACCATGCCATCGGTGCTGGAACGCCAGGGCGATTTCTCGCAAACCGTTACCACTCAGGGAGTGTTGATTCCCATCTACGATCCGCTGGCGAATCAAACCCAGTTCCCAGGCAACAGAATCCCCGCCAGCCGCATCAGTCCCGCTGGACAGGCCATGTTGAACCTGTTTCCGCAACCGGCTTCTCAGGGGCTTGCCCTCGATCCCACCGGCCAGCGCCAATACAACTACCGTGCACTGCTTCCGCAGTTGCGTCCGAACGAGAACAAAGTTCTTCGCGTCGACTACAACTTCTCTCCAAAATTGATCACCTACGTGCGTCTCCTGCAGGATTACCAGGCAGTGGACGGCTACGCGGGAACAGTGGGACCTTCCGGCGGCGCATGGGGACAGTTCCCGCATAGCTATCACGTGCAGGCTGCCGGCGCGGTCGGCACCGCCATCTACACGTTCTCGCCGACCATCGTGAATGAGTTCAGTTGGGGCGTCAACCGCGGCAGACAGGGCGTCAACCCCCTGGACACAGCGACCTCCACGGCTACAGGAGGTACCAAAACCTACACTGACAACCTGCTCCCGTTGAAGAGCGCCAACGGACAAGCGATCAGCCTCCCTCGCATCTTCCCCACCAGCAACGTTCTCAACCTTCTGCCGCAAGTCAACTTCGGGTTCCCGGCAGGCTTCAGCGCGCAGTCGTCTGGCCAGGGCATCTCCAGGGCCCCCAATTTCGGGCACGACAGCCGCTGGCCCTTCACTGGAACCGACACCGTGCAATCCATCCAGAACAAAGTCACCTGGATCAAGGGCAGCCACAACATCAAGGCCGGCCTCTACGTCGAGTTGATGGCCCGCAACGTCAGCGTCTACTCGGTGTTCAACACTGCCGGGACGTACTACTTCGGCTCCGACCGCGCCTCTTCATTTGACTCAGGCTACCCCTATTCGAACGCTTTGTTGGGGAGCATCTTTGCCTATGGAGACGACAACAAGAAGCAGATCAATCATGCACGCTATCAGCAGGTGGAGTGGTTCGTCCAGGATACGTGGAAAGCCACCCGCCGCCTGACGTTCGATGCCGGCTTGCGCTTCCATCGCGTGGGCGATCTTTACTCCGACGGAGCCACCCTCGGACTATTCCGCAAGGAAGAATACGACCGTAGCAAGGCCGGCCAACTGCTGTTCCCGGCCCTCGTGAACGGACAGCGTGCCGCCATCAATCCAGCAACCGGCGCGCGCTTCCCGTACGTCCGTCAAGGCACCTTCGACTCGGCCTCCTTCAGCGAACTTCCCTTCTCGGGCATCCACCAGTACGACAGCCATGCATTCAACGTTCCGCCTATCCGCGTGGCCCCTCGTCTTGGTTTTGCTCTCGATGTTTTCGGCAATGGTAAGACGGCACTGCGCGGCGGCTTCGCCATCAACGTCGGCCGCAACTGGACAGTCGATTACATCGGAGCCCTGGGTGCGGGGCAAGGGCCAATCGCCGCGCCCCCGAATTTCCGTGCGCCCATCATCCTCTACACCGACTTCAATAACCTTGCCAACTCGCAGACCTACTTCACCCCGCAGAACGTGATCGGCGGACCGCGGGACGAAGAGACGCAAACCACCTACAACTGGAGCCTCGGTGTGCAGCACGATCTTGGCCGCGGCATGATCCTCGATGTCTCTTACATCGGCAACGCACTCCGCCACGGCTACGGCCAAGCCATCGACTTCAACGCCGTGGCCCCTTACACCACCTGGAACCCTCGCGATGGCGCCATCCAGGCCTACCGCGATCCAACCAGCTCGGGGTTCTACTCCACCAACCTTATCCGTTCGCTGGTGGGCTACAACGGCTTTGGGCAAATCCCCATCTGGACCTACCTGGGGACGAGTTCCTACCACTCCTTGCAGGTACAGTTGAACCGGCGAATGGGCCGTCTGCAGTGGAACGCGAACTACACGTGGTCGCGGACGACCGTCTATACCTTCAATCAATGGGTGAACACCCAGCTAGGAAAGGACGTCGTCAACCGCCCCCACGCGGTAAATTTCAATTTCGGTTACGACATTCCCGACGCCACCAGGTTTGCCAACAACCGCTTCGTCAAGCTGCTCACCGGCGACTGGCATATCAACGGCAATGGAGCCATCTACTCCGGAACCCCCATGACCGTTGGTTGCGGCGCCCAAAGTGCTCCAGCCGGCTATTGGACGGGTACGCCCACCGGCGGCATCCCCTTCCGCTGCCAGATGGGCGCCGACATCTTCCTTCCAAACGGGCAGTTCAATTCGCGGACGGAAGATCCGAGGCTGCAGTGGGGTGTGAATCAGGCCAATTTCACATTGCCCGGAATCAACACGCTGGGTATCGGCAATACGCCCCCCTCGCTGTTCTACGGAAACGGCGTGTTCAACCTTGACTTCTCCCTGGCCAAGCAGTTCCGCTTCGGCAAAGACGGCGGCAAGAGCCTGGAGCTGCGCACGGAGACCTTCAACACGCTCAACCACTTCAATCCGAACAACCCGAACCTCGGCTTGACGTACAACTTCAACACCGGGGCCCAGACCAATGCCAACTTTGGAACCATCCAGGGCGCCCAAGTCAATGCACGGCGGTCGGTGATGTCGCTGCGCTTCCGGTTCTAAGGCACTTCCGCAATTCGTGATCGGGTCGAGTGACGGGGTTTGTGCCCCGTCACCCTCCCACACCACCGGACGTGCGGTTTTCCGCATCCGGCTGTTGAACGCAGCGGTTTATCGCGCCGCAAGATCTGATGGCAATAGAAACTGAAGTTGCTTTAGCAGTGCGCTGGAAAGCCCTTTGTTCATCACCGCGTTCTTCGCCATGAACCAAGCTCCACGGCCCGTCCGCACTACCT
>JACQZR010000012.1 GCA_016213775.1 Acidobacteriota bacterium
GCGGAAGCTGGAGAACGGGAATTACATCCGGGCCGGAATCGAATTCAACGGCATCGGACGGAGGGTCGCATATCACCTTTACCGGGAGCATCCGGGCGACACCAGCAATCCAATGGCTTCGACCGAGCTGGTGCGCGTACCAGCAGAGGCAGTCTTGCACTTGTTCCGCCCGCTGCGTCCCGGCCAACTCCGCGGCCAGCCGTGGCTGACGCAGGTTCTGATCAAGCTCCACGAGCTCGACCAGTACGACGACGCCGAACTGGTTCGCAAAAAGACCGCCGCTATGTTTGCCGGCTTCATCACGAAGAACGCACCGCAGGACTCGCTCATCGGCGAATCGAACCCGGATGCTACTGGCGTCGCGCTTGCGGGAATGGAGCCAGGCACGCTCCAGGTGCTGCTGCCTGGCGAGGACGTAACGTTCTCTGCTCCGGCCGATGTAGGCGCGAGCTATGAAACGTTCATGCGAGTGCAGTTGCGGAGCATCGCTGCCGGTATGGGAATCACCTATGAGCAACTGACCGGCGATCTGACTGGCGTGAACTACTCGTCGATTCGCGCCGGGCTGCTGGAGTTCCGCCGCCGGTGTGAGCAGTTCCAGCATCAGGTGATCGTCTTCCAGATGTGCCGGCCCATCTGGCGGTCGTGGCTGCAGGCCGCCGTGCTGAGCGGCGCGTTGTCGAAGGCGGCCGCCGGTACGGATGCCAAGTGGATTCCGCCTGGCTTCGCCTGGGTCGATCCGCTCAAGGACATCAAGGCTCAAATCATGGCCGTGCGCGCGGGCTTCAAGAGCCGCGCCGAGGTGGTCTCCGAACAAGGCTATGACGCCGAGGCCATCGATCGCGAGATCGCGATCGACAACGAGCGCGCCGACGAACTCGGTCTTGAATACGATTCCGACGCACGAAAGGAAACTAATGAAGCATCTGCCTCACCTGGCGATGCGGGTCTTTGATACCCCGCTCCTGATCGCGCCGCAAAAGCTCGAAGTGATTCTCGGCGTGCTGGCGCCGCACCTCGGCCTTGAAGTCCCTGTCCCGGTTGCAGCCGTGGCAGTGCAGCCAGCATCACGGAAACCATACGAGGTGACGCCGGATGGGATCGCCATCATCCCTGTCGAAGGCACGCTGGTTCACAAGTCCTACGGGATGGACGCGGTCTCCGGCATGCGCTCCTATGTCGAGATCCAGCAGGAGGTCGAAGACGCCGCGACCGATCCGGCAGTGAAGGGCATCCTGCTCGACGTCGACTCGCCCGGCGGTGAAGTGGCGGGCGTTTTCGAGCTTGCCGACACGATCTATGCCGCGCGTTCCGCCAAGCCGATAGTCGCTGTTGCCAACGCGAACGCGCTGAGCGGAGCCTACCTGCTGGCGTCCTGCGCACAGCGAGTCTATTCCGGACAGTCATCGAGCCTCGGAAGTATCGGCGTGATCGTATCCCATCTCGACGTGACCGGCAGTGACGAGAAGCTCGGCTTCAAGTACACGATCATGCACGCGGGGGCGCGCAAAGCTGACTTCAATCCGCACGTCCCGCTGAGCGATGAAGCCCGCGCCACGATCGAAGCCGAGTTGAATCGCACCTACGGAATGCTCGTGAAAGCTGTGGCGCGTAACCGCGGGCTACCCGAGGCATCGGTCCGTGAAACCGAGGCGGCCCGCTACTTCGGCGAGGACGCCGTCAACGTGCGGCTCGCCGACCGCTTGGGTACCAGGCAAGACGCACTCGCCGATCTGCGACAAGCCGTCGGCGGTCCGACTATTTCAATCCGACAAGGAGGCAGGAAGACTATGCAAGACGAAGCCGTCGATGTTCAAGCAGTCGATGTCGAAGCGATCCGCTCAGAGGCACGAACACAAGGGTATGCCGATGCGCGGGAAATTGTGGAGCTTTGCGCGCTCGCCGGGATGCCCGGCAAGGCGGCGGGGCTGCTCGCGAAGGCCGCAACACCGTCCGATGCCCGGCAGTTTTTGATGGAAGCGCGGGCGACCGAGGACGCGGCCGAGATCCGCTCGCACGTGATGCCGGAGACCGGAACCGGCGTCAAGACGAATCCCGAGAGTGGTCCGGTGATGAAGGCTGTCGAACGACTGGCCGCGAAAGGAGTGAACTGACATGTCCGTTCTGACCCAAGGCAAGTATCTGGGCGACTGGCTGAAGTGGGAGCCCGACAGCCAGTACAGCCGCGATGTGGTGACCGTGCTCGCCGGCAGTGGGGCCGACCGCATCTTGACCACCGGCATGGTGCTGGCGCGAATCACCAAAGGCACGGCGACCGGTGCCGCCGTAGCAGGCAACACCGGCAACGGCACGATTACAGCCGCCCCGACCGTGGGTGCGGCGGCGAAGCCCGGCGTCTACCGTCTCGTGTGCATCGAGCCCGCCACGGACGCGGGCAAGTTCAGCGTTGAGGACCCGGACGGCGTGCTGATCGGTATCGCCACCGTCGCCGTCCAGTTCACGACGCACCTCACCTTCACCATCGCAGACGGCTCGACCGACTTCGCTTCGGGCGATTCGTTCACGATCACCGTGGCGGCAGGCTCGGGGAAAGTGAAGCAGATCGACTTCGCAGCCACAGATGGCAGCGACGTGGCTTGCGGCATCCTGCTCCTCGACACCACGGCGTTGGACGGCGTCGACAAGTCCGGAGTCGCCATCGTCCGCAACTCGATCGTCTCGGACAACGGCATCACCTGGCCGGCGGGCGCGAGCACGGACCAGAAGAATGCCGCCATCGCCCAACTCAAATCCGCGGGCATCCTGGTCCGCCAAGGAGCGTAACCGTCATGCTGAACCCTTTCTCAACCGATGCTTTCGACATGGTGGCGCTCACCGCCGCCATCAACAAGATCCCGAACACTTACGGGCGCCTGGAGCAGTTGAACCTGATGACTCCGCAAGGAGTCCGCACGCGCACGATCATCATCGAGGAGATGAGCGGCGTGCTGAACCTGCTGCCCACCCAGCCCGTTGGCGCGCCGGGCACTCAGGGCACGACCGGCAAACGCAAGGTGCGGTCGTTCGTGATTCCCCACATTCCGCACGACGATGCCGTACTTCCCGAAGAGGTGCAGGGCATTCGTGCCTTCGGCTCCGAGACCGAGACCGATGCGCTGGCGAACTTGCTCGCGCTGAAGCTCCAAAACATGCGCAACAAGCACGCCATCACGCTCGAGTACTTGCGCATGGGTGCGCTCAAGGGCATCATCCTCGACGCCGACGGCTCGACGCTGTACGACCTTTACACCGAGTTCGGGATCACCCCGAAAACCGTCAGCTTCGTGCTAGGCACCGCTGGCACCGAGTTGTTGCTCAAGGTGCTCGAAGTGAAGCGCCACATCGAGGACAATCTCAAGGGCGAATTCATGACCGGCGTGATGTGCCTCTGTTCGCAGGGCTTCTACGACGCCTTCACCACGCACGCCAAGGTGAAGGAGGCGTTCATGTACTACCAGCGCAACCAGCAACTCGGCAACGACTACCGCACCGGCTTCACCTTCGGTGGCATCACGTTCGAGGAGTATCGCGGCCAGGCTACTGACGCCGCGGGCAACGTGCGGAAATTCATTGCCGACGACGAAGCGCACTTCTTCCCACTGGGCACGGCGAACACCTTCCGCACGCATTTCGCGCCGGCGGACTTCAACGAGACGGCGAACACGCTGGGGCTACCGCTCTATGCCAAGCAGGAGCCACGAAAGTTCGGGCGCGGCACGGACCTCCATACGCAGTCGAATCCGCTGCCCATCTGCCTGCGGCCGGAAGTATTGGTCAAGGGCACGAAAGCCTGAGCCATGGCCGACTGGACGTCCCTCACCAGCGGGCTCAACGCCACGGTGTTGAGTGCATTCGGAAGGGAGGTTGTGTATTCGCCGCAGACCGGTCAGCAAGTGACGGTCAAAGCCATCTTCGAGGAGACGCGCGAGACGGAGGAGAACGCACCCGGCGTCCACGCAGCCGTATTCCTGCGGGCGTCGGACTTGGCCGCCCCGCCGGAGCGCGGTGATGAGGTTGTCATCGACGCGGCTGCGTACAAGGTCTTTGACATCCTGGCCGACCACGTGGGCGGACTCATCCTCCGGCTGCGGCGGAGCTGACGTATGCCTTCTGTTCGCATCTACCACAAGAAGCAGATCCGGCTCGACCGCCTGAACTTCAAGCAACACCAGATGTTCAAGATCGGCAACGTCGGCGTTGCGACAGTCAAGGATCGGGTCCAGGGGGCCATGGGCCCGAGCGACACTCCGGCGAAACCGCTCACGAAGCGTTACGCCATTCGCAAAACCAAACTCGGCAAGGGCAATCGCCGGAACCTCTCTTTGACCGGCGACATGCTCCGCAACTTCATGGTCCGCACCGTGAGCGAGGGTAAGGCCAAGGCCAGCAACTCAACCCGCAAGGACCGGATGAAGGCGTGGATCAACCAGAAGATCGAGGCGTGGGCGGTCTTTTCACCGAAGAACCGCCAGGCGGTGACTGAGGCCGCCAAGCGCGTTGCCGCGGAGATGGTGCCTCGACTCGTGATCGAACGCGTGCTCGGAGGGAAACAGCGATGATTGATCCCTCTGAACTGGCAAACAACCTCGTTGCGATCCTCCGGGACGTTCCGGATCTGGTTGCCGAGATGGACGGCGATCCGGAGCGGATCTTCGCCTATCACGACCAGTACCCGAAGCGAGCGAGCCTCACACACGCGCTGCATCAGATGCCCGCGCCGTCAGTCATGGCGGTCTGGATGGGCACATCGCCTGGCTCGTTCGGCGGCGTAGACGTGTGGAAACACCAGGTCACGCTGTACCTGCGCGCTCGCGAAACGTTCGACGGCGATCCCCCGACCGCCTACTACCGCCTCTTCCGTTTGATCACGAAGGGTGCTCCGGCCGCGACCGGCGTCGAGATGCTGAACGCGACGGTCCACCCGTCCTGCCACTCGATGGACCTGCCGTTGATCCAGCGGCAGACCGATGCGGAAGGACTGGACTACTTCGAAGTGCCCATTACGTTTACGGAGATCGGAGATGACTGACGCCACTCATGTGTGGATGAAGCCGCCCTTCGGCTTGGGCGAACCGAAGGAAGTCGAAGCAAAGCCAGAACTGATCGTGCCGCTGATGAACGCAGGCTGGAGCCAGTGCGATCCGCCGGCCAGTAACGACGAGGAGGTGACCGAGGATGTCCGTTAGAACGCAGGAGATTCTGATTGGCTTCGGCAAGGCGAAGCAGGCCGATATCGCGACCGCGAACGTGCTCGCGGGCGTCTGGCGGCTGAACAAACTCAACGCCGCGCTCGCGAACCCGAAGCTCAACACGGAGAACGACGCTGAGGAGTTCGGCAAAGGCCACGAGTACACCACGCAGGTCTTCAACACCTCCGGGGATGTGGCCGGCACGATCGAGAAGTACTTGAGCGCGGAGATCGCTGCGTGGGCCGTGGCGTTCGGCTTGGGCAAGGTCGTGAAGTCGGGCGTCAACCCGAACTTCACCTACACCTGCACGCCGCCAAATCCGTCCAATGGCGACGGAGTGGAACTGCCGTTCTTCTCCTTCATCGAGCAGATCCGCCCGGGCGCGGGTGTGGTGCTCGACCGCATGGCGGTTGGCTGCGCCGTTGAGTCGTGGCAGATCTCGGTCGGCAGCGGGCCTGGCCGCGCGAACAGCAAGATCAACATCGAGTTCGTCGGCTCCGGGAAGCTCACAGAGCCTTCCGGCATCACGCTTCCGGCCGCAACGGTTGAGAAGCTCCTGGCGTCCGCGTCGCTCGCAGTCTCCATCAACGGTACGGACTACGTCACCAACAAGAACATCATCTCGCTCGAGTTCGGCGGCAAGAACAACATCCGGATGGACGACGGCTTCTATCCCGGCTCCGGCTTCCAGACTCCGGGCGACTCGACGACGGGCGCAATCCGCGGCCGGATGGAGTACGGCAACCGGCAATTCAACCTGCGGTTCGTCGCGCGCTTCCAGAACGGTTCCGATGAGTTGACGAAGCTCAAGAACCAGACCAGCGGGACCGCCGTCATCACGCTCACCTACGACGCCAACAACTCGCTGGAGGTAACGTTCGCCAAGGTCCAGTTCGCCACGGCGGAAGTCGTGGACACGGATGGCCGGGTCACCGTATCCGTCGAGTGCCTCCCCATGTACAACGCGGGCGTCGTGTCCGCCGTCGCCAAATGCAACGTCGACAACATCGCCCAGTAAGGAACGAATTCAATGGAAACAAATACTCCTGTTTTTGACGCGACCGTTCCGGTCGGACTGCAACTTCGGACCCCGAGCGGCGTGAAGACTATCCGGGTTCGGTTCCCCTCCGACGAGCAGTGGACCGAGCGGCAGCGTCGCCGCAAGGTAATCATCAAGCAACTCGGCCGAGGGATCTCCGAGACGATCATCCCGAACGCCGAGGATGTTGACGCCGCGCTGCTGGCGAAGATCCGCATCGAGGAGGAATCGCCTGCAGAGGTCGATCCATTCGAAGCGGTGAAGTGTATCGAGCAACTGGGCCAGACGGACGTGGATGACGTGGTCCAGGCCGGCGACTCGTTCCGCGTAACGACCCGCGTGCTGGGCGGCACGACGGTACACCTGCTCCGCATGCCTTCCGCGAAAGATGTGTTTGAATACCGGCGCGGCTTCGCGCGCGTGCTTGATCTGCCGTTCAACAAACAGGAACTGACGATCAACCTCACCGCCGCAGCCGCTCTATATAAAAGGTTGTTTCAGAGCACCGAGGGATATGCCGGTGAAGCCCCCATCATCCACCAGGCGGTCGCAGTGAAGGGCGCGATTGACGCGCTCGAAGCGGGCTTTCAGGAGGATCGAGACCCAAACTTCTGAACGAGGAGTGGCCGGAGAAGCCCTCGCTGCGCTTCCTCGTCCACTGGGCACTCCGGCGCGACGACCTCTGCAATCCGCAATTGTGCCCGGACGCACCGGACGGCGAGCGCTGTGATCACTGCCCTATCAACAAGCTCGACGAAGCGCAAAACAGCGAGCCCGGAGTCCTCCTCCGGCGCGCGTTGGATCTGCGCGTTGCGCTGAAGCTCGGCGTCCACATCTCCCTCGAGGAGATCCGCTCCGACGAATTCATGGCGATGCAGATCCTCGAAGAGGAAAGGGATCGCCACGACCGCGAACAACTTCCTGGAAATCAGCATGGCCGGCAGTAATCAAGTCGAACTCGTCGTCACCGTCGAGGTGGACAAAGCCAACCAGTCGATCAAGAGCGTCAACGCGAACCTGTCGAGCATTGAGCAGACCGCGACGAAGAGCGCTCGATCGGCGGCTGGCGGCATCGACGGAATGACCGCCGCCATGGTCAAGGGCGCCACCGCTGGCAATCTCCTCGCGGATGCGATCAAGACCGCGCTTCGTTGGGTCAAGGAATTGACCATCGACGCCGTCAAGGATGCGGCTCACGTGGAGCGGCTGGAAGTCGCGAACCTGGCGCTCGCGAAGGCGCATGGGATTTCCGCCGAGGCGGCGAAAGCCGCCGCGCAGGCGGTGCAGCAGGTGGGCTTTGAGGATGAAGCCGCCATCCGGACCATCAACCGGCTGATCGTCGCGGACCTGGACTTGTCGAAGGCGCAGGGTCTGGCAAAGATCGCCAAGGACGCAGCGGCTCTCGATGAGAACCTGGCTCCGCCCGAGGTACTCGAAAACATTCTCCGCGCGATCGAGATGGGCAACGAGCGTGCGCTCAAACAAGTGGGCATGCGGGTCCAGTTCGAGAAGGAGATCGAACTCGCGGAATTGAAGCTTGGCAGGACCCTGTCGGAGAACGAAAAGGTCCAAATCCGATATAACGCCGTCGTGAAAGCCGCCGCCGACATCCAGGGCGCGGCAGCAGCGGCTTCGGGAACCGCCGAGGCGCAGATGGGGAGACTGCGCCAGGAAGTGAACGACCTCAAGAAGGAAATCGGCAAGGAGTTCGTGGATGAATTCCGCGCCATCGTCGCGCACCTACGCGAGATGGTGAAGTGGCTCGGTGAAAACATCGGCCTGCTGGAGAAGTTCGCGAAGGTCGTGTTGATGGTGGGCGGCGCGCTGGCAACCTACAAGCTGGCGACCATGATCCTTGGCATCACTAGCGCTGTCAGGGGACTCACGGCGGCGATGATCGCGGGTCGGGCGGCGATGGTGGCGAATCCCATGGGCCTCCTGCTGACCGGGATCGCTGCTGGCGGCGCCATCATCTACAAGCAGTACTCCGACATGCAGGAGCAGATGGAGGCGCGCTTCCAGGACATGGAGCGCCAGGCGTTGCGGCAGGACCTCCTTAGCGGCAAGCTCAAGCTTGATGATCTGCGCAAGAAAATGACCGACGACCAGATTCGTGAACTGGTGTCGGGGCGGCGTCTCCTGCTGGGCGACGAGGAGCCGTGGCAGTACGAAGGTCCGAAGCTGACCATCAAAGGTGCCGGCGAAAACACGGACGCGGAAATCGCGCGGTTGAAGCGCGCGGCCGAGATCCGGAAGTTTCAGGCAAGCTCCGAGCGGGACGCGGTCCAGTCGGCGGCAGAGGCGAGTGCGAAGACGCAGGCCGGTTTTGCCCGCGAGATCGCGGAGATGAACGCGAAGATCCGCAAGTGGACCACGTTTACCGACGATAAGGGCGTCGAGCAGCAAGTCGCGCTGACCAGGAAGGCATGGAGCGCGGTCATCGACGAACTGGCCGCAAAGGGGAAAGTCTACAAGGAGAACTTCGAAAAGGAGAATCGCGAGGCGCTGAAGAAGTACCTGGAGGCAGAGGAGGAGGCAGCCGCGCAACGCATGGCTCGGGAAGCCGAACTGTTTCAGGCTCGGCTTCGGTACAACGAGGAGGTCGCCCGCCAGAATCTGGAGTACGTCAGGGAGTTGCTTCAGGTCGAGCAACAGCGCTTAGGTTTCGATCGCGACGCGCGCCTCCGGGCACTGGAGGCGATGGACGCCCAGACGATCGAGCAGAAGGTCGCCGTCGAACAGCAGAAGGCGCAGATCGAGATCGAGTACCTGGAGCAGGTCCACAAGATCAAGCAGCGACTGTTTGATCTCGAAACGTCGCAGCGCGTGCTTGATTATGAACTGGAGATGAAGCGTCTCGGCTTCCAGGTCGGCGAGATCAAGGCGCGGATCGCGGAGTACACGCAGCAGCGAGAGGAGATCCGCCAGGCCAACCAGGAGGCGACGGACGTCTCCATCGACGCCGCCCGTCAGAACGCCGCCAACCGGACGGTGGGGATGATCCGTGACCACAACCGGCAGGTCTTCGACTCCTTCAAGCGGCAGGCTGAAGGCGTCTTCGATGCGCTCCTCACGAAGTCGCAGTCCATTTGGTCGGCCATCGGGAATTCCTTCAAGACCGCGTTGTTGACCGCGATCAAGGACGTGGTCTCCTCGCGCGTGGCGGCGATGCTGATGCAACTGTTCACCGGCCAGAAGGTGTCTTTCGCTTCGGCAGGATCGGGTAACGGCGGGGTCTTGAGAGGCCTCGGCGGAATGCTGGGCGTCGGCGCCATCCCGGTGTTCGGCGCAGGCGGCAGCGGGCCGATTCCCGGAGGCGCGGCTGGTGGATGGGGTACGCCTCCGTTCATACCCAACAGCGGCGGAAGTGGTGATGTCGGTGGCGTGGCGAGTGCGGCGGGGGCCGGCGGGTTGTTCTCGAAGGCGGGTTTGGCTGGCTCGCTGGCGAACCTGAAATCCTTCCTCGGGATAGGCGGCAGCGTCCAATTAGCTCCGGGCGTCGCGACCACGTGGCAGGCGGCGACCCTCGGCCAAAAACTCTCTTCCATCGGCAAGTCGAACGCGGCGTTGATGGGAGGCGCTCTGCTCGCGTTTGATGGACTGCGACGCGGCGGTTGGCTTGGAGTCGGCGAGACGACAGCGGGCGGCGCGCTGATCGGGTTCAAGTATGGCGGTCCCCTGGGCGCGGCCATCGGCGCGGGGATCGGGTTCGCTGCCGGTATCGTGCGCCTGTTCGTGAAGGGCGCGCAGGAGAAGGCGCGCGAGAAGATCAAGGCGACCTATGGCGTCGATATCTCCGACAAGGGACTCCTGAAGCAGATCGTCGAGATCGCGAAGCAGGGCTTCGGCGGCAACCTCGATGTGGCGATCCGGGGTCAGCAGATCCGGGACCTGGTGGAGTTGTACGCCATGAGCACCGGCCAGAAGCCGACCGGCATGCCTGGCACCGCGCGTCCGCTCGATCTGGTGCAGTCCGGAGGCTCGCTATTCCAGTCGCCTGGCTACTCCAACGGTGCCGCACTGCCCGGCTTGGGAGGTCTGCCGACGCTCGACCGTATCGGAAGCGGTGTGCCGTCCGGTGCCGGGAACGTCGTGATCCAGTTGGACGGCCCCGCGACCACCGCCCTGCTGCGCGGTGAGGCGGTGCAGGCTATCGCCGACAACCCTCGCGCGGTTCAGGGCGCAACCATGAGTGCCGCGCGATCCAATTCCGGTCGTCGGCAGATGGCCACGCTTCAGATGAGCCCGGGGTTGCTTACGGCATGAAGCGAGACATGGTCGCGAGGCTCTGCATGAGATATGCTAAAGGCCTGGAAATCTTCTGACCTGACGAAGGGTGCATGGAATGAGCGCCGACGATATTCCATCTCCGGGGCTTGACCTCAGACTGAGCACGGAAGCGCAGCGTTATCTCACCGAAGTAGAGCAGCGACGACTCGCCGTTATCGCGAATGTTTCTCGCCTGCCAATCGCGGCGCTCATTTGGGGCCCTACGCCTGCCGGTACCTCTCCGGTGGCTCAAACACGTCGCCTCTTGAGGGACGAGTTGATTCGCAGGGGCCACTTGGCTCAATTCAGTGAAGAGTTGGTGGACCCGACGCTACCCTATTCGATACCGCTCCAGCAACTCTCTCATGTCGAGGCAGCCGACATCGTGTTTTCACTGCCAGATTCGCCCGGATCCGTTGCCGAGATCCACGATTTTGCGAGGGTTCCGTGGCTTGCGCATAAGATAGTTGCGTTCCTGGATAGACGCTGGGACGACGGGTATTCAAATCGAAGTCTGATTGAGCTTGAGTCGCGAGTGACGTGTGCCGTCGAACCATATGACGCAACGGCGTTGCCGGGATGCATTATTTCCAAGGCCACCGAGATCGTCAGCAGGCTACAGCAGTTGTACTACATCTTGGGGAGGCGCATGTGAGACATCCAGTTCCTCTCCTCGACGAGTACAGAGTCCCTCTACTCGATGACAAGGAAGCATTTGCAGTGCTTGCTTTTTTGCTCCGTGAAGGTGCGAGTACCGAGGAAGAGATTTCGCAGGCGACCAAGATGTCGGCGGCTGTGATCAAATCCGTAAAAAGGAGACTGTTCCTGGGCCGCCTCGTTCGGTTACACGGTGTGGACAAAATCTCCTTAACTGACCGATCCGCTGAGTTGCTCGCGAAGCTTGGAGTTACACAGGCCTTGATCGACTCACATATCACTCAGGACCTTCGTGCATCCCAGAGCATCGCGGCTTGGCAATACGTGGTGTTGAAGGAGCTAGCTACATCAGCTCAGGTTCCTCTGCGCAGGCAACTACGTTTTCGGGTCGCTGACTTTCTCGCGAGGACACTAGCTCGGGATGCTTCAGAAGCGTGCCGTTTTCTCACTGCTTCCGCCGTTGGCATGCAAGAGTACACCAGCTATCTACCTTGGGAGCTGCTTCATCCAACAAATGCTGAGGATCGGCGGGAAGTCATAGCCTTTCATGGCGCTGGAGATCTGACCATGAACGCATGGAACCTTGCACTGTCGGACCTCAACGCCGCTAGAGCAACTCTGGACAAAGATCTTTTACTTCCCGATGATGAGCAGCAGCGACGGACCGTCAGGTTTATTATTCTTGAAGGCTGTGCGAGTGCGATGACCCAGATTGATGAGCCGTCGCCATTTTTGCGATTCGCATATCACAAGGATCAGTCGTTACCTTCGCAACTCTGGTCACTGTGCAGGCGGGAGAGTATCGACGGGGCGCTGCGAGATGCCGTTACTCGTTTTCAGCCTGAATACCTCATTGTTGATCTCGACTTCTCAAACAAGTCCGTGCCAGACGTGCTTCAATCTGTACTTCTGGCGCACTTTAACAAGGCCCCCGCACCGAGAATGTCCTGGTTGGAGAGAATTCTGCTCCATTCCACTCAATCTCCTGCGGTGTTTGACCTTGCGTTGGCTCGTATCTCCGAGCTCCGTAAGATGATCGAATCTAGTGCGCTGAGGGACTTGGCGGAAGCTGAACAAAGACGATTGCGCGCCGAGCTCCAGGAATTGGTTGAGGCGTTTTCGGCCCAACTGGCGCAGTCAGGAACTGAACCGGAAGCCTCTGGCGGCTCAACGCCCGAACCCCTTCGGCATAACAAACTCCAGTGATCGGGAGTATCGTCTCCGTTAGGAACGAGACGTAGTAAATCTCACTCTGCCGCGATATTGTATCAAGCGCCATTAGCGGATCAGCCCGACTACCATGCCCGGCTCCGTCCAGAATGCGGTGCCTTCCACGGTGCTGCCGCAAACCTTGTCTCGCAGCTTCGCTCGGTCGCAGGAGTATCCGGTCATCGAGAACGAGTACCGGAACGGAGAGTCGCAGCGTTCAGTCCCGGTGAATAACAGCCGGAAGCGGTGGCGGCTGGCAAAACGCCTGCCGCCCACGCCGGTCCAGGCTCTCCGCGATTTTTATGAGGCCCGCAGCGGACCCACCGAACCGTTCTACTTCTACGATCCCTACGAGACGAACCCGAAGTTCTCGTGGGACCCGAGTGGCGTCGCCACGACCGGCAGATATACCGTCCGGTTCGACGGCGAGTGGAACCAGGCATCCGGTCCTGGCCGGTCGGACGTGAACATCGAGTTGGTTGAGTTGGCCTGAGCCCGCAGGAGAAGCCGATGTCGTTTTCTGCATACCTCGATCAGAAGATTCTTGAAAAGGCATTTCTCGGGCAGGACTTCCAGGTTGTCGAGCACTGGTGCAGCCTACACACGGCTGATCCAGGCAAGACCGGCCAGAGCGAGGCCTCTGGCGCACCGTACGCGAGGAAGGCTGTCTCCCCATTCACCACCGTCGACAGCGACGGCAATGCGAAGCGGATTCGGAACGTTGCTTTGCTGCTGATCCAAGTCCCTGCCGGAACCTACTCCCACATTGGAATGTGGGATGCATCGAACGGCGGCAACTTCCTCGGCGGCGGTTCGCTGTCCTCGCCCGCCGCGGTCAACGACGGGGATTTCGTCATCGTCCGCGAGAATGACCTTTCGATCCTTCAGGACTAAGAGGCGCACGTGTCCACGATTCGCACGCAGTTCGGCCCGGTTACCGATTTCACGATCACACTCAACGGTCTCGCGTCTGGTGCGGCCCGAAGCTCGCTCAAGGTCGAGAACCAAAACAGCCGCTGCATCGATGCCATTTGCCAGTTCAAAATCAAGCCGGCAACAGGCAGCCTCGGCGACCGATACGCTGTCTACTTCTTTGCGTGGGGCGCGGCCGATGACGATGCTCCGATCTTCCCCTCCGGTGTCACCGGCGTCGACGAGCCAGTATCAGTCGCGCTGGAAACGCTGTCGATACGGCAGGTGGGCTCGTTGTACGTCCCTAGTGCAGGAATCGTGATCAGCCCGCCATTCTCTGTTGCGCAGGCGTTCGGAAACGTTCTTCCTCCGGTTTGGGGCGTGCTGGCAATCAACCGTTGCGGCCTCACACTCGATGTCTCCGACAACATCGCCTTCTGGCGTGGTGTGCAATTCGAGGTCCTCTGATGCGACACCTGCTATTCCACGCCGACTCGCACGCGCTGTTTCCTGGCGGCCAGTATGAGCCGCATCCCGACCTCGGTGCGCCGCTTGCGGATGGGCTGTATGCGCTGTGGATGCCGACTTCCGATCCACGCATGTGGTTCAATCCCTGGCGGCTGAACGCCAAGCGTACCGCGATTCCGTTCGAGTATTCGCCAGCGTATTTCCAGCGACGGATGCTATTCGGCGCTGCATCATCCGGGCTGACAATTCCGACCGGCTCAGGAGGGAACGTTCCCACACCCTTCGGCGCGGCGCTCGCATGCAGCAATGAACAAGTCGGTTGGGCCGGCAGTTCCCTGGCGGATGCGCCAGCGTTCACTGGCGACGGAACAGGCAAGACCATCTCGGTCTGCGTGTGGTTCCGGATCAACCGCGTGAACGGGACTGGGTTCCCAACGATTTGCAGCACCAGCTACACGACCGGATGGTGGTTGGGCCTGCGAACGAGCACCGGTAAATACAAAGCCATTTTCCGAAACAACGTATCGCCTTATGGCCCGTTCGAGTGGGGCGCCTACAGCCCCGATTTTCAGAAGATGAGTTGCGTCACTTTCGTCCTTCCCTTCGACGCCAACTCGGCGGCGAGCGTTTATCACAACGGTGTCCTTGTTGCGCAGGGCACGCTCCCGAACGCGAGCTCAGCTTCGGGCAGTTCCTCGGTCTTTCCGTTGTCGTCCTCGACGCCGGGCATGTTCGTGGAGCTTTTCGGCATCGCCTCCTGGACACGGGCTTTGTACCAGGACGAGGTTCGCCAATTGGTGCCGGGACCTCGGGCACTGCTGGCCACACGTCAGGGCTTCTGGTATGCGCCATTGATGGCGTATCGCTCAGCGGAGATTTCTGGCGACTCCTCGCTCGCGGCAACGGGATTTCTCGGCGCGCCGAGAAGCGCCTCGATCATAGGAACAGCAAGCCTCTCCGCATACCGTTGGCAACCGGCGGCTCCGGAGCGTATGTGGGTCGTCAGGCCTGAGTGCCGCTTCGTCTCGCCGGCGGAAGAAGCACGCACCATCACCGTTCGCCGCGAGAACCGGGGCATCGAGGCATGACCTTCGCGAAGGACCCGCACGCGGTCCTCGACTACACCATCGATTGGACACGCTGGCTCGCCGGGGATCAGATCGCCGCGAGCGAGTGGCTGGTCCCGTCCGGGCTTACCAAGCTGGCCGATTCGAAGACCGCGTCCTCGGCCACCGTTTGGCTCTCCGGCGGCACGGCTGGCGAGTCGTACAC
>JACQZR010000037.1 GCA_016213775.1 Acidobacteriota bacterium
ACTAGTTTATTTCTAGACACCTCCTAAGGCTACTTTTGGGCAGCAAGTGAACGATTTAAGAGGCGGGACTGGAGTCCCGCGCTGGGACGTATTACTCCGTCCCTTTGGCTGGCCTGGAAAGGCCAGCCGCGGCCAGGATTGGCCGCCCCACACGACAGCGGAATGTACAAACTCCAGATTAAAAGGGGTCTCAGAACACGAGCCGCAACGCAAACTGAATCTGCCGCGCCGGGAACGCCGCCCGCACTTGTCCAAATCCCCCGCCCGACCGGTTCAGATTCGCGTTGCGGAAGTTGGTGTGGTTGAACGCATTGAACATCTCCGTTCTGAATTGCAGCTTCATCCCCTCGCCCGGCAGCGAGAAGTTTTTGCCGATGCCGAGGTCCAACTGATAGAGCGGATAGCCGCGGATGATGTTGCGGCCCGCGTTGCCGAACGGATTGGTCGGGTCAGTGGGAATCACCACCGTGGCCGCGTTGATGTAGTTGTCGATGGAACGCTGCCCCTCGGGAGTGAGCGGCGATCCGATAAGGTTCGGGCGGTAGCTCGGCCCGCCGCGGAAGTCGTTCAACGAAACGGTGACCTGCTGGTCCGCCGAGGGTGTGTAGGTCATGTTGAGCGGCTGCCCGCTCCACATATTGTGGATGCCGGATAGCTGCCATCCGCCGGCGATGGTGTCGAGCAGCGAAGTCATGTTGCCGCCGTAACGCCGCCCCTTGCCGAGCGGCAGGTCGTACACCAGGCTGGTGGTGTTGTTGAACGTCTGATCGAAGTCCGAAACCGCTTTGTCGGCGAGCAGATTGTGGAAGTTTTGCGGGCTCGGATGCGCATTGGCGCCCTGCGATTCCAGAGACTGGCCCGAGTTGTCGATGGCCTTGGAGTAGACGAACGAGTTCAATACATACAGACCCGTCGATCCGCGGTGCTCAAAGCGAACCTGCATGGCATTGTAGTTGGCGAATGCACCCGGCCATGTCACCGTCACTGGCCCAAAAGCCTGGTAGGGCCGCCGCGAGAGCAAGGGGCTGGTGGCAAGCGTTTCGCCGGCGCGCAAGGGACGCGCCTGATTGATATCCGCAATCGTGATGAGGTTGGTCGTCTTGTTGCCAACATAGGCTACGTCGAGAATGGTGCCCTTGAAGACTTCCCGTTGAATGGAGAACACCCAGTTCTGCACATAGGCGTCCTCGAAATCCCTAGGCATATAAGCGAGGTTGGCGATGCGCGGATTGAGACGATCCGGCGCCGTGAGGCCCGCGGGATAGCCGTTCTGTGTCGGGATGAAGGCGGGCGTCCCGAATACGGAGACCTGGTTCACGAGCGCGGAAACCACCTGTGGCCCATTGATGGCGAGAATGTCCGCGCTGCCGGTGCGATTGAAGTGCACGAAGCTTATGCCGTAGCCGGTGCGAATCACCGTCTTGGGGCCTAGAGTGTAGGCGATGCCGATGCGCGGTCCCCAATCGTTGGTGTCGGGATCGATGGTAGCGCGCTTCGATATGCTCCCTCCTGCCGCTTTAATGATCGTGCCCGCGGCCAGATCGAGGTTCGTCAGAATGTTGTCCGCTTCCCAGTAAGGCGAGACGTATTCGTAGCGGACGCCCAGGTTCAGTGTCAACTTCGAATG
Organism: Acidobacteriota bacterium; assembly: GCA_016213775.1. Taxonomy (GTDB): domain Bacteria; phylum Acidobacteriota; class Terriglobia; order Bryobacterales; family Bryobacteraceae; genus CADEFT01. The sequence goes on from JACQZR010000037.1 coordinate 1,628, forward strand.
GACTTTCCAGTCATCCTGGAAGAAGGCGAAGTGCGCGCGCTTGCGCATCTGCGCCACAAAGAGGCTGGCAAGCTGGTAGTCGCTGCGTGCGCCAAACATGAAGTCCGCCAGATTGTACGTGGGGCCGTTGGATCCAACCTGCGCTCCGGTGCAGCGAACCGCCGGCGGTGTCGGGATGCAGCTAAATGTCCCGTTGTACAGATCCTGCCCGTAGAGCGGATTCACGTCCTGGACTTCGGTGTGATGGAGCTGCAATTCGTAACCAGCCTTCAGGCTATGCCGCCGCTGAATCCTGGTGAACACGAACTTCGGATCCACCACCGTCGGGTACTGCCACTGCGGGTTGGTGGATTGGCGGCCGAGTGCGGTAAACCCGGTGATCGACTGGCTGTTCAACCCGCCGGCAATGCGCGCATCCTTGGGGAGTCCTCTGATTCCGTAGGCCGTTTCGATGTCGGCGCCGCCGAGTCCAACAGGATACTTGCCGGCGATGGTGCGCGATATGCCAAGCCGCGCTTCAAACAGCGCCGTCGGCGTGATGTTGAATGTGTAGGCTGCTGCCAGCGCCTGATTGAGCGCGCGGATGTAGCCGTTGCCGTTGCTGCCCGATGGACCCGGCAGGTCCGGCGCCTGCAGATAGTTGCTCTTTCGCTGGCTCAACCGCACGAAAGTGGTCATGCGATCGTTGATCTGCCCGTCGAGCTTGAGGTCGAACTTGTCGTTGTAATTCCGGTCCCGGCGAAGATTGTTCAGGTTGCTGGCTCGCGAAGTGGCCGCGCCTGCATTCGGAGCCGGCAGTTCGTTCAGCACCTTTACGGCGAGGGGAGTCATCTTCGAAACTGGAATCGGCGTGTTGGCTGCGAAGACCTCGCCGGTGAGCGGATTGCGCACCGCAACCGGGAAAATGCCGGCGCGGTCGCCGAGGTTCGGAATCGACGAAAACGAGACAAACTTCTGGATCTCGCGGAACCCTTCGTAATCGCCGAAGAAGAACGCGCGGTTTCGCACGATCGGCCCGCCGATGGTGGCGCCAAACTGATTGCGTTGGAGAGATGGTTTTCCCGTAGCCGGTTTGAAGAACCCGACGGCGTTGAGATTGGTGTTGCGGAGGAATTCCCAGGCGCTGCCGTGGAAGCCGTTTGTACCGGATTTGAATGCCGCGTTGATGACGGAACCCGAGCTGCGGCCGTATTCTGCGCTGGGCAGCATGGTGACGACTTTGAATTCGGCCAGCGCGTCGGGTGTGGTTTGCACCACCTGCGAGGAAAAGCCCTGGTTGGAAGTGCCATACGCGTTGTTGTCGACGCCGTCCATGAGGAAGTTGTTGAACACCGAACGCTGGCCGTTGACATTGAACGACCCCTCGCGCGGAGGATTGGCGAACGCATAGTCGGAGCGGCGCACACCCGTGGTGAGCAGCGCGAGGTCGGAGTAGTTGCGGCCATTCAGCGGCAGTTCCACAATCTGGCGCTGGCTGATGATCTGACCTCGTTCGGTGGAATCGGATTCCACGGCCACCACCGCCGCACTCACCTGAATGGATTCGGAGACCTGACCCACTGTCATTACCAGGTCGACACGCTGGCGGGCATTCACGTTCACCGTGAAGCCGTCGGCCAACGCCGCTGCAAAACCGGCCTTTTCGGACGTGATCTTGTAGCGGCCTACCTTCACGTTGTTGAAGATGTAATTCCCATCGACGTCGCTGTTTACCACCGCCGAGATTCCGGTCTCGAGATTCAATAGCGTGATCCTCGCTCCCGGCACGACGCTCTGTGTCGGATCCTTGACGGTGCCAAGGACGACCGCCGTTTCAAACTGTGCGAAAGCTTGCGAAGCGAGCATCGCGAAGAGAAGGCAGAAAGAGTAACAACGGAGTTTCAGCACATCAGCCCCTTTCAAGTAGAAGTGTAATACTCCAACTTATCGCTTGCACGGTAACAAGGGAATGAACAGAGGATTACTCCTCGACGGCGAAGTCCAGCCACGAACACAGAACGCGGTAGGTGAACCCCCAGAGTGGGACTCCATGCAACGGAATTGCCGGAAACAGCGTATCCGGCGGCACTCCGGGAACCGCAGTCCTGCTGTGCAACGCCGGATCGAGTATGGTTCGCGACGGCAACCAGTAGGCCTCTTCCGCCTCAGCCGGATCCAGGGTTACGGGCAACGCTTCTTCCACCACGAAAGTGTACGGCTGTACAGGCACGAGCTTACCCGCGCGCCGTCCAGCATGCGTCACAGGCAGTGTCTCGACGACATCCTCCCGGCGCAACTGGATGCCGCATTCCTCCGCCAGTTCCCGAAGCGCCGTGTCCAGGAGGTCCGTGTCCGCCTCGTCGCGCCGCCCCCCTGGAAACGACCAATGCCCTGACCATGGATCCTCCGGATTCGTCGCCCTGCGGATGAGCAATACAGAATCCTCGGGCAAGCGGGCGCGAAGAATCGCCACCGCCGCAACCGGTACCTCAGCACTCACTTCACAGCGTCCTTCTTCTCGTGGACGATCTTACCGTCCACAATTACCATCAACGGTTCGATGTCGCGGATGCCGTCCGCCGGCACCCGCAGGTAATCCCGGTCGATCATCGTCAGATCCGCCAGCTTACCCTTTTCAATCGACCCGCGATCTTTCTCCGCATGCTGCATCCACGCCGCCCACGACGTGTACATTCGCAGAGCCTCCTCGCGCGAGATCCGTTCCTCCGGATGCAACACTTCGCCGTTGGTCATCTTGCGCGTGATGGCGTTCCACATCCCGAGAAACGGATTATAGGGGTTGGTGGCCGAGTTCTTGTCATGACCCACCATGTGATCACTGCCGCCCGCCAGCAGAATCCCCTTCTTGCGATACGTCTTCAGCGGGATGAAGTACCGCATGCCGCCGTTCGGAAAAACCTTGCTAAGTGCCGGACCATCCAGATAGAGCCACGCCATCTGCACATCGGCGGGAAGCCGCAGCTTCGCCAGCCGGTCAATCGCCTCAGGCGATTGAAAACTTGCGTGCATCAGATGCGACCGCGTCGGCTCCATCGGCTTCTGCTTATCCATCCGCTCCCAGCAATCCAGCAGCGCATCAATCGCCCCTCCGCCCTGGCTATGCGCGGTCAAAGGCCAACCCATCTCACGCGCAGCTTTCATGATGTCGTAGAGCGGCCCAGGCTGAATGAACAACTGCCCGCGTGTATCCGATTTCGTCAACCCGTACAACTGCCGCCCGAACTCGCCGTAAGGTACGCGCTGATATGCCGTGCCGATGGTCATACCTCCATCGAGTGTCACCTTGAACGCGCCAAAACGAAGCCAGTTCGCATCGGCGTCCATCTTTGGACCATTACGAATCCTGCTCACTACCTTCTCTGTATCCGGCGTTACCGCAAGACGCCACGTGAGCACCGCACGCACCGGCAGCTTCTCCGATTTCGCCAGCTTCTGGTACAGCTCGATGTCTTCCTCGGTCACCGCCCGGTCCGAAATGGCCGTCAGCCCCGCCTTTTGATAGCGCTTCAACTGCGCCTGCAGCGCATTCAATCTCTCGTCCTTGGAAAACGCGAAGGTCTCGGTATTTCGAGGCAGTCCCTTGATCAGCGAATTGGCGTTGCGCAGAATCCCATTGGGCTCTCCTTTGGCATCGCGTCCAATCTCTCCGCCGGGAGGATCGGCGGTTTCGCGCGTGATGCCGTTCCGACGCAGCGCATGCGAGTTGTACACCCACACGTAGCTCGCATCGAACCCCACCGGATGTTCCGTCACCACATCGAGCACTTCCTTTGTGGGCATCGCCATCTCCTTCAACCGCGTGGGAAACGTGCGCGGAACAATGATCCACTGCCCCTTCGGAGTCTCCTTAGCCCGCGCGCGCAGATACGCCTGAATTGCCGTGAAGGAATCAAACCGCGGCAGCTTCGCGCGCTGCTCGCTCAGTCCCGCGCCCAGCGCATGGACGTGCGAATCGGTGAGCCCCGGCAGGATTGTCCGCCCCTGCGCGTCGATCACTTTCGTGTTGGCAGAGCGCAGCTTCAGGATTTCCTCATTGGACCCTACCGCCTCGATACGATTGCCCGTGATCGCGACAGCCTGCGCCAGATTGAAGCGGTTGTCAACCGTCAGAACCTTGGCGTTGTGCAGAATCAGATCTGTCGCCGGAAGTGGGGAGAGCAGTGTCAACCAGAGCGAGAACATCATTCTATTTTGAATTGTAAACCGGGACCGTGCTCGCGGCACGGCCCTCGCCGAGCCATCCTGCGAAGGACTATCCGAAGTGAACGGCGTTCTCCCACTAAACGCTTCGCCTGCTGCATCCGGTTTCCGATGCGAACCCAACCAGTGCCTTCGTCCACTGCAAGTGCTTGACGCCGCGTCTCCATCGCTTCGGGCCTCCAGCCCGCTTGGTGTATGGCGAATCAGTGGTGGGCAATTGACAACCTCGGATTGCTCCTTGAGCCACGTGGGCTGCGCCGCAGATGCCATAGCGCACACTCAAACTAGCCAAGGGCATTCGCCATTGATATCCCTGTCGGGATATAGGAGCCAGAAGTCAGGAGCCAGAATCCAGAATGAAAGCCGCAGCCCGACAAGATGCGTTACGAGAACTACGAAAACAAAATTCTCGTTGCGCGGCGCATAACGGACTAGTATAGCGTTTCACTAAAACATATCCAGTGTGATTTGTTTTTTGGTAGACTCGTTGCATGGCGAGTCATTCGCGGCATCCGAAGCTCTTCTTGTTTGAGGAGGAGCAACACATGCTCGATCAGTTACGGAATTCCAA
>JACQZR010000038.1 GCA_016213775.1 Acidobacteriota bacterium
AGCAACTTCAGTTTCTATTGCCATCAGATCTTGCGGCGCGATAAACCGCTGCGTTCAACCGCCGGATGCGGAAAACCGCACGTCCGGTGGTGTGGGAGGGTGACGGGGCACAAACCCCGTCACTCGACCCGATCACGACGACGATCTAGCGGGCGGCGAGGAGGGCGCGGAGGTGGCGGGCGCGTTCCGGGGAGCGGAGCTGGCGGAGGGCCTTGGCTTCGATCTGGCGGATGCGCTCGCGGGTGACATCGAATTCCTGACCGATTTCCTCGAGGGTGTGCTCGCGCTCGCAGCCGATGCCGAAGCGGAGACGGATCACCTTCTCCTCCTTGGGAGAAAGAGTCTTGAGGATATTGGCGGTTTCGTCGCGCACGTTGGAGTCGATGACGGCGTCGACAGGAGATCCAACCCAGCGGTCTTCGATGAGATCGCCGAGGGCGGATTCGCCGTCGCGGCCGACAGGAGTTTCGAGGGACACAGGATCGCGGGAGATGGTCTTGAGCTTCTGGACCTTCTCCACCGGGATGTCCATGCGGCGGCTGATTTCTTCGTTCGTGGGGGCGCGGCCAAGTTCCTTTTCCAGTTCGCGGGTGGCGCGGAGGAACTTGTTCATACTCTCGTTCATGTGAACGGGGATGCGGATGGTGCGTGACTGATCAGCGATGGCGCGCGTAATAGCCTGGCGGATCCACCAGGTGGCGTAGGTGGAGAATTTGTAGCCGCGGCGGTATTCGAACTTGTCGGCGGCGCGCATGAGGCCGATGTTGCCTTCCTGGATCAAGTCCAGGAGGTGGAGGCCGCGGTTGACGTATTTCTTGGCGACGGACACGACCAGACGCAAGTTCGCCTCGACCAGATCCTTTTTGGCCTTTTCGGCTTCGAGCTCGCCCTGGCGAATGACCTGGAGGCTGTGCTTGAGATCGCCCGCGCTGGCGCCGGCAACCTGCTCGCGGCGCTTGATTTCGCGCTTGATCTCGCGAACTTTCGGAGCGTTGACGGCAGCCCGTTCCTCGAGCCGGTGAACCTCAGCGTCCATATGGGCGAGTTCTTCGACGGCGCGCTCGATTTCCTTGGTGAATTCCTTCCACTTGATCATCTGCCAGGGGAAGGCGCGGATGCTCTTGGAGAACTCCACTTTGGAGCGATAGAGTTTCCAGTTCCACTTGCGGCGGAGCTTCTTGTTTCCGGCGGGGACGGCAGCGGACTTTTCGATGGTCTTCTGGAGTTCTTTGTGCTGGATGAGGAGTTCGGAGAACTGATTGCGGACCTCAGCGCGACGCTTCAGGTCGGCGGAACTGCCCTCTTCGAGGTCGCCTAAATCGACGAGGGAATCGAGGTCGATTTCGGTGCGCTTCAGCATCTCGCACCATTCGAGGACCATCATCTGGACGCGAGCGGATCGGCTCAGAGCCTTTTGCATCTTGAGCTTGCCGCGTTCCATTTTGCGCGCGAGGTCGACCTCGCCTTCGCGGGTGAGTAGTGGGACGGCGCCCATCTCGCGCAGGTACACGCGTACGGGGTCGTCTGTATAGATCGACTCTTCAACCTGTTGAGAAGCCTGGAACTCATCGCCTTCGGCGGTCTCCTCGGGATGGAAGAATGCAGCTTCCTCATCAAAAGGAATGCCTAACGGCTCATGAGCATCGGCTAAAAACTGATCGTCAAAATGATCCACTTAAGACTCACCTCCCCCATGGGATAACTATCCTATTGAAACCAATAGACTTCCTTGGGGTGAAACTGCCCGTTGCCAGATTTGGTAATTCAAGATGAAGCATGCGGTTGCCGGGCACCAACTGCTGGGGACACCAACTGCTACAGGCACAGAGACACGGGTCTAGGATTGCGCCTCGCTAATGATAGCACCAAAAGGCTTGAAAGTTAAGCCCCTATCTCTAAGATGTTTCGATCACCTCTACAGTTTCAGGCATTCGCGGACCAGGGGCAGGGCCAGAATGCCCACCTTTTCACTCTTCTGGAGAAGAAGACAGAAGTCAGCTCCCAGAATGAATAGACCTGTGACTCCGCGCGCGAGGCTTGCAGCCTCGCGAAGGGCTGGCCTGGAAAGGCCAGCCGCGGCCAGGATTGGCCGCCCCACAGGACGGCTGAATGTCCAAACTGGGAAAGATCGCTAGGTTCGCTTTCGTTGGATCAAGTCTTTCAGTTCATTGAAGAAAGCTTCCTCGTCCTGAAAATCGCGATAGACGGAGGCGAAGCGAACGTAGGCCACCTTATCGATTTCACGGAGACGCTGGATTAGGATTTCTCCTATAGTTGTCGTTGAGAGTTCGCGTTCGGTGGTTTCGGCAAGCCTCCCTTCCACTTCGTCGACGATCCCGGCGAGTCTGCCCATGCTGATGGGTCGTTTTTCACAAGCGCGGATGAGACCGTTGAGCACCTTCTGACGGTCGAACTTCTCGCGCCGGCCGTCCTTCTTCACCACCATATACGGGACTTCATCAATTCGCTCGTAGGTGGTAAACCGCTTCTCACATTTGAGGCATTCGCGGCGGCGGCGGATCGCCTCGCCTTCGCGGCTTTCGCGGCTGTCGATCACTTTATCCTCGATGAAACCACAGAAGGGGCATCTCATAGGGATTTCATCTCATCTGCTTGCAGTAACTTGCGCAATTGTAGGCCTTCGTGTACAGCCAGCGCTAATCCGAACGGAACCACCGTCACAAAGGCGGCTACCCATAGCAGGATGGCAACGCCGGCTGCTGTCTCCAATGGTAGTGAAAAAAGCTCAGTCAACACCAGCACGGTAGCAACCTGCATGCCGCCCCCGACACCTGGGATTTGAACAGCGCTGCCGAAGGCGACAAAACCGACAACGACGAGCGAGTCGAGCAAGGTGAAGTTTTGCGTAGCCGGGATCGCCTTGAACACCAGCAGGAAACCGCCGACGATGAGGAGCCACTCGGCGAAGGTGTAGGCCACCAGTTGGAGCACGAACAGAGCGCTGCGAGTGGAGCTGGTGCCGGAAACGAAGGACTTAATGAAGCCACTGATTTTGTAGGCGAGTTTATCGGGCAGGATGGTAACGGCGCCGTGTAAACGTTGCTCCACCGTCTGCGGGAAGAGGCCAAACAGGATGAGGAAGGCGAGGCAGACTGTGCCGAGGACTCCTACGGCGTGCCCCCCGGTTTGGAGGATCCAGGTCATTGAGGGCCCCAGACGGCTGGAGGTACCCTGGATTTGGGCCAAGGCGAAACCGAAGAGAAAGAGAACAGAGAGGAGATCGTAAATGCGCTCCAGGAACCAAGCCGCCAGTTGGCTGGTAAAGGACACCTTCTCCTTGGTTGCTATCAAATACGGGCGAACGAGCTCGCCGGCCCGCCCGAACAGCACGACCGCCGTGAAACCGATTATAGTGGCCACAAGTATCCTTCGAAAACTGGAATGCGGCTGAATCGGCTTGAGCATCACCTGCCAGCGAACGGCACGACCTGCGTAGGTGAGTTGAATGAGCAGGAGCGCAGCAATGAAAATCCATGGGTTCACTTCAGCGAAAGTGCGGGTGAAGAGGCCCCAATCCACAGGCTTGTCCCGAGTGGAGAGCGCATAGGCGGCGAAACCCACAGCGGCAATGACGCCGAGTATCCAAACCACTCGTCTGGAAGTACCACCGGCCGGAGGACTTGGTGTTGAACCTGCTGCGGATTGTGTCATCGAACGGGGAAAACCCTTACTCCTGGCGAGTGTGGCGATTTGTGTGAACTTCCTATGATAAATCCTCGTTACCAGTTGTGGAAGCGCACGATGGGGACACGGGACGCGGACCTGAAGCAGGAGGAGTCCCAAACCACGTGCCTGGGAACGGTACAATGTCAGTCGCAGTTGCAATATCGTCGCTGGGTCCAACGCCCACCCTCCCGTGGGGGCGGGGGGCGGGGCTCGCGCCTGGACTGAAATGGAAGCAAGGCCCGAACGGGACGCAATTGGATACTGACTCAAATCTGGTAGAACGATGTCTGGGCGGCGAAGAGACTGCCTGGGAAGACTTGGTGAGAGTACACACGCGTCGAGTGTACGCCGTGTGCTACCGCTTCACCGGGAGCGATTCCGAAGCGCAGGATTTAACACAGGACGTGTTCTTGCGGGTGTTTAAGACTTTGAGAAGCTTCCGGTCGGGAGAAGGATCATTTTCTGTGTGGCTGTTGCGGCTGACGCGGAACCTGTTGATCGACCACTACCGGCGAGGCAAGCAGGGGCGCGCCACCGAATCGATTGAAGAGCAGCTTCCGATGTTGGAAGAAACCGCAGCGCTCTCAGCCCGTACAGATGGATTGGTGGCCGGAAGAGAAGCGGGAGAGATTTTACAAGCCGCACTGGACAAATTATCGCCAGAACTGCGGGAGACGTTGATTCTGCGGGATCTGGAAGAGTTAGAATATCGGGAAATCGCCGGTGCGTTGGGAGTGCCGGAAGGAACGGTGAAGTCACGATTGAACAGGGGAAGAGCGGAACTCGCTCGTTTGCTCAGAAAGCATAAGGTGGCAGTATGAGGCGGGAAGGAAAACCCGAAGGAAAGCCGGCGGGGATGACGTGCCAGGAACTGGAGCCAGTCCTGTGCGATTACGTCGATGGAACACTCCGCGCCGACCAACGCGCCGCCGTGGAAGTGCATCTGTCCGGGTGCGCCGAATGCGCTGAGCTGGCGCGGGACTCCGCAGCCGTTGTAGCGTTTTTGGAGCGCGTGCCGGAAGTGGAACCTCCACCGGCGCTGGTGACGCGGATTTTGAATCAGACTCCGTTGCAGGTGGAAGCTCCCAAGGCGGAGCCGGGCCGGGGTCTGATCTACAGGCTGTTTGGACGCTGGCTGGAGCCAGTGATGCAGCCTCGGATGGTGATGGGGATGGCGATGACGATTCTGTCGTTTGCCATGTTGGGACGGTTTGCCGGTATTGAGGCGCGGCAGTTGAAGCCGTCCGATTTGAATCCAGTGAAAGTGTGGGAGGCGGCGGAAGACCGCGCGCACCGGAGTTGGAATCAGGCGGTGAAATACTACGAGAGTTTGCGGATCGTGTTTGAGGTGCAGTCGCGATTGAGAGAACTACGCGACACGGAGGAAGCCGAAAAGCAGCCGGCAACGAATGGGAATAGCGCGGCTGGCAAGGAACGGTCTGGATCGCAGGGAGAGCAGGCGAAGTAAGACGATTCGTTGGTTTGTAGAAGATCCAGAAGGAAGAAAGAGAATGGCCATGGAACAGGAACCAATCGTTCCCAACAACCCGCAATCAGAAGGTCCACCGGGAGGAGAGGCGGCGACGCCCGGCACAGCGCCACCGGTAACGGCGTACTGCCGAGCCTGTGGTAAGGGCCTGACGAGCAGCGAAGTGCGTCCGCACGGGGACACCGTTTATTGCGAGGCGCACGTGCCAGGGACGCGGCAGGCTGCGGGGTCAACCACGGTGCCTCCAGTGCCGCCCGCGGCGAGTTCGGCGTCGCCCGGGCTGGCGTTCCTGCTCGGCTTGATTCCGGGCGTGGGCGCGATTTATAACGGGCAATTTGCCAAGGCAGTTGTCCACCTGCTGATCACGGCGCTGGTGTTCAGCATGGCCGAGCACGAATCGGGGACGCAGCCGCTTTTTGGAATGCTGGCTCCGGTGTGGGTGTTCTACATGGCGTTGGAAGCGGCTCACACGGCGAAGAAGAAGCAGTTGGGCGAGCCGCTGGACGAGTTCTCGTCGATCTTCCCGGGGCGGGGTGTCGGGTTCGGATTCCCCATCCTGCCGGTGTTACTGATTGTGCTTGGAGTTGTGTTTCTGCTGGACAATCTGCAATTGCTGCATATCCAGCGATTGATCCCCTACGCCGGTCCGCTGTTTCTGATCGCGCTTGGGGGGTATATGCTGTACGCCCGGCTGAAGCCGGCAAACGGCGGGGAGGTGTCTCATGAACGCAACTAGGAACACTTCGTTGATGTGCGCCATCCGCGGGCCGATATTGATGATCACGGTGGGTACGCTGTTTGCGATAGACCACATGGGTGGTCCACGATTCTCGAGCACGTGGCCGGCGATTCTCATTGTGGTTGGCGTGTTGAAGCTGCTGGAGCGAGTTACGCCGCGGGCAGCGCAGTCATAACGGATCAGAAGAAAGAAGGCAAGCCATGCGTCCAAGGTCTATTGTTGGTCCACTGATCCTCATTGCCATCGGCACATTGTTTTTCGTACGCAATCTGTATCCGCAGATTGAGTTTTTTGGGATGTTCTCGCAGTACTGGCCGGTTATCCTCATCGTGTGGGGGTTCCTGCGGCTGATCGAAGTGCTGACGTGGCACTTCCGCGGCCAGACGATAACCCGGGCCGGGGTGTCCGGCGGTGAGTGGACATTGGTTGTTCTGCTGTGCATTTTCGGCTCGCTGTTCTATTGGGGCTCTAACTGGTCCATGCGTTGGCCCGGGCGCAACATCCGGGTGAGCGGCGTGGAGATATTCGGCGAGCAGTTTGACTACCCGGTGACGCTGGAAAAGCAAGTGGGCCGAACGCCTCGCGTGGTCCTGGAGATGGGCCGCGGCAATGTGCGGGTTTCCGGCGCAGACACCGATATGGTGAAGATCACCGGGCACCAGACTATTCGCGCTTACGAACAAGGTGACGCGGATAGAACCCATAAGCAGGCTCCGGTGGAGATCGTCACGATGGGCGACCAGACGGTGATCCGGACGAATTCGGACAAAGTGGATTCCTCGCGCCGGTTGAGCACCGATCTGGAGATTGTGGTGCCGCGGAATGCGCGCATTGACGGGCGCGGTAAGAACGGTGATTTCGACATCCACGATATCAACGCCGATGTGGAAATCAACTCGGACAATGCCGGCGTGCGCGTGCAGAATCTAACCGGCGGGCTGAAGGTGGATTTGCGGCGCAGCGACATCGTCCGCGCGGTAAACGTGAAAGGGAATGTTGAGGTGAAGGGACGCGGTCAGGATGTGGACCTGGATTCCATTGACGGAACCGCGGTAGTAAACGGAGCTTACTCCGGCGAGCTGACCTTCAAGAACATTTCCAAGCCGCTACGTTTTGACGGTGTGCAATCGGACCTGCGCGTCGAAAAGACGGTTGGTTCGGTGCGTATCGCAATGGGCCGGATCGCTTTGGACAACGTGCAGGGACCCACGCGGCTAAGTACGCGATCGCGCGATGTCCAGGTGCGCGATTTCTCGGGCTCGCTGGACTTGACGATGGAGCGCGGGGATCTGGAACTGCGGCCATCAGTGAACAACCCGGGCAAGGTGGATGTGCGCACGACGAATGGCGATGTGATCCTGTCGCTACCTGCGAATGCTAAGTTCGATCTGGTGGCGACGACGAATCGCGGAGAGGTGGAGAACGGGTTTGGCGCTCCGCTGCACCGCGAAACGGAAGGCAAGGGCGGCAGCATTCGAGGGACAACGGGCGCGGGTCCGCAGATCCGCGTGACGGCCGAGAGAGGAGCGCTGACGGTGCGCCGCGCGCACGACGGAGATCTACCTTCCGCGCCTCCGCCGCCAACCGCGGCGCCGGCATTGCCGAAGGCTCCGCCGCCGACAGCACCATCGCCTGTGTTGCCGAAGACAGCTCCGGCTGCGAAGGTACCGGCACCGGTTTCGCAGTAGTTTCCTGGGGACGAGGTGGGATGATCTGCGGCGAACCGGCGACTGCGTACGCCGCTGTCTGAGCGCATTGTCGTTGACCATGAGATCCTGGCGGGCAAGCCTGTGATTCGCGGGACGCGTCTGGCCGTCGAGTTCATCCTGGAACTCCTGGCAACGGGCCAGTCTGAGAACGAAGTCCTCGCCAACTACCCTGGCTTAACCCGTTTCCAATTTCTGTGGCAGGGCATGTCCCACGACAAGACGACAGTCCCCGACGATTTACTTCAGTTCAGCCAGCACCGCTTCCGGCCGGAGCGGCAGCTTCCGAACCAGCCATTGACACGGTAGACTGTGGTTATGCCGCTGTCTGAGCGCATCGTCGTTGACCATGAGGTCCTGGCTGGGAAGCCTGTGATCCGCGGGACGCGTCTCGCCGTCGAGTTCATTCTGGAACTCCTGGCAGCAGGCCGGTCTGAGAACGAAGTCCTCACCGACTACCCGGGCTTGACGCGCGACGACATCCTTGCCTGTCTTTCGTACGCCAGCTACCTCGCCCGCGAGTACAAGGCGTTTCCAATTCCCGCGTAGATGCGCCTCCTCGCCGATGAGAACTTCCCGAAGCCGATCGTATAGGCGCTTCGTGCCGAGGGTCACGCTCGACAAGGACTTCTGGCAGATCGCCGTTCAGCGCCGAAGGCCCCTTGGATCAGCATCATCACGGCCGACGGAATTCAGATGGTAACGGCTCGGAAAAGGTAAGGCGCCCCGTTCCCCGGCCTTCTCTCTGGCAGGCAGCGGCGAGATTGCCTCGTCTCCGGGCTGTTCAACCACATCCTTGGCAGCCCCGAGAGGTTGTCAGAATACATAAGCACGGGAACCTGGGAACTTCCACTGAGAAGGACGAACAAAAACATCCCAGTGCTGCGAATTGCCAGCGTCCCTCCATGTTGGCAGTCACCGGTGAACTTGCTTGCTTCAGCGTGAAAGCACGAGTCTACACGAATCGCCGCCTGGCGCAAACGCTGTTCCAGGCGGTTCTAGGCGGCGATGCGTTCGATGGTCCAGTAGACGGCGGTGAGTGCGATTACGGCTGAGGCGGGGACGACCACACGGCGGCGGTACCAGGTCTGATTCGCGCAATGCCAACCGACCAAAAGGAACACCAAGCCGATGACGGTGAGTTGGCCTGCCTCCACTCCGAGGTTGAAGGTGAGCAGCGCAGTGAGGAACTCCTGGCGCGGAAGGCCGAGTTCTTGAAGAACGCCGGCGAAGCCCATGCCGTGCAGCAGGCCGAAGGCAAAGACGAGTGCGATGCGCCAGGATTTGAGCTCGGATAGGAAGATGTTCTCGATGGCGACGTAGGCGATAGAGATGGCGATCATCGGCTCGACGATTCGCGCGGGCGCCGAGACCAGGCCGTACATGCTGAGTCCGAGGGTGATGGAGTGGGCGATGGTGAAGGCGGTAACTTGCGCGAGGATAGAACGGGCGCGCGAGGTGAGAAGGCAGATGCCGACAACAAAAAGTACGTGATCGAAGCCCAGGGGAAGAATGTGAGTGAAGCCAAGCAGCAGGTACTGGCGCGCGATTTGGAGTCGAGAGGTCGCGGTGACAGGTGAGGCGAGCGCAAAGGGTTTACTGACGTCGCGGCCTTCTACCCATTGCGTGGTGGCGTTGGGGTCCGCGGCGTGGCGAACCGTGAGTGCATAGGATGCGAAGGTCCAACCGAATTGCCAGGTGAATTGACGTGCGCCGGCGGGGACGTCGCCGGTGAGCCGGATAGTGGCCGCGGCCGCGGATGTGGCGTCCATGGGCGGCGCTACTGAGTACGAGATGGACGGTGTGACCGCGGCATCGTCGAATGCCAGCCGCACACGGCGGCGAAAGCTCTCGTCATGTTGGGTGAGCAGCGCGTGCAGCCTCGATGCATCGGTGGTTGCGGGCAATTCGCGGCCGGCCGCGGCTTCGAGCTTTTCAGCGAGCGCGGTGGCATCGGTAACGATTTCGACGTTGTAAGTGTTGGCATGGAACACCGCCGCTACGCGAGATGTTCCGATTTCGTGGGACCAGGCCTGCGCGGCGCACAGGGCGGCGAGAAAGAGGAATCGCATGATTACCTTCCAGCACGGCGGACGGGCATTTCAAATGTTAGAGAGGCCCAGTAGCTGATCCATTCGGCATTCGCGTCTTTGGGAGCGGGCACCAGATGCACGGACTTGATCATCCACATGCCGCCGTGCCGCAAACGCAGCGTGACCTTGCCGTCGGCACCGGTGCGGGCAGTCACCTTCTCCATCGGATTGGAGCGGTTCATCGCGACTACAAGTTGGCCGGCGAGCGGGCGGTTCTCATAGGTCAGGCGCAGAGGCAGTTCTTCGGTTGCGTTGAGATACGGATTGCGGAGGGCGGTGAGCTCGAGTGGGAACCCAAGGGATTTGTCCTGCTGGTCAGCCCGGGCCGGCCCGGAGAGGACCAGGCTCTTGGCGCAGCGGGTGAACAACTCACGAACGGGGCCGGACGCCTTGGCCTTCTTGCGCTGCGCCGCGATGGCATCGAGGCCTTCTTCTTTTAGATATTGCTCGAATTTCTCCGAGGTTTGTTCGAGGATACTGGGGTTGCTGTAATAGCCGAGCACCAGCATGCCGGGCGTGGAAGCGCGAAGAATACCCGCCGGGTTCATGCCGGTGCGGCCAGGAATAGGATTGCGGCCGGTATTGTCGGCAACGATGAATTGTCGAATGTGCGAAGGATCGCGAGGCAGTGGGTCGCCAATGAGATCCTGACCCACACGGAGGCGCACCGTGACGATGTCGCCCTGATGAGGGAGAAACGTGGACGGTTCCATCCACATATCGTGGGCGTGGAGAGAGAGCGCGCAAACAGCAAGGAGAAGCCGGGGATTCATTGGGAGGGTCCTTTCAGGTGCGGAACGACGCCGTGCCATTCCGCACCTGTTGAGTGGTTTGTTACTGAGCGTTTGTTACTGAACGGGGATGTCCGGAACCGTCGGCGTGTTGACGCCGCCGTGGCCCTGGAACATGCCCTGATGGGCCGGAGCGAGGAAGGGGAAGCGATCAAGGAAGTTCTTGTCGTTCACTTCCACGCCCTTGGCCAAACCAGCGGCCGGATCACCGGCTCCGATGAGGCTGATGAGCACGGTGTTCACGTTCACCTGATGGCGATTGGGGGCCGTGCCGCCGCCCAAACGTCGACCGTTGGGGAAGCTGGAATCGATGGCGGCATCCAAGGTGATGACATCGCCGACAAAGCCGTCCGCAACGGGAATCGGGCGGCCCAGCGTGATGGCCTTGATGATGTCGAGGCGAGGTCCACGCAGCGAAGCCACGGCCGAGGCCGGAACGCCTAGCGCCTTGTAGACGCCGAGACCATCGAGGTCGCGGACCAGCACTGGGAAGAGGATATCGGCGCCGAAGTTGGTGACGTCGTTCATCGGGTTGCTGCGGAGATACCTGGTGTGGCGCTGTGTGCCGACGAGGCCGGCGTTGAAGAGCGGGAGAGCATTGCGTCCCACCTGCACCCAGTCGCCGGAGCCGCGGAGTCCCGTGATCACGTTGGTCGGATCGACGGTCTGCACGCTCTGACGGAAGATACCGGCCCAGATGCGGAGCAGGCTGTCTGTGGAGTTCGTATCGAGAATGGTGTCGTGCGGGATGCCGTTGGGGAACATGTCGCTCATCGGCACTTCAAGGGCGATGGAGAATATGTTGAAGCCAGTGAACACGTCGGTGGCCGGCTGTTTGCGTCCGCCGGCGATGCCGCCGAGGTCGTTGCGGCTGAGGTTCACGAGGTCGAAGATACCCTTTTCGTCGAGCTGGTAGGGATCGTCAAACTGACCTGCGATGATGCGGCCGCCGTTGGGAAGTGTGTGAATGTAGGTATCGACGAAGGCCTGATTGTAGAGGCCCTGTTCGCGGCTGGAGGAGTCGCCGGAATCGTAGCCTTTGAATGGTCCAAGGCCGTAGATCAGGCGATCCGTCTGGGGACCGTGGTTGTTGGGCAGTACCTTGAGGTTGCGGCCGAGCACGCGGACTTCGTCGTCACCACTGTCAGCGCCTTTGATGATGCGCGTGATAGTCATGGTTTCGGCGCCGCCGGTGAGCTGCCAGAGCAGTTCGTTGCCGCCGCCGAGAGCATCGTTCGGGCCGGGGGCAGGAGCATTGGGCAGCGTATTGGTGAACTCCACACGGTAGATGGCTTTGTCTTCGAGACTGGCGCCTCTGCCGATGTGGAACTCGTAGCGGTATCCGTTGCAGGCGCGTAGACCCTGGTTGCCTTGTCCCGGCTCATGCAGCGGGTTGAAGTTCATGATCAGATACAGTTTGTCGTGAGAGCCGTTGGACACCCATGCGTAGGTGTCGGTGTTGTCGGCGCATGGTTCATTGAGGACGGCGAGAGCCTCTCTGTGGCTCGACGCCTGGACTACGTTTCCCGCCACGGCAAGCAAAGCACCCGTGGTCAGGATTTTGTGCAGAAGGTTCATTGATGTTCTCCCAGCGGAAATGTGGGTTTGACTTTGTCGCGCGAAGATTGGTCACCCAAGTAATGCTTACGGTGGAAGGGTGCCCGCTGGATGGCGTTCAATGGAAATTTTTTTGCGGATGTTGAAGAGGACGCCTTCGATATAATGCTGCTTCCAGCCTTTTTGGAGGTGTTCGATCATGAAACAGGTAAGCCGGCGCCACTTTTTTCAAGGCGCTCTGTTTGCGGGCGTGCCGTTGGGAGGCTTTGGTAGCATCGCTTCGTTGAAAGCGATGGGCTACAAGTCGCCAAATGAGAAGTTGAATCTGGCGGCGATCGGCGCGGGTGGGCAGCCGGCATCGGATTTGCGCGCGGCGCAATCGGGCGTGGAGAATGTGGTGGCGCTCGCCGATGTCGATTGGGCGCGCGGCGCAGATTCCTTCAAGAGATTTCCCAACGCCGCGCGGTACAAAGATTTCCGGCAGATGTTGGATAAATCGGGGAAGGATATCGATGCGGTGGTGATCGGCACACCGGATCACATGCACGCTTACTGCGCAGTGCATTGCATGCAGGCGGGCAAGCATGTGTACGTGGAGAAACCGCTCACGCGGATCGCCGGTGAGACGCGACTGATGGCCGCCGCGGCGGAGCGTTATAAGGTTGCAACGCAGATGGGGAACCAAGGGTACTCGCACGATGCGACGCGGGTGGCCTGCGAGATTCTGTGGACTGGTGAGATTGGGGAGGTTCATGAAGTGCATGCGTGGACCGGACGCCCGAGCTGGCCGCAAGGGATGAAGAAAACGGCTGCGCCAAGCGCTGTGCCGGAGACTCTCGATTGGGACTTGTGGCTTGGGACTGCGATGAAGCGGCCGTTCACCGCGGGTGATGACGAGTACCGCGCGTTTGTCGCCGCGCGCAATAGCGGACGGCGTTCCAATGACAGTTTCGGGTTCTACCTGCCGTTCAACTGGCGCGGATTTTATGACTTCGGCAGCAGCCTGATTGGCGATTGGGGGATCCACATTCTGGGTCCGGCGAATTGGGGGCTACGGTTGTCGCCGGAATTTCTGGTGAGCGTGGAGTGCATCAAGAAGGACTCGCTGCCGGAGTTCACGTTCCCGGATGAAATGACCATCAAATACGAATTTGCCGCGCGGCCCGGGATGGGTCCGGTGACCGTGTACTGGTATCAGCATGGGAACGGCGATCCCTATTTGCCGCCGGGAATGACTGGGGAGGAAGCGCGGAAGATTCCAGGTCAGGGTCCGCAAGTTGGGCCGGTGGCGCCCCCTCGGCCGGTGGCAGCCACGGCGGCATCGCCTGCTCCGCCGGCGTCGCGTGGGCCTGCGCGCAGCGGCTACAACTGCATTTTCGTGGGGTCGAAGGGATACCTGGGAACGAGCGGGCGCGGCGAGGGCGTCGGATTGCTCCCCGGGTCGCGTTGGGCCGAGTACAAGCTGCCGAACGCGTACCTGTCACGGTCTCCTGGCGCGAGTACGGGAAGCAATCACGCTGCCCATGCGCGCGACTGGGTGCGGGCATGCAAGGGCGGGGCTCCGGCGTGTTCGAACTTCTCGCTGGCAGCGCCTTACACGGAATGGCTGGTGTTGGGATCGGCAGCGGTGCATCACGAAGGCAAGCTGCTGTGGAACAACGCCAGGGGAGAGTTCACCAATAACAAGGAAGCGAACAAGTGGGTGAAGCCCGCGTATCGCAAAGGTTGGGAGGTAAAAGTATGATCACGAGACGGGATTTCGGGAAGGCTGCGCTGATCGCGGCTCCGGCGGCGAGTTTGCTCGCCAAGCCGAATTCGAAGTTTCATGGAGTGCAGATTGGCGCGATCACGTACAGCTTTCGCACGCTGCCAAGCACCGCGGATGACATTCTGAAGTACTGCGTGGAGCTTGGCCTCAGCTCGATTGAGCTGATGGGCGACGTCGCGGAGAATTTCGCCGGCGCACCGGCGGCTCCTCGCGGGGGCGGCAGGCAGCCTACTCCGGAACAGCGCGAAGCGATGAAGAAGGCTGCCGCGGATCGCATGAAGTGGCGGACTTCGGCGTCGATGGACAAGTTCAAAGAGCTGCGGAAGAAGTACAACGACGCTGGAGTGAACATCGCGATTCTGAAGCTCGGCATATCTGATGCGATGGGCGGCGATGAATGCGACTACGTGTTCCAGGCCGCAAAGGCCGTCGGCGCGACGTGCATCACGATGGAACTGCCGCGGGGGCCGGAACTGTCGAAGAAGGCCGGCGAGTTCGCTGATAAGCACAAGATCTACGTGGGGTATCACAATCACACGCAGGTGAACGAATCGAGTTGGGAAACGGCACTCGGGCAGGCCAGGTACAACAGCATCAATCTGGATGTGGGGCACTTCACTGAGGCGATCAGCAAGTCGCCGGTACCGTTCATTCAGAAGAACCACTCGCGGATCACAAGCTTCCATCTGAAAGACAAGAAGTTCGGGACTAACGGCGGAGGCAATGCGGTTTGGGGAACGGCTGAGACTCCGCTGAAGGAAGTTCTGCAGTTGATGAAGAAAGAGAAGTACTCGTGGCCGGCTAACATTGAGCTGGAGTACAGCATTCCCGAGAGTTCGACAGTGATGGCGGAGATGGCTAAATGCGTCAAGTTCTGCAAGGATGCGCTGGCTTAGCGCTGTGCGCCGCGGCCTTTGCGCAATCAGACTGGCCGTCGTTTGGTAATGATCCAGGGGCGATGCGATACTCGCCCCTGAAACAGATTCACACGGGCAATGCCGGAAAGCTGCAACCGGCCTGGACGTTTCGCACGGGCAAGCCGGGATCGGAAGCGGTGCCGGTGATTGTGAATGGCGTAATGTACGTGAATGCTCCGGATGGCGTGTATGCGCTGGTGCCGGAGACCGGGGATTTGCTTTGGAAGTACGACGCTTTTCCAGTGGCGATTCGCGGGCTTGCCTATTGGCCAGGGAGCGGGGGGCTGCATTCGCGGCTGTTCACCGGCAACGGGCATCACCTGCTGGCGCTGGATGTGACCACAGGCAAGCCGGCGCCGGGGTTCGGCAATGAGGGGCGCGTCGATTTGAAGAAGGGCGTGCTCGGGGATCTGAAGGATGGGCGGTTCACACTGCAATCGCCGCCGTCGGTATTTGGCGATGTCATTATCACGGGGAGCAGCAACGGCGAGGGTGCTCCGACGATTGGCGCGTACGGCGATATTCGCGGCTGGGATGCGAAGACCGGCAAACTGCTGTGGACGTTCCACACGGTGCCTCGTCCGGGCGAGCCGGGCGTTGAGACGTGGCCGAAGGATTCATGGAAGAACCGGTCCGGCACCAATGTCTGGGGGTTCTTTACCGTGGATGAGAAGCGGGGGATCGTGTATGCACCGCTGGGTTCGCCGACCGCGGATTTCTATGGCGCCGATCGTGTGGGCGACAACCTGTACGGCAATTCGCTGGTGGCTTTGGATGCGCGCACAGGGCAGAAGAAATGGCACCAGCAGTTGGTGCATCACGATATCTGGGATTACGATCTGGCCGCGCCGCCAGCGTTGTTCGACATCAAGCGCGGCGGGCGTGTGATTCCGGCAGTGGCTCAGATCACCAAGATGGGTCTGCTGTTTGTGTTTGACCGCGTGACCGGTGAGCCGGTGTACGGGATGCAAGAACGCGAGGTGCCGCAAACGATCGTGCCGGGCGAGGTGACGGCGAAGACGCAGCCGTTTCCGGTGAAGCCTCCGCCTTTGGGGAAGAACACATTCCAGATGGAGGAGATGTATGACCGGTCGCCGGAACATGCACGGTTCTGCAAGGAATTGTTTGAAACAAATCAGATGAAGATTGGCGTGCCGTACACGCCGCTGCCGCTGGACGGGAACGCCCTCTTCTTCCCAAGCACCTTGGGCGGCGGCAATTGGGGCGGCGTATCGGTGGATCCGGTGCAGGGGCGGCTGTTCGTGAATGTGATGCACATCGGGCAGTGGGGCCACATGGAGAAGAAAGGTTCCGAGTATGTGCGGACATCCGCCTATGGGATATATGCGCGTTTCTGGAACCGGGAGACGCGCGTGCCGTGTCAGAATCCGCCGTTTGGCGAGATGATCGCCGTGGATCTTGCGAGTGGGGATATCGCGTGGCGTTCCGTGCTGGGGACGATTGATTCGCTGGAGGCAATCGGGATTCGCGATACCGGGACGTTGAACATGGGCGGGAGTATTGCCACCGCCGGAGGGCTAGTGTTTATTGGGGCCACCAACGATTCGCGGTTCCGGGCGTTTGATACGAAGACAGGGAAACTGGTTTGGACAACGAAGATTGAAGCGAGCGCGCATACGAGTCCCATCACCTATATGGGCCGCGATGGCCGGCAATATGTGGCTGTGATGGCGGCGGGTGGCGGTGGGTTTCTGGGTGGCGGGTCGAGCAATGCGCTGGTGGCGTTCGCGCTGCCGGATGTAGCTCGCAAGCCATTGCCGCCGGCGGTGACAAAGGCGATTTCGTCGGCGGCCGAGGCTCGCAAGGGGATGCCGAAGGTGGGGGCGTTTGCTCCTGCGGCGTTGCCCGCGGGCGGCGAACGTAAACTGCTGGAGAAGAGCTGTGGCGTGGGGTGTCATTCGATTGAGGTGGTGACGAGTCATCGGATGAATCTGGGGAAGTGGACGGAGATGGTGCAGAACATGGTGGCGCGCGGGGCGCCGGCGAATGAACAGGAAGTGAAGGTGATCGCGGAGTATCTGGCGAAGACACTGCGGCAGTAGTTGAGGCTACATGTGGCTATAATGTGAGCATGCAGGCCGGTATTCGCGAACTGAAAGACAACCTGAGCCACTACATCCGGAAGGTGGAATCCGGCGAGCGCGTGTTGGTGACAGCCCACGGCCGGGTGGTAGCGGAACTCGTCCCGCCGTCTGGGGCGCGAGGACGCGTCAGCGAGTTTGACAGGCTCATCGCTGCCGGAGTGATCACTCCACCGTTGGAGGAAGGGGACCCTCTTGAGGGCCTACCGGAAATCCGGCTCCCCGCAGGCACGGCAGCCGCCCTGATTGACAGCGACCGTGACGAAGCGTAAGGCAGTTCCGCGCCGGCAGCGAGGCGGTGCGCCGTCAGCAGTCGCGCCTATCGTTCTGACGAGACGGTACATCGAGTCGAGCGCCCTCGTTGCGGCATTACTCGAGCATGACGCGGCCGCAATCGCTTCGATCCGCGCATCAGGGGAACGAATCACATCCTCACTCACGGTGGCAGAGGTCAGCCGTGCTTTGGTGCGAGCGCGTAGTGGCGGCAGAATCAGCGCGCAGAAGGAGCGAGATGCGTTGCGGTCGCTGGAGGCATTTACGCGCCGTAGTCATCTGGTAAGTGTTACTGAGGCGATATTGGCGCGCGCCGGGAGGCCGTTTGCAGTGGAGCCGATTCGGACGCTGGACGCAATCCATATGGCTACCGTGGCGTCTTTACAGGACCCGCTTGTTGTGGTTGTCACACGCGACAGTCGGGTTCGGGAGAATGCAAGAGCGTTGGGCTACGCCGTGGAGTGAACCGGAAGCAGGATGAGTGCCCGGCTGCGGACGAGGGCGTCCCGCGGTTGAAGGCATGGAAAGTCTCGCGCTTAAGCTATTAATTTTATTAGGCAACCGGCGGGCCTGAAGGCCCGCGCAGGCTAAAGCCTGCCCTACAGGAAGAAATCGTGAGAGGATTTCCGGGTTGACGGCACTAGATTGATGGGATGAGCTACTCGCGGCGGCGTCTTCCGCATTGCTACGAAATCGGCGTTCCGATGTTTGTCACTTTCCGATTGGAAGGGAGTCTTCCGCAGGGACGCCACTTCCCGATTGACTGCATGAGCTCGGGGCAGGCATTTGTGCACATGGACCGGTTGCTGGATGCAGCCGGTTCGGGGCCGACGTACTTGCACGACGAAGCGGTTGCACTCAGCGTTTCGGAACATATTCGCGCCGGAGATGGGGAGAGGTACGACCTGCATGAGTGGGTGATCATGCCGAATCATGTGCATCTGTTAGTGACCCCCTGGTGCCAGGTTTCCTGGCTTCTACAGACGCTGAAGGGGAGGTCCGCCCGGGACGCGAACATGCTCCTCGCGAGAAGCGGCGCATTCTGGCAAGGTGAGAGCTACGACCGGCTCGTGCGTGACGCGGAAGAGTTTCGACGGATTGGTACCTATATCGCGTTGAACCCGGTTCGGGCGGGGCTCGCCAAGGAACCGGAACTGTATCGCTGGTCGGGACGTTGGGCGGGCCTGAAGGCCCACGCAGGCTGAAGCCTGCCCCAGTGTGCCCAGCATGGGCAGAATCTTGTTGGATGAAAGGAGCCAACCGGAGCCGATGACAGGCAACCGTAGCGAAACGCAAGGCGTAGCCGCGAGGTGAAGCTGAAAGAAGCGCGTAGCAAACCTTCGACCGTA
>JACQZR010000162.1 GCA_016213775.1 Acidobacteriota bacterium
GCATCACACAGGCGGGCACCGCCGGATTCTCCGGCCCGTTACGATTCGTTGCACTCGCACCCTGCCGCATCGCCGACACGCGCAACAACAGCGGCAAGTCAGGCTCGTACGGTCCACCGCAACTCGTCGCGAATAGCTCGCGCGATATCCACGTGCTCGCGCAATGCGGTGTGCCGCCCAATGCCCGGGCCTTTTCTCTCAACATCACTATCGTCCCACCGGGCTACCTCGGATACGTCACCGTGTGGCCCACGGGAAGTACACGCCCACTCGCGTCAACACTCAACTCCTGGAATGGCCGAGTCGTGGCGAACGCCGCGGTCATTCCTGCTGGCAGCAACGGATCGGTGAGTGTCTATGCTTCCGATGCCACCGATGTGGTCATCGACATTAACGGCTACTTCGTTCCGCCGGATGTGCCGGAAGGCTTGGCCTTCTACCCCGTGACGCCATGCCGCGCCGCTGATTCGCGCAGCACTGCACTTCAGGCAGGCTTCGGCGGACCCGCGATTTCCGGCGGCACGGCACGTACCATCAACCTCGCCGCGTCCCAATGCGGCATACCCGCCACGGCGCGCGCCTTTTCGCTGAATGTCACCGCGATGCCGCCGGGCTATCTCGGCTTCCTCACGCTCTATCCCGCTGGACAGCCGCGCCCGCTTGCGTCCACGCTCAATTCCTGGGACGGTCAAGTGGTGCCCAACGCGGCCATCGTGCCGGCCGGAACCAATGGCTCTATCGACATCTACGCCTCCGACACAACGGACTTCGTACTGGACATCAACGGCTACTTCGCGCCGCCCACAACATCCGGTTTGAACTTCTATCCGCTCACTCCCTGCCGCGTCGTGGACACGCGGCCGGCAGGCGCATTCGGCGCCCCCATTGGCAGCAGTCGCGAATTCCTCGTGCTCAGCAGCGGCTGCGGCGCACCAGTCGAAGCCCGCGCCTACCTCTTCAACCTGACCGCCATTCCCATCGTTCCGTTCTCGTTTCTGACGGCGTGGGCCACAGGACAACCGCAACCGGCGGTGTCGCAGCTCAATTCGCTCAATGGCCAAGTGGTGGCGAGCGCGGCCGTAGTTGGCGCAGGGGCTGGCGGCGCTGTCTCGGTATTCTCCACGAATCTCACTAACCTCGTCATCGACATCAACAGCTACTTCGCGCCTTGAGGTCCAATCAGCCCAACAGTTTCGACAGAAACTGCGGATGGAAACTCCATCCGAGGAAGCCGCTCAGTTCCAGCGCGGCTCCGATGCCGGCCATCACCACGGCGAAAAAGAACAGCCAACGCTTCTTCACCAGTGCCGACACGCCGAGCAGTGCCATGCCGATCGTCAGATACGCCTCCGACTCATGCATGTTCAGTGAGTCGTACTGCTTGTCCAATGCCTCGGCCTGCGCCTTTTTCTCGTTCTTCTCGCTCTCGTACCGCTTGGCTTCTTCGTGGTACCGCGCGATGCGTTTCTGAACTCCTTCGCGTGCTGACGCAGGCATCGCCGGAGTGACTGTGAGATAAGTATCGAGATGCTCGGCCGCGTTCTCCGATTGCCAACCGCCATGCAGGTGGCAATCACGGCCGCCAGACCCGCCACCCAACTGTTCAACGGCCACTCGCCCTTCGGATCGAGTGATTCCTTCACCGCGTCTTCAATGTCGCCCGTGCGTTACTTGATCCCCATCCGTTCCAGCTTGCGATAGAGCGTCTTGCGCTCGATGCCGAGGATCTTCGCGGCCCGGCTTTTGTTCCCGCCCGTAGCGGCTAGAACTTTGCGAATCTGCTCGGTTTCCGTATCCGCCAGCGAATCGCCCGCGGCCTCATTGGATGACATCGACTGAATCGCGTCCAGCACCGCCTCTTCGTCGAGCCTCGCCTGCGGCGCGAGGATTACCAGCCGCTCCACCAGGTGTTGCAACTGGCGTACGTTGCCCGGCCAAGTGTATTCCAGCAGTGCCCGCTGACCCGACTTTGTGATTTCCGCGTCCAATGCGAACCGTTCGTTGGCGCGTTTGCGGAAATGCTCGGCGAGGAATGGAATGTCCTCGCGGCGTTCCCGCAGCGCGGGCAGGCGGATGGGTACCACGTTCAAGCGATAAAAAAGGTCCTCGCGAAACTTCTTCTCCTCGGCCATCTTTGACAGGTCGCGGTTGGTTGCCGCAATCACGCGCACATCTACTTTGCGCGGGCGCGATGCGCCGATGGGACGCACTTCCTTCTCCTGCAGGAAGCGCAGCAGGCGCAACTGGAAACTGTGGTCGATGTCACCGATCTCATCGAGAAAGACAGTTCCGTTGTTGGCCGCTTCCAACGCCCCGACGCGATCGCGATCCGCGCCGGTGTATGAACCGCGCAGCGCCCCAAACAACTCGCTCTCCAGCAACGAGGCTGTCATTGACGCGCAATCCACCGGAACAAACGGCTGCTGCGCACGCTGGCTGTTGTTGTGGATCATACGCGCCACCAGCTCTTTTCCCGTACCGGTCTCACCCTGAATCAGCACGGTCGCATCGGTGGGAGCCGCCTTGCTGATCGTCTTGTAGACCTCCATCATGGCGCGCGAATAGCCGATCATCTCCGTCGCCGGCATGTCCTCGATTTCCGTTTCCTCATCGTCGGAAGGCAACGCCGCCGCCTCGGCACGCTTGACAACCTCGAGCATTTGATCCAGCTCGAACGGCTTGGCGATGTAGTCGAAAGCCCCGCGCCTGGTGGCTTCCATCACGGTTTCCATCGATCCACGGCCGCTCATCAGAATCACTGAGCAATCCGGGTTACTCGACTTCGCGGCGCGGAGAATATCCAGCCCCGTTCGCTCGTCCAGATACACATCGCTGATCACGATAGGGTAGCTATCGTTGCCGAGCTTGGTCATCGCCTCCGCCGTCGAACTCGCCGAGTCCACGTTATACCCCTCGCAATCCTGCAAGAAGGTGATGAGTGTCTCGCGGACCGACGGGTCGTCTTCCACGATCAGAATTTTGCGCAAGATGTTTTCTATTTTACTTGGCCACAAGCACTGGCACCACAATGGTGAAACAGGAGCCTTTTCCCGGCACGCTGCTGACATCCAGTTTTCCGCCGTGGTGCTGCACGATCTGGCTCACGATAGAGAGTCCGATACCAGTGCCGGTCTCTCCGCTCTTCTCCGCTCTTTCGGTGCGGTAAAAACGTGTTCCGATCTTCTTCAGTTCCCGATCGTCCATCCCGATGCCCTGGTCGCTCACCGACACCATGAGCTGCCCGTTCACGGTGCGCGTCGCCACATCCACCTTCGTCTCCTGCGGCGAGTATTTCACCGCATTACTGAGGAGATTGTACACTGCGTACTCCATCAACTCCCGATCCCCGGACACATCGTCGGGACTCAGTTCGCCCACATGCAAATCGATCTTTTTGCGCTCCGCGAGCGGGCGCGCGCGTTCCACGCACACAATTACCACGTCCTGCATGCAAAACGGTTCGCGTTTGAGATCCATCTGCCCTTCGCCCAACCGTTCGACGTCGAGAAAAGTCTGGATCATCCGCGCCAGCCGCTTCGACTCCGAGTTGATCATGCCTGCGATCTGCTTGCGTTTTTCCTCGCTCAGGTTGTAGCGGCTCATCAACTCGCTCGAACCTTGGATCGCCGTCAACGGTGACTTCATTTCGTGCGAGACAAAGTGGATCGCTTGTTGATACCGCGTACGGTCCGCTTCACTGCGGTTCAGTTGCTTGCGCACTACAAAGTAGAGATACGCCGAGCAACAGATGCCCGTGAGCCAGGCGCACGCCGCCGGCGCCATCAGCGGAAAGAAGATTCCTCGCGGGAAGAGAAAATGAGGCAAGGCATGTGCGATCGCGATCTGGACCGCTGCAATCGCGTAGCTCTGCCAGTTGTTCACCAAGGCAAAGCCTGTCGCTGTCATCAGAGTCAAGAGAATGCATGTCAGCAGAACCAGGTAATCGCGCGCCTGGCGGAGATAGTCCTGCTGCGCCACCGCCTCGTACACGTGCGCATGGATCTCCACTCCAGTCATCGGAGTCCCGGCGGAATTCGGAGTCACCAGCCGGTCCCGCGCCATCGATTGCGACGTGACTCCAAGAAACACGACTTTGTTGCGCAGGCGTTCGGCGGCGCCCGGTTTCTCGATCAGATCCTGCAGCGAAACATGTTCAATACCGCGAGGCCGGTACCGCACGTACATCAAACGCATCTTCTCCGGGTTCCGAGGGGCGCGAATGGGAATCGACAGTTTCCCGATGGTCACCTCGGAGGGGGATTCACCGATTGGTCCGGCGTTGGTTGCCATTCGCGCAGCTTCCAGCGCCAGCGCCCAATGCCGTGTCCCATGCGCGGCCTTCCACAGAGGAATGTAGCGGCTCACTCCGTCATATGTATCCGGCTCGGCGTGCACGTGCCCCACCGCCGCGGCCGCTGGGGCAAACAGTCCGTACGGCTCCTCCCAATCTCCGGACCCAGGCACCAGGTCAGCGGACAGCACCACCTTGGAAATCTTCTTCATCGCCGCCGCGAGTTCCTGATCCTCGGCGTCCTCTGACTTCTCGCTGAGTATCAAGTCGATGGCCACTGCTTTCGGTTGTGCGTGGGTGAGTCTCTCCAGGCCCAGAGCCATCGCCCGCCGCATGTGCCGCTGCGTGTATTTGCGATACGTGAGGTCGTCGATTGCCAGCACCACCGCATCCTGTGCGGGCTTCACCGGAGGATACAGCTTCAAGGTCCAATCATAGTGGTAGTTGTCAATCTGCACCGCAAGTCGTGTCCAGCCCGCAGCAAGAGCGAGCATCATCGACAGCGCACCAATGATGTAGTACGGCAGCCGTGGTGGACCCTTCTGCTTCATCGACGGCCCCTGCGCTGCATGGTTCGTTCGATTGTTGCGATGTCCTTGGGTAGCGCCCGCGATAACACGCGCGAACCAGTCGCAGTCACCAGAACCATGTCTTCAATGCGAACCCCGATGTTGTCCTCAGGAATGTAGATGCCCGGTTCCACAGTGATCACCATGCCCGCTTCGAGGGGTTCAAAGTTCAAGGACGAATCGTGCACTTCGAGGCCCACGTGGTGTCCGATCCCGTGTGTGAACCAGGCGCTCGGAGGCTTGCCATGAATCGGTTTCCCATGCTTGTCCATATACTGGCGGGCGGCATCCACGATTGCGCCGCGGAGCAATGTCTCGCCGGGCTTCACCGCCGCGATCGCAGCCTTTTGTGCACCTAACACCAACTCGTAGATCTCCCGCTGTTGCGCTGAAAACCTGCCATTCACGGGAATGGTGCGCGTCAGATCGGCGGCGTACAAAGCGCACTCCGCCCCGGCATCCACCACCAGTATCTCGCCGCCATCCATGCGGCGCTTCAGATCCCAGTAATGCAGGATCGTGCTGTTCGGCCCCGACCCGGCAATCGGCCGGTACGCCAACCGTTCGCAGCCGCGATCCAATACCTCCGCGGTCATCGTTGCGCCGATCTGATACTCATATAGGCCTGCCGCCGCGCGCTTCCACGCGGCCAGATGCGCCTCCACGGATACGTCGATGGCACGCTGCAGTTGGGCAATCTCCGCCACTGACTTCACCATTCGAAGGCGTGCAATTGCCGCGGTCGCATCCTGGATGTCGTCCTTGCCAACCGCGCGGCGGAGTTCCTCGCGATTGGCGCGCAGGGTGTAGACGTTCTTCACTCCGGCAGTGCGACGCTTGACTTCAGACTCCCATAGGTCCGTACTCATCACTGCACGAAAGCCGGTCCGCGCCGTGGCCCCCTCATCGTTTGCCGACAAGCGTCTGCCTTCATACCGCTCGCGGCGTTCATTGCGCGGAGGAAGGAAGAGAATCTCGTTCGGCTCGGCGGCACCGGGGAGCAGCAACAGCATGGCGCCGGGTTCGTTCCAACCGGTCAGGTAATAGAAATTCGGATCATTGCGCGGCGGCGTAACCGCATCCGGGGAGCGATCCGGCGCGCCCGCCAACACGACCGCGGCATCCGGCAGCGCTCTCCGTAATTTCGCGCGCCGCTCGGCAAACTCCTCGCTCGTCACCATCAGAGAGGTAGTCAGCAGCGCTCCCAACCAAGGCATGGGCATTTCTTACAGGTTACAATGACTTGTTTTCCATGCTCTGGTTTCTCATCGGACTTGCCACCCTGATGGCATTGCTGTCGCTACGTGGCGAATCCGCGAGGGCTGCCTACTATCGCACGAGCCTGAACGCGCAACCGCCCGCTGTAATGCCTCCTGTTACGGTGATCGTTCCCGTGAAAGGCCTGGAGGAAGGGCTTCGCCAGAACCTCGCCTCACTCGCCGCGCTTCACTACCCCGATTACGAACTGCTAGTGGTCGCCCGCGCCGCGGATGATCCCGGCCTCCGGGTTGCGCCCGCATCGGCGCGAATTGTCATTGCCGGCGACGGTCCTCCAGATACGGGGGAGAAGATCGTCAACCTATTGGCAGGCGTTGCCTCCGCGCGTCCGCAATCGACGGTGTTCGCTTTCGCCGATTCCGATGGCCGCTACCCCGCGAAATGGCTCACCGCGCTGGTAACCGCACTGGAAACGCCGGGCACTGGCGCATCCACCGGCTACCGCTGGCATATCCCCGAATCCACCGCCGTGTGGCCGTTACTGCGCAGCGTGTGGAACGCCGTGATCGCGGGCGGCATGGGGCCGGGCGACAACCGCTTCTGCTGGGGAGGTGCAACGGCCATCCGGCGAGAAACATTTTTTCGCATCAATGTTCCGGCGTGGTGGCGCGGCGCCGTGAGCGACGATTACCGCCTCAGCGAAGCCGTGCATGCCGCCGGGCTCAAAGTGACCTTCACTCCGGGCGCGCTGGCTGCCTCAACGGACTCCACCACCGCGACAGAGTTTCTGTCCTGGTCGCGCCGCCAGATGATGATCACTCGCTTCTACGCGCCGGGGCTGTGGCGGCTCGCGCTGTTCGCGCATGTTGTCTACTGCTCGTCGATGATTGCGGCGCTGTACCTGCACTCACAGGGCTACACGCTGGCGGGCGCGGCCTTGGTATTGCAGCTCGCCATCGGCAACTTCAAAGCCATCCGCCGTCTGGATCTCGCCCGCGCAGCCATGCCCCAATATGACGCGTGGTTCCGGTCCAACAGGCTCCGGCACACCGCGCTCACCGTCTTCGGAACCTGGCTCTGGCTCTATGCCTGCCTTGCCTCCGGGATTTCGGACACCATCACCTGGCGCGGCTACCGGCTACGCTTACGCCGGATGGCGCCCCCTGTTGCATCGCCCAATCCCAGCGCGCAATAGCGGCTTTGCGCAACTCCAGGATGTCCTCGCTCAACAGGTACCGGCCCCTCATCAACTCGCGCGCAGCCGCTTCGTACCTCGCCATGTACTTCTCCCGGGAGCCATACCGCGCGATCACTTCGTCACGGGAGAACGGGAAGAACGACCCGGCGCCGCCCAACAATTCCCCAGGCTGGCCAATTGCCGCCGACCGGAAATTCCACCCGGTGTAGACACCCAGCGGCACCGCCACTTCGGGCATGCGCAGACCGGCGACATCGTTTCCATCCGCGTCCACTTGCGGAACCAAAGCCCCATACTTCGCACCAACGCGCGGCGGCTCCTGCTTGCCCTCGATGCGGTAACTCGGACGCTGATGATCCGGCCATAGGAGGCCGCCCGGCTTCCTCAGCTTCGGGACGCTCACCAGCGTTTCATCGGCGATGCGTGGATACCGCGACACCGGTGGAGCTTTACCCTCTTCCACCCATTGCCGCAAAGCATGCAACAGCCCTCGCAAAGCCCAGCGGTAATTGTTCGGACTCGGCAGATTGGCCCCATTCCCGCGCTTGGGAGGAAATGCCGCCGGACCATGCTGCCCACCCGCGAACATGTAGATGCGAGTAGACGGCGGAGGGGTCACATCTTTCGCGCCATCCAACGTCGTGTGCAGCAGCGACCCCGCGCTACCCCAATATTCATAGGCCGAATTCGTCCACATCACCTTGGGAAGCGTCGAAGCCTTCAAATGCGTCAAGACTCCGTCTTTGCTCCCGGTGACGGGGTCCGTCAACATACCATCCGCGAATGGAAACTCATCCGTGCGATAGAACAACGCACGCAACGGAGCCGCCGTACGCGACGGTTGCGCAAACCGCCCCAGGTAACTCCGGCGCCCTCCAGCGATGTTGCCCAGAATCCCATCGAACACGCGCCGTCCCTGCTCATCCTCATTGAACCCGTGATACAGGAGGGCGCGCAGCAGCATCGCACTCTGTGAATTGCCGAACGCCATCACGCTCCGGACGACGTCACTGTCCCGAAGGTGCGCAATCAGATCGCGAATTCCGGCGAGTCCCAACATCAGAGGCACGGCATCTCTAGCCGTGTACACCGCATCGTAGACCTTACCCGGGGTCAATGGCTCATCAAAAATCAGAGACCCACCCTCGCGACGGAACCCTGTAAGTTCGCGCCGCGCGCCGTTCTCCGTATCCCGCACCGTCACACGAATGCTCAGGTCGTCCGATACTGCATACGGTACGTGCCCGCTTTCGGCCAGCGGCATCTTCTTCGTCGAGGTGTTGGGAACAAACTCCGCGCGCACTGCGCCGGTCACACCGGGAAGCACTGGCGCGTACAGGCGGAGGGCATCTTCGCCCTTCGCCACATCGTGCTGCCAACCAAGCCACACAAGGGTGTGGCCTTCGCGCAGCAGGAAGTCCTGCCCGAAGGTGTTCATCAGCCCGCGTCCGCCGCGGTTGCTCACCTCAAACAGCACGCTCCTGCCGCCGGCGCGCGGACGCAGCATATAGAAGTCCGCCGAAAACTCCACCTGACCCGCGGCGTTCCTTGGCGCCAGCGCGATGTCCTCGATACCGCGATTCAGCCGGTGATGCGGGTCAACGGCAAAGTGGGCTTTGCCCACTACGCGCTCGTAGGCGCCGTCGTTGGTTGCACCACGCGACGACACCTCCAGCCGCACCAACTTCGCCGTCAAAGGCAGCGCCGCCAGCAGTACAAGAAGCATCCGGCTCATACCTATTTCTCCTGCATTCTGAGAATCCGGTGATTGTAGCTATCCACGATATAGAGGTCGCCACTGCGCGTGATGAAAACTCCATGCGGGCGGTTCAACTCAGTTTTCAATGCATCGTTCGCTGTCACCGACGTGCCGCGCTTCCCCGTTCCCGCGATGATCTCCGTCCGTCCCGTCCTCGGGTCGTAGCGGCGAATGTAGTGCACCTCCGCGTCGGCGATCACGACACGATCCTTGCGATCCATCGCGATGTGTTTCGGCCCCTTCATTGGCGGCGACATGTTCTCCGGGCCCGCAACTGTTCGCAGCGAACCATCGCGCTCCCGCACCTTCAAGGAATGCCCGTTGCGCTCCAGGATGTACAGACGTCCCTTTGAATCGACGGCCACCGCGCGCGGATCAGCGAGGCCGCTGGCGGCGGTGGTGACCACGCCGGTACGGAGGTCCAGTTTGCGGACGCGCTTGTTTCCGAGATCGGCGATGTAGAGCGCCTTGTCATCCGGCGCCAGGGCGATGCCGAACGTCCCTTTGAAGGTGGCCTGCACGGCGGGCCCGCCATCGCCGGAGAAACCCTCCGCGCCAGTTCCGGCAACGGTGGTGATGAGGCCGCCTTTCATGTCGATGCGGCGGACCATGTGGTTTCGCGTGTCGGCGACATACATCCACGCGCCGTTCTTCGTGATCGCGATGCCGTGCGGGTCGAAGAATCTCGCCTGCGCGGCGGGGCCGCCGTCGCCCGTCCGCCCTACGTCACCGGTGCCGGCGAATACCGAGACCTTGCCGTCGCGAGCCACGCGCAGGATGCGCTGCCCCTTATGCTCTACGATGTACCAATTACCGGAGCGATCGAAGTCCACGCCGAAAGGCTCATTCATTGGCTGCTGCCCGTGATCGAGCACAACCGAAATCGTTAGTAGGAATAGCGCCAGCATCCAGTAGGCATATTCTACCTACTTCTGGAAGGCCGCTTTCAACCGTTCCAGCGCGTCCTCGCCGAGCGGCGTGGGCCGCTCAGAGAAAGGAACCTCGCGGCACAGCGCAACAGTCTTCTCAAGACTCTTCACAAATTCCACGCACGGCGGACACCCATTAATATGCTGCCAAATCTGATCGCACACGTCACCGGGCAGTTCGCGATCCAGATACTGTGACAGCATCGCGAAAATCTCTTTGCATTCTAATTGCGTCATCGGACTGCTCCTGCCAACATCTGACGGTCCAGCTTCTGTCGTAGAGCCAGGCGTGCGCGGTGTAGTCTCGTCTTCACCACGTCGGGGCTCACCCCCAGGACTTCCGCCGCCTCC
>JACQZR010000164.1 GCA_016213775.1 Acidobacteriota bacterium
AGACCACACGGTACTGCCGGCCCACTTCGAATGGGACAGGCTGACAAACGCTGGACACCGTACTCACTCTGTGTGCGTCCATCAAGTCACTTGGAGAGGACTCTACTCCAGGAACGGTCAAACCTTTTCGAGTCTCACTGGTCGAACCAGTGGCTTACCAATTCCAGTTAATTTACTCAAGCGCCGCTTCGAACGACTCCGCATTGACTGCCTGTTCAAGCCATCTCTCACAACCGGATAATATTTGCGCGCAGGTGATTGGGCTCTCCACCTCCGCGCCAGGTGGAATCCACACGCCCGCAAGAGCCGTTTAACGAACCAAGCGCATCCCCGCCACGCCGGTAATCCTCTCAGGGATTCTGGCCACAACATTCACCTCCGCTGCCGAGTTCGATACAATGATTCTCGCGAGCCAACGCGTCTTGTGATCGAGGAGGA
The DNA here is from genome assembly GCA_016213775.1 of Acidobacteriota bacterium. Taxonomy (GTDB): domain Bacteria; phylum Acidobacteriota; class Terriglobia; order Bryobacterales; family Bryobacteraceae; genus CADEFT01. Next base: position 439 of record JACQZR010000164.1, read on the forward strand.
AAGACAGGAAGTGGCATCCACATTGCGGAGTTGGAAGGATTTTCCCAGTCTTGTCCTGCGCCTCCCATTCCCGCAAAAACTCATCATTCTGATCGCTCTTCTAGTTGCCGGCGCAGCCATCACTGCGACCCTCACGCTGGAATTCTCGCGCCCTATTCCGCTCGAGAAATCCTCAGCCACCGCCGCCATCGCCATCGAGAACGCCAACCTCTTTGAAGACAAAAGCGTCGGTAGTAATGTCATCATGCCGCTCGCCCGCGGAGTTAAAGTCAACCTCCTCGATCCGGTAAATCTCTCCGAGGACTTCGTCAAAATCCAAGCCATATTGCCTCGGAGGAATTCCAAGCCAGGCTACGTGCAAACGGCAGCCCTCTCCGATTGGGCCAGCGACAACCCCGCCTCCGCATGGGCCATCGTCGGCCTCTCGCGTCCCAAAGGCAACAGCGACGATTCGGCCATCCGCAGATTCCTCGATCAGCTCAAAGCTTTCGAACAGCGCTTCCCGAAAACCCCGCCCTGCGATCAGTCCGCACTCGAGCGCGCCAATCTGCTAATCGATCTCGCCAGCCGTCAGAAGATCATCGGCACCCCTCGAGAAGAATGGGCTCGCGACGTCTCCGCCGCCAAGGATGCACTCGCCTCCGTACCCACCACCGCGCTCGCCGAAGCACAGCGCAACGAGATGGCGCGCATGGAAAAGGAGATCGCCGCCCTTGAAGAAGGCGCTCCCACAACCCCAGCCGCCGCCAAGCCGCCGACCGCCCCTCCCGCCGCGCCGGTTAAACCCGAAGTCGCGGAGAAGGTCCGCGGCCTACTGCGCAGCGCCCAGCTCGCCTGGGACGGCGGCGACCTCAACGCTTGTGAGCGATACGCCAATCAGGCCCTCGCGCTCGCACCCGATAGCACCACCGCGAAAGGTTTTTTGTTTCAAGTGAAGCAGGCGCGTGATGCCCTGCGCGATTAGAGTTACCATCAGGGCAAGGGAGCTTTTCATGTCACGTCAATTTGTCATCCTCGGTGCCATATTCGCTATTGCCGCTCCCACCTTCGCCTGGCAAGCGCAACCCCCAAAACCTGCCGTGACTAAACCCGTTCCTCCAAAGACCGCCGCCGCCAAGCCCAAACCTGAGCCTCCCAAACCCTACACACTCGAACGAATCATCGAGAAGCTCGATATCATTCGCCGCAATAAATTCGCTCTCAACGAGAACATCCTTAAGAATCAGTTGAAGCTCGACGGCGTCGCCTTTGTCCCTTCCGATGACGACCTTGCCAAACTCAAGCGAGCCGGCGCGTCCGAGGATTTCCTGCGCTTCCTGGTCGAACTCAAGAAGGACGCCATGGTGGAGACGCCGCCTCCACCGCCCGCTGAAGTCGTGCCACCCAAGCCGAAGGAAGGGCGCATGGTCCTCACCTGCAAACCCATCGACTGCCAGGTGTCCATCAACGGCCAGTCGCGCGGCCAGACCACTAAAGGCACGTTCACCCTCGATCGCATGCCCGAAGGCGCAATCAAGATCTCCGTATCCGCAACTGACCACTTCCCCGACCGCGACGCGCACAACGCAGTGGTCAGGGACCGCGAAACAATCAACGTCGATTTTGTTTTGAAACCCACCCCCGCCGGGCTCGACCGCACCGGCGCCGAACTCGCCTCCAAAATGATCTCAGTCCTTGGCGGCGAAAACGCCTATAAGGAATTTGCCCGTATCCGCATCACCGGTGGGCGCCTGCTTTGGTCCAAGGCCCAGGGCACGCCCAATAACTGGTTCTTCAACGCATTCCTGAAAATGCCCAACGAAGTCAAATTCCTCCTCAGCCGCGGCGGTAAACAGCAGGAGATCTTCAAACTCGACACCGGCTTCGGTCCCCTCCCTGCCGACAAAGCGGAAGAGATGGAAGAAGCACTCCGCGACTTCTGGGATTATCAGTTCGGCCGTATGCTCGAAAAGCTCGTCTCCCCGTCGTTAAAACGCACGGCCCGCCAACTCAAATTCGCTGACAACGAAACCCCAACCTTCCGGCTGGAAGGCAGCCCCGACACATACGTAGTTACCCTCGATCCCCAAACCTATCCCAAGGAAATCCGCATCGAATCGAGCGGCCTGACTAACGGTCTCCGGGTCCAATACGGCGAATTCACGAAAACCGGCGCAGCGTTTTACCCGAAAGCCATGTTTGTCAACTGGCCCGGTGCCACCCCCCGCACCACCGAGGTCCGCATCGAATCTGTCGACACCGGCCCCAGCGCGGTCAAGGACGCCGACGTGCTCAACAAAAAGGCAAAAGGCCGCAAGAGATAGCCTCACGCCACCGCGATTTTTGTAAAAGGAGGTAAAGGTTTACCTTCCCCACGAAACCTTTCCCCCTTCTTCGGTACCCTGACATCAGGTGACCCGAATGCCCTCCCGCCTCGACGTCCGCAAATCCGCTGCTACGCTCGCGTTGGCCAGCCTCTGGCTCATTCCCGGCCTCCCCGCGGCCGAATACCGCGGCACCGTCCAGGCGAAAGGTATCGCCCTGCCCGGAGTGACCCTCACCGCTATCCAAAACGACCGTAAAATCGTCACCACCACCGACCTTACCGGCGCATTCGTCTTTTCCAACATCCCTACTGGCGAGTGGACACTCAACGTTGAAATGTTCGGCTTCGAGACGGCTGAACGCAAAGTCATCATGGCGGATGGCGCGCCTCCCGATTCGTGGGAATTGAAGCTTCTCTCTGAAGCCGCTCTGCTTGCTCAAGCCGGACCCCAGGCCTCCAAGCCCGTCCAGAAGTCCGAACCCGCTCCCGCCATCGCCAAGAAGGAGGCCCCCTCCCCACGGCCTCAGGCACAAGCCCGCGCCACCGGCCCGCAACGCCGCACTCCCAACGCGCCAGCCGGGCCCGCCAGCGGCAACGGTCGCAACGGACAGTTCCAGCGCCTCGATGTCAGCCAGTCCTCTGAAGAAGCGGCCACCTCCCCCGAAGGCATCATCCGCAATGAAGAGATGGCGGACCTCAACCAAAGTTCCGCCAACTCCTTCATCGTCCAGGGTAGCGTGAGCAGCGCCGTCGGCATGGAGCAGCGCAACGATTGGGGCTTCGGCCCGGGCGGACCCGGTGGCCCCTTCGGACCTGGCATGGGCCCCGGCATGGGAACGGGAATGGGACCTGGGATGGGAATGGGCGGTGGTCCCGGTATGGCGGGGCAAGGCGCTGACGGCCAAAGCACCCCAAGCCTCCTCGGCGGACGCGGCCCCGGTGGTCCAGGCGGCGGCCCAGGCGGTGGATTCCGTGGACCCGGCGGCCCTGGCGGCGGTGGCCCGGGCGGATTCGGTGGACCCGGCGGCCGCGGTGGTCCCGGTGGACCCAGTGTGCGTGGCGGCCCAAGCGGTCGCGGTGGACCCGGCGGCCCTCCGGATTGGCGCGGTGGCCGTGACTCCATGGCCTTCGGCAACGCCCGCCGCAGCCGCAACATGCGCTACTTCGGTACCGCCTCGTTCTCCCTCAACAACTCCGTCTTCGACGCCAAAACATTCTCCGTCACTGGCGCCAACATCGACAAACCTGGCTACTCCATGGGCCGTGGCAGCTTCATGATCGGTGGACCCCTCCAGATCCCCAAACTCATCCACGCCGACAAACGCATCATCTTCACGCTCGACGTCTCCTTCAGCCGCAACCACACCGGTATCACCTCCGAGCCCGTCAACATGCCCACGCTCCTGGAACGTGCCGGAGACTTCTCCTCCACTCGTCTCCTCTCCGGTGTCACTCCTGTTATCTACGATCCCTCCACCGGGAACCCGTTCCCCAATAACATCATCCCCTCCTCGCGGCTTAGTTCCGCCTCCCTCGCTCTGCTCAGTTACTTTCCCAACCCAAACCTCCCCTTCGCCACCCGTAACTTCCAAACGACCTGGAGCGGCAATAACAACTCGCGTAACATCAACGCCCGTGTGTCCAACATCAGAATCGGCTCCAAGGCCCGCGTCAACACGAACATCGGATACCAGGGGAGCAATAGCATCTCGCCCAACATGTTCCAGTTCGTCGACACGGGCGAAGGCCGCGGGCTCAACGCCGGCGTCAGCCTGTCCTACACGATCAACAAAACCCTGATCAACAACCTCGGCTTCAACTTCAGCCGTAACCGCAATAACAACAACCCCTTCTTCGCAAACGTCACCAACGTCGCTGCCCAGCTAGGCATCCTCGGCACATCTCAGAACCCCAACAACTGGGGCCCGCCCTCGCTCGGATTCACCAACTACGCCGGCCTCAACGACGGCAACTTCAGCCTCATGCGCAATCAGACCGCGGCCGTCAACGAGAGTCTCATTTACATTCGCGGGAAACATAACTTCACCTTCGGTGGCGATTACCGCCGCCAGCAATTCAATCAGTTGAACGACGCCAATGGCCGTGGCACTTACTCCTTTAACGGCTCCGCCACCAGCCTGCTGCTCAACGGGCTCGCCCAGAACAATACCGGCTACGACATGGCCGACTTCCTCCTCGGGGTCCCCACCACCAGTTCCATCCGCTACGGCAATGCCGACAAGTATTTCCGGGGCAACGGCGGCTCCCTCTTCTGGAACGACGACTTCCGCATCTCCCCCAAGTTCACCCTCAACGGCGGCCTTCGGTGGGACCTCACTACTCCGGTGAGCGAACTGTACAACCGTCTGGTCAACCTCGATGTCGCGCCCGGTTACGGTGCAATCACTGCTATCCAACCGGGGGAGTCCGCCCCCACGTACGGCAGCCTGCCCAACGCGCTCCTCCGGGCTGACCGCAACAATGTGTCCCCTCGAATCGGCTTTGCCCTCCGCCCCTTTAAGAAGGATTCCCTCGTCGTCCGTGGCGGCTACGGCGTCTACTACAACACCTCCGTCTATAACACCGTCGCCAACAACATGGCGGCCCAGCCGCCCTTCGCCCGGGTGCTCAGCGTATCCGGCTCACAGGCCAACCCCCTCAATATCCTCACCGGCTTCACCGCCGGCGTCGACCGGTCCCTTACCAACACCTTTGCCATCGACCCGAACTACCGCATCGGCTACGCCCAGACCTGGAACCTCACCATCCAGCACGACCTTCCGCGGTCCCTGTTTTTCACGGCCGGCTACATGGGCACCAAGGGCACGCGGCTCGATCAGACGTTCATTCCCAACTCCGTTGCCCCTGGCGCCAGGGAATCCGCGCTCCCCCATAGTTACACTTACGAAACGAGTAATGGTAACTCGATTTACCATTCCGCTAACTTCCAGCTAAACCGGCGCTTCCGCAGCGGTTTCTCGGCAAATAGTTCGTATCAGTTCTCTAAGTCCATCGACAACGCCGGCACCGGAGGAAGGGGGCAGGGAGGCAACCCCGTCGCCCAGGACTGGCTAGACCTCTCCGCTGAACGCGGCCTCTCCAGTTTCGACTCCCGCCACAACGTTCAGTTCTCCGCGCAATACTCCACGGGAATGGGACGCACCGGCGGAACCCTGATCGGCGGATGGAAAGGCACCCTCCTGAAGGACTGGACCATCGGCGCCAACATGAACGCCCGCACCGGCAACCCCTTCACCGCAACCATCGGCGGCGGACGCTCCCAGGTCAGTGGCACGGCTGTCGCCAACACTGTCCGTGCGAGCGCCACTGGACTCGCCATTGACGCCCCGGGCATGCTCTTCAACACCGCAGCATTCACGGCCGCTCCCAACGGCGAATGGGGCAACGCGGGCCGCAACACCATCCCCGGCCCGACGGTCTTCATGCTCAACGGCTCGCTCGGCCGCGTCGTCCGATTCGGCGAGCGCCGCAGCGCCGACTTCCAGGCCCAGGTCCAGAACGCCCTCAACCGCGTCACCATCACCCAATGGGGCACTGTCTTCGGTTCCAGCACATACGGCCTCGCCACCGGAGCCGCCCAAATGCGTCGCATCACCCTAAGCGTTCGCCTGAGGTTCTGATCTAATGAAACAACTCACCGCCCTGCTCCTCACCGTCCTGGTGGCTGCCCCGGCCCAGCAGCCGCCGGCAAAGGACACCGAGGTCCAAATCGTGACCAAGGGAACGCCCACCTTCAAGGCGACGTCCACGCTGGTCATCGTCAACGTCTCCGTCAAGGATAAAGACGGCAAGCCCATCGAGGGCCTCACCGCGAGTGACTTCGCCCTCACCGAAGACAACAAGAATCAGGCCATTAAAGTATTCGAATACCAGCGCCTCGAGGAAGTAATCGCCGCAAACCCCACCCCCACCGTCGCCCCGAAGAAGGCTGCCCCAAAACCCGAAGCCCCTAAACCCGCTGCTGAAGCTCCCAAACCGGCGGGCATCGCTGAAGCCAAACAAATTGCGCCCTCACGCGCCGGCGAAGTGAAATACAAGGACCGCCGGCTCATGGTCCTTTTCTTCGATCAGGCCGGCATGCCTATCCCCGACCAGGTCCGCGCGCAAAAGTCCGCCATCGAGTTCATCGACACCAAACTAACCCCATCCGACCTGATCGCCATCATGCAGAACTCCACCGACCTCGCCGTCCTCCAGGACTTCACCAGCGACCGCGACCAGATCAAGAAGATTCTTAAGGGTCTCGTCGCCGGCGACGTCGGACTCAACGAAGGTTCCACCGGCGACGAAAACGAGGCCGATTCCGGCGCAGCCTTCACCCAGGACGAAAGCGAGTTCAACATCTTCAATACCGACAAGAAACTCGCCGCCCTTGAAACCGCTGTCAAGATGCTCTCCAGCCTGCCCGAGAAGAAGGCCCTCGTCTACTTCGCCTCCGGCATGTCCAAAACCGGCATCGACAACCAGGCCCAGCTCCGCTCCACCGTCAACGCCGCCATCCGCAGCAACGTCGCTTTCTACCCCGTCGACGCCCGCGGCCTCGTCGCCACCGCCCCCATGGGCGACGCTACTCGCGCTTCCCAAGGCGGACGCGGCATGTATTCCGGCCAGACGCAGCGCTCCCAACAATCCAATTTCCAGAGCCAGCAGGATTCCCTGTACACTCTCGCAGCCGACACCGGCGGTAAAGCACTCCTCGATCAAAACGACCTTGCCGTGGGGATCACGCAGGCGCAAAAAGATATCGCCAGCTACTATATCCTTGGTTACTACAGCACCAATGCCGAGCCCGATGGCCGCTACCGCCGCATCAAAGTCCAGATCAAGAAGAACCTCCACGCCAGCCTCGATTACCGTGGCGGTTATTTCGCCTCCAAGGAATTCAAGAAATTCACCTCCGGCGACCGCGAGCGTCAGTTACAGGAAGCGCTCATGCTCGGCGACCCGGTCACCGACCTTGGCGTCGCCCTCGAAGTGAACTACTTCCGACAGGGCCGCGACCGCTACTTCGTCCCCATCTCGGTCAAGATCCCGGGGAGTGATCTCGAACTGGCCCGCAAAGGCGGCGCCGAAACCACGCGTCTCGATTTCATCGGCCAGGTCCGCGACGCCAAGGGCGTTGCCCAGGGCATCGTGCGCGACGAAATCACCGTGAAACTCAAAGGTGAAAATGCCGGCCAGCTTGCCAAGCGGAATCTTAGCTACGACACCGGATTCACCCTGTCCCCAGGCACTTACACCCTGAAATTCCTCGCCCGCGAAAACGAATCCGGAAAAATGGGAACGTTCGAAACGAAATTCACTGTCCCAGATCTTACTTCCGAAGCCAAACTACTCCCCATTAGCTCAGTGGTACTAAGTTCCCAGCGCGAGCGCCTCGATGCCGCCCTCGCCAACGCTGTCAAGGATAAACGTATCACCGCCGCGAACCCCCTCGTCCAGGACGGCCAGAAGCTCGTCCCCAGCGTCACCCGCGTTTTCCGCAAGGAACAGGACATGTACGTCTATCTCGAAGCCTACCAGCCGGCCGCCGAATCTACCCAGTTAATGATGGCCACCGTCAGCTTCTACCGCGGCAAGGTGAAGGCATTCGAAACCGCGCCTCTCAAGATCACGGAAGGCCTCAACCCCAGATCCAAGGCCGTCCCCGTCAGCTTCAGCGTACCCCTGGAAAAGCTCCAACCCGGCAAGTACACCTGCCAGGTGAACGTCCTCTCGCCCGCGGCTCAGAAATTCGCCGTATGGCGCAGCAACATGGTGCTGCTGCCGTAGTGCGGCTACCGCGACCTACGGATCACCTGAACCGCTGTCTCCGGTGACACTACCCGTATCCGTGAATTGCGGAAACCCTTCGGATCCCGCGTGGCCAACAGCGAGCATCCTACTTGCAGCCCCGCAGCCTCCGTAACCGCATCCTCGAAATCCGCTCGTTCCAGCGTGAGCGCCAAATCCAACGCCGCCTCATCCACCGTGGCCACCCGGAACACGGAGCGCAAGTCTCTGATCAATGCGTTGGCCCGCCGGCTGTCCCCTTGTTTACGGGTCAGATAGTGAACCGTGGTGATCGCATGGGCCGCAACAAACCCCACGGCGAAGCCCCTCTCCAGCAGACTCCACAGCTCGGCAGCCGCGATGCAATGGGGTTGCCTCTCCAGAAGCACATCCAATATGACGTTGGTGTCCACCAGCACTTTCATCGGTTAGCCGAGATGCTTCCTGTGCAAATACTCGCGATACTCCTCGCGGTTGCGCCCTTTCAGGACTCCCCGCACGCGCTTCAGCACGGGTGTCTCCTCGGGCGAACCCGATTTCACCACCGCCGCCAGATAGCCCTCCACCATCTCCGACAAAGAGGTCTCGCGCTTCTTCGCGTACGCCTTCGCCTCCGCGATCACGGACTCATCCACGCTTAGTGTCAGTTTCGCCATAGCCATACGTATTTTATCACCGAAGAACATACGTACAGCGCGCCTGGAATTCAGCCAGTTTGTTCCCTTATGTACATCGGAGGAGCCACGCGCTCGGTCGATTTGATTGGACGCCTCAATTCCCGCGCGAGCACCGAGGGTGGGTCCGTTGCCCGCATCAGAGCGGACAATACGCTTCACTGGTCGCGCGATGTGGGCGGCCAGGACGGTTTTATCCAATACCGCAGCGCGTTGGGCACCTACATCGTTTCGCAACACCTCGGCGGGGTGCAGGTGTCTGAGATATACTGCTCATACTCTGGATCCAACACAAATCGCGCATTATCGGATCACTGGCAAGCTCGGCGAGGGCGGTATGGGCGCGGTGTATCGCGCTACCGACACGAAACTCGCGCGCGATGTCGCCATCAAAGTCCTGCCCGATGCCTTCGCCAACGATGCGGACCGGCTGGCGCGGTTCACGCGCGAAGCGCAGGTGCTGGCCTCGTTGAATCATCCGAACATCGCCCAAATCCACGGCATCGAAGATCGCGCGATCGTAATGGAGTTGGTGGAAGGACCGACGCTCGCCGATCGGATCGAAAGCGGGAGAATCCCTTTGGAGGAAGCGCTGGCCATCGCGCGGCAAATTGCCGAGGGTTTGGAAGCGGCGCATGAGAAGAACGTCATCCATCGCGATCTGAAGCCCGCCAATGTCAAAACCCTCGACACGAGTGTCGAGGCAGGGCTGGCCTGGAAAGGCCAGCCGCGGCCAGGATTGGCCGCCCCACAAGACGGCGAATGTACAAACTCCAGCCCTCGACACGAGTGTCGAGGCGGCAGACTAAGAGGCCGCGCCACCAACCGGAGTACGTTGCCGAACTTCCGAAACGGTGTAGCGGCGCAAACAACGGGGTGTTGGTCAAGTTGAAGAACTCGGCGCGGAGCTCTATACCGCATTGCGGTATACTCGCATTTAGTGGACGACGCGCCCGAATAACGGTCCTGCAACTCCCGAAATTCAAAGCCAAGGCTACGGAGCTAATCGGAGTGGACGGAATCGAAGCTGTAGCGATCTATTTGATTGACCATCCCGATGCTGGCGACGTCAAGACTGATCTGACTGCGGACGAGAAGAAGCAATTACGTCATATCGCGGTCCATCCGAAAGGAGCGAAATAGCAATGCCTAAGAAGACCGTTGCGAAGAAGGGAACGTTTGGCGCCGGCTTGATCGAGGGAATGAAACTGGTAGCGGCGCACAATCGGGGCGAAGTTGATCTGGAGCAGGTCTGGCCGAAGCCGGTCGATGTCAAGGCGATTCGCAAGGGGGTGAAAATGTCTCAGGCCGAATTCTCACGGGCCTACGGCATCAGCAAGCGTGCCTTGCAGGAGTGGGAGCAGGGCGGCAGGCAACCGGATTCGGCCGCACGGGCCTATCTGACTGTGATCGCAAAGGAACCGGCCGTTGTGCGCCGGGCGTTGGAGCGGGGCGATGATTCACTCCTGATCTGGTGACATCTGCGATGATCGAAGAATGCAACGCAACCGCTGGCTGTGGGCCATCCCCGCCGTCCTCCTCCCCGCCGCCTTTTACCTCACCCGGCACCCCAACCAAACGCCCCCCGACCCCCATGACTCCCCCGACGAAGCCGCCGCCTACTACCGCCTCATGACCGCCCCGGACGGCGAAGACATTCCGGTCGAACGCTACCTCACCGCCCTCAATCACATTCGCCGCATGCGCGTCTACTCCTCCGCACACCGCCGCTTCCTTGAGCCATCCAAGGACCGCGCCCGCGCGCTCTCGCTCGGTTCCTGGGAAGAACTCGGGCCCGGCAACATCGGCGGGCGCACCCGCTCGCTCCTCATCCACCCCGTGAACCACAACATCATGTACGCGGGCGGTGTCGCGGGCGGCGTCTGGAAATCGCTCGATGCCGGCGACTCCTGGACCGCTCTCAACGACCTTCTCCCCCACCTCGCCGTGGGCAGCATGGCAATGGATCCCCGCAATCCAGACACGCTCTACATCGGTACCGGCGAGAGCTTCGCCGGGGACGGGCTCCGCGGCATCGGCATCTTCAAAACCACCGACGGAGGCACGTCATTCCAGCTCCTCGAATCCACCCGCAACTCCAACTTCTACGGCACGAATAAACTGGTCATCAGCCCTAACGATTCCAACCGAGTTTACGCCGCAACCCAGACGGGCATCTTCCGCTCCACGGACGGCGGCGCAAACTGGCAACGGGTCTGGGTCGCGACAGGCTCCCTCTGCCAGGATCTCGCCATCCGCACCGATCAGCCGAACGACTACATGTACGCAGCCTGCCGCGCCAACCTTCCATCGAGCAACGGCACGGTCACCAACGGTCTGATCCTCCGCAACACCGATGCCGCCGGCGATGGCACCTGGGAGCAAGTCTACTCCGACCCCCTGATGCGCCGTACCTCCCTGGCCATCGCGCCCTCCAGCCAAAGCATCATCTATGCCATGGCCGCCTCGGCCGAAGGAGGGAGCTTCTCGGGGGGCCTGCTGGCCGTCTACCGCTCCGCTTCCAACGGCGACTCCGGCTCCTGGGAACCCACTGTCACCAATAAAGATCCCTCCCGCCTCAACTCCGGCCTGCTCACCAATCGCCAAGGCTACCTCGCCGACCTCTGCTCTCCCAACGGCACCAGGACCTTCTCCAATCAGGGCAATTACGACAACGTCCTGGCGGTCGACCCCGTTGATCCGAACATTGTCTGGACGGGTGGCATCGACCTCTTCCGCTCCGACGACGGTGGCCGCAACTGGGGAGTCGCCTCCTTCTGGAACGTCGCCCGCACCTCGAGCGCCTTCGCCCACGCCGACCATCACGTCCTGGTCTTCCACCCGAACTATAACGGCGGTTCCAATCAGACGCTCTTCAACGCCTCTGACGGCGGGCTCGCCCGCACCGAAAACGCCCGTGCCAAAGTCGCCTCGGCCCCCGACATCAACGGCTGCAGCTCGGTCAATTCACAAGTCGCCTGGAGGTCCCTCAACAACCAGTACTCGGTCACGCAGTTCTATCACGGCACGGTCTTCCCCGGCGGCCACTTCTACTTCGGCGGAACGCAGGACAATGGAACGCCTTTCGGTGCCGACGCCGACGGCCTCAACAGTTGGCGCACTCTCATCGGTGGCGATGGAGGGTATGCCGCGGTCGCCCACGACGACGCCACCCGACTCTACGGCGAAACCCAGCGTGGCACGACACTGACGTGGTTCCGCCGCTCCACCAACGGTGGCAAATCCTTCGCCGCCGCCATGTCGGGAATCACGGAGCCCGCAGCTTCCACCAACTTTCTGTTCATCACTCCACATACAATGGACCCGCGCAACTCACTCCGTCTTTATCTCGGCGGAAAGACAGTCTGGCGCACCAACGACGGCGCAACGCGCTGGGAGCCCGCCAGCCCCGAGTTCGCCGGCGGCATCATCTCCTACATCGCGCTCGCTCCGTCTAACCCCAACTATGCTCTCGTGTCCACCTCCGCCGGATTCATCCATCGCCAGGAAGACGCCACCACCTCCAACGTCACCTCCGACTGGCCTCGTGTCCAACCCCGCGCCGCCGCCGCCGCAAAGATTGCCTTCGATCCCACCAATCACGCCATCGCCTATGCCGTTTACAGCAGTTTCAACGGTACAACCAGCTTGGGCCACGTCTTCAAAACCACCGACGGAGGCGTTTCGTGGCGTCGCATTGACGGCAGTGGCGACTCCGCCATTCCCGATGTTCCCACCCGTGCGGTCGCCGTGAGCCCCATCGACCCGAATACCGTCTACGTGGGCAGCGACCTCGGCATCTTCGTCTCCCTGGATGGTGGCCAAACCTGGGCGCGCGAAGACACACAATTCCCCACCACTGGTGTCGAGCATCTGTTCATTGATTCCACCAACTCCGCCCCGGTCCTCTACGCCTTCACGCATGGGCGCGGGGCATGGCGCGTCCGCCTCACCGACACGCCGCCGTGCACCTATCAGGTAACGGTCCCGCAGGTCGCCACAGCCGGCGGCAATTTCCAGGTCAATGTGGAAACCGCCCCCAACTGTTCCTGGAGCGTCCTCACCCAATCGGCCCAATTGACGCTAGCTCCCCCGGCCCGCGGTACAGGCACCGGAGAAGCCACTGTCTCCATGGCCCGAAACCTGTCCGGTGCTCCACGTACAGCACTCCTGTACGTAGCCGGCCAGGCGATCCAAGTGAAACAGGACTAACAGCCTACTCGCTATACGTGAACCTGTAGATCACCAGTCCGAGACCTGGTTGGGTTTCCGATGTTTTGAATGGCTGCAGCAACGGCATCGAGGAATGCCGCGTGAGGGTTCCGGAAAAAGCCGAGCGGAGATTGGCAGGGATGTCAAAGTCGCCGGGGATGTCAATGTGGATACTCCCGGAGGAAGCTTCGGCGAGGCATGTGATGGCCTGTGACCCGTTGCGAAACGTTGTGGTAACGATGTCCCCTGCGGTATAGCCCGCCGGGTCCCACGTCCATTCCAGCACACCGATCGCCAGAAGCGAGCGGTCAATCGTGGGCTTCCACACGGGTGGCAAAGTGAATGACCAGTTGAGCCCTTCCATGCTCCACTCACCGGCAGCGAGCCAGCGTCCTGAGTTCGTGTTTCGAAACCAATTCGGAAGGTCTGTGGCCTGCGGAGTGAGCGTGACAGTCTGTCCATCCGGACCCTTCAAATCGAGAGAGGAAAACCCGGCGCGGAGCAGCGGAATGCTCGGGTTTGTACGCAGGAGGGAGGTTCGCCCCGACTCTGGGGACAGCGTGCATCCAAATTCGGGCGCCTCACTTGGCCCCGCAAGATTAGCAACTACCACACTGTTGGTCGCAATCACCTCCAGGAACGCCCTGTCGCCGCTGAAGAAAAAATTGTCCAACGTAAGCACGGCGCTCGGCAGGGAGCCCCGATTGTCGAGCGTGGCCATTTGGCCGATAGTCAGCCCAAGTGCGTGAGTGCACGGGATAGGTTCCGGCATCACGGGAACAAGGACCGCATGAGAGCTGTCGTCACCCGCGGCAATCCGAAGGGGAACATAGCATCCGGCCAGTGAAGCATCGGCAGGAATCGTCAAATCGATCTCGTCAATGCCCGCTTGAGAAGGCGACCTTCGGAACGCATCGGGCTCAAACCGGAGCCCGCCGAGCGCTACCTGTAATTGCGACTCGGGCGTGTTGCCGGCGCCGGTGGTTTGAAGAGTGATTCTCGTGCCCGGAATAGCGAGTTGCGTGAGCTTCATGCCAGGCAGGAACAGGGAATCATTGGCAATCGTCATAGCGAAAGGAACGATGCGGAGATAGGCGGACATCTGTTCGTCCGGGGTGGTGAGCACCAGCTCAGCGGGGCCGTTCGGAAGGTCGGCCGGCAGCACACTCTGGAGGGCGCAACCCGGCCGGTTGATCAATTGGACCGCATAGGAACGCGAAGAGCCGAGCGGGTAGATTTGCAGCTTGAGAGGAGTCTCCGGCCCGCAGGAAATCCCAGGGAAAAGGTTCAGTCGCGTGCCAGGAGCAAAATCCGGAATGCTCGATGGGTAGATCACACTGGCACCGCTACCAACGACGGCGGACGAGACCCCCATTTGGCTTTGGGCGCTGAGTGGACTCAAGACAACCACCAGGAGATACGGAATCATGGGACGGCTTCACGCAAACGGATGGTATAGGTGGACGATACCGGGAAGCGCAGCATGGCAGCCGACTCGACGCCATTCACCAGGCGAAAAGGGAACGTCGGGTTTGCTCCAGGGCGCGGCGCGACCGAAAGGATGAGCCCGGCGCTCCACGGCGAGGATGAGGGCATATCGAGCAGCAGTGCCCCAATGGGCAATGTTCGGGCGCCATCACGAACCGGCGCCACGCAACGGAGAGCACTGTTGGCACGGTTGAGAGTGATGGTTATTTCGTCCAAAGGATCGTAGCCCGTGGGATCCCAGCGTACGCGGATTTCCTCATCCGGTCCATACACGAATTCGGATTCGGCGTCGATCAGTTGCGCCGGCCTGGCAACGTTGAATTTGCCGGAGAAAGGCGGAATGTCGATGCCACCGGTGAACTGGAATGACCAGCTCCCCGGCGAAAGCGAGGGGAACGGGGGATTTAGCTGTTCTCCAGCGGCGCTGATCAGGTGCAGGCGTCCGGCATCGAGATAGGCGAAGGGCGATTGAGCACGTTGCACACTAATCCCGCTCCCCATCGTGCATTGATAGCGTGGCTGGGCGAATTGCGGTCCCGTCGCCGCTTCCACGGCGGATGCATTGGCGGCTTGAAATGACGATGACGAACCGATGACGCCGATGGGAATCGAACGTCCCGCATCGAGCACAGCCAGTTGTTCCCGTCCGAGACCCAATGGATGACGGCAAGGTTCGCCCGTTTGACTAGCCGCGACGCTACTTGTATTCACTGCCACCCCGCGCACCACCATCTCTACCGGTACGTAGCAACCAGCGTTCACCAGTGTGGCGGGGAGGCGGAAACGGAGCTCGTCGATGCCGGGTTCGATCCCGCGAACGAGTGAATCAATCAGGATCGGTTGTCCACCGAATGACGCCCTGATATCAGCAGGGCCGGCATTCCCGATCCCTGTCCCTGCAAGAGCCATGCTGGTTCCCCCGCGCGCCGGACGGGAGAGGCTATCCGGCTTTCGTGGCAGGAATCCGAACCGTGTAGAGACTATCCTGATCGGCGTAGGTCCTATCACCACCTGGGAGAACACGGCCTCGATTTCCGCTGATCCGAGCGGCAAGTCGTTAGGAAGCACTACGCGAATGACACGCGGGCAGGATGCGCGGTCCGATGACACGATGTTGACCGGGTAGGCATTGCCGTTAGCCCGAACAACCACACTGGTGCTACCTGGAACGGTGCACGTGAAAAGGGAAAGATCTGCGAGGGAGCCTGGGGCGAACTCCGGCGTGCCTGAAGGATACGCGGGATGGTAGGCCTGTGGAAAAAGCGGAAGAGCAATCGACATCGCTAGCAAGAGGGCTACTTCTGTTCGATTGCTCACGGTCCGATGATAGCAGGCTCACAACCGGGCGATCTTGATGTTCCCGTTGGAAGTGGACAAGTCAACCAGGGGTCCGCCCGAACCAATCGTACCTTCCAGGTGATGCTTCGAGATGTTGCCTGTGGTGGTGACACTGAAATCGCTGGAAATCGACGAGTTGGAAGTGTGCGCCCGCAACTGCGCGCGCGTGTCCGATGGCAGCTTCACAGTGATACTTCCATTCGATGTGGTCGCCTTGACATCGGCATCCTTGTGCGACTCGATGGCCAGAACGATCTTCCCGTTCGAAGTGACCGCGCGTACCTGCTTGCCCACCGCCTCAGCGATGCGGACATCAATCGACCCGTTGCTCGTCTGGCCTTCAAAGAAGCCGCGGAGCCCATTGGCCCGGATCGCTCCGTTGCTGGTACGAGCCGTCGCGCCGCCCTGCAGATCCGCAAGATCGATCGTTCCGTTGCTCGTGGTCAATTCATAGTCGCCCTGGCAGCGCTCGGTCTTGATACCGCCATTGCTTGTGCGCACCCGCCCTTTGCCTTCGATCCCGTCCAAGCGGACGCTGCCGTTGGAACTCGCAATCCGTTCCAAAACCAGTTTCCGAGGCGCGTGAATCACGAACGAGACGCCCATGTTGCCGCGGCGATCGGTCGGCCGGCGTGCCTCGATCCGCACTGAATCAGGCGCGTTCACGACATTGATTTTCAGTTGGTCCAGCAAATCCCTCGAACGGGCCTTCTTCGTGCCATTAATCTCGATCGACTCTTTGTCCCAACCGTTAATCTCTACCGATCCGTTGAAGGTCTCCAACTCCAGCCGCCCACCCGATTTCAACACATAGGAGTAATGAAAATCCTCCTTCTCGGTGGCGCCCATGTCCATGTCTTCGATGTCGCAACCGGCCAGAATGAGGAAACTGGCAGTGACGAATGCCGTGCCACAAGTCCTTGAGTTCATGCGGTCCTCCCTTGCTGTCGTGTCGTAAGGAATACGCTCTGGCACCCCTCTTTGTTCCAAACATGTTCCAAACTTTTTTCCCGAGGGCGTTCGCGACGCCATTCTTCCTCGATCACTCGCGCCCGGGCACGATTCCAATCTTCGCCCGCAGTTTCTTCAGTTCCTTCTGATACAGCGGGTTCTCCGGGAACTCCCGCGCCAGCCCGGCGAGATACACTTCCGCCATTTCCGGGCGCTTCTCGCGGAGATGGACAATCGCCAGCAGCACACGGGCAAAGGGCCCGAAGTAACGCCCCTTTGTCGCCAGTTCCAGGTTACGCACGGCCACGGATTTTGATCCCTCGGCTTTCTCAAACCGTATAAACCATTTCACGAAGAACGGTACACTGCCTAGCAGATACTCGGTAATTCCGGTGGTCAGATACGCGTCATAGAAGTCCGGATTAGCAGCCAGCAGCTTCACTGCCCACGATTGCGATTCCTTCGTGAGGCTCAAACTGGCCAGTTGCCGTTTCTCCACCAGTGCCATGTAATCGCTTTGCAGCCCGGCTGCCATGCCCATGCCAAACAGTGCCTGCTCGTTGTTGGCTCCCCTGGACAGTTGCGCGCTCGCCAGTTCGCGCGCCTTCCGTAGACTCTCATACACATTGGCGCGCACGGCAGGGTCGGGCTTTATCCCCTTCTTCTCGATCACGCGTTTATCATCGGCGAAGAACTCACCCTCCAGGATCTGCATCCGGTCGAGCTCGGCGAAAACGTACCCGGCTGCCCGCATGTTGTACCCAACAGGATCCTGCGGATGCGCCGCGATGTAACCGGAGAGGATCTCCTGCGCCGGGGCGAATTGCAGACGGTACAGACGGTCCAGCGCCTGCCCGATCGCGTCCGCCGGCTCGGCGTCAATCGTCACCACACACGATAGAAATAACATCAGCAGGCGAGGCATCAATACGATTATGAAGCAAACAACCTGTCAAAAAATTCCCGCGCGCGTTCCTGAATCTGCGCCAGCTCCACCTCGATTGGCTGGTCGGTGAGGAACGGAGGCATCCACCGCGACGTCAGCTCGCACAACGTGTCGGTCTGCAACCGCGACTTCGGCAGTGTCCCCTCCGGTTGGCCGCTCATGATGCGGAGCCCGTGGTCCAAGGAGCGGTAGAACGTCGCCGCGTCCCGCAAGAACGCCGCGTCGGCCCTCTCCAGATGGCCCATCTTCTCGATCACGTCGATGCGCTGCGGCGTGTTCAACGCCGGGTAGAAAATGCCAGCCCCCTTCAACCGCAGGTACATCAGGGCAAAGTCCACATCGTAATACCCGCCGGTGCCCGCCTTGAGCGGATTGTCACTGGCCTGCTCTTTTTCCAGCCGCAGCCGCATCTGCCGCAATTGCTTCAACGACCGTCCGCTCTGGCCGTAGCGCCGCCAGTCGAGCTCCTGCAACTCGTTCAGAAACTGCGTCGCTCGCGCCGGGTTGCCGGCCACCGCCCGGGCCTTCATATAGGTGAGGCCCTCCCAGGCCTCGGCCCGGTTGGCGAAGTACTCCTTGTAGGTAGTCTCCATCTGCACGAGTGGGCCTTCGCGTCCGTTAGGCCGCAGCCGGGCATCCACGGTAAACATGAAGCCCTCTCGCGTGTAAGCCGAAAGCCGGTCAATAAACTTGGCTGCGACGCGGGTCCAGAACTCCAGCTCGCCCCCATCGGCATCGGGCAATACGAACACCAGGTCGGCGTCCGACCCGAGGTCGAACTCGCCCGTGCCCAGCCGCCCCAGCGCCACCACCATCATCTGATCGGCAGGCTTGTAGGCGGCGCCCGCCGGGCCGTGTGTGGCCTCCACCTCGGCCAGACTGATGCGGTACGCCGCCCGAATCGAACCATCGGCGAGCGCTGACGTCCGCGCCAGTGTCTCAAACACCGGATTGCGCAGGCAGACGCTCTCGCACTGGATGCGGAACATCTCGCGGCGGAAGTAGCGCCGCAGATCGTTCGCGTCTTCCAGACTATCGGCCTCGCTCATCGACCGGTCGTCGCCCGGATGCTCGCACAAAAATCGCAACTGCTCCAACAGGTCCGGAAAGCGCATCAACTGCTCGGAGAAATAAGGACTATGTTCAAAAATATCAATCAGGTGCTGCGCCAGGCCGGAGCTCGAATCGAGCCATTCCATCCATTCCGGGTTTGGCGCAACCCATTCGAGATAGCGCTGCAGCGCCTTGCCGGACCGCCGTACTCCGGATCGCGCGACGATCTTCGCCAGCACAGGCGCGCGCTGGTCGAGAAACCGGATCAGGTTGCTGTCCAGGACATCGCCGGCGAGCGGTTGCTCCCATTGACGCTGTTCAGCGGCGATCGCCGCCGCGTGGGCCGCCAGCGAGGTGTAATAGGTGGGCTTCTGGGCATGGATCACCCGCTCGTAAATCTCCGCGACGTCCCGCAAATACCCTTGCACCCATTCCAGCAATTGGCCTGCCGTCGTCTGCCTGCCGGGTTCCGGCGGCATGCGCCGCGCCAGGACTTCGAGCTGCTCGCGATCCTGCGGCAGCGTATGAATCTGCCGGTCATCTTCGAACTGCAGGCGGTGTTCCAGGTGCCGGAGAAACGCGTAAGCCGAAATCAGAGTCTGCGACTCAAGATCGGAGAGGAGGTTCTTGTCACGAAGCCGAAACAGAGCGAGCATTGTGCCGCCGTGCCGAACCCAGGGTTCGCGTCCGCCATGCAGCCGCTGCAGGCATTGCACCAGAAACTCGATGTCGCGAATGCCCCCTTGCGCCAGCTTGACGTCGGTCTCCTTGCCCGCCGCTTTGCGCTCCTGCAGCTTCTCCTGTATGCGCACCCGAGTCGCCGACACCGCTTCCACCGCCGTGAAATCGGTGGTGGACGTGTAGATCATCGGCTCCACATACTCAAGCAGCGCCTTCCCTGGTTCGGGTTCGCCCGCGGCCACACGCGCCTTGATGAGCATTTGCAGTTCCCAGTCGCGCGCACGGTTCTGATAGTACTTCCTGGCTGCATCGAGCGACATCACCAACTCGCCGAGCTTGCCGTCCGGCCGCAGCCGCAGGTCGACCCGATAGCACATGCCCTCGGACGTATATGTCGAGAGCAGCTCGGTGTGCAGGTTGGCCAAGCGCTTGAAGAACTCCCCGTTGGAAATCGACCGCTCACCGTCGGTCTCGCCGGCGCCGGCGTAAACGAACATCAGGTCGATATCGGAGCTGTAGTTCAACTCCCTGCCGCCCAGCTTCCCGAGCGCGATCACCGAATACTCACAGCGCCGTGGCTCGCCGGAAGATGCCAGTCGCGGTACACCATAGCGCCGCGTCAACTCATCAAAGATGTGGTGGTAACTGACGTTCAGCACAGCGTCGGCGAGATTCGAGATCTCCTCCGTGGTCTCGGCAAGGCTGGCCCGGCCCGTGACATCGCGCAGCAGAATACGCAGCAGTTGCAGCCGCCGGAACTGCGCCAGATGCAGCGCCGACGGCACGCCGGCCCCATGGATCATGAGAAAGGCTTCCAGCCGGCCTTCCATCTCCTCCATCGACAGCAGCGAATCGAAGTCCCCGCCGAGCACAGTCTGCGGCAGCCAGTCGGGATGCTCCAGTATTTCATCGGAGAGAAACCGGCTCTGCGAAAACACCGTGAGCAGCGGAACCAGCAGTGCGGGATGTTCGACAATCCTCGTGAGCTCGGAGTGCTTCTCGCTCGCCATACGGCTCAACTGCAACACCGCCGCATCCGGATCGGCGCACGTCTGAAGCAACGCCGCCAGCCGCTGCTTCTGGTCGTCGGTCAAGCGCGGGGACAGAGCCGTGAGATGAGCCAGAGCCCGCTCGCGACGGCGGAACGTGGCGGCGTCAAGCAGGTGTCGCAACCTTGCATTATATCGCCCGTGTTGAGGCCGCACTGAGGAACAGCAAAATCACCCGCGCCGTCTCTGTTTTCTCAGTGCCGGCGTGACCGTGGATTCACCAAACTCCATTTGTGCTGACACCTGTGAAATTGTCCCATGCCTTGCAGTACTTTCAGGCTTTCAATATAGAGTTCCTCCTGAGGCCTGGGCTAGTCGCTAGCACTACTGTGTTACAAACTTTGTGGGGCAGCTTGTCAAGCTGCCGGGTGCCACCCGCCACGTAGCACGAGTGGCCTCCTTGTCAGCAGTCATGAGCGTTTCTAACAGCTTACCGACGGCCTTGATATCAGGCCTACTTAAACTCGGTACCGCTAATCTGAACGCACGTGCCAAACTCGCCGCCGCGACTGACTCCGGAGGTGAATCGAGGTGCGATTGACCCTCCAGGTCGTCCTTGTACAGCCGCCTCCGCCAACCATGGTTGACACTCGGACAGAACTGTCCGATGCTGAAGGAGTGAAGGGCGCGGAGTTCGAGCGGAGAGTCCGGAAGCTGGCGCGCTCCCGGAAGGTCACTTGTCAGTTTGTGGCCGAACAAGGGCAAAGGCAGCCACGGCCGCCTCTATTTCGGCGACGAATTCACCACCCTCGAGGATCGCAAGAAGGAGATTGGCCGCGACCTGCTGGCCAAGATGTGCGCGGATCTGAAGATCGATCCGCACGACCTGTAGGAGGCAAAGGCATGTCCCTGTTTAGCTATCCCGCGAAGTTCACCACCGGCAGCGATGGCCGCGTGCTGGTCGAGTTTGTGGATCTGCCCCGTGTGGCCACGGATGGCAAAGACGAGCGCGAGTCAATGGAAGAAGCCATGGACGCTCTCGGTTCCGATCTCTCCATCCGCCTGTCCAGGCGCGAGGAGATTCCAACGCCCTCACAGGTAAAGCGGGGCCAGCGACAGGTGCCCGTCCCGCTCTGGCTTGCGCCGAAGCTCGCGCTCTACCAGGCCATGCGCGATCAGCGCGTCAGCAACTCCGAGTTGGCTCGCCGGCTTGGAATCCACGAGCGGGTGATCCGCCGCATGCTCGACCCCGAACACGCCACCAAGGCCGAGAAGATCCAGACCGCGCTCGCCGTCCTCGGCAAACAGTTGACCGTTGAAGTCCGCGATGCCGCGTAAGCCGCGCCGCTCTTAAGAGCTTGCAAGCCGATCCCCTCGTGGACATCGAGCTCTCACCGCGAAATCGGTGCTGTGCTCTTGCTCGGCGATAAGGGCGAGATGATCATGACCGATCTGTCCATCAGCACTTGGAGCACCTCTTCAGCACCGTCACGAGGGTTGTGGATCGGCTCGGGACCGCAGGATCGCAGTCATAAAGCCGGAAAGAAAGGCAAGACGCTCCATGAGACCATTCGCCGCCACCTGGTCATGGCGGAGCGGATGCTGCAAACGCTCACCCGCGGCGAGCGCGAGGTTCTGCTCGAATTGATGGAATGCTGAACCGAGCGTAGCGGGAGCAATACTGACCGGCAGACGCTGGCAGTTTATGAGAAGTGACGCAGGCGACGTGAGAGGGAGCCCGCTTACATCACGCCGAACGGCAGCCCGTCAATAGAGAAGTGCATCCCATGGCGAGCCGGGACATAGAGCAGGTGGCCAACCCGCGAGGCAGACACCGATTGTTGAATCCGCTGCTCCCACTGCGCGCCATCGGGCGGGAGAAAGACGATCGTGCGGTCGGGGTCGAGAGCGATTTCCGGATCGCGGGGGAGAGGAGGCAGGCGTTTGTTCCCGACCATACGCCACGCAGACGACGGTTCGCCTTGTTCCACGACCACGACGGGGACGTCGGGGAAGTAATATCCTACTTGCCGCCACGAGGCCATTGAGCCCATCAAGACTATCTGGATCGGGCCCTTCTCCTGCATCCGTTCGAGCGACGTGAAGATGGAATCAACCCGCGAGCCGACCAGGTGGACCGTGCGGTAGTTAGCGTCGCGGACGATTTTGGGAGGCTTGCCGAGAAACAGATATACATTCACCGCGGCAATTACGAGAAGCACAGCGGCAGTCCGCCAGGCAGAATTGCCGAGTCTGCGCAAGGCAGCTTGTACGGAAGCCGCACCGAGCAGACAGATCACTGGAACCGTGGACAGAGTTTGATCAGGATCGGCCACATGAATCAGGGCTTGAAAGAGAAACGGCGGCACAAACCAGACGCTGAGAAAGGCCGCCGTTTCGAAAGGGAGGAACCAACGATCGAGGAGGAAACAAAGACACCAGACCCACGAAATCATGCCGAGGAAGTTCCAGAGCAGCGCGTTGCCGAACATCAGGCGCGCCTGCTGCGGTCTCGCGCCGAAGACGAGCGAACTGTCCCGAAACTGATCGCTCACGTAGCCAGACACGCTGCCCAGGTAGTGTGAGAAGCCTCCGGATTGCAGCGCGGTGGGAATCAGCCAGAGAGAAAGGCAGACAAGGAGGCAGAGGAGCGTACCGGGGTAATCAGACCAACGGCGGCGGCGACGCAGCACCGCACCCACAAACAATGGAGCGAGCATCAACGCGAACTCCGGCCGGAAGCCGGCGAGCAGACCAAGGCTTGCGGCGGCCAGGTAGATCCACTTCCGTTCGCATCGATTCCAGGCCTGCCAGCAAAGCAGCGCCACGATGGTGGACCCCGCCGCGAGATAGATGCGCACCTGGTTGGTGACCCCGCCAAACCAAAACACCGGGTTGAGAATCAGCAGGCCGGCCGCGAGCCATCCCGCAGGCCGTCCGAACATCCGGTCACCAAGAGCCTTGGCGGCCGTGGCGGCGACGGAACCGCCCAGGACGCCGGCAACTGCAAAAACCCATTCCGGCTGCTGCACCACCGTGGCGATGATGCGGCAGACCAGCACATAAAGAGGATAGCCGGGAGGCTGCGGCTGATGCAGAGCCGGGTTGAAATCGCGTAACGCCAGCGCGAAATTGACCGAGTCGAAGTAGTAGAGCCGCGGCGGAATCAGCGGCAGCCGCGTCACCGCCATCGCGATCAGACAGGCGAGCCAAACCCAGCACCACTGTGGCAGCCGGTTGGCGAGTCTTCCCATCATTTGGAGACCTGTTTGCCGCGGGGCATCAGCCACGGCGCGACGACGGAACGATAGTAAAGGGAGGTGATCTCAGTGAACGTCCGGGCCAGCGACCGGATGCGGAAGAATTGCGACGATCCGTGGGCTCGCGCGTAGTGCCCAACGGGCAGTTCGACGACTTCCATGCCGCTGGCTTCCATCGCTTTGACTAGTTCAATGCAGATGGTTCCGCTACTGGAGGTGAGTTGATGCTGGCGCAGGGCCGAACGCCGGATGAGCCGGTAATCGCAGTCGATGTCGCGTAGACGCACGCGGAACAGCCAACGGGCGAAGCGGTTATAAAGAATGCCAATGACAATGCGGTGCCAGGGGTCCTGACGGCGGGCTTTGTACCCGTTCACCAGACCGACCGTGGACGTGACACGGCGCAGCAGGCGGGGCAGCTCGGCGACATCGTATTGGCCGTCGCCATCGGTATAGAAGACGAATTCGTGACGGGCGGCCTGGAAGCCACTGCGCAACGCTCCGCCGTAACCGCGGTTCTCCGCGTGCGTGATCACGCGGAGGCGGTCGCCGAAGCGGAATTTCAGGTCGTTCAGAACCGCGGCGGTGCCGTCGCGGCTGCCGTCGTTCACGACGATAACCTCAAACTCCTCCACGCACCCGGAGAGGATCTCGAAAGTGTTCTCGACAAGCTTTCCGATCGACGGGGCGTCGTTGTAGGCGGGGAAAAAGACGCTGAGGCTGTGCGGAAACAGTTTGGTCCCGCGTGGGGCGAACTGGTATACAGCGGTGGAGCTGATCGGCATGGAGTGTACGCTGCGGTTAACAAGCAATACTATTGAGCGGCGAGGAACAATCAAATACCGGGGATGCTGTACGCAGGGCTCGCGCGATTCAATCGATTATTGTTTTAGTCTGCGCCGCCGATTCCACCGTAACTAAATGGTCCCAAACGTGCTCTCATAAGTAATGATGGCATTCACACGTCCTGTTTTTGTCCTAATCCTGCTGGTTTTCCTGAGCCCACACCAGATCTTCGCCCAATTATCATCCGCCTACGATACCGCGGAACGCCGCTGGACCCTCCGCAATGATCTTGCAGAGGCGACTTTCCGCCTGGATCCCGATGGGCATTTCCTCTTTGAGAAGCTTCGCTCGTTGCGCAACTCCGATGCCTGGACGGCATCTAACGGTGGAAGCAACCCGATCCTGGTAAAACTTTCCACCGAGCATTACGATGAGAACACCACCTATCGTCTGGTGACACACAGCAAACGCGGCATCACCAGGAACGGCTATCGCACCTCCATCGTTTTGGATGACACCAAGCGCCATGGACGGTTCTTTGTGGACATCGACATGCACTCCGGATCGCCCACCGTGCGAATTGCGCAGCGTTTTCGCAATATCCAGAGCAGCCCCGTGGAGTTACGCGAGGCCGATCCGCTGCCTATCAGTTTCAGCGACGACGGACGCACCTACCGCGGTTTCCGCGTCAGCCAATGGTGGGGAGGCGGATACGGGGGGAACTTCGAGACCTCTCTGGTCCAGTTGCAGAACGAAACGGAAATGGGCGTCTACTCCGGCGCCTACGGGCAGCAGTGTTCCTGGGCGGCGCTACGAGACAACCTGAATCGGGGGTTGTTCGTGGGCTGGGAGTTCAATGGACGCGCCCTCGCCACACTGATCCATCTGCCCACTGAGAAGCGGGTGCAGTTCCATATCGTTCCGGAGGAATTTCGCAGAACGGTAGCAGCGGGAGGCGACCATACTCTGCCGCCGGCGTTTTTCGGGTTGTTTCGTGGAGATTGGGAGGAGGCCGGATACCAGACGCAGCGGTATGTGGAGAGCGCGATCGCTGTTCCCTCGCCCGACGAGCAATTCCCGTACGTTGTCTGGGACTCCTGGGATTACGACCTGGCAATCAATGAGGACCTGCTACGCCGCAATGCGGATATCGCGGCGCGCCTGGGGATTGAACTTTTCGTCGTGGACCTGGGATGGGCGCGCAGCATCGGCGACTGGTATGAGGACCCGAAGAAGTTCCCGAGCGGGTTGCGCGCGTTATCGAACTATGTTCATTCGCTGGGCATGAAGTTCGGGCTCCATTTCGCCTTCGCCGAAGCCCACCAGGATTCACCGATCCTGCGCGAGAACCCCGATTGGCGGTCGTCGCAGAACTATCACTACTTCGGCGCGGATTCGCTGTGCCTGGGACACCGCCCGGTCCGCGACTGGCTGCTTTCGCAGACATTGCGGCTGATCGACGATTACCGCCTCGATTGGATTCTCCAGGACGGCGAGAACATGGTGAAGTTCTGCAACAAGGAAACGCATACCCACGGTCCTGAGGACAGCAACATTTCCGGGGCCGAGAATCTGGATTATCTCGTTGACAACGTGCGAAGGCTGCGTCCCAACGTGCAATGGGAGAACTGTTCAGACGGCGGCAATATGATGACGTACGGCATGGCCCGGCGCTACGTCACCTCCATCACGTCGGACAATTCCGGTCCGATGACCACGAGGCAGGCAATCTACGGCGCGAGCTATCCCTTCCCGCCGCGCTATCTCGACCGGTACATGCCGGATACGAAGCTCACCCCTTACATCACGCGCAGCTATATGTTCGGGGGTCCGTGGATCTTCATGAACCGGCTTCCGGATATGCGGCCAGCCGACATAGCGCTGGCGACTTCGGAAGTGACGACTTACAAGCAGCTTCGGGGGAAGATTCGCACGGGCAAGGTATTTCACTTAACGCCACGGCCGGAGGAGGATCGCGTGGACGCGCTGGAGAGCTATGATGCGGCAAGCGATTCGGCGGTGGTGTTCGTTTACCGGCCGTCGCTGGCGCCCGCATCCATCAGGCTGCGTATCCGCGGTCTGCGGCGCGAGAATGTCTACACAGTCCGCTATCAGGACAGCGGCTTCGCGGGCCCGCCGGTTCGCGGAGCGCAGTTGCTGGACGAAGGGATCGTGGTGGACCTGCCTACACCGTTGTCCGCTGCCATCATTTACGTCACGCCGGAGAACTGAGACAGGATTAGTCTAAGAACCGCTCCCTCACGGTCACGGCTCCGGAGTGACTGGCTGACGACGGGATGTGGAACCGAGCCGCGCACGTCAGTAAGCGGTTTTCGTGGCTAAGAGACAAGACCGCGGCGAACAGCGTTGAGCACGATCTCGGCGGTAGTGTGGAGGCTCAGCTTACTCATGATGCGCGCGCGATGCGTTTCCACCGTGTGCAGGCTGAGGTCGAGCGCCGCGGCGACTTCCTTGTTGCTCTTCCCT
>JACQZR010000025.1 GCA_016213775.1 Acidobacteriota bacterium
AGACCACACGGTACTGCCGGCCCACTTCGAATGGGACAGGCTGACAAACGCTGGACACCGTACTCACTCTGTGTGCGTCCATCAAGTCACTTGGAGAGGACTCTACTCCAGGAACGGTCAAACCTTTTCGAGTCTCACTGGAACCAGTGGCTTACCAATTCCAGTTAGAGAGAAACTCCCCCTTCGCCGCACTACCTTATTGTGACGAAGCCTTTCGACAAAGCCTTCAGACTGCACGTCGCCGGCGACGACGACATCTCCCTCGTTCAAATCGCCGCCAAGTGGGACCTTCCCCCAGGCGCCACCATCGAGCACCTCGACCGCGAACTCGACCTCCCCACTCTCCAGGTCGACCACCTCTATCGCATCACCGCCGGCGACCAATCCGTCGCCTCCATCTGGAAGCCTACGCCTGGTACGACGACGATTGGCGCCGCCGCCACGCCCGCTACGGCGCGCTCACCTGGGTCAAGCACGACACGCAGATTCACTCGTTCATGTTCCTGCTCACCAATCGCCGCGTTCCAGCCGATCTTAAGGAGGATTACGAGATCGACGCCGGCGACCTCGGTCTTCGCATGCGCGTCCGCATCGTCCGGTTATGGGAGGTCCCGGCCGCCGACTTTCTCGCTACCGAAAACCCCTCCCTCTACGTTTGGGTTCCGCTCTCCAATGCCACCGAAAGCCAGATCCGGCAGGCGGCGCAGGTGGTCGCCGCCACCGGCGATGACGAATTGAAAGCTCGCATGACGCTCCTCTACGGCATGCGCTATCTTGAAAGGGAAAGGACGTCACGAAGGTGCCGTCGGCGAAGCACGTGCTATCCTGGCACTTCTGCTGACCCACAAATTTGGCGCACCATCCGAAGCCACTCAGAAGCGGCTCGACCAGGCCTCCCTGGACCAACTCCACTGCTGGACCCGGCAGGTACTCTCCGCTTCCACCATAGAAGAAGCCCTCACTCCCGAATCGTAGAAGCCTTCGTAGCTCGGGTGCCGGCTGCGGAGAAGGAAAACGAACGGGCCCGGACCCCGCTCGATAGGCGGTGGTCCGGGCCCGCGAAAACCCGTCAGCGAAGTTCACGCGAAACGGGCTCTGGACTTATGGTTTGCCCTGTCCCGAAAGGAGAGTGAGTTTGTAGCTCACGGCCGGAAGCTGCGGCTGCTGTTTGAAGAGCAACCGCATAACGATGCTCTGGCCGGGAAGAAGGACACCGTCAGGCAGGAACACGCGCAGATAGGGATCGCCTGCATTGGTGATGCCACTGGCGTTCTCCATCCGCACCTGGTCCGACAGACCTCCGGCCACGATGACGAGGTGAGTGTCCACCGGAGACGTCCTGTTGTTCGTGATCCGATAGAGATCCTCCTGCCGTCCACCACCAACACGGTTCGACTCGACCCGCTCCACGTCCACCAGCGACGTCACATCCAGGAACTCCAGACCCATGTCGCGCCGTGAGAGAGCGTCGTCGTTCGATCGCGGACGGCCACTGGGCATTCGTCCGTCCTCCGCACCCAGAGCAGCAAGGTCCGGACGGTAGACCGAGTAGGTCAGATCCTGTTCGTTCGGCTCTAACGTCTTTGTCGTCGACTCCGGATCGAATCGCACGAGCGCCGGATCATAGAGACCGTTTTCGAGGAAATCCGTGAGATCCTCCACCTGCTCTCCACTAAGACCCAGGCCGCGCGGCGAGCCAGCCCCGCGTGGGTAGGTGAAGCGAGCGCTCAGAGTGCCCGCCGCCGCGGCGCCCGCGTCCTGCGGCACACCCCGGTTGAAGTACTGCACCACGTCCTTCACGTTCGTGAACGAGCCGTTATGGAAGAAGAATTTGCCGTCTTTGAGCTGACGCAGCGTCAACGCGCGAAACTTGAATGCATCGCTGTCACGGCCTGTGATTTCCCTTCTTCCATCATCGCGGAAGTTAGGATCGGTCCTTGCCAGCACATTCAAGGTCTGCAGCGGATGGTCACCGAGCCCGAGGTTGAAAAAATTCTCCTCCACGAACTGACCCGCCCCTGCCACGTCGGGGTCGTTCACCTGCTTGTTGAGCATCGGGCCGCTGTGACAGGAGTAGCAACCCGCGCCACCTTCGCTCGCCGCCGTGAAGAAGAGCTTCGCTCCTCGCCGCTGACCGGCCGTGAGGGAGCCATTTTCGCCCGCAAGGAACCGGTCCCATGGCGTGTTCCGGCTGACCGCTGTTCGCAGGAAAGTCGCCGTCGCCCGCAAGACGGTTATGTCGTTGATGAGGAGATCGCAATTCCCAGGCGAAGGAGTAGATTGCGGTGAACAGCCCGGCGCTTGCGCGGCCTCCTCAGGAAACGCGTCCCGGAAGAGTTTCCGGTAGGCCGCAATCTTCTGCAATTCGGCCGATTGGAAGTCCAGCATCCGGTGAGCGTCCAGCAACAGCAGCGCCACGCTTTCCACCGCCGTAAAATCGAATGGATTCAGGCCGCCCGGCGCGGAGTCGGGCTCGCCGGCGAACCCGCCCAATAAGAGCCGGTTGTTGAAGCCGGCTCCGATCACCGATGGCGAATTGCGCCCCACGCTGTCCAAGGCATCCAGGCGCCCGGTTCGCACCAACCGGCCAGGGGCGGGTAGTTTGCGGCCCCGCGCTGGGCTCCCCACCGCGAGTTCGTAAACGTCCGTGAGCGTGGGCAACTCGTCCACCAGCGCGTCACCGGCGAAGAGTGGGGTCCGCCGTTGCGGCTGTAACTCTTGCCGGGGCCGTCTGCGCGGAATGAAGTTCCCCGAGGCGTCCGTGTAGCCACGTCCTTCGGCGCCCACTGCGAAGTTGATCAGCATGCCGGCCTTCCCCGCCGCCTCACCCAAGTGACAGCTACCGCAGGAGGCCGTCTGCCTTGTCGCCGGCAGGCCACCGAACTCAGGCAGAATTCGCGCCGTTCTCACCGGGTCGAAGAAGAGCATCTTCCCAAGAAAGCGCTTGGCCTCGGTTGTCTTGAAACGCGGGTCCGGGCTTCCATTGGCAAGCCGCGGCTGCGGAAGCGCCTCGTCGAGCTCCGGCACCACCAGTTTCTCGATTCCGCCAACCTGCTGATTGATGAACTGCCGTAATTGGGTGGGGCTCTCATCCTGAGCCGTGGCGACTCCTGGCAACAACGAAACGACCAGGAGCCCGGCCGCTCCAGCGCGGGCCACCAGCTTGTGGAATAAATGTTGGTCAACCGTATTGGGTTCGCTCTCCATGTTGATGTTCCTTCCATTTCGAATTTGAATAAGCTGCAACGGCTATCGGGCCGCAGCCTTGATTGCCCTGTTGCCTTAGTTCTGAGTTAGAATCCGTCCTGGCTCCGGAAAATTCCCTTAATAGTTCAAACCAATAAAAGGAAATTGCGAACTGCCAGCGAGTAGGATGCCGGGAATAAAATCCGCCCGGGAGGGATATAGGTTTTTCGCCGCCACTCGCATTTGTGCGGCACGGAGATTCAGGTGGCGCGCAAGCCCGGGGATACGGCGTGGCCAATACCGATCGAGTGAGGTGCTACAAGTAGCCGAACTCCGCCCTGTTGGGAGGCCGGTGCTGACACAGCGAAGAAGCGAGCGCGAATCTTCGCCGAGATGCAGGAATTATGGAGCCGGATGCCGGAGTCGAGCGACAGCACACCGATGATCGAAGAAGACCGCAATCGCTGAAGCAGTGTATTTCGATACTACTTACCTCGCAAAGTTCTACCTTAATGAGCCGGACTCCGTTGGTGTTCGCCAACTGATGTCCGGCACTTCCGGCATTCATACATCGGCATTGGCGGGCGTGGAGCTACACGTGCTTCTGCACCGCCGGATACGCGAGGGGCTGTCCTCTGCCGCCCAGATGCGAAGGATCGCCGAGCTTTTCCACGCGCATTGTGGGGAACGCCTATGGCATCTCATTCCGGTTACCGAGCAGATCCTTCGCAGAACCGGGGCCTATCATTGATGGCCCCACCTGACCTCTTCCTCAGATCGGCCGACGCGATTCATCTTACAACTGCCGCGCACGCGGGAGAACAGGAGATCTGGACCAACGACAGGCATGTGCTCGCGGCCGCGGCGCATTTCGGGCTGGCGGGACGGCGGGTCTAACCGGAATTGCAGGCCCCCTCCGGCGGATGTTAGCATCACAGCAGCGTCGACGCCGCGGCAAGTGGGCTCGCGCCGTTTGCGCCTCCGACACTATGACTGCTGGGAACAACCATACTCGTCCGCGAACCGTGTGCGCGCTCGCGCTCTGTGCCGCCGGCATTGTCTGGATGACGCATGAGCTTCCTGCCCAGGATCCCGATGCTGATGCAAAGGCACTGCGGCACTCATTTGACGCGGTGGTGAAGCCGTTCTTCCAGAAGAACTGCGTGAGCTGCCACAACGCGGATACCGCGCTGGCGGGCGTGCGCGTCGATCAACTTGATGCCGGCATGGAAGACCGGCACCTGAAGCATTGGGAAGCCGTGCGGCATCGCGTCAAGGACGGCAGCATGCCCCCCAAAGGATTGCCGCAGCCTTCCGTCGCGGATCGCGACAATGTGGTCGCCTGGATCAACGGCGCCCTGGATGTGGCGCGGCGGCGGCCCGATCCGAAGAACGGCATGGTCCGGCGGCTCACGGTTGCCCAATACCGCAACACGCTGCGCGAGCTCATGCTGCTGGATGACGATCTGACGGAAACACTGCCACCCGACGCTGTTTCGCGCGACGGATTCGTCAATAACAAGGACACGCTGCAGCTCTCGCCGCTGCTCACGGAAGCCTATTTCGAAATCGCCGAAGAGGCGCTCAACCGCGCCATTGTGGATCCGAAATCGAAGCCGAGGATTCAGAACTTCCGCATGGATCTGGGCACGGGTGTGAATCCGAAGCCGCTCCCGGAGCAGCTCATCCTCGGCGCCAACAGCCTGCTGCTGGACAATCGCGATTACACCGTGACGCAGCTCACAGCGAACAAACCCTTCGCTTCCGTGCCGTCCTTTATGCGCACCAAGTACCGCTTCATTGAAGGCTATCAGGGCAACGACACCGTGCGTGGATGGCGCGAGTTCGACAGCATCTATCATTCGGTGTTCGCCTGCATGCGCGGCAGCCGCGGCTATCCCAAGGGACTGGCGTACAGTTCC
>JACQZR010000165.1 GCA_016213775.1 Acidobacteriota bacterium
GCCTCGGGAGAGTCCCATGGCGGCATCCGGTGTTCTTGGTGCAAGTGCGAGACTGGCGGCGGCGGCGAGCTTCAGCTTCGTCACGTTGGCGATGTAGGCGGGTGAGGCGTTGGCGAGGGTATCGGTGCCGGAGTGCTGGTGGGCATAGTTTTCCACGGCGCTGGTGAAGCGCACGGCGGCGTAGCCTTCGTTGGCGAATGGGGTGTGATCGCCGCCGCGGCCGACGCGGTCGGATCGAAAAATGAGCCAGGTGTCAAAGCCGGGGGTGTAGCGCGCGCCGATGTCGCGGATGTAGCGGGCGAGCTGGCGGGCCGGGCTATCGTTGGGATCGGCGGAAAAGATACGCACCGCGCGGTTGACGTGACGGCCATCGCCCGCAACTTCCGTGCCGATGATGTCGCTGTTGAGGACGGCTTCGATGGTCTGCTTTTCGGCCTTGGCCTTTTGCGCGTGCAGGGTGGACCCGATCAATCCGACCTCTTCGCCAGCCCATGCGGCAAACACCAGGGTCTTGTCGAATTCGTATTGCGACAGCACCCGGGCCATCTCGAGCGTGGCGGCGACACCGCTGGCATCGTCGCTGATACCGGGCGCCGGCGCCACCGCGCGCTTCAACTGCTCTGCTTCGGAGAGCTGGCGCGGCGGGCCGCCGGTGGCGCGCTCTTCGGTCGTGCGTCTGCCGAGGTTGAGGGAATCGTAATGGCCGCTGATGAGGATCTGGCGGTCGGCGTAGCGGGTGCCCGGGAGCACCGCCACGACGTTCACGAATTCGGTGTCGCGGAAGATGCGCTGCTGCTTCTTGACGCGGTAGGTGTCGAGGCGGACCTTCAGCTTGGGGCTGTAGCTTTGGAACTCGGATTGGAGCCAGCGGCGGGCGGCTCCGATGCCGGTGGATTCGTGAGTGGGATCGGTGAAGTTGCCACGGGTGCCAAACGATTCGAGTTTGCGCAGCGAGGCTTCGATGCGTTCGGTGGAGACCGAGGCGACGGCTTTGGCGATCAGCGGATGGACGCTGCGCGGCGGACCTTGGGCCAGAACCGGGAGGGCAACGAGAGCAACCCAACAGAAGCGAAGCATGGGTATAGGAATACCACACCAGCCTCACGGGAGGACCGCAAGCGGATCGTTCAGGTAGCCCCCCGGATCCATCAGTTCTTACTTCACCGGCACGATCGTCTGGGCATTCCCGCCAAAGGCGCTCTTCACAAGGATCGACGGCGCTGCACCCGGCAGATTCACCACAAAGCTGCCCTTGTATCGTCCATTTCCGGCGTTGGACAGAGTCCCAATCAGCACACCAGTGGTTGCGTTATGGACCGTCAGAACGCTGTTCGGGTTCGTGCTCGTAGCCTCCACGTTTAGCTGGAAGCTCTTGGCCGTGTACAGACTCCTGGTGATCGCAACTGCATCGGTTGGGCTCAATACGGTAACACTAGCCGTCTTTGTCACACCGTCCAGAGTCGCCGTTAAACCAACCAAGGTATTCGCCGCCACTGGACTTAGCGTGATCACAAAACTCACCGAAACCGCGCCCGCTGGAACCAGTACTGACCGCGGAACAGAGGCGACAGCCGGATTGCTGCTGCCGAGAGCGACCAGTGTGGAGGAAGCAGCCGGACCACTGAGCGTCAGCGTTCCCGTGCTGGTGAAAATCCCATACTGGCTGGAAGGGCTCACGCCGAGCCCTGTCAGAAGAAAGACCGGGACAACATCCAACCGCGCGGTCTGCGTGACATCGCTGACGGTCGCGCTGATGGTCGCCGCAACAGGAGCCGCAACGGTCCCCGTCGTAATCGCAAATGTGGCTGAAGGTGCTCCAGCCGGAATGAGGACTGCAGGGCCTGCCGGAAAGTACGCAGCCGGGTCACTGCTCGTGATTGTTACGACTACGCCGCCGGCGGGAGCCGGACCACCCAAAGTCACTGTTCCCGTCGAATTCGCTGCGCCACCAACCACTGACGAGGGAGACAAGGTCAACCGGGCGAGCAGGGGCGGGTTGCCACGGGGATTCCGAAACACCATGTATTGGGAGTATGTGCTCACCACCAGGTCGCTGGAACCGTTCCTGTCGACGTCTGCCGCAAGAAAAGCAAACGGCCCGCTCGAGAGCGGCGACTCGTAGAGGACCGCGCCGAGCGACCCATCGCCGCGGCCGCCGAACACTTGCAGCCTACCGGTTGTCGAAGTGTAGGTTGCCACGTCAAGGTTGCCGTCTTCATTGAAATCGGCTAGCACAGGGGCGCTGAACGGTTGCGAGAAGATGTAGCTCGAGTACTGGAGAAAGTGTCCGTCGCCGGTGCCTAACGCGATCGTAATCCCGAAGTTCGATCCGTCCTGGCGTGGCTGTGCGGTCTGCATCAACAGGTCCAGTTTGCCATCGCCATTGAAATCACCGGCCAGTGCTCCATAGGGCACCGGAATTGTCTGGAATGCGGTCCGGAACGTGCCGTTGCCATTGCCCAGGAGCACATTTGCCGGTGTAACGGAGTTGATCACCGCCATCGCATCCAGTGCGCCGTCGTTGTTAAAGTCGCCCGTCAGCACGTACACCGAAGCGAACGGAGTTGCATAGAGCACTGGAGCGCGGAATGTTCCATCGCCGTTTCCCAAAGACACAGACAACCCCGAGGAACCGGGAATAAGTATGTCCTGATTCCCATCCTTGTTAATATCCGCCGCGGCGCAGTTGCCCCCAGCCGATGGAGTGACCACGACAGAGACAAACCGTAGTCCAGAGAAGGTGCCGTCCCCGTTGCCAAGGACCAACGCTGTCGCGGAACCGCCGGTCAACAGGAGGTCGGGCTTGCCGTCATTATTGAAATCAGCAGCGCAGAGATTGTTGACGTAGAACCCGGCGGAGGTGGACAGCGGCGCAGAGTAGCCGCCTACTGGCGTGGAAAGGGCAATGGTGTAGCCAAGAATGTTATTGGACACGCGGTTGTCTGGCGCGGCCAGATCCACACGTCCGTCGCGATTGAAGTCGGCGGCAACGCTCCAATAAGTGGATGCACCGGTGACGCTAGTTCCGTTCGAGAGGAATGCGGTGGGTGGCACGAAAACGGGAACCTGGGCGAAGGCTGTGACCGCCGCAACGAGATGGATGATGAGCTTCATGCCCGTCTCAGACACGGGATCGAGCAAACGGGAACAGCATTCTTGTGTACGAAGAAAATTTGTTCCGCGGCCATACGAGATGTGTCTCACTCATGCGACGGCGGCAGGCTTCACTGTCGAACGTCTCAATCCAACAGATCGGAGTATCAAATGCGAGTTCTCTCTACCCTGGGTCCTGTGGCGCTGATCGCCGTCACACTTGCCGCGCTGCCGGCAAGCGCGCAGGTGACACTGTACGGAACCCTGTCCAACTTCGACGTCGTCAACGACACGGGCGGTGAAGTTCACGGCTTTGAAATCGAATTCCACGGTGTGTCCAGCATCACCAGCTACTACAACTACAACCGCTACGGCCCGCCGTTGGTCACTCCACTTCCGGGCGGTGGGGGCGTTTACGTTCGCTGGATGTCCCACTACGATGCGATCAACGGGATCTGGGTTACCGGCACGCCACAGGCGATCAAACCGACGGTCATGACTGGACACCAGTGCATTATCGGGACGGCAGGATACGCCACCAGCGGCTGCGAACACTTCGGCATTTCGGTAAATGGCAACGCCAGCCAGACAGTCTATCGCTGGCTTGTGGCCGATCCTGCCAACCCCGGGAAACTCATCGCCGGGAACGCGCGCGTGGCGATTCCCGCGCCTACTTGGGTCGTTCAGCCTCCGGCACGTCCGGCTGATCCCTTCGTGGTGGTCGCCAACATCGACCCGCCGATTCCACCCGCGCCGGCGAAGCGATTTGGCGCCGCACAATGGATGAAGACATACAAGACCGAACACGCCCGGCAGGTGAATCTGGATGAGTTGGTTGCGGACAATCCAGTGGTTCCACAGGATGCCGCGCATCTCGAGACCGAATGGGAACTGCTTCAGCAGGACGTTCTCGATGTTGGCGGTAACGGCAAACGCAAGCAGAAGCGCGGGGCTCTCGGTGGGGGCAACCACGCTGTGGTCCGCCGCTTTGAGCTCTACAAGTTTGCGGGTACTTATGATCCCGTCACCAACCAGGCGATGTGTCTCGACGGACTCTGTAACGCACCCGATCCCTCGGAGGTCGGCGATTTCATCGGCGCGCAGAATGCCGCGGCCGACCTGAACGGACCCGATTTCTACCCGGTGAAGGTGAGCGTCGTTGGGGACGGCCAGGTGTCGGACAGCACCAGCGTCATTCGCTGCCCTTCCGCCTGCTCCACTTCCGTCAAGGCCGGTTCCCCGGTCACACTCAGCGCCAAGGGAAACAAAGGAGTCTTCTCCGGCTGGTTGGGGGCGTGCGCGGGCAACTCGCTCACCTGCACCTTTGGTGTGAATTCCGATACAACGGTCACCGCCACCTTCAAAACGCCTTACAAGATGGTGATGAAGACCAACGGTTCGGGAACAGTCAGCAGCGATCCGTCCGGCTCGACATTCCTTGAAGGAACGGTGGTTACTGTGAGCGCTGCGCCTTCTCCTGGCAGCGTCTGGAATGGCTGGACAGGTGCTGGCTGTTCAGGGTTATCGCTCTCGTGCACGCTGACCATTACGGCGGAAACTACCGTGACAGGGAATTTCCGGTAACGAGGGCAGGGACGGCAGGTCCAGTATCGGGGATGCCAGGGGTGCCTTGATACTGGACTCCACGACTCGCTGAAGCTTCATCAGGAAACAAGGAGCCACGCGGGGGCGCTACTATCGGAGTAGCCCTTGCGTGCGCTCCTTCAATTCGTTTTCCTGATGTCTGCGCTGCTGAGAACTTCTTTGCACGCGCAGTTCGATCGCGCCAGTGAACTCGCGGCGGCTGGCGAATCAGAGTTGGCAAAGGGGAAGTATGAAGAGGCTGTCCGTCACGGATCGGAATGCGCAACCATGTCCCTCGCCGCGGGCAGGACCGATCAGCACATCAGGTGCCTCACCATCGCCGGCCGCGCGAGAGTCTACCAGGGCAAATATGCCGAAGCATTAGGCGTCCTGCAAGAGGCCGCGACGTTGGCCCGAGCGCACCTGTTGCAGGAGAGCGAGGCTGCCGCCCTCATTGATGTTGGCAGCGCTCAGTATTATTTGGGCGACTACACCAATTCCTTCGACGCCTTCCACAGGGCGCTCAACATCGTCGAACGCCAGCGGGCACAGCGCTGGTATCCACGCATGCGTCAGATCGTGATGGCCAATCTCGCCATGATCGAGCAGCGCCTGGGCCACTACTTACGCGCTCTCGACATGTACCGCGCGCTGGAAGAGGGAGCCGCATCCATGCGGCCTTCCGAAATCGCCCGCCTTCAATCCAATATCGGCGCCCTGTACCGCCGCCTCGGCGATCCCTACAAAGCGATCAGCCGCTATGAGGCGGCCGAACGTCTGTTCGCGCAACAGCGCGATCGCGACGGGGAAATCGGTGTCGCTACGAATCGCGGTATCGCGTTGGCTCTGGACATCGGCGACCTCTCCGGTGCGCTGGCCGCTTTCGAGCGTGCCGCACGCCTGGCCACCACTTCCGGAAACCGGCGCGAGCAGGCGCAGGCTACTCTGTACTCGAGCGAGGCCCTTAGAAGACTGGGAGACCTCGAGAAGGCCAGGACCAAGGCGGAACTCGCCCTCAGCATCGCAGAGGAGCTCAAAGCTTCGGAGGAAACCTGGAAGGCACTCGTCTCTCTTGGCAGCATCGCCGAAGATGCAGGCAAGGATGACCTCGCAATTACGCACTTCCGGAAGGCGATACAGACCATCGAGAAGCTCCGCACCGGCATCGCAGCCATTACCCTCCGCGCCGGATTCCTCGGAGACAAGATTGAAGCCTACGATGGCGCGATTCGGGTTCTGCTGCGCGGCCACCCGGACCCGGAGGAGATCTTTCACGACCTGGAACAAAGCCGCGCCCGGAGCCTGCGTGACCGTCTGAAAGTTGCCCTTGGCAACGTTGCCCGGTTGCGCGGGCAGCTCAATCATGGCGAAGCGCTCGTCGAATATTGGCACTCTTCTGATCGGGTCGCCGCGCTTTGGATCACCAGGCAGCAAGCAACCGTCATCCCCATGGGGTCCCTTTCCGGGCGCGCGGTGGAAGACCTGATCTCCTCGTTGAAGTCAGGTTCAGACCAGTGGGAATCGCGCGCGCGCCGAATAGCCCAAGTCCTGCTGGATCCCCTGCCCCTCCAAGGCGTGAGCAGAATACGCGTGGTCGCCGATCGGCGGCTACAAGCCATCCCCTTTGAAGCCCTGCCGCTGTCGGCGGGCGGCCGGCTGTTGGTGGATCACTGCGAAGTGAGTTACCTGCCGGCGGCCTCGTTACTCGCTGCCGGCGCCGCACCTCGCGGATGGATGCCACCCTGGAACCGCATGTTGGTTGCCTTTGCGTTTGGCGGGGCAGAACCGGCAAAGGATCTCTTTGACCAGTCGCTTCCTCCGTTGCCCGGTGCCCGCAGTGAAGTTCTCGCAGCCGCCCACGCGCTGGGTGGCAAAGCCGTCCTTCACCTCGATGAGGACAATCGGAAGAACTACGTCAATTCCTCACTGGCCGAAACCCCCGTTCTCCACTTCGCCACCCACGGCGTTGCCGACCACGAAGATCCCGATCGTTCCCGGCTGGCCTTTTCCACACCAGCAAACGAAGTGGAGTA
>JACQZR010000026.1 GCA_016213775.1 Acidobacteriota bacterium
GGAATCGCCTGCGCACGGGCCAGCACTCCGCGCATGTTCCGCAGGTAGGCCTCGGTGGACGCTACGTTGGTGAAGTTGGGACGGACCTGGACACTCACCACGTTCTCCGGCTGGAATCCGAGTGACACTTGCGACAGCTTCACAAAACTCCTCAGCAGCAGACCGGCAGCCATCAGCACCAGCAAGGAGAAAGCAACTTGTGCTCCCACCAGAATCCTGCTCGTCAAGCCCGTTGCGGTATTGCTGTCCGCGCCGCGGTCCTTTAATGCCGACGTCAACTGTACACGGCTTCGCAGCGCAGGCAGACCGCAGAAGAGCACACCCGTGATGAGAGAGATCGCAAAGCAGAACAGCAATACGGGCATGTCGAGATGGATTTCCGAGGCGCGGATACTGAATCGCGCCGCGAATGACCGCAGCAGTTGTAGCGCCGCTTGCGCGGAAACGAGCCCGAGCAATCCGCCGGTTATGGAGATCACCAACCCTTCCACAAGAAACTGCTGCACCAGCCTCATCCGGCTGCCACCGATCGCCATGCGGATGGCAATCTCCCGACGCCGCCGGAGCGTCCGCGCCAGCGTGAGGTTGGCAACGCTCGCACAGGCGATCAATAGCACCAGGCCTGTGATGGCGAACAACACAACAAAGGTCGGCTTCGCGGCGCGCGAAAGTTCTTCACGCAACGAAAGCGCACGCGGAGTCCACGGCACGGAAGCCGGATAGACTCCGGGATGATCCTTGCGGAAATTCGAAAGGATGGACTCGAACTCCACCTGCGCCTGCTCCACGCTAACGCCGGGCCGCAACCGCGCGTACAGACGCACCAGTGTGAACCTGGGATTGCTTTCAAACTGCTGTCCCGACCGCGTGGGACACGACGATGTTGGCATGTACACATCAATGCGCGCGGGGAAATCGGGCAGAGGCGGCAGCACCCCGACGATGGTGTGCACACGGTCGTTGAGGCGGACTGTGGATCCCACGACTTTGGGGTCTCCGCCAAAGTTCTGCACAAAGTAGCGATGGCTCAAAACCAGGACTCCGTCGGCGCCGTGGTGGTCCTCACCCCGCAAAAACGTTCTCCCATGGAGGGGCCGCATGCCGAAAAAGTCGAAGTAATTCGCACCCACCACCGCCGTGTCCACCTTCTGTGGTTCGGAACGGCCTAGCAGTATGAACGACATCGTGTGGAACTCCGCGATGTCTTCAAACGACTTTCCCTGGGCCCTCAACTGCTGCATCTCCTGAAACGAGAAGCCTATTGTGGATTGCCGAGTCTTGCTGTCGAGACGGTCGAGCAGAACCACTCGCTCGTCATCCTTGACCGGCAGCGGTTGGAACACCACTCCGCGCAGCACGCTGAACAGTGCGGTGTTACTCCCAATCCCCAGCGCCAGTGTGGCCACCGCGAGCAGAGTGTACACAAAGTCTTTGCGCAGCGTCCGCAATGCGTGCATCAGATCGCGCCTCAGGTTGTCCAGTATTGCGAGGCCCCAGGATTCGCGGCACTCTTCCTGAACCGCTGGCACAGCGCCGAACTCCACGCGCGCGCGGCGCATGGCTTCCTCGTGGGTCATCCCGCGGCGCACAAATTCGTTTGCCTGGCGCTCGATGTGGAACTCGATCTCGCCCGAGAGCGATGCCTCCGACTTCTTCCGGTGAAGATGTTTGCGAATAGGGAATAGAAAGCCGCTCATTGATCCTCTCCTTCCGAAGCTCCGGCCTATGACTCCAGCACACGTGCCATCGCGCTGGTAAAGCGGTCCCAGCTTGCCCGCTCCTGCAACAACTGCCGTCTTCCCGCCGCCGACAAGCGGTAGATCTTCACCTGCCGGTTGTTCTCGGCCGTGCCGGTCTCGGCAGCGATCCAGCCTCGCCGCTCCAGGCGGTGGAGTGCAGGATACAACGATCCCTGGTTCACCAGGAATTCGTTCCCCGACACCTGATGAATGCGCTGCGAAATCGCCCAGCCATGCAGCGGTTCCAGTGAGAGTGTCTTCAGGATGAGGATATCGAGCGTCCCCTGCAGGAGTTCGTTCTTGGATTTTGCCATTTGTCGCTTGTCTACAATTGTGATTGTAGACTGGAATTGTCGGATGTCAACACTTCGAACATGTAAAATCGCGCGGGGCCCCAGCCAGGTGCGGTCACCTTCGAAGTAGAGGGTTCACCAGCAGTGTGGCCATCAACTGCCGCGTGTAGACGTGCTGTGGATTGCCAAACACCTCCACCGCAGGACCCTGCTCTACCAGCTCGCCATGCAGCAGAATCGCCACCCTGTGACTCAGCCGGGCTACGGAAACAAGATCGTGCGAGATGAACAGGATGCTGGTTTGCAGATCGCGATTGAGACCGGCGAGCAGACTGAGAACACCAGACTGAGTGATCGCGTCCAGCGCGCTCGTGGGTTCATCCGCTATGATCAGCCGCGGATTATGCAGCAGTGCCAAGGCGATGAGAACGCGTTGCGCAAGACCGACGCTGAGCTGTCGTGGATATTGCCGCAGGAACTCCGCCTCCCGCGGCAATTGCACGCGCCGCAACAGATCGGGCAGCACCTCACGCCAGCCGTTGCGATCGGGCCGATGCGCACGCCACGCTTCGCGAAAATGCCCGTCCAACCGCAGTGTGGGATTCAACGCAGCGAGCGGGCTTTGCGGAACGAAGCCAATTGCGCGCCCCCGCACCTGGCGCATCTCTCGTTCCGGCAGAGCCAACAGGTCGCGCCCCTGGAGCCGGATCTCGCCTCGCGCCTTGCCACCGCGAAAACTCAGCAGCCCAAGGATAGCCATGGCGAGCGTGCTCTTACCGGATCCGCTCTCACCAATCAGACCGAGGATCTCGCCCCTTTCCATGCTGAAGCGGACTTCGCGCACCGCCGCCTGGCGCCCGAAGTAGTCCACGCTCACGGCAACGTCCAGCAGCGTGGCGCCACTTGCCGCGGCCTCCATGTCATCGCTACGAGGGAGGCTCTCCGTCATGGACGAATCCCGCTGGTTTCCGCTGCCAGTGCAAGCCGTTCGATATTCCAGAAGACCGCCGGATGTAGCGACGCCGGCTGCACGTTTCGCACCGCCGGGCCTACCCCTACAAGGAAGTTCTTCGTCACCAGGTAGAGGAACGGCGCTTCCTCCCAG
This sequence comes from Acidobacteriota bacterium, assembly GCA_016213775.1. Taxonomy (GTDB): domain Bacteria; phylum Acidobacteriota; class Terriglobia; order Bryobacterales; family Bryobacteraceae; genus CADEFT01. The sequence goes on from JACQZR010000026.1 coordinate 3,138, forward strand.
GCGATCCTCTGCACCTGATCGAAGGCCGCTTTGCGCCGCGCCGGATCGGTGGTGGAAGCCTGCTTGCGCATCCAGGTGTCGATCTCCGCCTCCCACGCCGTCGCCGGCGATTTCTGCGCGGGATTCCATTGATGACTTGCTCCCGAGCTCAGCCATACGTTCATCTGCGCATTGGGATCGAGGTCGAGGTTCACCAGCCCCAGCAGGCAGCTTTCATAATTCAATGTCTTAGTGATCCGCTCGATGAGCGAACCAAAATCGAGAGTCACCACATTGAGTTTTATGCCGATCTTCGCCAGATCCTGCTGGATCATCGCAGCCATCTTCTCGCGTGCCTTGTTGCCCGCGTTGGTGATCACCGAGAACTCCACCGCAGTGCCTTTGCCATCCCGCAACACACCGCTACGCAGACGGAATCCATCCTTCTCCAACCGCGCCACCGCGTCCCCCGGGTTGTAGGCGTGCGGCGCCAGTGACGTGTTCACCCAGTTCCTGTTCGCAGCCGGCACCGGGCCCGCCGCCGGCCGCGCATACCCGTGATAGACAAGCCTCGCGAGATCTTCTCTGTTGATGGCCGCGGACACCGCGCGCCGGAAGGCTCGCGATTGAAACCAAGCCTTCTTGTGCGCTGGCAGCGGGGATTGCGGCGACTGGTTGAACCACAACATCTCCGGCTCGAGCGACGGGCCCGCATCTCGCGCCGCGCTTGGCGCATCCGCCGCCAGCCGCGCGAACGAATCGGCATCGAGCTTGTTCACCAGATGCAGTTCCCCGCGCCGGAAGCGAATCAACTCCATTTCGCGATTCTGCAGAATCTCCAAGCGCACCGCATCGAGATATGGCAGCGCCCGGCCGTTAGCGTCTTTCTCCCAGTAGTTAGGATTGCGCTCCAGCAACACGTACGAACCAGCCCTATGCTCCTTCAGCGCGAACGGCCCCAGCGCGGCCATCGCTTTCCGCGGCGATCGTGCCGAGACGATGGTCACCTGGTCGAAGAGACGCTCCACACCCGCCACCGGCGCGGGGAATCGAATCTCCACCTGCGAAGTGGAGAGCGCCCTTGCTTGCGGCGCACCTTGTGCGGAGCGGAACGAATCGCCAACGGGTGACAGCTTCGCCGGATCCATCATCGTCTCGAATGTGTAGACGACATCTTCGGCGCCGAACGGCGTGCCGTCGGAGAATCGCACACCATCCCGCAGGCGGAACGTGATCGCTTTCCCTCCTTCTGATTGCCGCCACGAAACCGCGAGCTTCGGCTCCAGTTGTTGCGTCTGGCGGTTGAGGCGCAGCAGCACTCCCCGGTCAGATAGCGAACGGTATCCGATGATTCGTCCGATACAAGATGCGGATGAAATGTTTTGGGATCCGAGTATATGGCAAAACGTAGCGTGCCGCCATGCTGTCCTGCCGCTTGCGCACACATCGCCGCCGCCAGCCCCACTAAACCAAGCAGACGCCTCATCTCCGAATCTCCTCCCATCCAAGAACAAGGTGCAAACATCCCGTCACGCCGATGAGGATAATCGCCGGCGCAACCATCCATGGCTGACTCACTACGGCTTGGTAGTTCTCCAGTTCGCGCAGCAATCCGCCCAGCGATGGCAGCGGCTCCGACACTCCCAACCCCAGCAATCCGAGGTTCGCCTCCGCAAGCACAAACACCGGAATCGCCAGCCAGAACTGCGCCGCGAGCACCGGACGCAGATTGCGAACAATCTCCACCAGCAACAACCGCATAGGTGACCGTCCGTTCGCCTTGGCCTGCATCACGAAGTCGGACTGGCGAAGGCCGCAGGCACAAGCACGCGCCACGCGCGCCGGCCCGGCCCATCCCAACACCCCCAGCAACAGAAAGGTTGCTACGGCGGAAACAGCGGGAGCTGCATTCAGCGGCAGCAGTGAGCGGACACTCAGGAACAGGAACAACCACGGCAAAGAAAGGAAGAGATCGGACAGCCGCAGAAACACCCGGTCCGCCGTGCCTCCAAGGTAGCCCGCCGCGCCGCCCAGCAGGCCCGCGAGTGTTGTTGCCACCAGGGCAGCCGCCGGCGCAAGCAACAACGACACCCGGCAAGCGTGTAGCAACCGCGACAACCGGTCGCGGCCCATGTCGTCCGTTCCCATGGGAAACGCACGTGAGGGCGCCGCGTTCACCGCGTCCCTATACTGCTCGCCGTAAGGATGTGGTGAAAGCAGGTCCGCCGCCAGCGACGCCGAGAAGATCGCCACGAGCACGCCCATTGCCGCGATCCGCAGTTGCTTCACTCGCCGGCGCCTCCCCACACTGCAGCCACCGTGTCTCCCAGAGTGTTCGCCGTCAGCGTGACCGCCGTCACGAGCACAGTCAGGTTCACCAGCACGGGCAGATCGCGCGACAACGCCGCTTTCCACGCCAGTTGTCCGATTCCCGGCAGATCGCAGAACGCCTCCACCGGAACCGAGGCGCCCAACGCCATGCTCACTGAAACGCCCGCCAGCGCGAGCAACTGCGACGAAGCCGGCCGCATCACGTAGCGCATCAGGATGCGTCCTTCGGATAACCCGCGCGCACGCGCCGCGAATACGTGTTGCGCACACTCCAGTTCGAGCAACAGATTCCGTGTGTAGCTCAACAGCTTCGGAAACAGCACGGCCGCAAGCGCCACCGCGTCATCACCACGGCCGCGGTCAGTGCCAGCACCCATGCCGCCACCAAGCTCTCTCCCACCAACGCCGCCGTCAGTGGAATCCGCTCGCGCAACAACTGGGCCACTGGCGTCGACGTGCTGAGCGATTGTCCGAGTTCTCCGCGCGCCACGCCGCTGAGGTAGGCAGCATAGAAAGCCAGCGCTCCTTGCTCATTGACCCGCTCCAGTCGCGCGCGGCTTTCTTCGGTCCAACGCAGATCGAGCGATTGCTCGTCGAACCCAAAACCTGGTGCAATGCGAATCAGTGTCGCCGCGAGGAATCCCGAGGGCCCCAGCAGCAGCAACACAAACGCCGCCAGCTTGTGCAGCAGAACGTGTCGGATGTTCGTACCGGCGGACGTCAAGATCGTAGGTCGCCCTCACGTCTCTTATCGGCACGGGCTTGCGAAGTTCTACTTCAGCTTCCGGCCGCGACCCTAGGCGGACTTGCGGGAAAGCGTACAGCGGCGAATCTCGTCATAGAGCTCATGGGCATGAAACGGCTTCGCGACGTATCCATCCATTCCGGCATTCAGAAAGCGCTCCCGGTCTCCCAACAGAGCATTCGCTGAAACCCCGACGATCGGGATCGCAATCCCCAGCTCTCGCAACCTTCGCGTGGCTTCGATCCCGCTCAGTTCCGGCATCTGGTTGTCCATCAGAATCAGATCGAACCTGCCCCTCTCGACGGCCTGCAACACTTCCTGCCCCGTTTGAACCACCTCCACCGAATGGCCCAGCTTGCTGAGTAGCCGCGTGGCCACCAGTTGATTCACTGCGTTGTCTTCCGCAAGCAGGATGCGCAGTGGTTCCGTGGAAAGCACCGTGGACGGTGGTGAGTCATCTGACACGTGGGCTGATGCGGAATGGCCAAACCGGCATTGAAAACGGAACTCGCTGCCCTCGCCTGGTTCACTTTCCAAGCGAATCACTCCCCCCATCAGTCGCACCAGCCGCGCACTGATCGCCAGGCCCAAACCGGTGCCCCCAAAACGCCGCGTCACCGTCCCATCGGCTTGCATGAATGGCTCAAAGATATACGCCTGCTGTTCCTTGGGAATGCCAATCCCCGTGTCGTTGATTGTGAACCGAACCTCTGTGCTGGAATCGCTACGGCGTAGCGGAACAACGCGTAGCGACACCGAGCCCTGGTGGGTAAACTTCACCGCATTCGAGGTTAAGTTGAGCAGCACCTGCTTTAGGCGAAGGGGATCGCCGTGAAGCCGCGCAGGCAGTGATTCGTCCACCAGGCATTGGAAGGTGATCCCTTTGGCTTGTGCCTGGATCTCGACGATCCGCTTCACCTCCTGCGCCAGTGCGCGAACATCGAATGACAGTATTTCCAGGCTAAGTTTCCCCGCTTCTATCTTCGACAAGTCGAGGATATCGTTTATGACCCGGAGCAACCCCTCCGTGGAGCCTTGCAGTAAAGTGAGATACTCCCGTTGTTGGGGGCTGGGTTCCGTCGATTGCAGCAGTTGTACCAGGCCCAGCATTCCGTGCATCGGCGTGCGGATCTCGTGACTCATGTTTGCCAAAAACTGGCTCTTGGCGTGGTTGGCGGTTTCAGCGGCGCGCTTTGCCGCTTCCAGTTCAACCGTTCGATCCTCCTCGCGCGCGCGATCGATCACCTGCTTCCAATAGGCATTGTTGAGTTGTGCCCCTTGCGCCAGAAGGAAAGTGGCAAACACCACCGCGCTCGCCGCCAGCGCATATCCCTTGCTATGCGCCGCCCACAAACCAACTGCCGTCGTAGGAATGAACACGCACAACACCTGGATGCGCCCCAAGAACGCGTCCGGCGTGAACGAGATCATCGCTCCCACTGTGACACCAGCAATCCAGATCATGACTACCGTGAACGCCCAGCTTTCAAATCCGTAGTAGATCACCGCGATAGGCGCGAGCGATCCCCAGAATAGGGCGATCAAGGTCACGGTCACCGCGAGAGTCGCGCGCCAAAATACCGGATGCCGGAAATAGATCCTGTCAAAACTAAGAAGAATCACCAGACGGATGGCCAGCGCCACCGCTACCGCGCCAAATCCACTGCCCAGCAAATAAGGATGCTCCCGAAGCAGAGGAGTCGTGAACGCCAGCACTCCCAGCAGCAGAGGGTAAACGTAGAACGCGTGGCGTAGCCGGATTCCCTGGTCGCGGTCCGCCTCGGCGCGCAGCAGGCGCAGGCGCGTCGCTTCTATGACCGGCAGCGATCCAGCCACTCTATAAGGCATTGTAGATAGTATATCGGCCTGATTTAATGAAACAATTGCCGTACGGAGATTGCCACCAGCGCCACGGTCAACCCGCTCATGATGATCACGGCGCTCCACGCCACCAGATTATACAGAGGCGAGTTCACCCATTCCTTCATCAGCCGTTTCTTGTTCACAAGGATGATCATGTATCCGAGCACCAGCGGTAACAGCGCCCCGTTGATCACCTGGCTCACCAGAATCAGCTTCACCAGCGGAAGCCCAGGTATTAGAATCGCCCCTGCCCCCACCACAACCAGAAAGGTGAACAGACCATAGAAAATCGGTGCTTCGCGGAACGTCCGGTTCACACCCGATTCAAACCCCAGCCCCTCACACACGGTGTAGGAGGTAGATAGCGGTTGGATCGATGCAGCGAACAGCGATGCGTTCACCAGACCCGCTGCAAACAGGATGTAGGCAAACTGCCCGAATGGCCGTAGAGCATTTGCCGCATCGGTGGAATCCTGTATGTCCCGTGGCTGATGCGCATAGATGGCCCCCGCGCACGCAACGATAATGAAGAACGCAATCACGGACATCACAATGCAGCCGACAATGACTTCGATGCGGCTCTCCGCATAATCTTTAGCCGAAATGCCCTTTTCCACTACCGCCGCCTGGAGGAAGAACTGCATCCAGGGCGCCACCGAAGTACCAACCATCCCGATCAGCATCTCCAGGTAGCCCGCCTCAAACAGCAGCACCGGCTGCACACTACGCACCGCCGCAACCTTCCAGTCCGGCTTCACCATAATCCCCGAAATGATGTAGCAGATATAGATGATGCAGGCATAGAGAAAAATCTTCTCCACGCGTTCATAACTGCTCTTCAGCACGAGAAGCCACACCAGCGCTGCCGCGATCGGGACAGTGATGTAACGGCTGACGTGGAACATCTCAAATGAACTCGCCACTCCGGCAAAATTTGCCATTACGTTCGTCAGGTTCGCCAACACCAGCAGCGCCATCAGAAAGAACGTGGTGCGCAGGCCGAACTCCTCGCGTATCAAATCGGAGAGTCCTTTGCCTGTAACGGCCCCCATGCGCGAGCACATTTCCTGCGTCACGATGAGCAGTATCGTGATAGGCAGCAAGGTCCACAGCGGCAGGTACCCGTACTTGGCCCCAGCCTGCGAATAGGTGAAGATGCCGCCCGCATCGTTATCCACGATCGCGGTGATAAACCCCGGTCCGATGACAGCGAAAAAAACCGCGAGGTGATAGCGGGCCCTTCGTAGCACCTAGCGCCCTCCCCGCAGGACTGTGATGACATCGTCCGCTGTGATGACGCCGATCAGTCGCCGGTGATCATCGACAACCGGAAGCGCCAGCAGATTGTACTTGTCAAACCGCTCGGTAATCCGCGCCTCCTTCTCGTCCGACTGCACCTGTAGCATGTCGTCGTCCCCGGCGAGGGTCATCAGCCGTGTGTCCAGCGGGGAAACCAGCAATCGCCCCAAGGAAACCTGGCCCACCAGCCTCTCCTCCGGATCAATCAGGAACACCGCGTTGATCGAGTCCACCGCGCCGGCCGATTCGCGCAGACTTGCAATCGCCTCCTGCACCGTGGCATCCAAGTGCAGTGCAATGTATTCCGTGTTCATTAAGCCGCCGGCGGTGTGCTCATCGTATTCGAGCAGTTCCTCAACTTCCGTCTTTTCCTCCTGCGACATCTCTTCGAGAATCTCTTCCGAGGTGCTCTCCTCCAGCTCCTGGAGCACATCAGCCGCTTCGTCCGGCGACATCTCCTCCAGGATCTCGGCCGCCTTTTCCGTTTCCAGCGATTCGATGATGCTCGCCTGAATATCAATGTCCACTTCCGACAGCGCTTCAGCGGCGGACTCGCTGTCGATCGACGTCATCACCGCCTCGCGGCCTTCCGGACCGAGTTCCTCGACGATATCGGCGAGATCGGCGGGGTGCATCTGCTCCAACTGCTTTGGTGAAATGTTGAGCCGCAGCCGCCGCATCGGGTCCGGTTCAATGATGTTGCAGAACTGCCACGAAATGGAGTTCGGAGGGATGGGCCCTTGCAGGCGCCGGATCCACCGTGGCGGCATGGTGCCTTGTAGAAGACGCCGGAAAATGCTGCGCAGCCCGATGTCCACCTCCACCACAAACAGTCCGGTGTAGGTGTCCGCGGGCCTCACTTCGAATGTCGCGTCCGTCACCCGCACAACTTTTCGCCCGTGCGCGTCGATGATCTGTTGATCGAGCAGGTCTCGCACCAGCCGGAGCATGTACTCGTCCGCGTGAAACGGGGTGAGTTGTTCGTGGGAGAGCCGGATGCCGTCGAGCGAGATGTCCGCAACCTGATCGTAACGGACAGTGAACCATGTTGGGCCTGCCGCGATCAGAAAGCGGTCGATACGGAAAGGGTCAATTAATGGGACAATGGCTGCTTCTTTGACACGTCCGATAACGCGCCCCTTCAGGTCGTGGACCTTGAGGCCGAGCAACTCCGTAAGATAGAGAAGCGTGTCCGCCATTCGATATGTCTGAGCCCATATTTTCCGGGAGCGTTTCCATGCGCTCCGCATCGTTCATTCTCACTATGCCCCATGCGCGGGGCGGCTGGCAAGCAATCTAATGAAAACCATGATGATGTTTTTTGCGGCGCTGCTGATACCCGTTTGGAGCCCTGCTCAGACACCCGTACGAGTGGTTCTGGTGGGCGATTCCACCGTCAACGACGAAGGCGGTTGGGGCACAGGTTTCCGCGCTTCATTCTCACCTGATGTGGCGGTTATCAACCACGCCATGAATGGCCGCAGCAGCAAGAGTTTTCGCTCGGAAGGACGCTGGGAGCCCGTGCTCGCCGACAAGCCTCAATACGTGCTGCTGCAGTTCGGGCACAATGATGTCCCCGGCAAGGGCCCCGATCGCGAGACTGCCGCCAATGGCTCTTACCGCGACAACCTTGCCCGATACGTAGACGAAGCCCGCGCCGCCGGCGCAACACCAGTGATCGTCACCTCCATCGTCCGCCGCAACTTCACTCCCGATGGCAAGATCGTTCGCGACTCGCTCGTCCCTTACGTCGCCGCCGCCCGCGCCTTGGCCGCCGAGAAACGCGTCCCACTGATGGACATGTACGATCTGACGCTGCGCCAATCGGAGGCCTTGGGGCCGGAAGGCTGCAAGGAGATCGACGCCGTCACCAGGGACGGCAAGCCGGACCATACGCACCTGGGTGCGAAGGGCCGCAGCGTTATTGGAGCAATGGCGGCACGCGAATTCGTACGTGTCGTACCGGAGTTGGGTAAGTACGTGGTCGCGCCTTAGCCACGGACTGACAACGCCCATTGTAAGATGGAGCGAATGAACCGCCCGCCTTTGCACATCACCATATTCGTCGTGGCAATGGTAATAGCCACAATCCTGGTCCACAAGATCAAAGGACAGACTACCCCCACCGCGGCGGCAAAGGTTCCCGTCGGGGGCGTCGCCGCTCAGATCACGGGGCGGCTGGTGGGCAGTGGCGCTCTCGACGGCGAGTACGAATTGATCGGCTACCTTACTTTCCTCGATGGCATCGGAAGCGCGCTCTTCGCGGGGGAGGCCTCAGAGAAGTCGGCCCAGTTTACTTTGCGCTCTGACCGGTTCCGTTTCCAGACTGTCCCCAACGGGCCGTTGATTCACTTTGGCAGGCTTGCAGTGCCGAGTACTCAGCCGGCCTTGATCCGCTTCTACTACATGGCGAGCCCCGACCGCGACTTCTCCAAACCTTTCACGTTCTCCGATGGCGAACTCATCGGCGTGGTCAGGAGCCGTGGCATTCAGGGCGCGCTCACTCCCTCTCTGATGTTTCGCGCGGAAGGTTCCGCCACCGTGGACACTGCATCAGAGTTCAGCTTTGGCGATCGAAAGCTGAGTCTCCGGTCATTGGGCGACAGCTTCGTCATTACGATGTTCGGCGTCGCGCCGGCGGCGGACGAATTCTTTGGCAGTGAAGGTATCTCTGTTCCCTACAGCGCGTCAATCCGCGCCGCGGATCGCTTTCAGGATCAGGTGGTGATTACTACAGGCTCCGGGTCCATCGGGCCGCCCAAATGAGCACTAGGTCTATTCGGGCAATTCCAACGCTGTGACCAGCCACTGCGACGGGTTTGGGGAAACGTAGGTCACCTCTCCAGCCGCAGCCTCCATCACCAACTCCGGTGGACCGCGTGTCCATTTCCAGCACCGCTTGGCGAATATTGCCGAGGCTGGCATCGTAGATGCGCCGCAGTATGCTCGCCAGCTCGCTGTGTCCGCCGGCGTCCGCCCGGATCTCAACTCGACCGATGTGCATCGCAAAGTCCCGCAAAGCCAGGTAACGCGTCTCGACTTCAAAGCCAGCAGCTTTCGCTAGCCGAGCCTGGTCGAAAGTGATCTTGCTGCGCAGCGTCGCTTCGATCGCGAAGCTCACTCGCCGGGCAATGCAGGAATGGATGAATGCTTCGAACTCACGATTCACGACCCTCCGCAGGTCGTCAGGAATCGACAGGTAGCTCCCTCCGTTGAGGGCAGCCGCGCGATCGTCCGCATGAAAACACGCGGCGCCGAACGATGACACTGGAAAAACTTTGGACTTCCCGCTCCCTGGTGGTCCCGCAATGATCAGAAGATGGGGAGTCATCACCCGCCGAAATCACAACCCGAGTCTTCCTCCATATCCGGCGGCGTGTCCGTGCGAATACGATTCCCGTCCTTGTCGATGATCCCCTTCTCCAACAGCTCCAGATATGCCTTCTTCGCGTTCCCCACAGCCATCGGATACCAGGGGTCCACCGACGGACCCTGCTTCTCAGCTAACGGAAATGGGAACACCTTCATACCCACAGTGTACCTACTCCTTGATCGCGAAGATATGCTTTGCCCCGCGCACGACCAACAAATCCCCAGCCAGCGCGGGCGTGGTCAACAGCGGCTCGCCAAGCGAGTTCTTGGCGAGCAGTTCATACTGCGCCCCGGCCTTCACAACGTAAATATCGCCCTCTTCCGTCGGTATGTAAAGCCGCCCGGCCGCCGCCACGGGCGACCCCGTGAACGACCCGCCGCCACCCACACGCTGCTGATACACACGGGTCCCCGACTTCGCGTCATACACCGTCAGAATCCCGTTGTTCGCCACCGTATACAGGTGATCGCCGTACACAATGGGCGATGGCAGATACACGCCGCCACGCTGCTTGCTCCACGCGATCGCCTCGCTCGACTCCTTGCCGTCCTTCAACCTCAGATCGCCATTCGACCCCACCTTGATCGCATACACCGGCTGCACCGGCGGATACCCCGCCGTCACAAAAATCAGCCCGTGGCCCGACACCGGAGTCGTGCACGTCACTTCGGAATTAGGGCCCAGTGTCCATAGCTCTCTGCCGGTATCCGCATCGTAACCGCGAATCGCCTTGGTGCCGTTGGTCACCACTTCGGTGCGGTCCTTGCCAGTCACGATCGTCGGCGTGCCCCACGAAGGAATCTCGGCCCGTGCCGTCCGCCACAGTTCTTTTCCCTCCGTGATATCGAAAGCAGCGATGAAGGAATCCTTCTGCCGGTCACACTGCACAATCACCTTGTTCTTATAGATGATGGGAGAACTGGCCGCCCCCCACTCCGAATCGGGATCAAAGAACCAGCCCGCATTCTGCAATCCCAGATCTTTCTTCCAAAGCAGCTTGCCATCTTTCGAATACGCGAACAATCCCTCTGACCCGAAATACGCCACCACAACCTCGCCATTGGTGGCAGGGGTGGGCGACGCCTGCGAGGACTTCGGATGCCGTTTCGTTTTCGGCACACCCTTGTGCGCCGTCTGCTGCCACACAACCTTGCCGCTGTCCTTATCCAGCGCGATCACACGCCATTCGTGCGCAGTCAAATCGTTCACCGGATCCGTATCGCCGTACAAGCCCGTGCGCAACGACTGCTTCGCGTCCGCCGAAATCGCTGTCGTGACATACACCCGATTGCCCGCTACGATCGGCGAAGAAACCGCCAACCCCGGAATCTCCGTGGACCACGCAATGTTCTTCTTCTTCTCTGCATCCCAGCTCAGCGGCGGCTTCTCACCGTCGCCGATACCGGACGCCGACGGTCCCCGGAACTGCGGCCAATCGCCGGCAACCAACGCGGCCGAATAAAACAAAAAAGCAAGAGTGCGTTTCATTACTGCGTCACCGCCTTCTGGAAGGGAATCAGCATGCCACCCTGCTTCAGCATAAAGCTCGATGCGGATTTGAACTCCACGCTCAACCCGGCTGGAGCGAATTCAAACACAGTAGCGGTCTTCGCCTTCGGCATAAACTCCGGCTGCCCCGTAGCCTGCATATACAGCTTGCCATCCTTCACAAACACCTTGATATCCAGTGGGAACTTCTCAGTCTTGTACGTGCCCACATAGCTCTCCAGCACCTTCGGATCAATAGGCGCAACCACAGGAGGCTCCTTCGCCCCGGCCTTCTTCAGGACCTCCGCCACGGCGGTCTCCTTCTGATCCAGAGCTATCTCGTAAGCTTTGTCCAGCGCCTCCTGTTTCGGCTTCTTGTCCACCACAATCTGCACCAGATCCGCCTGCCCGCTCCGGGCGATTGCCGCCAGAGCGTCATCGGGCTTCGCCGTGCTCTTGGCGAGCAGCAACTTCGCCACGCCGTAATGCTTCCGCATCACCACAAAAGCGAGCATCGGGGCCTTATAGAACGTGTCCGTGACGTCCGGACTCGCACCCTTCTCCAGCAGAAACTGCACCACCGCCTCATGGCCGTTCATAGCGGCGAGGTAGAGCGGGGTCTGTCCGTAGGCGGTCATTGCCTCGACGGAAGCGCCCTTTTCCACTAGCGATTTTGCAGCGGCAAGGTCCCCCTTGCGTGCTGCGGCAAGCAAATCATCATTGGGCTCCGCAACCACGACCAGGGTCCCCACGACCATGCAGCAGAGCGCAAAAGCAAGTGAGCGAGTTTGGTTGTGCATATTAAGTAACGTGTTCGCCCTCCCAGGCGGCGGTCCGGACATTTGTTTCTCCATACATCGACTGCCCTGTACACCACAATCCTAAGGTCGCACCACCGATTGCTAGCGATGGTCGGCCGATCTTTGGACCAGTCTAGCGTGTCGCTGGCAACAGCCATAGTGGTATTCGCTCGTTGGCCAGATACCCAGAAAGGGCCGCACCCGGCCTCGCAAGGGCGACGTGTGAACGAAATCTTCGATTCTCGCCCGCGCCATTCGTCCGTCCCAACTGCACACTCGTGAACAGCGAATACATCGATTGGAACCATCCACCCACGCCGGTCTGCCCGCTCGTCACGCTCCCCTGCGTCTGCAGCACGCGAACACTGTTCCGGTACACCAGAATCGTTCCATCCGTCCGCACCACCGATTGCCACGGGCTGTTGCCGGTCCACGGCAAACTCGTCGCCGCCAGCGCCGTCACGCTCACGGCTACACTCAAACGAGGTCCCTAACCTACCGACTGTTGGTGAAGCACGCACGGTAATCGCGGACGTGCTTTGGCTGGCAGTCGCGCCTTGTGGGAGTGCTGCCTCTGGTTGAGCCGTCGATCGAAGCTCAAGACGAGATCTTTCCGGGCAGTGGCGTCCTCCTTTGGAGCCGACGATCCTCTCAGGATGTCCAGCGCCGCCGCGAGTAGTTTCTTCCACCGTCCATTCTCGCGCCAAGGCGATCCGTTCTTGCATCGCGATCGCTGTTCTTAGCGGGGGTGGAAGTGTGATCGCGATCCGGTCGTATAGACCCCCTGAGTCCCGTACTTGTCATACAGGAAAACTATTTCGAGATTCGGCATCGTCGCGCACGCCGTTCTCCTGCTCGCCGTCGGCTGCGGTTACTCCTCCTCCTTATTGAGTCGCATGCCCGACTTCAGAGTGATTAGTTCGTTTTCAAGATCACCAAGAATAAAAGTTCGGACCGCGCGAAAGTCGTTCTTGCACCGGATTCTGGATATGGCAAAGAGGAGTGGACGCCGCTCGAAGTGCTTCCAGGCCCACTGGTCGTAGGCTATCCTGAGTGGCTCGCACGCGGGCGTTCCGATCCTGATCAGGGCCGCTGCCGCCGGGAAATTGAAGACTACGACCGAGTCCGCCTTATTCCATACGTTCGACTTATTGGATCGCTCCAGAGCAACATTTTTGATCAGAAAATCGATTGCCTCCACGGTCCGTAGTTCCCAGAACACGTCCGCGAGTCCAACGAACAAAGGCTCCAACGGGTACATGTCTGGAGGCTGGGTTGTCCACCGCAATAGCATCGGCAATCTGTCTGCGGGGGCAGCCACAACTTCTTTCACAGCGGCCGTTTGAGCCAGCGGGTCAGCGAGTCGCTTCGCCAACTCCGGCGGTTCCGCGGGCCGAGAGCAGTTCAACAAGCAACAAGCCACCATCTCCAAAACGAGCAATAGGACAGACCGCTTCATGGAAATCCCTTGTAACCTTGAATGGATAGAGCGATATTCCAACTATCCCCATTGATTGCAAAACGCAATGACCAATCAACCTCTCAGTAGGGAGTCTTAGCCCCACGAGGTAGCATCCCATGGTACACCAACGACTGAAAATAGAAAGTTGTATCGGATACGGTCCGAAAATCTCGCATGGAAGGGGGCAAATAAGCCAATAGACCCGGATTGTCCAACCAACTGATAACATTGCCGCTGCCAGCCACAAGCCAGTCGGATATAGGATCGCCAGTCCAGTCTCTGTTCTCAGATGGCGGGTACGAAACACTGCGACCTTTAGGCACTCTGCTAAGGATTTGTTAAGCAATAACATTTCCACCTGACGGCCTGATTTCGTAGTTCCATTCGCCGTGGAAATCGTCGCGCCGGAGGTTGATGCCGGACATCTCGTCGTCGGCAACCTTGATTCCGGCGGGGTAAGAGTTGCTGTCGATCTCGGCATGAAC
>JACQZR010000166.1 GCA_016213775.1 Acidobacteriota bacterium
GAAGCTGTCGCAAGTGTCACTCGGATTCCAGCCGGAGAACGTGGTGAGTGTCCAGGTCCGTCCCAACTTCACCAACGTAGCGTCCACCGAGGCCTACCTGCGGAACATGCGCGGAGTGCTGGCCCGTGCGCAGGCGATTCCTGAAGTAGCGGCCGCGGCACTCACGGCCAGAACGCCGCTGGCCGCCGGCCTTGCTCTCAACAGAGGGTTGGTGTTTGAAGGGCAGGCCGTGGATCCGAATGCGCAGCTCGCTGTGGTCAGCTTCTCCGCGGCGAGTCCGATGTACTTTGAGACGTTGAAAGTCCCGATCTCCCGCGGCAGGCGATTTCGTGATTCTGATGAACGCACTGGCGCGCCTCCAGTGGCGGTGGTGAACGCGACCATGGCGAGACGCCGCTGGCCCAATCAGGACCCGATTGGCAGGCGGTTCCAGATCCCCGGCCGAAACGCGCAATGGATCACCGTCGTGGGCGTGTGCGGCGACGTGCGATCGTTCAGCATCGATCAGGAGGCGGGCGAGCAGGTCTATTTCCCGACGTCGGTACTGACCAGTGCCTCTCATCTGCTGGTGCAGACCAGCGGCGACCCGCGGACGGTGATTGGAAGGCTTCGCGAGGCGGTGTACGCCGTGGATCCGGAACAGGCCATTGCGGAAGTGCGCACGATGCCGGAGATCCTCTCGGACCAGTTGTCGGCGCCACAATTGACGTTGAAGCTGACGGGATTGCTCGCACTGCTCACGTTGTTGATCACTGTGGCGGGCATTGGCGGCGTCGCGGCAGCCTCGGCCGGAAGCCGCAAGACGGAGATCGGAATTCGGATGGCCCTCGGCGCCGCGCCCAAGGGATTGATCGGCATGATTGTGAGGCGCGAACTCGTGATGGTGGCTGCCGGGTTGGCGGCAGGCGTTGCCGCGGGACTGGCGTTCACACGAATGCTCGGCAATCTCCTGTATGAGACGCCGCCGCATGATCCCTTGTCTCTGTCGGCTGCGGCAGTCCTGATGCTCGGCGCGGCGGCAGTGGCGTGTCTATTGCCGGCAATGCGTGCGGTAAGAGTAGATCCGCTGGAGACCCTTCGAAGCGAGTGATTCGCGGCGCGGTCAGTTTCGCCGCGGTGCCGATGCGCAGCATGCTCACCGCATCCGGGCCATCACCGTATCGCGCGGGAATATCGGACGCACGGCGCGGCATATCCCGATTGATGAAACCGCTACTGTTGTTCTGGATTGCTTCGCTTGCGCTGGGGCAGGATGTTGTCGAATGGAAGACCTTGCCCGCGGCCGACGGGCCCTCGGGCCGTGTGGATGGCGTGCTCGCCTACGATGCGCGGAGCCGCACGGTCTATATGTTCGGGGGACGCGACGGCTCGCCGCGTAACGATCTGTGGTCCTACTCGCTCGACCGGCAGGAGTGGAGCGAGGTTCCTGCGTCGGGCGCGTTGCCTGCGGCGCGCTTCGGGCACACGCTGATTATGGATGCACGGCGCGGACAGTTGGTGCTGTTTGGCGGACAGGCAGGGGGCTTCTTCAGTGATACCTGGGCCTTCGACATATCCTCCCGATCCTGGCGTCAACTGGCCCCGGACAATGCGGGGCCTAGCCGGCGTTACGGACACTCCGGAGTGTACGACGGCGTGCGGGACCGGATGATCATCTCGCACGGGTTCACGGACTCGGGCCGCTTTGACGATACGTGGACTTTCGATCTGGCCACCAACCGCTGGCGCGATGTGAGTCCCGCACCCGGCTCGCGGCCGCTGCGGCGCTGTCTGCATCACGCCGTGATTGACGATGCCGGAAATCAGATGTTGCTGTACGGCGGTTGTTCGAGCGGCGCCGGACCCTGCCCGCAAGGCGACCTGTGGAGTTTCGATCTGGCGGCCCACCGGTGGACGGAGATTCGCGGCTCTACCAAGCCGCCCGGGCGGCAATGGTACGGTGGAGCGTTCGACAGCGAGCGCCGGCGGTTATTGATCTTCGGCGGTTCGGGCGATCTCGGGAATTTGAACGACACCTGGGAGTTCGATACGGCCGCGCAGAGTTGGACGAAACTTGCCATTGATGGCCCGCCAGCGCCCCGAGAGCGCCAGGAAGCTGTCTTCGCGGCTGGAACTGGCGCCATCTTCTTCGGCGGCGCGACCGATCGCGGTCTTACGAATGAACTGCTGCTATTGCGTGCGACGCCGGTGGTTGGGAACGCATTGTCACGGCGAAGCGGGCCGTTGGCTCCTGGAGGATTGGTGAACATCGCGGTAGCTGGACTGGACGCGGAAGGCGAGGTGGTTACCGCTGCCGATGAGCAGGGCATGTGGCCGCTTGGTGCTGCGGGCGTCACGGTTCGCTTCAACGGCATAGCCGCGCCGGTAGTTTCCTGGAGACGGGGCGAGATCACTGTACAGACTCCTTACGAAGTGAGTGGGCTGTCCAGCGTGGCGATGATGGTGGAGCGCGACGGAGCATCAGTGATCACGCGCGGCCTAATAGTGGCGGAAGTGAGCCCGGGCATCCCCAGTCAGGTGAAGGCCAGTGAAGATGGAACGGTTGTGATTCCGCTAACCGGGGCAGGGAATCTGATCCCGGCTGTCGCCACCGGAGTGCTGGACACGAGTAGTTCCGCCGTCCCCGCCGCCGCGATCACCGTGACTGCCGGTGATGCTGAAGTGCCGGTGCTGTCGGTGAGGCATTCCATGACGCCGGGCATCCTGGAAGTTCAGGTGACCGCGCCGCAATTGAGCGCCGGTGAAACGCGGATAATCACTGTGCGGGTGAATGGAGAATCCGCATCGACAACACTGGTGGCGGAGTAATTGCTCTAATCAGTGGAGGATGACCTCCTCCTCAGCGCGCGATACCCAGGCTGATCGCGACCAGCAATTGGCGATGCGTCTGTCGCTGATCATTGGCTGTTTCATGCTCGCGGGCAAACTGACGGCGTACTGGCTTACGGGTTCGGCGGCGATTCTTTCCGATGCCATTGAATCTGTGGTCCACGTTGCGGCGGTGGCATTTGCCGCATTCAGTCTCTGGCTGAGCCGGCGTCCTGCGCGAGAAGCCTCACCGTTCGGCTACGAGAAGATCACTTTCTTCTCCGCCGGATTCGAGGGTGGGATGATCAGCGTCGCCGCATTCTGGATCATCGCGGTAGTGGTGGAGAAATGGCGCGCGGGCCTTCAGTTTGAGGATCTGGGACGCGGCACGCTCCTTACGTTCGCCGCTTCCCTGATCAATCTGGCGTTGGGATGGTATCTGGTCGCGACGGGGCGGCGCACGAAATCGCTCATCCTCGAAGCCAACGGCGAGCACGTGCTCACTGACAGTTGGACGAGCTTCGGTGTGGTTGCTGGGCTTGGCCTCGTCATGCTCACCGGATGGAAACCGTTCGATCCGCTCATCGCGATTGCCGTCGCGCTGAACATCCTGTGGACAGCGTTTGGATTGGTGAAACGATCCGTGCGGGGATTGCTGGATCTGCCCGACACCGAAACCGCGCACAAACTCAACACGGCATGCCATGAGATCGGCGCCGCGCTTGGGATTGGGTACCACCGGCTCCGGTTTCGCGATACCGGGCAGCGGTTGATCGTCGGTGTCCACCTTCTCTTCCAGGAGGAGCAGACCATGCGGCAGGCGCATCGGCTGGCCACGCAGTTTGAAGAGATGCTAGAGGCGAAGATGGGCATTGCGCTCGAGGTGGAGTCGCATCTGGAGTCGGCGGAAGATCACGACGCGCTGCACCCGGGCGAACTGCCCAACTGGGACCACTGACGAAGGAATCAGGCCAGCAAGTCGCGAATCACATTGCCATGCACATCGGTGAGGCGCCGGTCGATACCGTTGTAGCGGTAGGTGAGGCGCGTGTGATCGAGGCCGAGCAGATGAAGCACCGTGGCGTGCACATCGTAGCAGTAGACGGGATGTTCCGCGGCCTTGTAGGACCACTCGTCGCTAGACCCACAGCTGACCCCGCCTTTGATTCCCCCGCCGGCCAGCCACACTGTGAAGGCAAATGGATTGTGATCGCGGCCCTTTGAACCCTGGCTGCAGGGCATGCGGCCGAACTCGGTGGTCCAGAACACGATGGTGTCGTTGAGCATGCCGCGTGACTTCAAGTCCTTGATGAGCGCGGCCGCGGGCTTATCCATGCCGGTGCCCATCTGCAGGTGATCGCGAGCAATATTCTCGTGCGAATCCCAGTTGCGGCGAGGGAAGCCGTTGTCCGCTCCGCTCCACACCTGGACGAAGCGGACGCCTCGTTCCAGCAGCCGGCGAGCCACAAGACAATTACGTCCGAAATCCTCCGTCACCGGTTGATCCAGGCCGTAGAGCTTCTTCGTCGCTTCCGATTCGCCGTCGATATTGAGCACTTCCGGCGCGCTCAGTTGCAGTCTTGCAGCCATCTCGTAGGAAGCGATGCGGGCCTCCAGCCGCGAGTCGCCTTCACGGCTTTGCAGGTGGTCGCGATTCATGTCACGCAGCAGGCTCCAGGCTTCGGCTTCGGATCTGGAGTTGATGAAGCGGGCGTCCTTGGGAGGGAACAGGTCGAAGATCGGGTTCGGATCGCTCGCCCGGATGAGCGTACCTTGATGCGCTGCCGGAAGGAATCCGGCGCTCCAGTTGCCGGGGCCATTGGGAGCGAAGCCGCGTTTGTCTGGCAGCACGATGAACGCCGGCAGATTCTGATTGAGCGAACCCAGGCCGTAGGACACCCACGATCCCATTGCGGGGAAGCCGGGCAGCACAAAGCCGCTGTTTTGCATGAACGTCGCCGGGCCGTGCACGTTCGATTTCGACATCATGGAGTGAACGAAGGCGATGTCGTCGGAGCAACCGCCGAGGTGCGGCACCAGGTCGCTCATCCACTTGCCGCACTGGCCATAGCGCTTCCAGCCCCACGGACTTTTCATCACCACGCCGGGCGTACTTTGGAAAAGTTCCACTTTGCCGCCAGGGTCGAACTTCTCGCCGTTCTTTTGAATCAGGAGCGGCTTGTAATCGAAGGTGTCGCACTGGCTGGCGGCGCCCGACATGAACAGTTGCACGACGCGCTTTGCCTTCGGCGGATGATGCGTCGCGCCGGAGAGCATTTGCGCCAGGGCAACCCCGCCGAGTCCGCCGCCGCAGTTCCAAAGAAAATCGCGTCGTGTCATATGCGGCCTTCAATCGACAAACAGAAACTCGTTGCTGTTCAGCATGGCACGCGCCGCGTTCTCGATGCCGTTGGCATTGGCGTAGGCAGCCAACCGGGCAACTTCCGCGGGCTTGGGATCGCGGCCGAGCGCATAGCGGTAAAGCCATTGCACCTGACCGTGGATGTTCGTGGCGCGCTCGCGAAGTCGCGCGCTCAGATGCTCGGCCTGCCTCACCATGAACGGATTGTTCAGCAACGCCAGAGCCTGGATGGCCGTAATGGTGGTGTTTCGTTTGCCGGTGATGAGCGAGGAGTCGGGACAATCGAGACGATCCATGAATGGATCAGGCGCGCTGCGGACAAGGAAGCGGTAAATGCTGCGGCGGCGGGCCGCTGCGGAATCGACGTCGAATCGCGTGTAATCATAGACCGGCGAATGATCGTCCTTGAAGTAGAACTGTTCCACTGCCGGCCCGCCCATCGTGAGATCAATGCGGCCGCTCACAACAAGGGTCGCGTCACGCACGCTTTCGGCGTCCAGGCGGGTGCGGTTCATGCGCCATAGATACCGGTTGTCCCCATCGATGGCGGCATTGGCTGCGTTGTTCGCCGAGGATTGCCGGTACACCGCGCTCATCACAATTTGTTTGTGGAGCCGCTTCAGCGACCCGCCGCTGTCCCGGAAGTCGACTGCCAGCCAATCGAGCAACTCCGGATGCGAGGGAAGTGCGCCCATGCGGCCAAAGTCATTGGCGCTATCGACCAGACCTGTGCCGAAATGGGATTGCCAGACGCGGTTCACAATGGATCGCCACGTGAGCATGTTGTCCGGGGAGGTGATCCAGCGCGCGAGTGCTGCGCGCCGTGCGCCTTCCGGCTGTTGGTCGTCGATGCCGAAAACGGAATTCAGCGTGGAGACGAGCGAGAGCGCGCCGACGGAAACCGCCTTGCCCGGATTCTCGACGCTGCCTCGCTGCAAAACGTGAATGGGACGGGGGAGAATCGCGTAGGTGAACGTGCCTTGTGGATCGAAGAAGGTGGCGGCGCTGTATACCATCTCTGGTTTGGGAAGCTTTGCGATAGCCGCGTCGATGGGGCGAAGTTCGGCGTTCAGACGGTTGATCTCGCCTTGCACCACGGGGTCGACAAGGGAATCGGCGAGGGCTTTCCGCTCGGCGTTCATCTTTGCGATGATGGGCTGCAATTCCCGCTTCCTGGTTTCGTTGAAGTCGTCTTTGATGTCGCGCAGCATGGCGTCGAGTGCAGTCAGTTCGGTGCTGGACACGGCCGCGGCTTTCTCACGAAGCGGTCGTAGCTGCGACATTACGTCCCGGCGCCTAGCCAGCAGGGCGCGGCGTTCGGCGAACACCTTCGGGTCGCGGTCAAACGGGCGGTCGGCGCGATCCACGCCGGCGAAAACAGCTTGCAGCTTGTAGTAATCCTCCTGGGGAATCGGATCGAACTTGTGGTTATGACAACGGGCGCAATGTGCGGTGATGCTGGTGAAGGAGGACATGGCTGTCATCACCATGTCGTCGCGATCGAGATTACGGGTGATGTTTTTGTCGATGGTGTTCTCACGCAACTCCGCGTGACCGACAAAGTCCCACGGACCGGCCGCGATGAAGCCGGTGGCAATGAGCGCCTCCGCACTGTCGGGCCAGAGGTAGTCGCCCGCGAGTTGCTCTTCCACAAAACGGGTATAGGGCTTGTCTTGGTTGAAGGAACGAATCACGTAATCACGATAGTGCCAGGCGTTGCGGCGCGGCTTGTCCTTGTCGTACCCGTGCGACTCTCCATAGTGGACTACGTCGAGCCAGTGGCGCGCCCATCGCTCGCCATAGCGCGGCGAAGCAAGCAGACGGTCCACCAGCAGTTGGTAAGCATCTGGCGCGGGATCGCTCACGAACGCTCGAATCTCTTCCCAAGCCGGTGGCAGGCCGTGCAGGTCGAAAGTGAGGCGACGGATCAGCGACGCGCGATCCGCTGGTGGAGAGGGGCGGAGCTCGCGCTTGCTGCGTTCGGCTTGAATGAAGGCGTCGATCGGCGACGCGCCCTGCGGTGGCTGCGGCTTGCGCAACGGCCTTAACGACCACCACACTTCCGCTCCCAATTGGAGGCCGTCCGGCCATTTGGCTCCGTCGCGGATCCATGCCGCAACAGAGGCGGTATCGGAGGCGGTGAGCGGGTTCGCATTAGCGGGCATCTTCGGCTTGTCGCCGCTGATCATTCGGTATAGCGGGCTATCGTCCGGCTTTCCAGCGACGATCACCGGGCCGTGTGCGCCGCCCTTAAGCAGATCAGCGGAGGTGGCGAGGGAGAGACCACTCATGCGTGCGCTCGCATTGTGGCATCGAAGACAATTCGCCTCCAGGATGGCCAAGGCGCGCGGCTTCGTCTGCGCGGAGGACGACAGAGCAACGGATGCGAATAGGGCTGCGAATCGAAGCATCTGTGAGTGCATTGTATCAACGCGCGGTCAACACAACTTCGCGCGCCGTCCTCGAAACCGTCGAAATGCGTCGACGGCGATGCTTACTTCGGCAGTCCTGCATCATCATAGAGGTCGGCATCGCTCACCATCGGGCCAACTACCGGCAATCGGCGCAACTCGGAAAGGATACGGTCGGCCTCCGCCCGCCGCTTGGAGAGCTTGGCGTTGACGCGCGCCTGTTCTATGGCAAGCTGGGATCGCACGGCCTTCGCCACCGCGTCGGTGAGCGATGCTCCCGTCAAATCCGCCAGTCTTCTGATGTCTTGCACAACATCGGCGCGTTTGATCTGGACAGCCTTGATCATGACTCCAAGTGCGAGTTTATAATAGAAACAGTCCCACCGATGCAATCCCGAATCCGATCCACTACCATCCTTTGTGTGCGCAAGAACAACCAGGTTGTCATGGCCGGCGATGGCCAGGTGACACTGGGTCATGAAGTTCTTAAAGCCTCGGCGCGAAAGCTGCGGCGTCTGTATAACGGCAAGATCCTGGCGGGATTTGCGGGTTCCACAGCGGACGCATTCTCGCTCTTTGCGCGCTTTGAAATAAAGCTGGAACAGCACAACGGAAATCTTCCACGGTCCGTTGTGGAACTGGCTAAGGACTGGCGGACCGATAAGGTCCTGCGCCATCTGGAGGCGCTGCTGCTGGTGGCCGATTTGAACAACACCTACATCGTGAGCGGCAACGGCGACGTGATTGAGCCAGATGAGCCGTTGGCTTCGATTGGCTCGGGCGGTCCGTTTGCCAAGGCCGCCGCGGTCGCGCTCATGGAGAATACCGACCTGCCGGCGCGAGGAATCGCTGAGAAGGCGATGAAGATCGCCGGTGATATCTGCATCTTCACCAACCTCAACGTCAACTACGAAGAACTGGGGTAGGATCAGAAACCGGACACGGTTAACCCGCCCGTTTTCTCCATCCAATGTTTGAGCCGGGCTTTCAGCGTGTCGTGGACTAGCATCTGCGCGAGGTCGGGGTCGAGCGTCTCCAGGATTTCGAAAGCAAATGCCTGCTCGCCCGATTCGGCCCACACACTGTGTAGCGACTTGTTCTCATGCAATCCTTGCCGCAGCGCGAACCACTCGCGATTGCGCGCGGCTTCGAGGTTCGGCGAGGCGCCGATCCACAACTGCCCCGAAGGAATGTGCCGAATTGCGTAGATGCCACGCGAAACCATCTTCTTCTTGAACTCCTCGATGGCGGCCTTGCGGCGCTCGCGCTCATTCATGGCGACCCTCCTTCGGCAGGCGCGCAATGAGCCTGGCGTACAGGCGCGTACGTGCGGCTGGGTCCACGGGCCGTACCCAATCGAAGGCGATCGCCTTCCAATCGGCATCTTCAGGGTCGAGTCCGAGGCCTTCCACAAAGTAGTAGTCGGCCACAAAGAAGTGGCGTTTGTAGGCAAGCAGGTATGCGTTGCGCGCTGCCCGGATCCGGGCGGCTTCGGTGTAGTTCACAAACCAGTGGTTGGTGTGGCCGCCAAGCCGTTTGGGGTAGAGCAACGTGCCGAATTCGGTGGCTCCAGGCGAACCTTCGAGCGTCGCTTTGGCCACCGGCCAGTTGGGAAAACCCAATTCCACGGCAATGATGGTGAGGCAATCGCGACGCTGGATTGCCACTGTTGCGGCTGACAGTTCCGGTTGTGTGGCGCGTCGGAAGCCTGGAAGGCTCTTCAGCCGGAGCAGGGCACTGGCTTCTCCAGCCTGTATGCGTTTGTGCAGGATCTCGGAACGGATTTTCAGTTCCTGGATGGCATCCGTCATGATGGTCTTCTCCTGAGGAATTGCCAAGCCCCACTCCGATGGCTACTGGGAAAGACACTGACGAACTCGAACTGGGAAATCAGGGTGAAAACTTCTTGCGGTGGGGAAGGCGCCCCTGAGCACCTCTTACTATCATATCACCTCAATGAGCGATCCGAACGTTCGGAAAACAGATCGGGTCTTCCGAGATAACCGGCGGTTCCATGAGCGGATCGTCAAACCCGCGCCCGCAACGGAAGTGCTGCGAATTCGCGACACGTCACTTCAGCTTCCCTTCCGTACTGAACCAGATTGCGTTCGGAGCATCGGAGCGAGCGGCAACAATGTCGGGCCAACCATCGCCGTCGAGGTCCGCAATCGCCACCCCGTAGACCGCGCCTTTGCCGTCGTTCCACTTCACCTCCTGGAAGGCCTTGCCAGCGCCATCGTTGAACAACACCGATCCTGGGGACCGCACTTTGCCGACGATGATGTCCGGCTTGCGATCGCGGTTCATGTCGGCAATGGCGATGGAATAAACCGCGGCTTTATCCTGTTGCAGAGCCACCGGCGCTGCGAATGCCCTGCCGCCATTGTTGCGATACATGCTAACCCCGCCCCGTTCCTCGCCCATCACCAGATCGGGCCTGCCGTCGCCATCCAGATCTCCCGCGGCGGCAGCGCGTATTTGCGATTTCTCCGGACCATAAGCTGTGGAAGTGGCGAACATCCCTTTGCCGTCGTTCCAGAGGACCACGCTGCGGCCTCCGTCGCGATGGGGCACACAAAGGTCGATTGCTCCGTCGCCGTCAAAATCCGCGGCAACGATGATGGTGGCGGATTCGGTGGCGAGCGGAGTGCAAGCAGGGAACGCGCCTTTGCGATTGTTGAGACACACATAGCTGGGAGTGGCTTTCGCAGACCCGCTGCGGTTTGCAGCTATGATATCGGGGTACTTGTCACCGTTGAGGTCGGCGAGTGTGACGTAGCGCGTGGACCAGTTGGGATCACCGAAAGTTCCGGTGACTTGAAAGCGACCTTTGCCATCGTTGCGGTAGACGAGCTTCCGATCCGGCTTGTCGTTGCTCACGACAAGATCGAGCGTTCTGTCGCCGTCCACATCGGCCAGCGCTGCGGTGTATGTGCGGTCCGGCGCGTCGGAAACATCGCTTGCCCGGAAACTCCCTTTGCTGTCGTTCAGCAGAACCCTGTTGTGCAGCGGCCAGTGGCGGCCCTTGGCGAGAAGGATGTCGGGATGGCCGTCGCCGTTCACATCGCCGATACTCGCGCCTGCCGAAGTCTCGCCTTTGTCCTCGAGCAGGAGGGCACGATCGAACGAGCGAAAACTGGCCACAGGAGGGAGTGCGCGCAGCACGGCTATGCAGCAGATGAGGACGAGCATAGCGGGTACAGGTAGCCGCATGATCCTGCTACCTTACCACACGCTGCGCGCGCGATTGGTGTCTTAGACCGCCATGCGGCGGCGGGCGTTCTGTCCGCGGAAGCGGCTGTTCTTGAAGGACGACTTGGCGGCGATCTTCTCGTAGAACGCCTTCGGCGCGGGCTGGATGATTTCCATGTCGCTATCGACCACCTGCTTTTCCAGCCGGACCCGGAGTGTACGTTCGATGTTGCGGATTTCGCTGCGTTCGGCGTGCGTGCTGAAGGTGGAGGCGAGGCCGAGAGCACCGGCGCGGCCTGTCCGGCCAACCCGGTGAATGAAGTCCTCGGGTACCTGCGGCAGATCGTAATTGACGACATGGCCGATGCCATCAACGTGAATGCCGCGAGCGGCGACGTCAGTGGCTACCAGCACGCGGTAGCGGTTTTCCTTGAACCCGCGCAGTGCTTCATTGCGCTGATTCTGCGTCCGGTCGCCATGGATGCGCGTCGCTTTGAGTCCGGCGGCGGCCAGGTTCTTGGCCAGCCGGTCGACTCCATGCTTGGTGCGCGCAAAGACGAGGAACGAACCCTGGTCCTGCTTCAACAGACGCACCAGCAGGCTGAACTTGCGATCGTGCTCCACTTCGTAATGATGCAGATTCACCTTTTCGTGTGGCTTGGTGGCGGAACCGACGGAAATGCGAACAGGGTTGCGCAGGTGCGCATCCACGAGGTGCGCGACGGACTTCTCAATCGTTGCTGAGAAGAACAGCGTCTGGCGCGTCGGCGGCGTTGCTTTCAGGATGAGCCGCAGAGGAGGAAGAAACCCCATGTCGAGCATGCGGTCGGCTTCGTCCAACACCACGAACTGGACGTGGCTGAGGTCCGCGAGGCGGCGATCGAGAAAATCACAAAGGCGGCCCGGCGTCGCAATCAGCACTTGTGCACCTTCGCGAATCTTCTTTAACTGGCCGCTTTCGTTGATGCCGCCAACAACGACGGCCGAACGAACGCCAGTGCCCGCTGCCAGTTTGCCAAAGGTTTCGTTGATTTGTATCGCCAGTTCGCGAGTGGGGCTGAGCACAACGGCTTTTACGCCCTTCTTTGGGTTCTGGGCGAGGGAATGCAACACCGGGATGAGGAAGCCGAGCGTCTTGCCGGTTCCTGTCTGCGCGGTGGCCACCACGTCATGGCCGGCCATTGCCGGCGGGATTGCTTGTGCCTGCACGGGAGTGGGGTTCACGTAGCCGTGCTTGCTGAGGTTGCTCTGCAGGACAGAGCTCAGGGGTAGTTCGGAGAATTGGTTCATTGATTGTGTTCGAAGTTTCGTATTTGGCTGGAGGGATGTCCGCGCCAGCTTCCCGTGTACTGTCAACCGTCCGTCCTTGTTTGACAGTAGGCTTCAGGTTTGAAGACTCCCGGGATATACACTGGACCCAGGGGAAGCTCGCGGCCAAGATGCACGCCAAGAAGATCGTGCAGCCAAAGACTCTATTATCATAGCACAAGTGCCTGGCCCCTTTTGCCTTGCGCGCTCTTGCGACAATGGGCGAGTGCAAATTGAAACGATAGCCGTTCATGCCGGTCGCAAGGTGGATCCGGCAACGGGCGCGGTGGCGGCGCCCATCTACATGACCAGCACCTACGAGCGCGATCCCGATGGAAAATGGCCCCGCGGCTACACCTATTCACGCGAAGAGAATCCGACGCGGGAGATGTTGGAGGGCGCGCTTGCGGCATTGGAAGACGGGAAGGAGGCGCTCGCATTTGGGTCCGGGCTCGCGGCGGTGACGAGCGTGGTGCAGGCGATGGAACCCGGCGATCATCTCATCTTCCCCGATGATGTTTATCACGGGCTGCGCAAGGTGGTGAACGGAGTCTTTGCGAAGGCGAAGCTGGAAGTCTCCTTTGTGGACATCACCGATCCTGGTGCAGTGCGCGCGGCGGTGAAGCCCAACACCCGGCTTATCTGGGTGGAGACGCCATCAAATCCGATGCTGAAGATTTGCGACCTGGCGGCGATTGCCGGCATTGCCCGCAAGGCTAACGCGATCAGCGTGGCCGACGGGACCTTCGCCACTCCGGTGCTGCAGCGGCCGATGGATTTTGGCATCGACATGGTGATGCACTCCACCACCAAGTTTATTAGCGGGCACAGCGATGTCGTTGGAGGCGTGCTGATCACGAAGCACGACAACTACGCCTTTGAACGGGCGCGCAATTTTCAGCATTACGGGGGGGCGATTCCTTCGCCCTTCGATTGCTGGCTGGCGCGGCGAGGCATCGACACGCTGCCGTTGCGGGTGCGGCAGTCGTCGGCGAATGCGATGGCGTTGGCGCTGTGGCTGCAAGCGCATCCGGCTGTGGAGCAGGTGCATTATCCGGGATTGGCGTCACACCCGGGGCATGAGTTGGCGCGGCGGCAGATGCACGATGGGTTTGGCGGCATGCTCTCGTTTCAGATTCGCGGCGGCAAAGCGGAAGCGCTCGCGGTTACCGGGCGCGTGCGGGTGTTCACTCGCGCGACGAGCCTTGGCGGTACACACAGTCTGATTGAGCACCGCGCGAGTACGGAAGGTCCTACAAGCAGGACACCGCAGAATCTGTTGCGGCTGAGCGTGGGGATTGAGAACGTGCAGGATCTGACCGCGGATCTGGATGCGGCGCTCAACGCTGGCTGAGGCCGCCATCCACCGCAATCAACTGGCCGGTGACAAAGTTGGAAGCCTTGAGAAAATAGACCACCGCTTCGGCGATTTCGTCGCCCGTGCCGGCGCGGGCGGCGGGAGTGGAGCGGATCATCGCATCGACGCGTTGGTCAGTCGGGCCATAGGGGATCACGCCGGGAGCAACGGAGTTCACCGTGATGCCGGGGGCGAAGGCCTTGGCGAGCGCGCGCGTCAAGTGGATGACGCCTGCCTTGGATGCGCAGTAATGGGCATGCTCGGCCCACGGACGGATGCCGCCGAGCGAGCTGATGTTCACGATGCGTCCGCCGTCATGCTTGTGCATCAGCAGCGCCCCCTGCTGGCAGCAGAAGAAGGTCGCTTTGAGATTCACAGAGTGGACGTAATCCCAATCGGCTTCCGTCAGCTCGAACGGGTGAAAGCGGGTGAAACGGGCGGCGTTGTTCACCAAGCCATATAGCGGGCCGTACTGCGAGTCGATCTCCTGAAACATGCGTACAATGTCGGGAACGCTTTCCAGATCGGCGCTGAGCATGCCTTCGGCTCGGCAATCATCGGCGGTCTGGCGGGCTTCCTCTTCCGAGGTGTTGTAGTGAATGAGCACGCGCGCGCCTTCGCGATGGAGGCGCAGGGCTATGTCGCGGCCGATGCGTTTGGCTGCGCCAGTGACGAGCACCAGGCGTCCGGTGATGCTAGAGGCTTGGTTCATGCACTTCCACTTCTTTGGGGTCTATGCCTTCGAGCGCGGGCTCGGGAAGGCGTCCGGATGCGTTGAGAGCGAGCCACCAGAAGGCGGTGAGGGAACTCGCGATGCCGGACACGACGCCGATAGCGCGGGGGCTGTAGTGCTGGCTGGCGAATCCGGCGGCGGTCATCGAGAGCATCATCATGCCCCAGCTTAGCGTTTCCATTGTCGCGAAGACGCGTCCGCGGTATTGGTCGGAAACGTGGCGCAGAAGCTGCGAGAAGTTGAGCACGGAACTCACGGCGATGGCTGATCGCGAAAGGGCGATGAAGACGAGTGCCCAGGCGAAACTTCTCATCTGCGAGAAGACGACGTAGGCGCCACCGTGGATGAGGTAACAAGCTACCACGGTACGTTTGTACTCGTTAAACGTGAGGGTTGGGCCCACGCGGTGAGCGAAGAAACCGCCGATCAGCAGGCCGATGCCGGCGCATGCCCAGATGGTGCCGATGCCGCCCGCGCCTCTGTGAAACACGTTTTCACCGAAGAGGCTGAACAGGATCTGCGCGGCGCCGCCGCCGCTGGCCCAACCGACGGCGAGCAAGGCGATGCCGCTGAACAGAGGGACGCTTCTCATGTAGCGCAGACCCTCGACGTATTCGTGCCAGGGCCGTGCGACTTCGTTTTCAGTGAGCGGCTCGCGCTGCGCCTGGAACGATCCGCCGGGAACCTGTAATCGCGAGATGCACCAGGCCGAAAAGAGGAACGAAAGGCTGTTGAGGAAGAAAGCCCACTCATAGCCGAATGAGGTGACGCTCGCCCCACCGAGCATTGTCCCGATGGTGAGCGTGGACCACTGCGTGGTTTGGGTCAGCGAATTCGCGGTGTGGAGCTGCTCTTTGGTGGCGATCCGCGGAAGGATGGATGCGCGCCCGCTGGTGAAGAACGGCGACGCCAGCATGAGTAGAGCGCTTAACAAGTAAAGCGCTTTGCCGCTGTTGGCATTAATGGTGAAGATGAAACAGGCGGCCACCACGGCGCGAACCAGATCGCTGGCGATCATGATTTTCTTGCGGTCGAGACGGTCGAGCAAAACACCGGCGAGGGGCCCCGCGAGAATTGCCGGGATGGCGCGCGAGAGGAGTACGCCGGTCACCACCATGCCGGAATTGGCATGCTGCACAGCGAGGCTGAAGACCGCGATGTTATTGAAGTGGTCGCCGACTTCGCTCACCACTTGACCGAGCCACGTGTAGCGGTAGTTGCGGTTCTCCCGCAGCAGCTCCAGGAATCCGGACATCAGGCGCGCTCCGTCAGAAACACGCCGGTGAGAACGAGGGATCCGCCGGCGACGAGCGCCGAGGAGATGTGGTCCCCCATGAGGAACACGCCGAGCATGGTGGCCATCACCGGTTGAAGGTAGCTGAATGTCGACACGCGCGATGCGGGGATATAGGTGAGCGCGTAGTAGAAGATGAGGTACGCCACCGCTGACGGGAAGACCGCCATGTAGACGATGCTGAGCCAGCCGGGCATCGTGACTTGTGCCAGGTTGAAGTGCGCCAGCTCCCAGGCAACGACGGGCAGCAGCACGAGCCCGCCGCCGAGGAATCCGAACGTGTTGATGGTGAGCCCGCCATGCCTCTGCGTCAGCTTCTTGCTGAGCACGGCGAAGGCGGCGAACGAGCTTCCGGAGAGGAAGATCAGAAGGTCTCCGAGCAGTGTCGCGCGGCCGTGGGGATCGTTCACGGTTTGCAGCACGCCAACGCCGGTGATGGCCACCAGCATGCCGCCGGCCCGGACGAGGCTCATTCGCTCCACCTTCATGAACATCGAGATGATGAGGACTTGCAGCGGCATCAGACCGGTGATGATGGCTGCGTGGGTGGTGCTGGTGCGGTTGAGGCCGAGCAGGAAGAGCACCTGGTTGAACGTGACACCGATCACGCCAAGCCCTAACAGGACGGGGACGTCCTTGGCGGTCCACGGTTCTTTATCCAACTGGCGGCCTTTCCACATGTACAGCGGCAGCAGGATAAGACCCGCCAGCAGCGCACGGATGCTCGCCGCCAGCAGCGCAGGAAAATCGCGCAAGGCCACGCGCGCCACAACAAAGTTGAGAGCCCAGAAACCCACCATCAGCGTGAGCAATGCATAGAGCAATGCGGCCGATGGCCGTCTACTTCCATCGCTCAACGGAGAGTCTCCCATCGCTCGGTGATGGAGTGGAGGAAATCGAGATCGATATCATAGCCGAAGCCAGGGTTGTCCCGCGTGATGATGGTGCCGTTGGCCGTGGTCTCGACGGCGGGGCGGATGATGTCCTGCTTCCAATAGCGCTTGCTCGCGGAGACATCACCGGGGAGAACGAAGTTGGGCAGCGTGGCGAGCGCGATGTTGTGGGCGCGGCCGATGCCGGCTTCGAGCATGCCGCCGCACCAAACCGGCACGTTGTGCGCCATCGCCACGTCATGCACGCGTTTGGCTTCGGCGAAGCCGCCGACGCGCCCCAGCTTGATGTTGATGATGCCGCAGGCCTTCATGCGAATGGCCTGCTCTGCCTGATGCGCCGAGCGTATGCACTCGTCCAGACAGATGGGGGTTTGGAGCGCGGCCTGGAGTTGCACGTGGTCGATGATTTCGTCGTGGGCGAGTGGCTGTTCGATCATCATCAGGTAGAACTCGTCAAGGCGTTTCAGGCGGTCGATGTCGGCCAGCGTGTAGGCGCTGTTGGCATCGGCCATCAGTTTGATGCCGGGGAACTGCGCGCGGATTTCGCGGATCACGTCGACGTCCCAACCGGGTTTAATCTTCACCTTGATGCGCTGGTAGCCGTCGTTCACTTCCGTCTCGATC
The DNA here is from genome assembly GCA_016213775.1 of Acidobacteriota bacterium. Classification (GTDB taxonomy): domain Bacteria; phylum Acidobacteriota; class Terriglobia; order Bryobacterales; family Bryobacteraceae; genus CADEFT01. The sequence goes on from JACQZR010000166.1 coordinate 16,983, forward strand.
TTTTTGAGCAGTTGCGGGACGGTGTCCTGAATGCCAATGGACACGCCGCAGGGAATCTCCTTGCGCGCGCCGCCACCAATCTGCTTCCATAGCGAGGTGTCGTTGAGGCGGGCTTCGAGATCCCAGCAGGCCGCCTCCAAGCCGCCGCGGGCCATGTTGTGGCCGCGAATATGGGCCGATCGCCCGCCAACTTCATCCGCCGATGCGAACTCGTGGTTGAGCACGCGCGGGGCGACGAAATCCTTGAGGATGAGCCAGGCGGAATCGGTCCACTCTTCGTTGTAGAAAGGGTTCTCGCCGCAGGTGACTTCGCCCCAGCCGGAGAGGCCGCCGCACTTGACTTCCACCAGCACCATGGCGCGTTCGTAGGTGCGTCCGAAACTGGTTTCAAAGAAGTGGACCAGGGGCATGCGGATGCGGCGCAGCACGATTTCATCAATGCGGAAACTCATTTGCTCTCCAATTCGCTCAACAGGTAAATGCCCTCTTTGGCAGTGGATTCAAAACCGCTCACCTCCAAGCCGTTGCGGAAGTGCCGTTGGAACTGCTCGCGCAAACTATCCTGGACTTCGCGGGCGCGGGCCGGGTCATTCTTGCGAATGTCAGCGATTCCGGCGGGGACGCAGATCTTTTCCACGTATGCGGGCCGGTTGAAGGGCTGCTTGCTGACGATGGCATGGACGCGCGGCGAATCGATGTACCATTCTGCCACGCAGCGGTCCGTTGGGAGTCCGCCATGCAGATGGCTTGATGTGGTTCCGTACTGGTTGGGTACGTAGCGCCGGACCACTGCCCCGAGGCGTTCCATGTTGAAGAAGGCGTTCTTCAACTCCATCGGATCGAAGGTCCATTCGATGAGTGGGATTCCACGGGAGAGCGCTTCTTGGCGCTGCAGCAGTTTGAGGCTCCGTCCCAGTCCGCGGTCGCGATAGGCGGCAAGAGTGCCGAGCATGTGGCTGTGGAGATAATATTTGCCTCCGGCCTTCAAGCCTGGAATGGCAATGAGGAACGCCACCATCTTTTTGCCATCGAACGCGCCCAGAGTCTGGCCGCCCACTTTGTTGGCGACGACAAACAACCGCCGCGGCAGGAGTTCGATATCCTCAAAACCCCAGATGATTTTTTGCAGTTGAACAGCTTCTTCGAATTCGGCGAATGTTGTTAGCGGCCGGGTTTCGATGACAGGTTCTTGGCTTGCTGCCACAGTTCCTCCATTTCCTCGAGCGATGCGCCGGAGAGCGTCCTGCCGCTGGCGGCGATGCCGGCTTCGACGTGGGAAAACCGCGAGCGAAACTTGGCGTTGGTGCGGCGGAGGGCCTGCTCGGGGTCCACTTTCAGAAAGCGGGCGAGGTTCACGATGGTGAACAGCAGGTCTCCGATTTCGCCTTCGATCTCCTCAGTGCCGGCCTGGGTGCGGGCCTGTTCGAGCTCGGCCAGCTCTTCGCGGACTTTGTCGGCCACCTGGCCAATGTTGGGCCAGTCAAAGCCCGCGCCGGCGGCTTTCGAGCTGAGCTGCTGCGCCTCAACCAGGGCGGGCATCGCACGCGGGATGCCCTCCAGCAATCCTTTGGGTTTCTCGCCGCGCGTTTTCTTCTCTTCAGCTTTGATCTCGTCCCAGCGCGCCTTCACCTGATCGGAGGTTTTGGCGTCGCCTTGCGCGAATACGTGCGGATGGCGGCGGATCAGCTTTTCGTTGATCGCATCGAGTGCGTCGTCGATGCGGAATTTGTCTTCCTCTGACGCCATCTGCGCGTAGAAAACGGCTTGCAGGATGAAGTCGCCGAGTTCCTCGCTGAGGCCGCGCCAGTCGCGGCGGTCGATCGCGTCGAGCACTTCGTAGGTTTCTTCCAGCGTGTAAGGCTTGATGGTGTCGAAAGTCTGTTCACGATCCCATGGGCAGCCGCCCGGAGCGCGGAGTTTGGCCATGATTTCGACAAGTCGATCAAATCGCTGGCCTGGTGTGATACTGCCTGGTGTAATAGAGGTATCCGGCATGCTTTGTGGAAGCGGACTGAATTGTCCGGGGGTACTTCTTTCAGGTTATCGCATGCCCACCGACGCCGCCACCTTCGTCCGGTACTCCACGGCCTTCGCCAGGATCTCTTTGGCGTTGAGCGTGAGCACATTGCGGTCCTTGACAATGATGCGGCCGTTGACAAAGACATCGTTCACATCGGACCCTTTCAGCGCATAAACAAGCTGCGAGACCACGTTGTACATGGGGATGGCATGCGGCGAGTCGATGCGAACGGCGATCAGATCGGCGCGTTTACCGGCTTCCAATGACCCGATCTGTTTGTCCAGTCCGAGGGCGCGGGCCCCGATGATGGTAGCCATTTCGAGAGCACGCGAGGCAGGCAGAGCCGTGGGATCGAGCGACATCACCTTTTGCATTTTCGCGGCGAGATCCATCTCCTCGAAGAGATTCGCATCGTTGTTGCTGCCGGCGAAGCCATCGGTGCCGAGTCCCATAGGGATGCCCATGTCGAGGATGCGGCCCACCTTGGCGACGCCGCTGGCGAGCTTGGAATTGCTCGACGGGCAATGGGCCAGGCCGGTGCCGCGCGCCTTGAGGATCTTCATGTCGGCGTCGTCGAGCCAGATGCCGTGAGCGCCGAGGGTGCGCCCGTTCAACGCGCCGATGGAATCGAGCACACGCGTTGGCGACATCTTCCGTTTGGCCATCGCTTCGTCATTCTCGCGCTTGGTCTCGGAAAGGTGAATCAGCATCGGCACGTTGTACTTGTTTGCCAGTGCGCGGGCCGCCTTGATGACCTCGTCGGCGGTGGTGTAGATCGCATGCGGGGCGGGGGCGGGAACAATCAGCGGGTCACTCTTGTACTTCTGCAGAAAGCGCTCGGTGCGCGCCAGTCCTTCCTGCGGAGTCTTGGCGTCGGGCACGGGGAAGCCGATGATGGTCTGGCCCAACACACCGCGCAGTCCGGCCTGTTTGGTGGCTTCGGCAATCACTTCCTCGAAGTAGTACATGTCGGTGTAAGTGGTGGTTCCGCTGAGCACCATCTCGAGGCAGGCGAGCAGCGTCCCCCATTTGACGAATTCCGCGGTGACGTTCTTCGCCTCGGCGGGGAAGATGTATTTTTCGAGCCACTCCTGGAGGCGGAGATCGTCGGCCAGGCCGCGAAAGAGCGACATTGGCGCATGCGTGTGCGTGTCGATCAGACCCGGTGCGAGGATGGAATTGGGGCGGTCGAGGCGCTGCTTGGGGGTGTACTTCGAATCGATCTCCGCGCGCGGTCCAACTGCGACGATGCGGTCGGCACGAATGGCGAGTGCGCCGTTCTCAACGACGCGCCGCTGCGCGTCCATGGTGACCACATAGCGGGCCGCGACTATCCAATCGGCCGGCTCGGCGGCATGCAAAGACAACGCAACCAACAAGGCTCCAAGCAGCGTTCCACTGCGTTTCATACTTACTTCATACTCCTCTGATCAAATGCCGCAGGCAGCAGTTGCGACATGGTCCATTGGATTGTTTCCCCGCGCGGATTGACGGCAATCACGGGGATGTCGCCGCAGAACTCCCAGAGGATCTGCCGGCACGCGCCGCAGGGCGGCGTGAGTGTCAGGGCGTCGGTGGCGATAGCGATTCTTCTGAACTCGCGAATGCCTTCCGAGAGCGCTTTAAACACGGCCACTCGCTCGGCGCACAGCGTCAATCCGTAAGTGGCGTTCTCGATGTTGCAGCCGCCGATGACCGATCCGTCCGCACACTCCAGGGCCGCTCCGACGGCGAAGTGCGAATAAGGAGAGACACTATGTCGGCGCGCTTCCAGCGCCGCGGTGCAAAGGGAATCCACTATGCCTCCAGGCGTGGTAGCAATGCTTCCAAATATCGCACGAGGGTCTCGCGCACACGTGTGCCCGTTTCCAGAACTTCCTCATGATTGATCTTCTGGGGGAGAATGCCGGCGGCCATGTTGGTGACGCAACTGATGGCGAGCACCTTCATCCCCATGTGATTGGCCACGATGACTTCCGGGACCGTCGACATTCCCACCAGATCCGCTCCGATGGTCCGAAGATAGCGGATCTCGGCCGGGGTCTCGTAACTCGGTCCGGAGAGTGCCGCGTAGACGCCCTCGGCGAGCGTGATGTGCTGTTCCGCGGCCACCTGCTTGGCGGCAAAACGGTACTGTTCGCAATAGGCGTCGGACATGTCGGGAAAGCGCGCACCCTCGGCATCGTCGTTGAGTCCGATGAGCGGATTGGTTCCCTGAAGATTGATGTGGTCGGAGATCAGCACCAGTGTTCCCTGCTCGTAGGCGAGGTTGATGCCTCCGGCGGCGTTGGTGAAGACCATGGAGCGGATGCCCAGTTTGCCCATGACGCGAACGGCGAAGGTGACCTGTTGCGCGTTGTACCCCTCGTAGAAATGTGCGCGGCCACTTAAGAGAATCAGATCAAACGACCCAAATCTCCCATATAGCAGAGTGCCGGCGTGGCCCACCGCCGTGGAATGAGGCCAGTTGGGAATCTCGGCGTAAGGCACGGTCACCGTATCTTCTAACGAATTGGCGAATACGCCCAAACCGCTCCCGAGAACGATAGCGGTGGAAGGAATGCGAGGCAGCCTCTGGATGAGGTATGAGGCGGCAATATCATATGGTTTCATTCGGAATCAAGCTCCACTATCTTCATAGCATCATGCCGGCGATGCACGCTGACATGAAATTGGCCATAGTTCCGGCGGCCACGGCACGCATGCCGAGCCGCGCCAGGTCGGACTTGCGCGTGGGCGCTAGCGCCCCGATGCCGCCGATCTGAATGGCGATGGAGGAGAAGTTGGCGAAGCCGCAGAGCGCATAGGTGGTGATGACGAACGAGCGCGGGTCCATGTCCTTGCCCAGCGGGCCGAGGTTGAGGAAGGCAACGAATTCGTTCAACACCAGCCGCTGCCCCAGCAGGTTGCCGACCGTGTGGGCGTCCTTCCAACTAACGCCCATCACCCAGGCCACCGGCGCGAAGATGTAGCCGAACAGGATCTCCAGCTTTTCAGGGAACGCGGGGATCCAGGCGTGGATTGCGCCAAAGACTCCGTTTACGAGCGCGATGAGGGCGAGGAAGGCGATCAGCATTGCGCCGATGTTAAGCGCGAGATGCAGCCCATCGCCGGCACCGCGGGCGGCCGCGTCTATGACGTTCACACCCGGCTTCTCGATGTCGATCTTGACCGAGCCGCGGGTCTCGGGCTCGTCAACTTCTGGCACGAAAATCTTCGAGAGCATGATTGTCGCCGGAGCAGTCATGATGACGGCGGTGAGAAGGTGTTTGATGTCGACCCCGGCGATCTTGACGTATGCGGCCATCACCGCGCCGGACACGTGCGCCATGCCGCTCACCATGATGGTGAACAATTCCGATTGCGTCAGCTTCGGCAGAAACGGCCGGATGGTGAGGGGCGCCTCCGTCTGGCCCATGAAGATGCTGGCGGCGACGTTGGTGCTCTCGGCGCCGCTTGCGCCCATGATTCGCAGCATCACCCACGCCATCCCCTTGATCACCACTTGCATGACGCCGAAGTAGTAGAGGATGGAGAACAACGCCGCGATGAAAATGACGATCGGCAGCACCTGGAAGGCGAAGACAACCCCGAATCCCACTGTGGAGCCGGTCGTGGCGCCGTTCGCCATCACATCCACCGTGCCGTTCTTGGCGCCGAGCGGGCCGAACAGGAACGAACTACCCACCTCTGCGTATTCCAACAGAGCGTTTACCGCATAACTCGCGGCTTGAAAGAGCTTGCCGAAGTCGGTTTTGAGAACGAGGAAGGCGAAGAAGAACTGCAGCCCGAGGCCCCAAGCAAGTAACTTAGGTTGCACGCGGCGGCGGTTGGTGGATACGGCCCAGGCAGCGCCGAGAATCAACAATAGGCCTAACAGACCAGTGAAGCGGCCCACGTTACCCCCTGTAAAAGCGCGAAGGCGCGGCGCGTACCGTGGAGCAGCAAAGTTGCACACTCGGGAACGCGCCGCGCACTACCCATCGCGCGGAATTCTGCTACTTCTCTAGCCCACAACCTCGAGTATCAGTTCGCGTTCTTCCGGAGTTTGCTGCGAAATGCGGAATGCATCTTCCACCAGCTCGGCGCCTTCTTCCACGCGCTCATCGCCGGTGTAGTAGAGACGGCACAGGACGCCGCCGGCCTCCACCTTCTGCCCGACCTTGACTTCGAGAATCACTCCGACGGCCGGGTCGATGCTGTCTTCCTTGGTGTCGCGGCCGGCTCCGATCATCTGGCTGGCCTGACCGATAAGGGCAGCATCAACGGCCGAGACATAGCCGGCGCGCGGCGAGTAGATCTCACGCATTCCGGTCGCGTTGGGCAGCAGCTCAAAGCGGTCGAGCACCTGCGGATTGCCGCCCTGCGCGGAAATCACATCCTTGAACTTGCGATAGCCGGAACCGTCGAGCAACCGGGACTGCGCCACTTCGCGTGCATCGTCGATGGAATCGGCAACCTTGCTTAAGTGAATCATGCGAGCGGCCAATTCCAGCGACAACCGCGTCAGATCCACCGGCCCTGCGTTTTGCAGGGTCTGCGAAACTTCCATGATTTCGAGCGCGTTACCGATGGCGTAACCGAGCGGCTGGTTCATGTCGGTGATGAGCGCCTGGACACGCTTGTTCATGCGGCGTCCAATTCCAACCATCATCTGTGCCAGGCGGCGAGCGTCAATCTGCTTTTTCATGAATGCGCCGGCGCCCACCTTCACGTCAAGGACGATCGCATCGAGCCCGACAGCGAGCTTCTTGGACATGATGGAGGAGGCGATGAGGGGAATCGATTCCACCGTCGCCGTGGCATCGCGGAGCGAATAGAGCTTGCCGTCGGCGGGTGCAACTTCAGCGGTCTGCCCGATGAAGGCCAGATTGTGCTGTTGGAGCTGCGCTTGAAATTCGGAGATGGTGAGGTTGGTACGGAAGCCGGGAATGGCTTCCAGCTTGTCCAACGTTCCACCGGTGTGGCCCAGGCCGCGTCCGGAAATCATCGGAACCACGACTCCGGCGGCAGCGGCTAGCGGCGCGGCAATGAGGCTTGTCTTGTCCCCGACACCTCCGGTGGAATGCTTATCCACTTTAAGCCCGCGTACCATCGAAAGGTCCACGCGCTCACCGGATTCGAGCATGCATTCGGTGAGTGCGGAAACTTCGCGGTCCGTCATTCCCTGCCAGCAGACGGCCATGAGGAACGAAGCCATCTGGTAGTCGGGGATCTCCCCGCGCGTGTAACCGTTGATCAAGAAAACGATTTCTTCGGGCGCAAGTTCCTCGCCCTCACGCTTGCGATAAATGAGGTCGACCGTTCGCATTATGAGTCCTTCAGCGTATCATCAACCGTATGTGAAAGTAAAGACGATATTTCTTTGCCCAATCGCGCGGAAACGGTATACTCAATGGTTTCCTCCATGTCTTCGTATTCCATTGCTTTGCTACCCGGTGACGGGATTGGGCCGGACGTTGTTGCCGAGGCCGTACGCTGCTTGAATGCCGCGCAACAGAGGGTGCCATCATTGACTTTACATTACACGGAGCACCCCGCCGGGGCGGGGGAGTTTCTCAAGTCGGGCAACCCGCTGCCGGAAGCAACCATCGAGGGATGCCGCGTGGCGGACGCGACGTTGTTGGGGGCGATGGGCCTTCCCGGGATCCGCTGGCCTTGGGGCACGGAAATGACCCCCCAGATCGACATCCGGGAGATTCTGGATTTGTATTCCGGCGAGCGGCCTATCTATTTATATAACTCCTCGCATAGCCCGTTGCGTGGGTTCGACGCTGGTGGCATCGACCTGATCATTTACCGCGAGAACACCGAGGGGATGTTCGCGTCCCGTAGGAATCAGCCGGACTTGCAGGCGGATGAGGCCGTCGATACCATCCGCGTGACGCGGCGCGGTACAGAACGGATCTGCCGGGCTGCATTTGAATCGGCGCGCAAGCGGCGCAAGCACGTCACGCTAGTGGACAAGGCCAATGTGCTACCCACGATGGCGTTCTTCCGGAGCGTTTTTGACGAAGTCGCGGCTCAGTATCCCGACGTGGCCACCGACCGCGTTTACGTCGATGCGGCTGCCCTCTTTCTAGTGAAGAACCCCGCGCGGTTCGATGTCATGGTGATGGAAAACATGTTCGGCGACATCCTGTCCGATCTGGCGGCAGGCCTGGTGGGTGGGATGGGCATGGCGCCGTCGGGCGATATCGGGGATGAGCATGCCGTCTTTCAGCCCTCGCACGGGTCCGCGCCCGACATTGCGGGCAAGGGCATTGCAAACCCGATCGCCACGATCCTTTCAGCGTCGATGATGCTGGAATGGCTCGGTGGAGAAGACGCGCGGGTGGCGGCGAATCTGATCTTTCACGCGGTGAAAGAGGTTTGCTGCGATCCGGCGAATGCCACAGCGGACCTCGGCGGCGCCGTCCGCACCGCGGAGATGGGTGCGCTGGTGGAACGTGCGATTCTGGAGAGCCCGCTGTGAAGGACGGTTTCCAACTCTATGACACGCATGCTCATCTCGGCCAGGCGCGCCATAGCGGACGGCGTCAGGACGCGGATACGCTGCTGCGAGCCATGGACGCGGCGCAGGTGGACCGCGCTTTACTGATCCCGTTTCCGGTGGTGGAGGATTACCGCCGGGAGCATGATCTGATAGCGGCGGCAGTGCATCGGTATCCTGACCGTTTTGCCGGGGCGGCGTGTCTCCATCCGTTTCTGCCCGAGGACGATTTTCGCGCGGAGATGCGACGCTGTGCCGAGGTGTTGGGGTTTCGTGCGTTGAAGCTCCAGCCGCAGTATCAGGCGCTCAATCCTGTTTCGCCGCGCAGCGATTTTCTGTTCGCCTGCGCGCTGGAACACCGGCTGCCGGTGATCGTGCATACCGGATCGGGCGCGCCTTTCTCCCTGCCGTCGCTGTACATCATGCCCGCTCGGAAATTCCCGGAACTGCCGATCGTGCTTGGCCACGCCGGGGGCAGCGTGTACATGCTGGAAACCATCGTCGCGGCGAGCGTCTGCCCCAACATCTATATTGAGCTGTCGAGCCTGATGCCGCATCACATCCACGAGATCATCAACCGCGTACCGGCGGAGCGCCTTCTGGCGGGCTCCGACCTGCCCGAGAGCCTCATTACCGAAATGCACAAGGTGCTCACGATGGATATTGCGGAGGAGACCAAACGCAAGATCCTCTGGGAGAACCCACGGGCGCTGTTCGGGTAATCGAAGCAGCCGCCTCCTGGCGACCAGCCATGGCATAAGGGATCACACGTAGCCATCTCAGTAATCCACCCGATGGATCTCAGGCCTTACTTCCGGCACAAAGGTACTAGGGGATTTCTCTATGCTCCAAACCGACTCTCGTGTTGGCGATTACGAGATCTACGAACTGCTCCACAACTCGAGGAAGGAGCTGTTTTACCGGGTCCGGAACATTGTGGCGAATCGCTGGGAAGCCATGAAAGTTCTGCCCGACGCGCTACAGCAGGATCTGGACGCGCGGGAACGGTTCCTTCGCGAAATCAAGGTGTTAGCGCGCCTGCTGCACCCGAATATTGTCACCTTCTACCACGCCACCGAACTCGACGGGCGGGCCGTGATGACGATGGAGTTGCTGGAAGGCATCTCGCTAGCCGAGCGCATGGAGCGGGGTCCGCTTTCGCTCCAGGAATCGATCCGCATCATCCAACCGGTGCTCACTGCGCTTGCCTACGCGCACGCTCAGGGAGTCATTCACCGGGAGGTGACGCCGGACAACATCTGGCTATTGAATGATAACAAGGTGAAGCTTGGCGGGTTCGGGCTGGCTAAGGCGAAGGGCGACATGCGGCTGACGCGCGAAGGGACGTCGCTGGGCGAAGTCCACTACATGTCTCCGGAGCAGATCAAGGGAGTCGGCGCCATTGACCAGCGGGCCGATATTTACTCGGCGGCCTGCGTTTTGTACCAGATGCTGACGGGCAAGCGGCCGTTTGAAGCCAAGAGCGAGTTCGATGTCATGCTGGCGCACGTACAGCGCTTTCCAGCTCCGGTCACGGTGGTGAACCCGAACGTTCCCGGGGCGGTGCACGCAGTGATGGAGAAGGCCCTGGCGAAGGAGCCCGCCGACCGTTACTCGACAGCAGTTGGGTTTCTGGAGGAGGCTGTTGCCGCACTCACCGGAATGACGCCCGCGGTCCCGGCGCTTGCTCACGCTGCGCCTGTGCGGAGCGAACCGTTGAAGCCGATTGCAGTTGCCCCACTCCCGCCCATGCGGCCGATTCACGTGGTGGCGATGCCGCCGCCGGCGACGTCCGTTTTCGGCGAAGACCGGTTGCTCACCGGGCTCGTTGTGGCGACCTTGATTGTCACCCTCCTCTGGGTGGCGACGTTCTTTGTACAGTGAGGAAACGTGCGCTATCAGAACGGTGATTCCATCGGCGAATACGTTGTGACCGGCCACCTCGGCTGCGGTGGCAGCGGCGAGGTGTTTCTCGTCGAGCATTCGATCACCGGGCGCATGGAGGCCCTCAAGCTGCTGCCGAGCGGGATCGACGAGCAGCGCCTGGAGCGGATTCTGCGCGAGGCGAAGATGCAGGCGCGGCTGGACCATCCCAATATCACCGCGCTGCATAACGCGTTCTGGTGGAAGGGGGATCTGGCACTGGTGATGGAACTGGTGCTGGGGGATTCGCTGCGCGTGATTCTCGAACAGGGTCCGCTCGATTTCGAGACCGCGCTCGGGTATGCTCGCCAGATTCTGCGCGCGCTGAATCACGCCCACCGCCGGCAGGTGATTCACCGCGACATCACGCCGTCCAATGTTCTGATCAGCGAGAACGGGCTGGTGAAGATTACGGATTTCGGTTTGGCGAAGGAGCCTGCGGACCGGCGGATCACGCAGACGGGGGCGATGCTTGGGACAATTCACTACTGCTCACCGGAGCAGGTGCGCTCCAGCGGAGAGGTGGACCACCGGAGTGACATTTACTCCGCCGCGGTGGTGATGTATGAGATGTTCACGGGGCAGCGGCCGTTTGAAGGGGCGAACCAGTTTGAGCTGATGCTGGCGCAGACCCAGACCGCGCCGACGCCGCCGTCGAAAGTGAACCCGGCGCTGCCGGCGAAGTTGGACGCGTGCCTGCTACGGGCGATGGAGAAGGACCCGGAGAAACGATACTGGGTGGCGCGGCAGTTTCTGGATGATCTGGATGCCTGCCAGCGGCGCGCAATTCCCACATATGTCTATGTTGCGGCGGGGTTCATTCCGGTGGCGCTCATTCTGGGGGCGGTGGCGCGGCCGGCGCCGGACGAGATTCCCATTGATCCGCCGCCGATGCCGGTGGTGGCGATTCAGGTACCGCCGATACCACTGCCGCCGTTGAATGTGCCGTCGCTGGGGCCGGCGGCGCCCCAGAATACGCCGCGGAATGCGCCGGTGACCGCGCCTGCGCGAAGCGTGCAGCCGAAGAGCGCAGTGCGGGGGCAGTCGAAACCGATGGCGGTGGTGATTCACACTCCGGGGAGCGCTCAGGAACCCGCTTACTCGCCTGCGCCCGTCCCATTGCCTCCGGAGCTGGTGGAGGGTTCGGAGCCTGTCCCGCCGGCGGCGGGAGTAGAGCAGACAGAACGGGCGGCGACCTCAGACCGCATGCAGGGGACGGAGGAGCGTTTGGGGTTGTGGCGCGGGGTAGCGCGGAGGCTCAACATTCTCCGCAAACGGTGAAGTATCAGCCTCCTGGTTGGGCTGACGCGCTGATTCTATTTGGACTCGGTAGTCGCCACCGGCGACACTTCCACCGTTACTGGGGCCGATTCCTTCAGCGTCACTCTGACGCCACTGGTTTCAAAGCGCTTGAGGAACTCCGTATCGGTGAGGAATTCGCGGGCAATTTCTTCCCAGCCAAAGACGCGGTACTCGCCCGGAGGCAGCGCACGGAAAGTGAACTTGCCGTTCGCATCGGTGGTAGTAGTCTTGGTGAGCCACGGCTGATTCGGATGGGCCGGTTCGGGATGGACCGACATAGTGTAGGCGGGTACGGGCTTGCCGTCCTGGAGCAGCGTTCCCTGAATGATGCTGCCGTTCATGCCGATGATGGCTTCCACCTGCACCTGCGGGCCGGCGGTGGTGAGATCGAGTCCAGTGTCGATCATCTCCTGCCCGCCCACCTTGACGGAACGCAGGTAGGCCCCCTGCGGCAGATTGTAGGCGTAGAGGACAAGGCGCTCGCGGGAGACGCCGGAGATGGAGAAGCCGCCGTCCGGTTTCAGCGTGGCTTCCGCGCTGTTGCCCCCCATGCCGAAACCAGGGCTTGAACCGGACTCGGCCGGTTGGAGGTAGAGGCGCGTTGATCCCTGGTCAACGGGCGAGTTGTTGAGCGCGTCGAACTTGAGGATGCCCGTTACCGTGACGGGCTCCTGCAAGGCGATGTTGAGCCCTTCGATGTCGTTGTTCCCCACCTGGATGGGCAGGCGGGCCAGCGTAACCGGCCGGCGGTCGAAGCGCTGGGCGATCACCTGATAGGCTCCGGGGGTGACGTTGTGAAAAACGAATTTCCCGCTGCCGTCGACGGTTGCCGTCTGGCCCGGGCCTTGTACGAAAGAGGCGTCGCGGTCCCCGGAGACCAGCATCAGGCCCACTCGCGAACCGCCACCAGGCCCGCGGCGGGTACTCTGTTCCTGCTCCGGCGCGGGGCCGAGGTTGCCGCTGACGTGCCCGCTGACAGTGAGAATCGGGGCGCGGCGGATCTGGATGGTGACGCCGGCGGTGTCCATGCCGGCCCGGACCTCTACAGGCGATGCGCCGGAGGCAGTGGTGGAGGAAGGAAAGTAAGTGAGGACCCAATCGTCCTTCACCCCCTCCGGCACACGGCTCCGTGACGGAGGTCCGCCAGGCCCGGGACCGCCGCGAAAGGCGTTTCGAACCGTCGCCGAAACCAGGTATCTTCCTTGCGGCAGGGAAGCGACGCGGAACTCACCAAGATCGTTGGAGTAGCCAACGGAGGCCGGGGTCAGACCTGTCTTGCCGCCAGTGGAGATTATGCGAACGATGGTGATTTGCGCGCCCTGAACCGGGTCGCCATCGCCATCCACGACACGCCCGGTGACTGCTCCCTGCGGGGTCAGTTTCAAATCGACGCCAGTGGTAGCTTGGCCGGCCTGTACGGTGATCGACGAGGACGCCGAGATGCGACCGCCCGCTGAGCCCATCCGCTGCGACAGGAACCCTGTTTTCGACGCCGTAATCTGATACTTGCCTGCCGTGACGTTATCGAAGGAGAAGGTGCCCTCGGGGGCGGTGATCGCCGTCCGGGGTATCGCTTCCTCGGTGCCGGAGGGAATCAGGGAAACCGTGGCTTTGCGGAGAGGTTCGCCAGTGCCGGCGTGCACCACACGTCCGGAGATGGAAGCCGGCTTAGGCTGATTCGGCGTCTGCGGCTGTGCCAGTAAAGTGGATAAAACGAGGACTGGGAAGATCATTGCTGCAACTATTCTGACGCAAGCGCGGGCAAAGGGAACCTTCCAATGCCGTTAAACAATGTTAAGCACCGCGCAAGAGGCGCAGCGCGCCCGCCGCATCGCCCGACCTCATTAAGTGCTCACCCACCAGGAAGGCGTGATAGCCGACCTCGGCCAACAACCGGACGTCGCCAGCGGAATGAATCCCGCTTTCGCTCACCCGGACTACATTCGGAGGCATCCTTCGGGCCAGCCTCAGCGAAGTCTCCAGGCGAACTTCAAAGGTCCGCAGGTCGCGGTTGTTCACTCCGAGGATCTGTGCGCCGGATTCGACGGCGCGGTCGAGTTCCGCCTCGTCGTGGACTTCGACCAGCGCAGACATCCCGAACTTCTCTGCCAGTTCGCGCAGCGCGCGCAGCTCCGTAGTTGTCAAGATCCCGGCAATCAATAAGATAGCGTCTGCATGATGAGCTGCTGCTTGAACCACATGGACGGGATCGAGAGTAAAATCCTTGCGCAGGACCGGAATGGGGACTGCGGTGCGGGCGGCGATGAGATCGTCGAGCTTGCCCTGAAAGAAGCGCTCGTCGGTCAAAACCGAGAGCGCGGCGGCACCCCCCGCCGCGTACGCCGAGGCAATCCGGACAGGATCGAAATCCGGCGCGAGAAGGCCCTTGCTCGGTGAGGCTTTCTTCACCTCCGCGATCACCGCGGGCGGATTGGCAGTCAACGCCGCGGCAAAATCCCGACGTTTGGCGGCAGCCTGAAAAGCGGTTCGCTCCCACACCCCGAGTTGAGCCCTGAGACCCGCCATCTCCGAGTGTTTGTGGGCCACAATGCGAGCAAGAATATCGGGGATTGGTTGCACCATAACGTCAAGTATTCGCAGGAAAAACCAGCGTAGCACGGTGTTATCGAGAATGTCTGAAAAAGGGCGCGAGGTCTCGCGGAGCTTGCCCGATGAGGATAGTTGCGGGACTGTGGTCTCCGGCGTATCTATGCGGACAAAACTATTTCTTCTCGCTTTCGCAGCGGCCCTGGCACGTGCGGACGAGACTGGCGAGCGCGCCACTCTTTCCGCCCTGCGCGATATGTCGGTGGAAGAGCTGGCCCGGATTTCGGTGACATCTGTCTCCAAGCGCGAGGAACGTCTTTTCCAGGCGCCGGCTGCGATCTACGTCATTACCCGCGAGGAGATTCGGCGGTCCACGGCCACCACACTCCCCGACCTGCTGCGGCACGTTCCGGGTATTCATGTGGCCCGTATTTCGGGAAACAAATGGGCGGTTTCGGCGCGCGGCTTCAGCGGCCAGTTCGCCAATAAGCTGGTGGTGCTGATGGACGGCCGGACACTGTACACTCCGGTCTACTCGGGTGTCTATTGGGATTCGGTGGACTTCGTACTGGAGGACATTGAGCGAATCGAAGTCATTCGCGGGCCTGGTGCAACGGTTTGGGGCGCCAACGCGGTGAACGGTGTCATCAACATCGTGACGCGTTCCAGCAAGGCCACCAAAGGCGGGTTGCTCTCGATGGGCGGCGGCAACCAGGCGCGGGGGCAGGTTTCCGCGCGATACGGGACCGCCTTGGGGAGCCGCGGTTCGATGCGCCTGTACGGAAAGCTGTGGGATCACAGCCGGCTGGAGTCCGAACGCGGGGGCGAGGCCTGGGACGCGATGCGTTCCGGAATGTGGGGCTTCCGTACGGATTGGCGTTTCAACGATCGCGACAGTCTCTTTGTCAGCGGGGAAGCCAAGCACGTCCGGAGCGAGGGCGTATTTGGCGTAAACGGATTGCAGCCCGTGCTCACCACCTTCCAGAACGGACACGCCAGCACTACCCGCGGCCACCTGCTGGCCCGGTGGACCCGGCAGTCAGGCCCCGATTCCGAACTCGTCGTCCAGGGCTATCAGGATCGCTTCGAAATGGATAATCCCGCCCACGGCGAGTACGTCTCCACCTCCGACGCCGAAGTCCGGCACAGCCTTCGCGTACATGCGCGCAACCGGGTACTCTACGGCATCAACTATCACTTGACGCGCGACAACCTGCCGGGGGCCTCGGTCCAGATGCACCCGCAACGGCGGAGCAATCACCAGATCGGCGGCTTCGTGCAGAACGACTTCGACATCATCCCGGAAAGGCTGCAATTGCGCGCCGGGGTTCGGGTGGATCATAACAGCTACACGGGGATGGAAGTGCAACCGACGCTCCGGATCTCCTGCCAGATCACTCCCAATCAGCAGATCTGGGGTTCGTTCTCCCGCGCGGTCCGCTCGCCATCGCGCATGGACCTGAACCTTCACATCGAGGCCTGGTACCCGATCCCGGGGCCGTTGCCGTACATGGAGATCAGTGTGGACGGCAACCCTTCGTATCGAAGCGAGCATGTGAACGCGTTCGACATCGGCTATCGCCGCCAGGTGGGGAAATGGCTTTCCTTCGACATCGCGGCGTTTGCCAACCAATACCGCCGTTTTGGGTACATGACGGCGCTTGCGCCGTACACCCGGATGGCGCCGATTCCAGCGATCGTGACGCCGTTCCAGTACCAGAACGCAGCAGCCGGGCACGGGCGCGGCGTTGAGGCCGGCATGCAGTTCGACCCTCTGGAACGCTGGAAGGTGAATGCCTCGTACTCGTATCTGGGGCTGGAACTGCATCGCACCGATGGCCGGGCGGATTCCATGCTCAACCGGCTGGCGCGCACGAGTCCCCGCCACAATTCCAGCCTCCGGAGTTGGCTCGAGCTGCCATGGAAACTGCAGTGGGACATGGGAGTGACGCGAAGCGGCGCTACGTGGAGTGAAGTGATCACCGATTTCGGCGCGTTGTCCGTTCCCTCCTACTGGTTGGTGGATGGAGCCGTGCGCCGCCCGCTAGGGACGGGTTTTGAAGTCCAGCTCACCGCTGAAAATCTGCTCAATCACCAGGAAGTGCGCTTCCGTCCGCTGGGCGATCAGCCAAGCGTGACAGGGCGTTCGGTTGTTGCCAGGCTTTTTTGGCGTTGGAAGGGCGAATAGTATGTTTGCCCGGCGAGCAAGCGGTCTGCTGAATCGGCAAGGTTATTTCGTAACAGTGGCTAAGGTCATGACACGGATTGGGCGCCTGCTGCTGGGAGTCTTGCTGTGCAACGTACCTGCGTTTTCCCTCACGGAGCAGCAGGCAGCGCTCGAACGCGAATTGAAAGCAGTCTATGTCTACAACCTCGCCAAATACGTGGAATGGCCGGTGCAGCGTCTGAAGCCGCAGTCCGCCATTGTGATCGGCGTCCAGGGGAAGGACCCGTTCGGGGGAGCGCTGGCGGAGGCCGTTCGCGGCCGTACGGCACAGGACATGCAGCTTCTCATCCGCAAGGTGACCAGTCTGCAGGATGCCATCGGCTGTCACATTGTCTTCTTCGGCTCAGGCCCCGCCGCCAAAATGCGGGCTCTACTGGATGGGCTGCACACAGTGCCGGTTCTCACGGTGGGCGATTCGGAGGAGTTCGCCAAAGCCGGCGGCATGATTGTGTTCGTCCGGGACGGCGAGAAAGTGCGTTTCGACATCGCGCTGACGGTGGTTGAATGCGCCGGGTTGAAGATCCGGACACCCTTGTTGCGGCTCGCCCGCAAGGTGACGCCGGCCGCTCCCGCGAATGAACGAAAGGCAGCCAAATGAGGGCCCGCCGGTTACGCGACACTACAATTCGCTGGAAGATGGTTCTGGTGACTACCGTCACCACGCTGGTGTCCTTGGGGGCAGCCTGCCTCGTGATCTTCGCGTACGAGTTCTATAGCACGCGGGCGGCAATCGAACTCAGCCTGGAAACGGAAGCCGACATCGTGGGCAGCGGCAGCGCGGCGGCCGTTCTGTTCCGCGACCGCAAGACGATGGAAGAGTCCCTTGCCCCGCTGCGGATGCGCCCCGATGTGATGATGGCGGCGCTCTATGACGGTAAAGGCAAGATGCTCGCCCGCTATCTGACGCCGCACTCCCATAACCCGCTGCTGGCGCCGGTGGCGCGTCCGCCGGGCGTATACCGGGATGGCGAGTTTATCGAGGTGTACCGACCCGTCCGGTCTGAGAGGGAGCAGGTCGGCACCATACTGCTTTGCGCCAGCAGGCAACCCCTGCAGCAGCGCATGAAGACCATTCTGTGGATCCTGCTGGCGGTCCTCACGGGCAGCACGCTGCTCGGGTTTGTGACGATTCTGCGCCTGCACCGGACCATTACGGACCCAGTGGTGAACCTCTCGCGCGCCGCACGTAGAGTTTCACGGGAAAAGAACTATGTGCTGCGCGTTCCGCGGGACGGTTCGGACGAAATCGGGGACTTGAGCGATTCCTTCAATGTGATGCTGGAGACCATTTCGCGACACACTAGGAGCCTGCTGAAACTCAATCAGGAACTGGAGTGGCAGAAGATCCGTGCAGAGGAGGCCACGGCGCTAAAGAGCCAGTTTCTCGCCAACATGAGCCACGAGATCCGCACGCCGATGAATGGAATTATCGGGATGACCGATCTTGCGCTGGACACCGATCTCTCCGCCGAACAACGCGAGTATCTCGGGTACGTGAAATCGTCGGCCGACGCGCTGCTGACCATCATCAACGACATCCTCGACTTCTCGAAGATCGAAGCGGGCCGGCTGACGCTCGAAAACGTCGAGTTCGGGTTGCGGGAGAGCCTGCAATCGACGATGCGCACCCTCGCGCTACGCGCGCACGAAAAGGGCATCGAGGTTCTCTGCGACATCGACCCCGACGTCCCCGACCACCTTACGGGCGATCCGGCGCGCCTCCGCCAGGTGCTGCTCAACCTTCTGGGCAACGCCGTCAAATTTACGGATCAAGGCGAGGTTGGTTTAAAGGTAACCGTCGCCTGGGAGGCAGCCCAAAACGGCTCGCCGCAGTCGGCCTGTCTGATTCACTTCGCAGTGAATGACACTGGCATCGGTATCTCCGCCGAGCAGCAGAGACGCATCTTTGAACCCTTTGTGCAAGCCGACGGCAGCATCACACGGCGTTTCGGCGGTACCGGACTCGGACTCGCCATCGTCGTCCAGTTGGCCGTTCTGATGGGAGGCGAAGTGTGGGTGGAAAGCAAACAGGGCGAGGGCACCATCTTCCACTTTACAGCCCGCTTTGAGGCCGCCCTCGTAGCCCCCACGGAAACCCCGGAGGACACCGCGTGGCTGGCCGGCGTCCGGACGCTGATTGTCGACGACAACCGCACCAACCGCGAGATCCTGCTCGGCATGACCAAATGCTGGGGGCTCGATCCGGCGGCGTGCGCGTCCGGTAATGAGGGTCTTGTGGAAATACACCGGGCCGTACTGGCGGGGTCTCCATACCGTCTCATCCTTGTCGACGCGCACATGCCGGCGATGGACGGGTTCGCTTTGTGCGACGCGATTTCGCGCGAGCCGAACCCGTACAAGGCAACTATTCTCATGTTGAGTTCGACCGACCGCGCGGGGGACACGCCACACTGGAGCAAGCTCGGCATCTCGGCCTACCTCACCAAGCCGGTCTTCCAAAACGAGCTGCTCGATGCTATCCGTAAAGCCCTCTTTCAGGAAGCGGAAACGGATTCGGTGCAAACCGTCTCCAAGGGACACCAGGAGGCGGGAGAAAGCGTGCTGCCGGCCTCGATTCTACTGGCCGAAGACAACCCCGTCAACCAGCGTCTGGCACTCCGCCTGTTGGAAAAACGTGGCTATCTTGTCACCGTCTCCTCCAACGGAGTGGAGGCGGTCGATGCGGTGCGCCGGGGCCTCTTCGACCTCATTCTGATGGATGTCCAAATGCCCGAAATGGACGGTTTCGAGGCCACCGCGCGCATCCGCCAAATCGAGACCGAACGGGACACGCACACCCCCATCATCGGTTTGACGGCCCACGCCATGAAGGGAGACCGCGAACGATGCCTCGCCAGCGGGATGGACGACTATCTGGCGAAACCGCTTCAAGCGGAGGAATTCTACGAGGTTGTGAAACGTCACAGCCGCCGCGAAGTGAGTGCCTGAACGGGAAGAAAATCAATCCTCACCCAGCCGGGCTTTGGTACACTGAACAATCCAAGCGGGAGAACAAGTTGGTTAGCGAAAAGTGGAGGCTGGCACTCGCTACGGCGCGCGCCCTCATCGCCATATTGTTGGTGGGGCTGGAACTCTATCCGCAATGGTCGCCGCTTACCACCGCATCGGTCGTTTACATTGTTTACTTACTATACTCCGGCGTGGCTCGTATCTGGGAAAAACGAGATCATGGCGGAGGTGACCTTCTTCGACTCATCCTCGATCTCATCGTACTGTTGGTCTGTGTCGTGACTCCTCCTGACAGAACTGGCTGGATGGTGGGTATCTTCTACGTTTACGTGCTCGTCAGTGCGCTGTTGCTGCTGCATCTGCGGGAGGTGCTGGTGGCCAGTTGCGTGATGATGGTGTTCAGTCTGCTGGTAGGCCGCGACCACGCGTTCCCGCTCGGGCCAATCATGGTTCTGCCAGGCGCGGTGGCGATCATTGCCGGCTGGTACAAAGCGTCGGTGCAGGCGAGACTGTCTTCTCTGGCTCGGCAAA
The DNA here is from genome assembly GCA_016213775.1 of Acidobacteriota bacterium. Classification (GTDB taxonomy): domain Bacteria; phylum Acidobacteriota; class Terriglobia; order Bryobacterales; family Bryobacteraceae; genus CADEFT01. The sequence continues at coordinate 36,996 of JACQZR010000166.1, forward strand.
GCGTGATGTTCCGCACGGAAGCCGAAAACGCCCGTGAGCTCGAACGGCAGCGCATCGCCGCGGACTTCCACGACGGCCCGCTGCAAAGCTTCATCAGCTTTCAAATGCGGCTGGAGGTGATCAAGAAACTTCTCGCGCGCGATCAGAAAATGGCGCTCGACGATCTCGGGCAGCTCCAGGAAATCTGCCGTAAACAGATCACCGATATGCGCGCCTTTGTGCGCAGCATGCGGTCTTCCGCCGACGGCGCCTCGCCCGCCACGAGCATCCGCCAGATCGCCGACGACTTCACCAAGACAAGCGGCATCTCACTGAACTGGGCGGTCGGCGATGCCTTCAGTGGACTCGAACCCGAGATCTCTCACGAGGTGCTCCAAATTGTCCGCGAGGCGCTCCACAATGCGCAGAAGCATTCCAAGGCGGCCAAGGTCACACTCTCCGCCGAGAAGGTGGACGGCGCGCTCCAGATCACGGTGGAAGACAACGGCGCGGGCTTCCCTTTCGGCGGCGCTTACAACCTCGAAGAGCTCGAATTGATGCGCATGGGGCCGGAGAGCATCAAACGCCGCGTCCGGACGCTCAGCGGGGAGCTTGTTGTGGATTCCAACCCCGGCCGCGGTGCATCGTTGCGTATCCGGGTTCCGCTGTGAATCGCCGTTCCTTCCTGGCCTGTTCCGTCTCGACGCTCATCACGTCCTGCGGGCGTTATGACGATTTCCGCCTGCCCACTGTCGAGCGCATTCCCGCCCAGGGGCGATGGGTCTGGGAGCCCCATGCCGCGCCGGTTCTGACTCGGGGACAGGCCGGCGAATGGGACGCCGTGGATGCCCTCAACCCATCCGTGGTGAAGCACGGGGATCTATATTACAACTTCTACTCCGGTTACGACGGCAAGAGTTGGCACACCGGACTCGCCACGTCCACCGATGGTCTGCGGTGGAGCAAGGCCGGTAAAGTGCTGTCGCCGGAGGGCGCGGAAGGAAGCTACATTGCGGCGAACGGCGCGGCATTTCGCACGGCGGCCGAGTTCCTCTATTACTACGAAACCGGCGGACCTGTTCTGCGACTCGCGCTCGCACGATCGTCCGACGGCAAGTCCTGGCGTCGCGAAGGCCGCATCGTGCTCGGCACTGGCCCCAGGGGCAGTTGGGACGAGCGCTCCGTAGCCGACCCCTACGTTGTCCGCTACGGGAGTTATTACTACCTTTACTACCTGGGACAGGATCGCGCCCGGCGACAACGTCTGGGAATCGCCCGTTCCGCCGACGGTGTGGAATGGACGAAGCTGCGGGCCAACCCGATTCTGGAATTGGGCGAATTCGGAGCCTTCGACGAGAACGGACTGGGGGAGCCGGCGGTCTGGTTCTCACATGGGTCCTACTGGATGCTCTACACAGGCCGCGACCGCGGCGAGCGCCGTCGCATGGGCTTCGCGCGCTCGCAGGACGGAGTGAAGTGGGATAAGGTGAACAGTCCGATCCTGGCGGGTAATCAGGATTGGAACCGCATGGTAGTGTGTGACGCGACCGTCGAAGTGCAGCCCGATCACGTCCGTGTATGGTTTGGAGGGGGCGACGCGCCTCGCCCGGCCGAGGGACTGAACGGACAAATCGGCTATGGCGCGCTACGCTGGCAGCAGAGCTAACCCATGCGCATCGGAGTCACCTGTTACCCCACCTACGGCGGCAGCGGCATCGTCGCCACTGAACTCGGCCTCGAACTCGCCGCCCGCGGCCACGAGATCCACTTCATCACCTACGCCAGCCCGATTCGCATGGGCTCGGGCGCCGAGCGCATCCACTATCACGAAGTGGAGGTCTCTTCCTATCCGCTGTTTCAATACCCGCCCTATTGTCTGGCGCTCGCATCGAGAATGGCCGACGTCGCTGAAACGCAGAGGCTCGATCTGCTGCATGTGCACTATGCGATCCCTCATTCCATCGCGGCTATGCTTGCGCAGCAGATGATGGCTGGTACGCGCCGCATCCCGTTCGTCACAACGCTTCACGGCACCGACATCACGCTGGTGGGGACCGATCCCTCTTACTTTCCGATAACCAGGTTTTCGATCGAAAAATCCGATGGGGTGACGTCGATCAGCGACTACCTGTGCGCGCGCACGCATGTGGTCTTCGGAGTGGAGCGCCACATCCGCGTGATCCGCAATTTCGTCAACTGCCGGTTGTACCGTCCGCCGGCGGAACCCCCGAAAGAACCGACGCTTCTCCACGTATCCAACTTCCGGCCGGTGAAGCGCATCCAGGATTGCATCCGAATTCTCGCGCGGGTGCGAAAGGACGTCCCGGCGCGGCTGCTAATGGCCGGCGACGGTCCGGAGCGCAGCTCCGCCGAACGCCTCGCCCGCGACCTGGGCGTATGCGAGCACGTGAGGTTTCTCGGCAAACAGGATCACGTGGAGCGGCTGTTTCCACAGGCGCACATTCTACTAATGCCCAGTGAGCTGGAATCGTTCGGATTAGCGGCACTGGAAGCAATGGCCTGTGGCGTGGTCCCCATCGCCACCAATGCGGGCGGTGTGCCGGAACTGATCACCAACTGGGAGGATGGGTTCCTCGAAGCCGTCGGCGATGTGGAAAACCAGGCACAGCGAGTGATCGAAGTACTGACGAACGAAAAGGAACACCTCCGTTTGTCGCAGGCCGCCCGCCTGAAGGCTGAAAACCACTTCGATACGCTCCGCGTCATCCCGCAGTACGAAGCTTTCTACGAAGAAGTGCTCCGATCGTAGAAAGCGAGCGAGCTCCTGTATCCACGCCTCAACGTCACGCTAAAATCAAAGTACAGCGTGCGCATCACCATCTCCAAGGAAAACTACCTTAAGGCCATTGCCGAAGCCGAAAGCGAAGGGCAGGTTGTCATCGCCGCCACTCTGGCGCGCTGGCTGAACGTGTCTCCTCCCGCCGTAACTATGGCCATCAAACGTCTCAAGCGGGATGACTGCATCAACGTGGCCGAGGACGGCACCATCACGCTCGCCCCCAGCGGGCGCGATATCGCCAACCGCCTGTTGACGCGGCATCACCTCATCGAGCGCATGCTCACTGAGATCTTTGGCATGGAATGGTACAAGGTCCACGAAGAGGCCGAGGCGCTGGAGCATGCCGTCTCGGCCGATTTCGAAAAGAAACTCATGGAAAAGCTCGGCGCCGGTGAAGAGTGTCCGCATGGCAATATCCTTGGGCTGGACACCCCGGAGTTGCGCCGGGAACGCGGATGGGTCTCTCTCGATTCCATGGCGGAAAACCGCGAAGGCCGTGTGGCTAGCGTCTTTGAGCGTGATCGCCAACTGCTGGAGTTTCTCGATGGCCTAGGCATCCGGCCGGGGTCGTCGCTGCGAATGCTCCACAAGAACTATGATCAGACGCTGACGCTGGAGGTCGGTTCCCGACAAGTCCAAATCGGACAAGCCGCCGCACGCCGCGTCTGGATTGCTCCCATCGACGGAGAATGAACAATTACTCATGAGGGAAGTTTAATGGCTCCTTAAGGAACCGTACGATCCGAGGCGCGTTTATTAAACCAGAGGCGCTGCGATAGAGAGAATCAAACAGGCCTCGGTAAGAATCAAGGAGAACCCCCTCATGAAGAAGATTTTCGCTGTTGCTTCTGTTATCGCGTTGAGCGCCGCTTCGCTAACGTTTGCCGCCGATGAGAAGAAACCCGCTGCCGCAACTACCCCAACCGCGGCTGCTCAGGCCGCCCCGGCCACAACCACCACGACCCCGGCTACCAAAGCGAAGAAGGTCCGCAAGCGCAATAAGAAGAGCGCCACCGCGACTACGAACACCGCAACCCCTGCTCCTGCGGCGGCGCCGGCGGCTGCCACGCCTGCCGCTCCCGCCAAGCCGAAGAACTGACGTGCTCGTCCTATTTCGCGCGGTCCGGCGAATACGCACCTGGCCGCGCGAATTCCATTAGATGCCAGTATTCTGCGTTGTCTGAAATCGAGTTATGATCAGCCTTCGCCACTACGGCGTATTGCACAATGTTAGTGCGAAAGCGGGTCCTCAGTAACTCTGAACTCCACCGCGGGATGATTTCGTCGTGCTCAGCCGCGATGATAAGCACTGGCGCCGTGACGCGCGGCGCATGAATGTTGGACTCGTACTTGTCCCGCAAGAGCCATCGCACCGGAATCCAGGGAAAGAGGGCGCTCCCCAGGCCCAACACACTGTCGTATGGAGTAATCAGCACCAGGCGCTTGACCGGCCGTTCACTAGCCACGCGAATAGCCACTCCACTACCGAGGCTCCGCCCCAACACGACGACATTGGCATGCGATGCGAGCACCCGGTCTACCAGCGCGAACGCATCCGCCACGATGCCTTCTTCGCCCGGCTGCCCACTACTGCCGCCATAGCCACGGTAGTGCATCAGGTAAATGGATTGCGCCGGGAACGCGGTGCGGAATTCGGGCACGTTCCAGGAAACATCCTCCGCGTTGCCCCCGAAGTAGACCAGGGCATCCGGCCCCGCCCGTTCCACCACCGTAACCTGAATCCGCTCGCCTGCACTCTGCAATTCCAGCAGCGTCGCGCCCGCCTGCTCCGAACGTGGCCGCGGATGATAGAGCAGTGACCGCTGCAAGAGAAAGAGCGCGAGGCAGACCAACACGTACAGGATCCCGAGAACGCCCGCCGTGTTGAGGATCGCCGATCGCATGACCCATCGCCGATGGTAGCAGGTCCAGCCTTGACACCAGGCTCGCTCGATTTGCCAATCAGCCACTGCGGGAGTACGCTTACAACGTGGTTACAGACTTGGCTGAAGTGTTCCGCCTCGGAACTGCAAAGGCCCGGGAGAACCTGGATTTTCGACGCCACCTCGCATCCGCGCATGTACCCGACGCGCCATTCCAAATCCTCGCCAGCGAGATCGCACGGCAGACCGACTGCATCGCCTGTGCCAATTGCTGCCGCTATTCTCTGGTTGCAGTTCAGCCGGCGGACATCCACCGCATCGCGACACATCTCGGAATAACGGCAGAAGAGGTGACCCGGCTCTACACCGTTCCTGACAGCGAGGACCCAGGCACCACAATCCTGCGGAATTCGGCGGACGGATGTGTCTTTCTCGACCACAATCTCTGCATGATCTACGACTCGCGTCCCAAAGCCTGCCGCGATTTTCCCCACGTCACAGCCGGGACTCATTCATTGGGAAGCAGACGCTCGTCGCATGACCGCTGGACGCCGCTTTGCCCTATCCTCTATAACGCAACCGAAAGCTACAAACATCTCACTGGCTACCATCCCCGCGAGAATCACACACCCAACCCTGACCGGGTATAATCGATCCATTCCCCGCGTGAGGACCGTCCCACGCCGCCAATGCTGATAAGGAGCGACTATGTGTGATCTGGATCATTTTGAACAGGACCGCGAGAAGTACGAGACTCTCGGTCTGGTGACGCGAAAGCAATTCGGTGTTCTGTTGGGCGCCGGCATGTCGATGATTCTGCCGCGGGTGGTCAACGCCGTCGCGGTGACCGATGCCGAAGTCAACATTACTACCCCGGATGGCACCGCGGACTGCTACTTCGTCCACCCCGCCAGCGGCGCCGCTCCTGGTGTTCTCATCTGGCCTGACATCTTCGGACTTCGCCCCGCGAAACGGCAGATGGCCAAACGCCTCGCGGAATCTGGCTATTCAGTCCTCGTGGTGAATCCTTTCTACCGAACAAAAAAGGCTCCCACCGCGGAGTCCGGAAGCGCCACCCCAATCCAGCAAGTGATGCCGCTTGCCCAGAGTCTCAACGAAACCACACATATGACCGATGCCAAGGCTTTCATCGGCTGGCTCGACAAACAACCCTCGGTTGCCAAGAACCGAAAGGTGGGCACGCAGGGCTATTGCATGGGTGGTCCGATGGCGTTTCGTACCGCCGCCGCCGTGCCGGATCGCGTCGGCGCCGTCGCATCATTTCATGGTGGCGGGCTTGTCAGGGATGCTGCCAACAGTCCCCATCTGCAAGCCTCCAAGACCAAGGCCCAGTTCCTCGTCGCCATCGCCGCCAATGACGACGAGCGCGCGCCAAAAGACAAAGAAGTCTTGAAGGAGACTTTCGGCAAAGCGAACCTGCAGGCCGAGATCGAAGTCTACGCCAACAGCGCGCACGGCTGGTGTCCTCCTGACTCGCGCGTCTACAACGAGGTCCTCGCCGAGAAAGCCTGGAGCCGCCTCCTGGCGCTCTACAGCAAGGCGCTGTAACGGATCCGCGGATTGCTCCCTTCACACCCGCCAAGTTAGAATTTGTTTGTAAGCTACTGATGCCCTCTCAACCCGACGTTGTCGTAATCGGCGGTGGACCGGCCGGCTCCACTGCATCCACTCTTCTGGCGCAGCAAGGTCTATCGGTTCAACTCTACGAGCGCGAGCGCTTCCCCCGCTTCCACATCGGAGAGTCGCTGATCCCGGAAACGTACTGGGTGCTGGAACGTCTCGGCATGCTCGATCAGCTCCGCGCCAGTTCCTTCGTTCACAAACACAGCGTGCAGTTCATCAGCGCCAACGGCAAGCTCTCCGCGCCTTTCTATTTTTGGGACAACAAGCCGCATGAGTGCTCGCAGACGTGGCAGGTGGTGCGTAGCGAGTTCGATCACATGATGCTCAATAACGCCCGCAAACACGGCGTCCAGGCGCACGAGGGCGTTCAAGTGGTCGACGTTCTGTTCGACGGCGACCGGGCCACTGGCATCCGCATCCGAACCACCGATGGCACTCAGGATATCCATGCGAAGGTTGTAGTGGACGCCAGCGGCCAGAGTGGACTGCTTCAACATAAGAAGAAGCTCCGTGTCTGGGATCCCACGCTCAACAAAGGGGCAATCTGGACATACTGGCATGGCGCCTACCGCGACACCGGCCGCAACGAAGGCGCAACCTTGGTCATTCAGACTCCGGACCGCCAAGGGTGGTTCTGGTACATCCCGCTGCACGACAACCGCCTCAGCATCGGCATCGTAGGTCCGTTCGACTACCTCTTCAAAGGTCGCGAAAGCCACGAAAAAACCTATCACGAAGAGGTGGAGCGTTGTCCGGCGGTGCAGGAGCGCATAGCCGCTGCAACGCGCATCACCGGCTACTTCGCCACCCGTGACTACTCCTACCGCTCCACCGAGGTTGCAGGCAATGGCTGGGTTCTCATCGGCGACGCCTTCGCTTTCCTCGATCCTCTCTACTCATCTGGCGTGTTGCTCGCTTTGAAGTCCGGGGAACTCGCCGCCGATGCGATTGTCGAGGGTCTTAAGAACAACGACGTCTCCGCCGCCCAACTCGGCAAATGGGGCCCCGGCTTCAACCAGGGAGTGGACCGCATGCGCCGCCTCGTCTGCGAGTATTACGATGGCTTCAGCTTCGGCCAACTGATGCGGACCAACCCCGAACTGCGCGGAACCGTTACCGATCTGCTGATAGGGGATCTGTTCACCGAGAAAGTGGACCGCGTCTGGAAGCCACTCGAGGCTCTCTATCCTGATGGCAAAACCGCGCCGCCGCAGTGGTTCTCCGGAACCCCCATGGAACAAGCCGTCAACAAATCCAACGAACTCATCCTCCCCGACGGCGCACGTCCCTAGCCGGGGGATCTACCCGCGCGAGCCCTCAGCGAGCGCAGCGGGTGAAACGACAGAACGTCAGTTGCGTCGGCAGGTCATTTATAGATCGTCTACATATGTTGGTAATCTAGGCGAAACCAACTGATCTCGTTCAGGGAGCGCTCGACCTTTTTGATCCTCGAGACTATCTTGCTGGAACCCAAACACGGCTGGGCAATCGCGAAGCGCATCCAGCAGGTTTCGCAGGAAGCGCTTCAAATCCAGCAGTGGTGGCTGGAGCGCAGCTTCGCAATAATCCTCGGGCTTGCCGGAATCCAGGATTTCCACTTTCATGATCTCCAGCACCACGTCGCAGAGTAACCGCGAGCGGGAGAGGGCTTGAATGTTCCCGTATTGTTCCCATGACTGGAAACTGATGATTTTGGCTGCTACTAAGTGCTTTGGAATGTGGTGGCCAGGGACGGAATCGAACCGCCGACGCCAGCCTTTTCAGGGCTGCGCTCTACCAACTGAGCTACCTGGCCACTTGCGGGGAAACTTCAGTTTAGCAAACAGAGGCGGCGGAATCCAGTTGGACGATCAAGAGGTATCAAGAGGTCAAGATTGGCGGCGGTGTATACTGGCCAAGAACCAGGAGATCTCTTTGAAACTACCAATCCTCTTCACTCTGTGCGCGGCATTCGCCGCCGCCGCCGACATACCACCCGCCGAGCAGCAGATTGCCGCCGCCACCCAGGCCGCGCCAAAGGACAAACGCGACGGCGCCGCCGTTCTCGGCTACTCACCGGAAGGCAAGATCACCACGCTGCGCAACGGTACCAACGAACTCATCTGCCTGGCGAGCGATCCGAAAGAGAAGAACTTCAGCGTCGCCTGCTACCACAAGGAACTGGAGCCGTTCATGGCCCGCGGGCGCGAACTCGTGGAATCGGGCGCCAAGGGCATGGACCGCCATAAGCTGCGCTGGAAGGAAGTGGACGAAGGCAAGCTCAAGATGCCGAAGGAACCGCGGATGCTTTATGTGATGACGGGCAAAGGGTACGATCCGGCCGCGGGGAAGATTATCGAATCCTACCTGCGATGGGTGGTCTACACGCCTTATGCCACGCCGGAGTCCACCGGACTGACGACGAAATCCGGCACCGAGCCGTGGCTGATGTATCCCGGGACAGCGGGAGCCCACATCATGATCAGCCCGCCCAAGCAGTAGCTCAGGTTTTCCAGAAGCCTTACGATAAGACAAGCGGAGGCAACTGTGCCTTGCTAGGCCGTGTGTGGAATCAGACCCTCCGCTGGCTACCGCTGTTAGCGACGCTGCCAGTCTATCCCCAGACAGCGCAAAACTGGCGTTTTTGGGGAGCTTCTGACGGTTTAAGGGAATCCTTCAGCCGGTCGGTGAGTCGTGCGCCAAATGGGGATATCTGGGTGCGCCACGGCTCGGTAGCCGAAATGAGCGTCATCGGCGGGTTCGATGTGAAACTCATTCCGGACCCGCGGCGCGCCTAACTGGTCGACTTTCAGAGCGACGTCAAAGTGTGGCCCGACGGCCGCGGGGAGGCATGGACGGTTGAGAACGACGCCTTGATGCGATTGCACAAAGGCTCGTGGACCGTTGCCGCATTGCAGCGCGACGGACCTCGCATGCTTGGCGCCGTCCCGGCCGGAGTGGGCAGCGCTTACGTCTTGTTTGCCGCTGGCCTTAAGCGGTGGAACGCCGAGAGCGGGCGCTGGAGTTGGGTTCGCCAAGCCGGCGCCGGTGACATTGGAGAATTTCGTTCGATGGCGCCTGGCTTCGACGGCGACCTTCTCATCAGCGCACAGCACGGCGTCGCCCGCTTCTCCAGTCACTCGTGGATGGAAACGTCCAGCCGGGCGATCGGTGTTGAGGACCTTTGACCACCCGATTCCAGGCAGGGGGCTGGAAGCCTACGCCAGCGGACGTGTTGCCGGCACCCACAAGCGGTGCCTTCTGCGATGGAGCGGTGGGCGCCTGCAGTCCATCTACTCTTCTTCTTCCAACCGTGTCCTCGGCTGGCGCGGGGCCAACGGTACGGAGTGGATTCTCGACGGCAACAAGATCCACTACACCAGCGGCGCCGGTCTGGAAAAGGCGGAACGGCGCGGCGCCTTTCCAGCCACCATCTATGGTGTGACACCACAGCCCGACGGCGGCTTCTGGTTGAGCACCATTGATGGCGTTGTGCAACACGTTCCCGGGGTCTGGCAAACCCCCGCGGGCGCACGCGACATCGACGTCACCATTCATTCCATTACACAGCTACCCTCCGGCACCATGTGGTTCGCCGCCGGCGAGGAGTTGATCTCGCTGGATGGGGAACAGTGGAAGCGCTACACGCTTCCTGGCGGTTACAGGACCGATGTTCTGCAATCCGATTGCCTCTGCCCTCTGAACGATGGAAGGCTTGCGGTGAAGGGGTTCGTCGACGACGAGAATCGCATCCTTCTGCTCGATCCCGTCTCCGGCAGGTTCACCGAGAAAACCTATCCGGGGGGACGAACCATCCGATTCCTGGCCTGCCGCAAGGACGGTACGACGTGGGTGCGCACGGCCCCAGTTTCCAGTTGGACACGTTCGACGGAGAGAACTTCGTCAAGCGCTACCGGCTCGATGGTGAATGGCACGGCGCCGATCTGAAGGCCTTCTATGAGCGCGACAACGGCGATTTGTGGATGGCTGGAAACACCGGCGGAGGATTCCTGCACAACGGTAAATTCACTCCACTCTCGGAGGCTCTCGGATTCACCGATCCGGGGGTGTTCTCCATATTGGAATACGAGCAGGGGAGGATTCTCGTGGGCGGCCGGGACCGGCTTCACGTCTGGGACGGCAAACGGTTTCGACTGCTCTATTCCGGCCTGGACAGTATTCGCAGCATGATGCGTGCTTCCGACGGAACTGTGTGGATTGCTTCCTCTACTGGCGTTCACCGCTGGCGCAATGGCCAGTTGATCTCGCTTGGCGAAGAGGAAGGCCTCGCCGGGCACCGTGTGTTCCAGGATCGCACGGGACGCATCTGGGCCGGTATGAGCCGCGGATTGAGCCTCCACTATCCTGGCATTGACTCTGCGCCGCCGCGGACCGACTTGAGGGCCGCCAGAAACGCCAACGAAGCTCCGTCCAGCGGGTTTATCCGGCTGCAGTTCGCCGGTCGGGATCTGTGGAAGCAGACTTCGCAGGAAAGACTCCTCTATTCCCATCGTCTCGACCAGGGCGACTGGACCCCGTTCAGCCCGCAATCCTCGGTACTGTTGGAAGGGCTCGCCGCGGGGAAGCACCGGCTGCACGTTCGCGCCATGGACCGCGAGGGCAATGCCGAAGCGGAGGGCGATTCGCTTGAGTTCACAGTGGCGCAACGGTGGTATCGCAGTGGAGGGTTCCTCCTGGTTGCCGGAGGTGGAGTCATTTGCTTCTGCGCGCTGTTGCTGCTGGCTGCCAGCAATTACAGCGCCCGCGGTCGGCTGTGACTGAACTGAAGCAGGCGCGAAGGGCGGCGGAGGAGGCGAGCCATCACAAGAGCCAGTTCCTGGCCAACATGAGCCATGAGATCCGGACTCCGATGACCGCCATTGTCGGGATGAGCCAGCTCGCCATGGAGACTCAGCCAGGCGCCGAGCAACGGGATTATCTGCGCACGGTCACGCAATCGGCGACCGGGCTGCTGAGCATCCTCAACGACATCCTCGACCTGTCGAAGGTGGAAGCGGGCAAACTGGATCTGGTGGAGACAGGCTTTGCGGTGGAGGAAGCCGTGCGGCAGGCGCTGGCCATCTTCACGATCCGTGCCCGCGAAAAACACCTCTCGCTGGACTGCACGGTCGAACCCACAGTGCCACCCTTCGTACGGGGCGACGAGCAACGGCTGCGCCAGATACTCGTCAATCTGGCCGGCAATGCCCTGAAGTTCACCTCCATCGGAGGAGTGAATCTGCGCGTAAAAGTGGAAGAGCCCGGGAAGGCAGCCGGACCGATGCTGGTGCGGTTCACGGTGGGTGACACGGGAATCGGAGTGCCGGCCGACAAGCAGAAGAGGATCTTTCAGCCGTTTGTCCAAGCTGACGGGTCGACCACGCGGCGTTTTGGGGGGACCGGTCTTGGCCTGGCGATTTCGGCGGAACTGGTCCGCCGTATGGGCGGCAGCATTCGGATTGAAAGCCCCTGGCTTGATCCTGCCTCAGCCAATCTCGTCAGCGGCACGGCGATTCACTTCACGGTCTTGTTGACGCCCGCCGAGGCCCCGGAAGTCCAAGGGCAACCGAGCGGCGGAGCCGCACTGGACCTGCCCGCCCGTGTGCTGCTGGCGGAGGATAACGCAGTGAATCAGAAACTGTTCGTGCGCCTGTTAACCAAGCGCGGCCACACGGTGGATGTGGTGGGTGACGGTCTACAGGCGTGGCGCGCCTGGGAAAACGGTTCCTATGCCCTGATCTTGATGGACGTGCAGATGCCGGAAATGGACGGATTTGAAGCCACCGCGCGCATCCGTCAGGGCGAACGCAAACGCGGCGGGCACGTTCCCATCGTCGCCCTCACAGCCAATGCACTCGACGGGGACCGTCAGCGCTGCATCGAGGCGGGCATGGACGATTACATCACCAAGCCGGCGAACGTCGATGACCTGTATCGTGTTGTCTCCAAATGGGCCACTCCCGCTGCTGCACAGACGCCGGCAAATCAGGCCTGATCCGCCGTACCGTCAGTTGATCCGTGTTGGCACGAGCCGGTCGCTGTCGCGGCAAGCCTTCGGGATCCGTTCGTTCTCCTGCATAAAGCCGCTGCCTTGCTCCGTGCCCCGGTATTCCAGAGACGGCGTGAAATGGTAGGTCAGGGTGGCCCCATAGTTGGCGAACATGTGCTCCATTACGTGCACCACAATCTCCTTCGCCGACACATCCACCCGGAACGCGTGGTTCATCACGGCGAGTTGCCGGTTCAGGCACGTTCGCGGGAACGTCCACCGGGCGATCGTTGCGGCTTGCCCCATTCCCACCAGTTGGTAGTCCGGGTTCTCCTCCACCACGGCTCCCGCCAGCCTTGTAGCATCCAACGCCAGCAGCGTTGCTTCCCGGGTCGCGTTACGGATTCCGCTCACCAGAAGCGTATTTCCCTGAGCCGCGATGGCGTTCAAGTGTCCACTATGCCAAGCAGCGGACCGCACTTGCCCCTTCGCATCCAGGAGGGCGAGCTGCGAGGGGTATTGCCCCCTGTGGTTGCTGGTAACGGCCACGTTCCGCTGGCCGCGCGCATCCGCGGCCTTGACCGTAAAGGCGCGCACGTCGAAAGGGGGAAGGAATTCGTGATCTTTGGTCCGCACGGGGGAAGTCACCTGATACGACCACAGCCGGTTTCCGCGGGCGGAATAGCACGCAAGAGACTGTTCCTCCTGCCGAATGGTTGGTGTGCGGCCCGAAACAAGAACTTCGGGAGAGCCGTCCCCGTCGAGGTCGGCAATTTCCACATGAGTGAGTACCGTGCCATCGGAGGACCATACTACCAATGGAGCGTCGAATCCCAGCCTCCACAACTCGTTGCCCCGGCCATCCAGGATCAGCAACTGGGTGCTCTCGATGCGGTAGGATGCCGGCGATGCGTTGCGGGGCAGCAGCCAGCCAGCGGCGCCAGTCAAAGCTAGCGCGAGACCGGCCCACGCCCACCATGGAACTGTTCGTAGTACGGTAGCGGATGGCGACGGTTCCAACGGTGGCGCTGTCTTATCGCACGATCGCCATGATTCCAACTCCGAGATCAGCGCCCGCACTTGCCCGCGCGGTCCCGGCAACCGGTGGACAGGTAACCCGCGCTGCTGCTCCCACATTTGCGCGGTGCGAACCCCAACACCCAAATAACTCGCGATCTCTTTCCAGGAACTTAACTCACGATCCTCAACCATCATGTCGCTGAAGAAATTATTGTAGCGGAAACGCGAGGAAGTGCAGTATCAACCACTTGCGCTTCGCTGCGCTTCCTTGCGCTTGATCGTGGCCACCTGCCGCCTCAAACTTGCTCTTCCAGGTCAACAAAGGAGGCCACCGGGTGTCATACATTTCGCGTTACGCTCTTCCGGCGCTAGCGCTCCTCGCCGTCATCCCATCCTTCGCACAGCCATTCAACTACCGCATCACCACCCTCGCCGGATCCAACCCGATCGGCGATGGGGGGCCGGCGACGTCGGCATTTCTCTACTATCCGCAAGGTCTCGCGGTGGACTCCCAGGGCAACCTGTTCATCGCCGATACCGGAAACCACCGCATCCGGCGAGTCGCCACGGACGGCACCATCTCTACCTTTGCGGGCACTGGTACAGCGGGCTCCGCAGGTGACGGTGGCCCGGCCGACGGCGCCCAACTTGCCTCCCCACAGGCGCTCGCCATCGATCCTGATGGAACCGTCTATATCGCCGATTCCGGGAACTCGCGCATCCGCAAGGTTTCCCCGGCGGGCACAATCACTACAATCACGGCTGGTTACTCCATCAACGGGCTCGTGACAGACGGCCGCGGAACGGTCTACTTCTGCGACAGCACGAACCGCATTCGCAAAGTCGATGCGCGAGGCCAGGTCACCGTGATAGCCGGAACCGGCCAGTCGGTCTACAGTGGCGATGGCGGACCGGCCACTCAAGCCGGACTTGCTTTCCCGCGCTCCCTTACCATCGACCCCAACGGCAACCTCTACTTCGCCGAAACTTCATCCGTTCGTGTACGCAAGATCGACAACGCCGGCATCATCACTTCTGTCATTGGGCGAGACAACGCGCAGATCATCGACACCACCACCGGCTCCCCGTATTGTGTCACCTGGACGAGCAATGGTCTCTACGTCGCCTACTACTCCTTCCTCTACCAAGTTCAGGGAAACGCAGTCACCCGAATCGCGACGGGCAACAGCTTCGACGACGGACCGATTTTCAACGCGACCTTCGATCTCATCTACGGCCTCGCCGCGGCCCCCGACGGAGCCATTTACGTGACCGATTACTGGAATTCCCGCGTCCGCCGGATCCGCTCGAGTGCGGTCGCCACCATCGCCGGACGCAGCCGCTACGGCGGGGACGGAGGCCCCGCCGCCAGCGCGCTGTTCTTTGAGCCGCGTAACGTTGTCTATGACGGGCTGGGGAATCTGTTTGTCACCGACAACCGCAATTCGCGCGTTCGCAAAATCACCCCCGACGGTGTTATTACCACCGTGGCCGGGACTGGCATTCGGGGAGCCTCCGGCGCCACCAACAGCGATCCTCTTCGCGTAAACCTCTACTTCCCTCATTCCATGGCATTCGACTCGGACGGCAATCTCCTCTTCTCTGACTTGGCGCGTGTTCTCGCGCTCACACCTTCGGGGGCACTGCGCAATTTCGCAGGCAGAGGCAGCTCAGGTTTCGGGGGAGATGGAGCGGCGGCCAACGCCGCTACCGTGCGAGACATCATGGGCATGGCCGCCGACGCAAAAGGCAACGTCTACCTCGCCGATGCCTACAACTACCGCATCCGCCAAGTCGACGCATCCGGTATCGTGCGCACAGTTGCCGGGAACGGGACCAACGGCTTCGCTGGCGACGGCGGCCCTGCCACTCAGGCGCGGCTCGCCAGTCCACAAGGCGTTGCCGTTGCCCCGAACGGCGAACTCTACATCGCCGATACCTTCAACCGCCGCATCCGCAAAGTTGGCGCAAACGGCATCATCACCACCGTGGCGGGAACCGGTGTCTACCGCCGCGGGGATGACGGCGTTCCCGCCGCTTCGGCAACGCTCATGAATCCCATCGCACTCGCCTTCGACCCCGCCGGCAACCTCTTCATCGTCGAGAACGGCGGCAATTCCGTGTCCGTCATCAGCAAGGGCGTTTTCTACCGTGTCGCCGGCAATGGTCTGGCGGACTTCGCGGGAGACGATGGGCTGGCAAGTGCGGCCTCGCTGGCCAATCCATCCGGAATCGCCATCGACTCCAAGGGCAACATCGTAATCGTCGATACCGGCAACGGGCGCATCCGCATGCTCACTTCCATCCTGCCGTCGCGATTGCTTGCGGTGAGCGGGGACAAACAATCGGGCAAACCGGCCGCGCGGCTCGCCTCGCCTTTGGTGGTTAGGGTAACCAGTAGCGACGGCCTCGGCCTCGCCAATATCCCGGTGACATTCGTGGTTGCCTCCGGCACGGCCACCCTATCCCGCAATGTCGTTTCCACTGATGGCAGCGGAGGCGCGTCCGTTGTGGCGACCCTGGGCTCTACCCCGGGACCGGTTGTGGTTCGCGCAACCGTGCAGGATCTTGCCCCGGTCTCTTTTGAACTCACCATCGAAGGCCAATCGACGCCCCAGACGATGCGGATCACCGAGGTGCGAAGCGCCGGTCCCTCCAACGCCCTGGTGGAAGGACTTGCCGAAAACATGTGGATCGACGTTTACGCCGATAACCTCCCGCAGATCGGCCGTGTGGTCGTACTGCCTGACGGTGATCCTTTCCCCAAACAACTCTCCGGACTGTGCCTCGAAGTAGGTGGGACCTTCGCACTGATTCGCGCCGTGGACAGCCGTAAAGTGACGGCCGTCGTCCCGGCTCTCGCTGGTACGTCCACACAGGTGCGGATCTTTTCCTCCTGCGGCCAGACGGCCCAGCGATCCACTGAGCCGGTGGTTTATCCCGTGCAGGCGGCCTCTCCCGAGTTACTCGCTGCCGGCGAACCCGGTGAGGAATACGCGGTGGCGCTCCGTACTCCGGAAGCCGACGCGAAGCCAGGCGCATCCGTTCAGATCCTCGCCATCGGGTTAGGGACCGCCGATTCCGCCGGTTCCCCGACAGCATCCGTCTCGGTTCGCCTGGGCGAGATCGAACTCTCCAGCGATAGCGTAAAGCCGGCGTTGGACCCTATTAACCCGGGTTTGTTCGTTGTCACGCTCACGCTCCCGGCAGATCTGCCGCCGGGGAAATACCCTGTCGAGATTCAGGCTGCGAGTTACAAATCGCGAACGGGGGCACAACTCACTGTCGTGGAGTAACATCACCTCGCTAAAGGAAATGAATTATACCAAACGTGATTGGTTCTAATCATCTGCCAATTTCTAACTGGTTGGAGAGTTGCTCGTGTCGAAAATCAAATGTGTGTTACTGGCGTTGATCACGTGTTCCCCCGTCCCGGCGCAGACGTTCACCGCGGTTGCGGGCCTGCGTTTTGTGCCAATGTCTCCTTGTCGAGTGATGGAGACCAGACCAGAGTATAACTTTGAAGGGCGAAGAGGCGGCTTTGGCCCTCCTTACTTGAATAGTGGGGAGATACGCACGCTGAATCTGCGCGAGTCTACGGTTTGTCCGATCGCGTCCTGCGGCGAAAGTTTATGTTCTCAACGTAACACTGCTTCCGCGCGGACCGGTCGATTATGTCACTCTGTGGCCTTCAGGAGATGCAAAACCGAACTTCTGGAGCATCCGCTCGCCTGATGGGCAGATCGTCGCAAACTCTTCCCTCGTCGAGTCCACAGGCGGAGCGGTTAGTATCTATGCATCGAGCAATACAGATCTTCTACTGGACATCAGTGGTTATTTCGCCGACGTTTCGCCCGGCGGAACAAATCTAGCTTACTATCCGGTAACGCCCTGCCGTGCCATCGATACTCGTATCGCTTACCGCGCGCAGGGCGGCGCCTTTGGTCCCCCAACGATGAACGCACGCGAAGCACGGCGCTTTCGAATTCCATCCAGCACCGATTGCACAATCCCGAACGCGGCGGCGGCTTACAGCGTGACGCTGACCGCCGTGCCTCCGCAGCCGCTCGCTTTCATGACGCTCTGGCCCGCGGGAGGTTCGCAGCCAAACATATCCTCCATCAACTCATTCAGCGGCCGGGTTCTCGCAAACAACGTTATTGTTCCAGCCAGCGCCGACGGAAGCATCGACGTTTATGCATACGACAGGACGGATTTTCTGGTTGATATCAACGGCTACTTCGCCCCCGATAACGGAGCGGGGCTCTACTACTTCCCGGTGAAGCAGTGCAGAGTGAGCGATTCGTCCGTTAGTGGTTCTGTTTACGCGGACGACACAGCGCGCACGATTAGCGTCCCCGCTACGGGAAATTGCGCGGGAATTCCTATCACCGCCAAAGGCTATTCGGTGAACGTGACGGCTGTTCCCAATGGAGGCTCCGTGCCGTTCATCACTGCCTATCCCACCGGGCAAGCGCGGCCAAATGCGTCGATTTTGAATGCTTTTGAGGGACAAATTGTGGCCAACTCCGCAATTGTCCCTGCCGGAGCGAACGGAGCAATCGATGTTTACGCTTTTCGGCGGACCAACGTGACAGTGGATCTCAGCGGGTACTTCTCAGGGATTTCGGCAATCAATGAAAGTGCTGTCTTTGGAACGGACGGGGGGACAACCACATATCATCCTTCGGAGGAAATCTCGCAAGGCACGACGGTCAGTATTCCTGCCGGAGCCCTCCTCCAAAGTGCTTCGATTTCGGTATCATTTGCAACAGGCACTCTCCCCCCAGGGATCGCACCGGCGGCGCCAATCCTCGATTTCCAGCCGACCGGGCTTACCTTTGTGAAGCCTATCAACGTTACGCTATGTTACAGCGATGTCGATACCGATGGATACATAGATGGTACATCCGTGCCCGAGACAGAACTGCGCGCCATAACGTCGTCCGACGGTTCGAATTGGACCCCGCTAAGTATCGTGAGACGCGATACGGCAAGAAACTGTCTCGTGGTGGAAACAAATCACTTTAGCTTGATGGCACTGGGTATTTCAACTTCAACGAGCTTCGACGCTAGTTTGCCGACCAAAACGAACGCCAACGGCTGGGAGGAGGACAGCATTTACAACCCCGCAGCATCCCCTGTTTGTCCCGTTGGGCTATCAAGCGTTTGTAGCAGCCGACAAATACAACTGAGCTATCCGTTCGCAAGCGCCGCGGGTGGAACTGCGACGCAATTGCGTGTTCGGGCTAATAGTCAGGACCGGATTAAAATGCGAAAAAGAGTTCCGAGCGGCAACGGAAGTTTTCGGTGGCATGTGTTCGTGCCCGCCTTTAAACCCGGAGATGGCGTTGGAGTCGCTGCTTTTCTGTACGCCGACGATCATCATGAGCTGGACTTTGAAATAGGGTACGGCAGCACGGCAATTCGGAAGGACCTGAGAAATACGTCTCCAAATCAGGGAGTCATCTTCCTTACGAGTCAAGATAATAATGCGATCAGTTGTGCGCCCCAGGAGAAGAAACAAGGATGCCGCGCAACCACCAGCTTACCGATTACGCTCGGCGCGTGGCATACGTTTCAACTGAATGTCCAAGAGGCTGGACCTGGACGATCCGTCGCGACCTGGTTTGTTGACGATGTTCAAAAATTCAGTTCGGTGCTGAAGTATTGGGTTTCGGAGTTCTCGTGGTATATCCAGTGTTCCCTGGAAGTGCTGACGGACTATGGCGACCACATTCCGTTTAATGAAACCGTTGCGTATTTCGACTCCGTCTCCGTCTCAACGGCCACGCCAAGCAATAGCAGTTCGCTGTCCGCTCCAAAGCTCCTCTCCCCGGCGAACGGATCAGTATTTAGTCTATATCCACGCACGACGGTACTTCGATGGGAACCTGTCGCTGGGGCGGCACAGTATGCATTAGAAATTGACTACGGATGGGATAGCCCCGGATATTGCCAATCCTTGGGCGCTGCAACCATTCCCTGCTACTGCCAGCAAATTGGCTCATGTGCCGGCGCAGGTGCCCCTCCACGGGTTGTGACCGCGCCACCATACACTTTCGACTTTGTCGGCGCACAACCTGGGCGCTGGCGAGTATGGGCTCTCGACAGCCAAGGCAGAGCAGGCGAGAAGTCGGAGTGGTGGACATTCCGCTACACGATATGAGTGTGGACGCACTTCGCCAGGAGTGGTTCCTCGGGCTAGCGCCACAAATCAGACCCTGGCCATCCTTGACATTGGCGGATATTTCGTCGAGGACGCGGGCTGGCCGATCGCCAGTGGCCCGGTCGAGGGTGCCTGCAAGAACTTGATCAAGGACCGCATGGAGCGTTCAGGCATGCGTTGGACCGAGCAGATGGCCGAAGCCATCGTGAAGCTCAGAGCCGCCTACCTCAGCGGCGACTTCGATTCCTACTGGCTATTTCATATCGCGAGAGAGCAGGAGCGGATACATCAGGACCGCTGGACCGTCGTTCCAAAGTAGCCACACCCAAATGAATCGAAGGGACTAAATCATAATCTATATGACTGGAATGTAACCTAACACCGTCGACGAGCCAGAGAACTGACGCAGCCCAAGCCAACGATACCGTCGCCAGCCCAAGGATTCCCCTCACCTCACCGTCTGTTTTTCTACTTCCATAAGGACTTCAGCGAATTGGACTGGTCCCCTGACCTGAGACAACCGGTTAAGACTCACTTTTCATTAAATGGAAGGAAGAGTCATGAGCAAATCTCGAAGAACATTCACCAAGGAGTTCAAGGAAGCCGCCGTACGGCGCTTGAACTTGGGGGCCTC
>JACQZR010000171.1 GCA_016213775.1 Acidobacteriota bacterium
CCAGGGACGCCGCGCCCGCAGCCTCCCATTTTCTCTGTTTCCCAAGCCACTCCACATAGCGGCCCAATACCTCGCCGAGCCCGTCCACCAATCGCCGTTGGATCTCGCCGCTGTCCGCACCCGACCGCCATGCCAATTGAAAGAGACCGGCGCGGTCGCCGTAGCTGCGCTCGGCAGCCAACCGCATCCACTTCCAAAACTCCTCCGTGCGGTCGCGACGAAAGTAGAAATTCGCCAGCGCCCAGCGGGGCTCAAAGGTCGCATCCACTTCCGTGGCGCGCACCAGGTGACGCTCAGCGGCGGCCAGATCGCCATTGGCCTCGGATTCCGCCGCCAGTTCGATCCAGACGGACGATTGGTAGGGATTCAACTCCAGGGATCTCTTGAGGTTGCCGGCCTTGGCCTGATATTCGGGGTTGGACGGGAACATCCGTGCGGCACGCTGCAGGTTGCCGGGGACGCCGGAACGAAACAGATAATCGGCATAGGCGAACCGGAGGGCGAAGAAAGAAAGGAGAAGAAAGGGGGCGGCGAAGAGGATCGGCAGCCATCGTTTCACGTTTCGAGTACCTCTGTAATACATTGTGCGAGAAAGAGTTATTTTTTCTCAAAGAACTCATGCCCCTCCCCCAAATTGCCGAAGAAAAAAGTGTGCACCGTGTCTCAAACACGGGCCGCGAGTGTTCTCGGCGTAGGGTAGATGCCAGATGGCGCGCTGCCGGCACTTGGAAAGCGGGCAAGCACGCAAAGGCAATACGAAGGTCTGCGCAGAAGCGGAATCGAAACCCGCGGGTGGACTGGATTTGGAGAAATGGGAGGTATAAGGCATTGTTCGCATTAGCCAATTTGGGACAGGGAATCGCCGCCAGTGTGTATGCCATGACGTGGAGAGCCACTCTGGCAATCGTGCTGGTGGCACAACTATCGATCGGATTTGCTGCTTCGCCGGCAATCGGGGTGGCAGTCACCAGAGGCTCATTCCAACTGGATACGGCAGGGGTATCCGGGACGGGTACGATATTTGACGGATCGATGGTGGAAACCGGAAAAGCAAGCTCCGAACTGAAGCTTCAGTCCGGGGTGAACATGGTGCTCGGCAGCGGGACGCGCGGTCAGATCTATCGCGACCACCTGCTACTGGAAAAAGGCACCGGTCAACTGACGAACGGGGCCAATTATCGGATCAAAGCGCGGTCACTGCAGATTGAGCCCGTCTCGGAGGGGGCTGCCAAGGTGACAGTTTCCCGCGAAGGGAACCGCGTGCTGGTGGCCGCGTTGGGCGGTGGCGTTCGCGTGCGGACTACGCGCGGGGTGTTGGTGGCGGACGTGCCGGCAGGCCGGGCGCTTTCCTTTGAACCGCAGGAAGCCGGAGCTTCCGCACCTACCGAGCTCACTGGCGTTGTCGTCAAGAAGAACGGCCATTACTATCTGACCGACGAAACCGCCGGCGTCACGGTGGAGCTTCAGGGCCAAGGCCTCGACAAGGAAGTGGGCAAGAAGGTGAAGGTGGTTGGTATCGTCGATCCTTCCGGATCCCCTGGTAACGGCGCCTCCCAAGTGGTACGCGTCACGCAGTTGTCGCAGATCAGCGGCGCTGGAGCGGGCGCAGCGGCTTCTGCCGGCATGGCCGCCGGAACCAAAGCCGTCATCGCCGGTGTTGTGGTTGCGGGTGCGGCTACGGGTACCGCGGTTGGCTTGACCCGCGACGAGAAAGCCCCCATCAGCCAGTAAACGTTCGCAACCAAACAAACGAAACGGCTTCCTTGCGGGCCAGCAGGGAAGCCGCTTCCTCTTTCCGAGCGGTCATCGGACCCCGCTCCGTCCTTTGCGTCGCATCCATAGCAGTCCTGCAATCGCACTCCCCAGCATCGCCAGACTACTTGGCTCCGGAGATGTCGCGCCCGGGCCGGGATCGCCGTTAGCCGGAGAATTTGCGTCGAATGCAATCAGGTCGATCGAATTCTGCGGGATCGTCAAGGTGAGGTTGGGGAGCCCGGACCCGCCGCCGAACTGGCCTACGCCGACAAAAACCGACCAGCTCGTAATCGTAGTCCCAGCCGGGATGATCACCGCAAGCCCGTTTTTCTCCAGCGAAGCCGAACCCGTCGCGTTCATGGAGGGCAGCCCCGGAAACTCGGTGTAGTATTCGCCATTCGAGGTTTGCACCCACGCCTGTACGGCCCATATCTCGACACTTGACAGGCTGAAGGTCCACCGCACCTCCATCACCGTGTCCGCGTCCAGGACTCCGGTTGCCACCCCCGTTGCGCGCAGGTAGAAACTGGGATCGAAACCGTTGTAGCTGCTCATGGCAGCGGTGCCCCACACCTTCACCCCCTGCACACCGTTGGCTGCCGCCAGTTGTGCCGAGGACACCGTGCCAGGGATCAGAATATCGGTGTAGTTGTTATAGAAACCAGCGTCGTTGGGTGCGTTCAGGATCACCGCCGCGCCGGCCTGCTGAACCAACAACACCGGCACGCCAACCGCGAGGAGCCCTGACCAGCGGCGGCGCCTCCAGATCAGGCCTGCGATGCCCAGGGCAGTCAACGCGACACTGCCAGGTTCCGGAGTCTCGGCCCCGTTGTTCGACGTCCCAACTGCATAGAGGTCGATCGAGTTCTGCGGGATCGTCACGGTGAGGGAGTTGGGACCGCCCATAGCGAAGAAAGTGCCCACATAGAGCGCCACTACCCACCGCTCCATGGTCGCGCCCGCAGGCAGTTGCTCCGGGATTCCGAAGCTGTCTTCGCGGTTTCCGTTCACGTCCGCGTTCCCGTTGTCCTGAATGTCGATTGTGCCCAGGTCAGTGGTGATCGACGCATAGAACACCCACTTCACGAACGGATCCGAGTGGAACGAGTAGTGTACCCAAAAGCGCGTGTCCGCATCGAGCGTTCCCGACCCCGTTCCCATGGCCCGTAGCACAAGTACCGGTGCGAATCCGTTAGAGCTGCCCACCGTTCCACTTCCCCACAGCTTGATCCCAGCCACGCCGTTGTTCATCGGAAGTTGAGATGCCGACGCTGTACTGAGTGGAACTGTTTCGTCGTAGCCATTAAAGAATGCCGCGTTGTCCGGCAGGTTGAACACCGCCGCGGCCCTGACCTGCTCCGCGGCCATCAGGAGAATGGCGGCAGTGATGCATCGTAATATCAACATGAGTTCCTCCGTGTGAAACCTTCTGTCGCGGATAGACCGCAATGGACAACCGTGCCACCTGGCGGGCCCGTTGGCGGCGCGCCTCTTCCTTACCGGAACGAAGCAGCGAACCGAACCCCACCACTCCGGCAACCGCCAGCATCGTGATCCAGATTTCCATGAAATCCTCCATCCAAATGCGCCGGTGGTTTTCCCGGCTTCCGATTGGGCATGCGAAAACATTTTGTGCGTTCCTGTCATCCCAGAGGTGTGACCAGCAGCGACCCGGGCGTTACGTAACGTACGGGTAACACAACAATTTCAATCACTTAGCCCATTGCGATACAATGTCGTGGAATGTCGTCTCCTGCTGCTGGCGACGCGCAGCCTGTTTCCGGCGAAGAGATTCGCCGGCAGGCCCAACGTGTGCTTTCCAGCGGCCGGTTCGCCGCCGCCGGCCGTCAGCGCCGCTTTCTCGACTTCACCATTGGCAAGGTCCTCGCAGGCCAGCAGGACGACGTCAAGGAGTACCTGATCGCGCTCGAGGTATACGATCGCAAACCGGACTACGACCCGAAGGTCGATTCCATTGTTCGCGTCGAAGCATCGCGCGTCCGCACGCGCCTTCGCGAGTATTACGACAACGAAGGAGCCCGGGACCCGATCGTGATCGAGTTGCCGAAGGGGTCGTACGTGCCGGTGTTCCGCCGCGCCGCGTCGCCCCCGGATGTTACCGATCCTGCACAGGGGGGCGTACTGGAGCCCTCGCCCCCGGCCGCGGCATTCCCCTTAAAACGACAATGGATGCTCCCCGCCGTGGCACTGGTGGTGCTGATCGCGGCCGCGAGTTGGGCGATCCTGCGCCCACGCCGCGATGCAGTGCTGCTCCAGACCATCTCCATCCCGCCTTTCACCAACCTGAGTACCTCGCCCGAAGCCGGTCAGTTCACCAGGGCAATCGCCAAGGAGATCGAGTCCGGCCTGACCCAATCGGGAAGGCTCCGCGTGGTGGTGCACAATCGCGAGGCGAAGTCGCTGCCGGATTTCGTGCTCGAAGGAACAGTCCGGGAAGACGAGGGCAGCCAGCGCATCCTGGTCCAGTTGCTCAGCTCCCGCGACGGTGGCTATGTTTGGTCGCAGGGATTCGCCGAAGCCGGCGCCGGGGCGGAGAATCTCGCCCGCGCCATCGCCCGTCATACGGAGTCGCAGGCGGCACAGTATCAGCAGGAGCACAATGCCGCCGGCACGCCGCGCGCACGCGCCCTGCAACTGCTGCGGCAGGCCCGGGGATTGCAGGCCGCCCGGGGAGTCCAGTCCATGGATAGCGATGGCTTGATGCTGCGTGGCACCGCTGCCATCGAGCGATTGGAGCTGTCGCAGTTGAACCAGTCCATCTCGCTGCTGGAACAGGCTGTCGCCGCAGATCCCAAACTCGCTGTCGCCCACTCGGTCCTCTCGAGCTACTATCAGGTGGCCGCCGAATACGACCCGCGCATGACCGACAAAGCGCGGGAAAGCGCCCGCCGCGCCACCGCTCTGGAGCCGCGGCTTGGTGAGGCACACGGCAATCTCGCCTACATCTACTTTTTATATGACTGGAATGCGCCCGCCGCCGCCGAGGAGTTCCGGCTCGCGCTCGAATACGAACCGCGGATTCTCTCTTCCTACAGGCTGGGCGCGGATGCGCTCACAATCGCCGGCCGCCACGACGATGCATTGCAGGTGCTCGACAACGCGCGGCGCGTATATCCGAATCATCCGGTGGTGGAGACTTCAGTTGCGGTGGCGGAGTTCAACGCAGGACGGTTTGCCCAAGCCGAGCGGACGGCGCGCGCCAACCTCAAAAGGTTCCCCGAGTTTCACCTTTCCCATTGGATCCTGGGAATCGCGCTGGAACAACTCGGCCGTTACGACGAGGCGCTGTCCGAAATCCAGCAATGCCTGCAGCGATCGAAAGACGACGCCCGCTGCACCGCCGCCCTTGGGCACCTCTATGGGAAGACCGGAAAGCGCACGGAGGCGGAGGCGATTCTTGCGAAATACCGCGCCCGCCCGCAGACGTTTTCCCGGGCGAACTACATCCAGGCGTTGATCCACAACGGGCTCGGCGAGACGGAGCGGGCCTACACTGAGCTGGAGGCTGCGCGCAACGGACGCGAGTTCGACCTCCCCTATCTGCCCGTGGAGCCGCGCTTTGCCAATCTGCGGGGCCAGCCGCGCTTTCAGCAGTTCCTCAGGAAAGCCGGGCTGCTGTTCTAATTGTCGGTCAGGCGCGGAACTTCTTGTACGACTGCAAGCACTTCTCCGCGGTCTCCATCGAAGTGAAGCGGCTGCCTTCCTGCTCAATCAGATAAAACTCGACGCCGCCCTTCTTCTCCGCCGCCTTGAAGACGTTCTTCCAGGGCACTTCACCTTCGCCGAACAGCGCCTTGTAGCCGTCCTTCTTCGACCATTCCTTCAAATGCAGTGAGCGGATTCGGCCCGCATTCTGATTGATCCACGCCACCGGGTCGGACCCCACCTCGACACACGTGCCGAGATCCAGTTGCAGCGTGACGTCCTTCGGAGTGTTCTTCGCAATCACTTCGATCGGGCGCGTTCCGTCAATCGGTTTGAACTCGATCTGGTGGTTGTGGTAACCGGCGCGAATGCCCGCGGCCTTGAACTTCTCCGCGCCCTTGGAGAGCATCTCCGCAACGCCCTTCCAGCCGTCCAGTCCGTTGACGCGTCCGGCGCTGGCGAGCACGATGTTCCTGCTGCCGAGAATCTGATTGAGCTCGATGGCGCGCGCGATGCCGTCGCCCTCGAAAGACTTGCCGCCGTTGTGCGTCGAGAAGCACTTCATGCCGGCATCATCCAGCAGCTTGCGGACTTCCTTGGCGTAATCGTCTTTCCATGCAAAATATGGCGAGTAGAATTCCACGCCCTGGTATCCCATCTTGGCCACTCCGCGAACAGTGCCCATGAGATCTTTCACCAGCACATCGCGAACGGAAAACAGTTCCAGGCCAACAGGGACTTTCCTGGCGGCGAGAGCGCTGGGGGCAGCAACTGCCGCGAGGGAGGAGGTAAGAAAAGTTCGGCGGGATAACATAACGATTCCAGTATATGAGAATGAGAAGCATGAAAATACGAGAGCGAGCGCGCAAGGCGGGTGGCTGGCTGCGTGATCGCTGGCACGCGATCAAGCCGGGCCCGGAGGCCGCCACCGCCGCCCGGCGCGCTCTAGCCGCTGTTGCCCTGGTGCACGTCCTGCTGGTTTCCTTCTTTCTTCGGCTCGGCTTCGGCTTCGTCGTTGACGTGGTGTTCTCGCTTGTTGCCGCGGCACTCATCGCCCTCGCCGTCTTCGTTATCCTCTTCCTCCTCATCCGGCTCCTGCGCCACCGCCAGCCAAAACGGTCCGCGGTGGTGGTGGCTTCGCTGCTGCTTACCGCCATAGTCTGGGGGCCTCCACAGATCGGCCTCGTCCTGGCAGCATGGATCGGCGCCGCTGCTGCCGCGTTGGCCGCCGCTATCGCCATGTGGATCATCGGCGAGAAAAAACGCGTGATGGCATTTCTGTTTTTGGCAGGCTTGGCGGGCGGCGGCGGTTACATCTGGATGATCGCCCACGACGGATCACTGGATAGGCTCTCGAAGTGGAAGCCGCCGGCCGCCTCGATGCCGCCCGCGTTGACCATTCCTAATCCCACGGAGCGCGGCCCGTTCCCCGTGAAGACCACGTTCTACGGCGCCGGCACCGACATTCGCCGCGCCGAGTTCGGACCACGGGTGGCCATCCGTTCGCGCACGGTTGACGCCACGGAGTTCTTCCGCGATTTCGAGGGATGGAGGCGGCGGATCCGCAAACTCTATTGGGGCTTCGATCTCGATAAACTCCCGTTGAACGCCCGTGTCTGGTACCCCGACGGCCCCGGCCCGTTCCCCCTTGCTTTGATCGTGCACGGCAACCACAACATGGTCGACTTCTCCGATCCCGGCTACGGCTACCTCGGCGAGCTGATGGCCAGCCGCGGGTTCATCTTCGTGTCCATCGACGAGAATTTTCTCAACGGGGGATTGTTCGGAGAGCCCGAAAAGCAACAGCCCGTGCGCGGCTGGCTGCTCCTGGAGCATCTCAAGCTTTGGCGCGAATGGAACGGCGCCGGCAATCACGCCTTCGCCGGCAAAGTGGACGTCGAGAGGGTGGCGCTGCTCGGTCACTCCCGCGGGGGAGAAGCAGTCGCCACCGCGGCGCTGTTCAACCGCCTGCGCCACTATCCCGACAACGCCAACATCCGCTTCGATTACGGCTATCCGATCCGCGCGCTCGTCGCCATTGCGCCGGTTGACGGCCAATACAAACCCGCCGGCGCGCACCGCTGGATCGATGACATCAGCTACCTCACGCTGCACGGCTCGCATGACGCCGACGTGAGTTCGTTCCACGGAAGCCGCCAGTGGGATCACCTGCGGTTCAGCAAACCCGGACCATGGTTCAAAGCGGAGTTGTGGAGCTACCGCGCCAATCACGGCCAGTTCAACACATCCTGGGGCAAATACGACGGCTCTCCGCCGATGGGCTGGATGATCAACACCCGGCCGCTGCTTTCCGGCGAGGACCAGCGCCGTATTTCGAAAACCTACATCAGCGCGTTTCTCGAAGCTACGCTCCACGACAGGACCGAGTACAAATCGCTGTTCGCCGATTGGCGCGCCGGCCGCCACTGGCTTCCCGAGACGATCTTCATCAGCCGCTATCGCGACACCAGTTACAACCCGCTTGCCGCATATGATGAGGACGCCGACCTCACCACCGCCACCGCTCCCGGAGTGCGCATCGCCGGCGATCGTCTGCTCACCTGGCGGGAAGGGCGCATCCCCTGGCGCTCCGGCAATCGCGATTACAACGGTGTCTTTCTCGGATGGAAACACAACAAAGACCAGCCCGCGGCATCTTACACGCTCAGGCTGCCTGAGGACGCACCCGCGCGATGGAGGATGGACGCGAATACCACGTTGGAATTCTCCATCGCCGCACTGGATGAGGACCCGAAAGAGCCCGCGGGAGACAATAA
This sequence comes from Acidobacteriota bacterium, assembly GCA_016213775.1. GTDB lineage: Bacteria > Acidobacteriota > Terriglobia > Bryobacterales > Bryobacteraceae > CADEFT01. The sequence continues at coordinate 8,199 of JACQZR010000171.1, forward strand.
AAAGAAGAAAACGAAGGCCGGCAAGGAGGATCAGAAGAAGGAGCGCGAATCCCCAGATTTCACTCTCCAACTGATTACTCCCGCCGGCTCAAAATCGCTGCCGCTCAGCCGCTTTCAATCCGTCCCGCCTCCGCTCAAAGAAAAACTCGCCAAGCTCCATACTGGCGGAGACCAGAAAGATTGGGAACCCGTCTTTCAAACGATACGAGTCCCTCTATCGGCCTTCGGCATCACGCCTTCCCAATTCCGCGCCCTGCGCCTGCAGTTCGACCGTTCCCAGTCAGCCGCCATCTGCATCAGCGCTATCGGGTTTGGTCAGGAAGTGCAATAGAGGTCACTTGCAATTGGCCATACTCTTCGATTTCTCGTAGCACTTGCCCTTGGCGTTCAGGTCGTGCGTTGCCTTGTCCGCCTTCTTCGGCATCTTCTGCACGTGGCAGGTGACGCAGCCCGTCTTTTCCTTCTTCGAGTACTCCACCGTGGCAAAGGACATCGTGCTCACGGCGATCAGCCCCACCGTGACCACGGCGGCTGAGAAAGCAAGTTTGAGGATTCTCATCATTTCTCCAGTCTTGGGATCAGGCATGAAGCCTGCAATAACTCCCCGATTGTATCATCCCGACTTGCTCCTGCTGACCCTGCAAAACAGCAAGGCTCCGAGGTGTGGCGCACGCACTCCTGCGTGCCGCGTTCACACTTGGTGCTCGAGGCTATCCGGTGAATGAAGATTTCGCCTTCTAGTGGGGCGGCCAATCCTGGCCGAGGCTGGCCTTTCCAGGCCAGCCTTGGTCGAGACGAGTCTCGACCTGGAGGCTGAAGCCTGCGCCACAAAGCGCCGACGTGTGCAGTTCCGATACGGTTATTTCCTAACATGACAGTGCCTTGGATTCTAACTCGATCAATGCCGGACAATATGCATGCGCTGGCAGTTAGTGGAGGCCTTGAGAGGGCCAATCAGCAGCCTCACGTGTGATGCAGCGCCGCCAGGGGATCGGTCCGCATCGCACGTGCCGCGGGGACATAGCAGGCCGCCAGCGCCACTGCCGGCACCAATAGGGCAAGCCCGGCGAACGTAAGCGGATCTGCCGCCTGAACACCGAACAGAAGTCCGGAGAGCAGGCGCGTGCTTCCGAATGCCGCAAGTAAGCCGATGGCTGTTCCGGCCAAAGCAACGCCCATGCCCTCGCCGATAATGAGACGCAGGATGTCCCGTCGACTGGCCCCGAGTGCGAGGCGTAATCCGATCTCCTGAAAACGCTGCACCGCCGAAAAGCTGATGACTGCGTAGAGGCCTCCGGCGCAAAGTACCAGCGCCACCACTGCAAAGACACTGAAGATGATCGCGAACAGCCGGTTTCGCCAGAATGACTCGAGCATCACGCGCTCCATAGTGGTGATGTTGAAGATCGGCAGGTCGCGATCGAGAGACGCGACTTGGTGCCGGACGGCAGCGGCGATGCGCAGCGGATCACCCGCGTGCACTCCGATGATGAGGTTCATGTGCGCATTCGGCGCTTGCCGGCTGGACACGTAGATAGTCGGCCGGAGGTCGGCGCCGAACCAGTTGTTCCGAACATCCATAACCACACCCGCGATCGTCAGCCATGGCGACTCTTGCGCCGGACGTGCCAGCTTGATCCGCCGGCCGATCGGGTCCTCGCCGGGCCAGAATCGCTCCGCCATGGTGCGGCTGATGACGGCCACTGGAGTGGTTTCGCGGCCATCGGCGTCGTGCAGGTAACGGCCCTGTTCCAACCGAATGCCCAACGTCGGGAAGAAGCCGGGGCTGACGCTGCGATACGCGGCCATCGGCACCTCGGCAGGAGTCGCAGCCGGGTGCCCTTCCACCGTGAATACCGTTGTCGCAACGCTACGCCGCAACGGCAACTGCCAGGATAGGCCTGCTCTCTCGACTCCGGGCAAGCGGCTTGTTCGCTCCACCAACTCATCGGTGAAAGCGACTTGCTGCGACGGGGAATATCGCGAAGCCGGCAACTCAACCTCCAGGCAGAGCAGCCCGGATGTCCGCAGGCCCGTGTCGAAACGCTGCAGTTCGAGAAAGCTGCGCACCATTACACCAGCGCCGGCCAGCAGTACCACGGCCAGTGCCGTCTCGGATACTACGAGTAGATGCCGCAAGCGTTTCTGGCCGCGGCTGCCGGAAGTTCCGCGCCCATTCTCCTTCAGCACTGTTTGCAGGTCCGTTTTCCAGGAAGACAGAACCGGCACGAAGCCAAAGACCAGACCAGTGGTAATGGAAGTGAGCAGGCTGAATCCGAGCGCGAAGCCGTCGATACGGAACTTCATCCAGAACGGAAACCTGATGGGGACCTGCGACACGATGAGGTCGAGGCCCCAATACGCAAGCAGACATCCAAGCCCGCCTGCCGCCAGTCCCAGAAGGACACTCTCGGTGAGCATCTGCCGCGCGAGACGGAAACGGCTTGCGCCGAGTGCCGCCCGGATGGTGATCTCTTTGCCCCGGACAGCGGCGCGGGCTAATAGAAAGTTCGCCACGTTGACGCAGGCGACAATCAGCAGAAGACCCACAGCACCGAACGAGAGCAGAATGGCAGTGCGGGTGTTCTGCAGATAGAAGTCGCGCAACGGAATGACCCGCACCCCAAGCCCAGCGTTGGCACCGGGGTATTGCGCCTCAAGGCGGGCGCCGAGATTCGTCATCTCCGCCTGAGCCTGTCTCAGCGTGACGCCTGGACTGAGACGCGAGATCACCCGGAGTTGCCGGTTCTCGCGCGGCGCACGCGCTGGATCGAGTGCCAATGGGACCCACAGTTCAGCGATCTCTGGGAAGTTGAAGTCCGGCGGCATGATGCCGATCACGGTGTGGGCTTCGCCATCGAGCGTGAGCGTGCTCCCCACTGCTTCCGGCCGCCCCCCAAACCGCCGCTGCCAAAGACCCTGACTGATCACCACGACGCGCACGCCACCGGGGCGGTCCTCGTCCGGGAGAAAGCCGCGACCCCTCATTGGGGTCACACCGAGCAGTGAAAACAGGTTCGCGGAAACGCGAATACCCTCCACACGCTCTGTATCCTGGTCTCCCGAGAGATTGAAGTTGTTATAGCGCCAGGCCACCATCTGGGCGAAGGCGCGGTTCTCGTCGCGCCAGTCCGTGAAATTGGGATACGAAACAGGAAGGCTATCCAGGTTCTGGCGGGGAACCGTATGATCGATCCAGAGGATGCGCTCGGGCTCAGCATATGGAAATGGCCGCAACAGCGCCCCATACACGATGCTGAAGATGGCAGTGTCTGCCCCAATGCCGAGGGCGAGCGTGAGAATGGCCAGAGTAGTAATGCCGGGGCTCTTCGCCAGCGTGCGAGCGCCGTGGCGAACATCGTTCCAGAAAGCTTGCATAATTGGCTCCTACAACAGGTCAGGCGAGGCGCCGATGCCCCGCAGGTTGAAACGTGCGACAGCCTCGGCAACGGCTTTCGCCGGGGTGCGCTTGTCTTCGGGAAGTTCGAGCCAGCTATATACCGCTTCGTAGACCGCACCGGTCCAGCACCGGGCTGTGACGCCGGGCTCTAGTGGGGGCAGTTTCGGCGCAAGCAAGCGAAGGGCATTCTCGACACCGCGGCTATGGCTGGCAATAATGGTGCGGCGGATCTCTTCCAGTCGTGAGCTGAGTCCGGAGGATTCGACGATCAGGATACGCGCCTCTTCGGGATTCTGCGCGAGAAAGAGCACGAACCCCTCCACTGCGGCTTTCATGTGCAACAGCGGGTTCGTGGGCGCCTGTGCAATGGCATCGTTGATCGCTGCGGAGATGCGTTCGCCGAGGTTGGAGAGTGCGGCTGCGAACACGTCCTCTTTATTGCGGAAGTAGAAGTAGAAGTTACCTGTAGAGGTGCCTGCCTCCGCCACTATCATTGGAACGGTGGTAGCGTGGTACCCCTGTTGGCCAAAGAGTCGCGTGGCGGCGGCGAGGATCACCCGCCTGCGGGCCTCCTTTCGCTCCAGCATCTTTGCAGTGGTGCGATAAGCCACGGTAACCTCCCTCCGCCAGACGCTCGCGAGCGGATGCTCTAGAGCTTGTCAAGAATAGAATGACACTTCAGTCTATTCTTGTCAAGAGAATTTCCATTCCCAATCGCGAGCCTGAGATTGCGCTCAGCACCCGAGGCGATGGAACGCGGATGAATCACTCACGGCCGGCTCGTTGGCCGGCCACCCCGATGGATGAAAATGGACTCGCCGAGGAGGGGCTGAAGTCCCGCGCGGGCTCTCCAGAAACCCACCCCACAGGGCGGGGAAGGCAGGTTGTTCTCGGAGCAGCGCCGATAATCGTCCGGCCTATTGCTTCTGTTCCAAATTGCGCCGGATATGCTCCACCGCCAAATGAAAATCCACCGGCTTGCGGATATAGTCATTGGCGCCAAGCACCCCGGCTCGCAAAACCGTGGCCTCATCGCTCTGCGCCGTCAACATGACGATCGGCAATGTCCGCCGCGAGTAAGTCTCCCTTAACACGCTCAGCACTTGCAGCCCCGTCAGGCCCGGCATGTTGAGGTCCAGCAGGATCAAATCATATGCCGACTGTCGAACCATCGACAGTGCGTCCTTTCCGTCCACCGCCGTCTCCACATGGAAGCCGGCACGCCGCAGCCGCCGCGCAATCACGTCGCGTAGATCCGCATCGTCGTCTACCACTAAAAGGCTCGCTTCATCCATCTTCATCGTTTTGCACCTGGTAAGTTATTTGAATCCGATCCCCGCGGGGATCTGCATAGTGAACACAGAACCAGCTCCCAACGTGCTCTCCACCGACAGGTCCCCGCCCATCATCCTGCAAAACCCCCGGCTGAGCGCCAATCCCAGACCAGTGCCGCCGTACTTCCGGCCCTCCGATGAGTCCCCCTGGTAGAACGGCTCGAACAGATGGCACTGAATCTCCGGTGCGATTCCAATACCTGTGTCGGCCACCTTCACCATCACCCAGTCCGCGCCGCCGCGGCTTTCCCGTTCCGCCACGATCGTCACCGTTCCCTCTTGCGTGAACTTGCACGCGTTGCTCACCAGGTTGAGCAGACTCTGGCGGAACTTCTGCGAGTCGTTTTCCATTTCCAGCACGTCTGTGCGGTTCTCCACCATAATGCGATTGCCGTTCCGCGCCGCCAAAGGCTCAGCCATTTGCGCAACCTCGTCCAATACCTGACTTAGGAAAAACGCCTCCCTGGTGACATTGGTGCGGCCCGCGTCGAGTTTCGCCATGTCCAACACGTCGTTGACAATCTTCAGCAGTGATTCTCCCGCGCGCCGGATCTTCTGTAGATCGGGCACGTGAGAATCCAGACCTTCATCCACAAACTCCTCCTCCAGCAGTTCGCTTGACCAGATGATGGAAGTGAGCGGTGACCGCAACTCGTGCGTCACTCCGGCCAAAAACGCGCTTCTGGCCCGATTGGCCTGCTCGGCCGCATCCTTGGCCTCGATCAGCTCTTGCTCTGCCCGTTTGCGTTCGGTCAGGTCCTGCATCACAACCACCCAGCCACCCCGGTCGCCGGCGTCCTCGCAAAGCACTGCCGACGACACCAGAACTACGATTCGGTTTGAACTTGCGTCACGGCAAATCCGTTCCATGCCCGTTCCCTCAACCAGCGGACCGCCCGTCAGAAGTTCGTCTACCGGCCGCCCGATCCAGTGTTCGGCCGGAGCGTCCAGCAGTCTCTCAGCGGCGTGGTTGAGCTTGCGGACTCGTTTCCTGTGGTCCAAAACGATGAGCCCCTCTCCCATCGATCCGATGATGTTGTCCATGTATTCCTTGGAAACCGTTGTTGCGCCCAGCCGTTCCGTCATCTCGTTAAATGCTGTCGCCAAAAGTCCAATTTCGTCGCGCCTGCCCACTTCGGCGCGCGCCCACAGATTGCCTGAACCGATCTCGTGAATGGAGGCGATCAGATTATGGAAAGGACGCATGTGCCGGGCCACACGCACAGTCAGGGCGATCAGAATCAGCACCAGCGAAAGAAACACGGTGCTGGCGGCCGAGGATATCGTGTGAACAAAAGCCGCCCGTTGCGCCTTCAGAGATACACCCAGCCGCACCGACCCCAGTTTTCCGCGCGACGGCCCCCGGCCCTCCCAGTCCATCAAGTCGCTCCGCATCGGGGTCACTTCGTGAGTCACCTCCAACACGCTCTCCGATCCAGGCTTGTATCCGGCCCGCTGTTTGCGGATCGGCGCCTGCTTGTCAGAGAACTCCACAAAGACGATGTCTTCCGCGGCGATTGCCGCCTGCGCCAGTTGCTCTAACTGCTGCCGGTCCCCCACAAGCATCGCCAACTGGCACTGCGCGGCGAGAAAGCTCGCGGTGCTTTCCGCCCGCAGGCGAAACTGCCTGTCGAGTGCCGCGTTCTGGTCAAGCAGCGCCAGCACGGTGAGCACAATCAACATGAACGCGTTCACCACGAATACGGCCGCCACGGTGCGCGTCAGCAGGGAATCTCTCCACCTCACCGTCATTTGAACACCACCGTCATTTGAACACCACCACCGCACCAGGGTCGGCTTCCGGATTCAATCCGAGCAAGCGGCAGACCTTCTGGTTCATCGCCACCACCAGCTTGCGTGGATACTCCTCCTGCCCCTTTCGCGCGGCCAGCATCTGCAGAGCCAGTTCCGCCGTTTGCGCTCCCACATCTCGAAAATCAGGGTAAACACCGAAAGCGGCCCCCGCGCGGACAAACGCCGCTGAGAACCCCACCAACGGAAGCCTGTTTTCGAGCGACGCGAGAATCAGCGGCTTGATGGTCGCGCTCGAATACAACGATCCGTCAGGACCCGTCACCACTACATCCGCCTTTCCGCGCAACGATAGAAACGCCCCCAGCAGCCGCTCAGGCCCCGTGCATTCGGCCACACAAATGGGAACCGAACCTTGCTTTGCCATCGCCGCCAGGCCTGCCTCCACACCGCTGGTGCGCTGCGGATTCAGAATCACACCAAAGCGGCTCTTGGGCCGCATGAGCTTCGACAGTCCGGTCAGCAGCGGCTGCGGCGGCATGTCAAGAAGAACCGCACCCGCGGGTTTCCTCGCGAGACCCAGCACATCTTGCCTCAACGCCATCGTGATCAGCACGGAGACATCCGGAGGAGTGTCGGCCTTCTCCATCGCTTCCCGCCCCACCGCAATCCCAACCCGTGATCCGGAGCCCGGTGCTGCCCGCTGAGTGCGATCCTCCAGGGTAACCCCGTGGCCCTCTGCTGCAAGTCTCGCCCGGATGCCCTCGAGTGCTTCGGCATAAGCAGGGATTCCCGAATCCGCCCAAATGCGCACGGTCTTGCCGGCCGCCAGCCCCGGCAGTGCGGCCAGCAACCCTAGCCATTCTCTCCGCCCGATTGTGACGGTGTCCCTCACAACCCTCCTTACTCCCGACTCCGCCACACCAGCTTGAAGAAGAACGTCCGTCCAGGCGCCGGCGCCTGGTCCACGGCGATCGCGACAGGATGGGTGTATTCGTAACTGGTCGCATTTCGCAACCCGGCAATCAGGTCGAAATCCCGAAAGAAACGCCAGTTCGTTGTCAGATCGAGCAAGTGTACCGGCTTGGTCATCCCGCCCGAGAGCGTCATGCGGCTGCTCAACCCCTGATACTGCGCCGAAACCCCCGTCCGGTCGCGCGCGAAACTCCGTGCCGCGCGGGCCTTCCAAATCCACTTCGGAGAGTTCTCCATCCACCCATGCGCGCGTTCGCTCGCCGCCTGCCGGGCCACACTCACCTGGACATCCGCCGCTCGCCCGATCCGTCCACCCAGTTCCGCTTCCACTCCTCGTGACTTGACCGACGACAGGTTCTGGAACTGGTACAGCCCGTCGACCACCGCCGCCTGAATCAGGTCCGAAATGCCATAATGGTACACGTTCACCACGCCCAGAACCGCCGGCCGGAACTTGTGCTCGATGGCCACCTCTACGGTCTGTGCTGTCTCCGGCCGCAGCTTCACACTCCTCAGGAACGCCAGACCGCAATCTTCGTAATGCTGCTCGTATGGCGTCGGGTTGCGGAACGGACGTCCGAAGACGAACTTCATGCTGTCCGCGGACGAAGGCTGAAACACCAGCGAAGCGCGCGGCGATAGCGCTCGTCCGTAGCGATGCGATTGATCCAGCCGTATGCCTGCCGACGCTTTCCAGCGCTTTCCGAGGTCACGCTCCCATTGGCCAAACACCGCGCCGACGCGGTCGGCAGCCTGGACGTCCATTAACCGCGCGGGCTCCGGATCCAGCATGTCGCTGTACTGGCGATTGCGAAACTCCACCGTCCCGAAGACTCCGCCCGTCAGATACCCCCATCTCTTCACCGGAAAGCGGTACGTCAACTGCGTCGATGCCCAGTCCCCAAACGCACGGTCGGAGGCATGCGAGGTTGCCTCCCGCTCTCCATACCCTACGAAATCGGCGTAGCGATAGTGGTCGAAAGAAACCTGCCACCGCAACTTCGACTCCGCTCCTACATCACGCGACCAGGTTCCACTGATAAAATCCCGGCTATCCGAGATTCGCGTGTCGGGGTCTGCGAATACACCATCCGCGCTCCACGGAACCGGGATGTGTTTCTCCCGGTTGTTCAGGTACACGACGACGTTCCAGTCTCTCCACAACAGGTTGGCGAATCCATGGAATCCACGCTCGCGGTCCGAACGCCGCGTCGAGCGTCCGTTGCGGCTCTCCGGACGGTCATAATCAGAAAAGTAGAACGACTCCCCGCCGCCATCAATCCAACTGAGCGAGACCAATAGATTCGCGCCTCGGCCCAGATCCGCCGAACCGGATAGTATCCCCTTGCGATGACCTCCGCTATCATTCTCAACCGACATCTGCACGCGCGGATGGTCCACCGGCGAGCGCGTCACAATGTTGATGTTGGTGAGAATGCCGTTGCTTCCATAGAGCGCCGACGTCGCACCCCGAATGATTTCGATTCGCTCCACCAGGTCCATGTCCAGCCCGAAGTCTTGACCGAAAAAGGCGTTCGAGCCGTACACGATTTCCGTCATCGGATGTCCATTGATCATCACCAGAAAACGTGTGTTGAAGTCGCCCGGAGGGTTGAGCCCGCGCACTCCGGCGTATTCGTACACCTGGTCAGTAACAAAATAGAAACCCCGAATCGAGGAGAGCGCTTCGCCCAGAGTGCGATAGCCATAGGTGCGAATCTCCGAGGCGGTGATCACCGACACGTTCGCCGGTGCATCCTCCAGCGTCTGCGTGTGCAGCGCCGCCGCTTCCACTACAGGCATGTCCTGGAACAACGCATCCGCCGCTGCACTCTTGCCCGCCGGCGCTTGCGCCGAAGCCAATGAGATACAGGCCACCGGCCACAACAGACAGACGGGCGAGAAACGATCCATGTTGTCCTTATCGGTGCGAAGTGAGAGGCTTTGAGGACGATGCCTTTACATGATCTCCGTTTATCACTCGATGATCATTCCAGCAGTTTCCCCATCAAATCCTTATACTGTGCATATTTATGGTATGGACAGGTAGATGATCAAGTGGAGTATACTGGAAACCGATGCCAAGGCGAGAATCCCCTCTCCAAAGTGAAATGGTGCAAGGAACACTCGATATGTTGGTGCTTCAGACTCTCGTGCTGGGTCCCGCCCACGGTCATACAATCGCCCATGCCATCGAGCGCGGTTCCGAGGATGTTCTTCAGATTGAGCATGGGTCGCTCTATCCGGCGCTGCACCGGCTGGAGAACCGGGGCTGGATCGCGTCCTTTTGGGGGACTTCGGAGAACAATCGCAAGGCAAAGTACTACCGGCTGACACCTGTGGGGCGGAAACAGTTGCTCGCGCAGACGACGCGTTGGGAGCAACTGGTTCGGGCAATAGGCAGGATTCTGAAGCCTGCCGTGGAGTAGCCAGATGAGCTGGCGACGGGTCTTGCGCCGCGCGAGTTGGGATCGGGAGCGGCTTGAGGAGATTGACTCCTATCTCGCGATCGAGACTGATGAGAATATCGCCCGCGGAATGTCCGACAGCGAGGCTCGCGCGTCCGCGCGGCGGAAATTGGGCAACAGCACTTTGATTCGGGAGGAGATCTATCGCATGAACACGATTGCAATTGTGGAAACACTCGGCCGCGACGTGCGCCACGTGTTGCGCATGCTGCGTCACAATCCCACGTTTGCGGTAGTCGCGCTGCTGACGCTCGCCATTGGAATTGGTGGGAACACCGCGGTCTTCAGTGTCGTCAACAGCGTCCTCTTGAAACCACTTCCGTATCCGAAAGCGGAAGAGTTGGTGGCGGTTGCGCATACAGCCCCGGGCTTCAGCGGGCTATCGAGCATCTACGGCGATCTCCGTCTCTCAGCCTCGATGTTCGTTACTTATAGCGAGCACAACCGCGCATTCCAGGCGCTCGGCGTTTGGAGCACCGCAACGATGAGCGTAACCGGGCTCGCCGAGCCGGAACAAATCCGCGCCGTGCTTGTGAGCGACGGAATACTCCGAGCGCTCGACGTTCCGCCGATCATGGGACGCTGGCTGTCGCAGGCCGACCACACACCGGGAAGTCCCGCGACCGTGATGCTCAGCTACGGCTACTGGCAACGGCGTTTTGGAGCAGATCGCTCGGTGGTTGGCCGCAAGATCACAGTCGACTCGCGGCTACGGGAAATCGTCGGAGTAATGCCGCAAGCATTCCGAGTGGTGAACACGGATTCCGACCTGTTCGTGCCGCTGAGCTTCGAACGTAGCCGGCTTATTCTGCCTGGCTTCAGCTACCAATCCATCGCGCGCTTGAAGCCTGGGGTAACCATCGCAAAAGCGGAAGCGGATATCGCGCGACTGGTGCCCGTCTGGATGAACTCCTGGCCGATGTTGGGTGGTATCGACCCACGCGTGTACGAACGCGCGCGAATCGCACCGGCGATTCGTCCGTTGAAAAAGGAAGTGGTCGGTAACGCCGCGGATATTCTCTGGGTGTTGATGGGGACGATTGGTATTGTCATGGTGATCGCCGCGGCCAACGTGGCGAATCTGATGCTGGTGAGGACAGAGGCACGACAGCAGGAACTCGCCGTTCGCGCCGCGCTCGGAGCCGGATGGGGCCGCCTGGTACGAGAGCTGCTTCTGGAAAGCCTGGTGCTCGGAGTGATCGGCGGCGCACTCGGGTTGGGCCTCGCCCACGCCGGGCTACGATTCCTGGTGGCAGCCGGCCCGGGAAGATTACCGCGTTTGAACGAGATCGCCCTCGACGGGTGGGCGCTCGGCTTCACTGTCGCTGTGTCGCTGCTTTCCGGACTTATGTGCGGCTTAATTCCGGCCTTCAAGTATGCCGGACCGTCGATTTCGATGGCACTTCGAAGCGCCGGCAGAGCCCTGAGCCATAGCCGCGACCGCCACCGGGCCCGCAACGTCCTTGTGGTGGCTCAGGTGGCCCTCGCGCTGGTCCTGCTGGTGAGCGCCGGTTTGATGATTCGCACCTTCCAGGCACTGGCAAAAGTCGATGCGGGATTCACGGAAGCCAATCAGCTCCAGGTCATGCGCATTTCCATTCCAGGCTTGCTGGTGCGAGAACCGGAACGAGTGGCGCGAATGCAGAATGAGATCGTCGACAAGGTCGCAGCCATTCCGGGTGTGAGCTCCGTTGCGTTCACAAGCGGAATGCCCATGGAAGGATTCGCTACCAACTGGGACGCTATCACCGTCGAGGGCAAGACCTGTACGGAAGCCGAAATACCTCCCATGCGGGTGTTCAAGTCCATCTCGCCGCGGCTGTTTCAGACGGCAGGGACGAGGTTGATTGCGGGCCGCGACTTTAACTGGACCGACCTCTATGGCCGCAGGCCAGTCGTAATGATTTCGGAAAATCTGGCGCGCGAGCTGTGGAGTTCTCCCTCCGCTGCGATCGGCAGGCGGATCGCTACGTGCCTGCCAAAGGCGCCGTTGCGAGAAGTAATTGGCGTTGTGCAGGACGTCCACGACAATGGCGTCCATGAGCCGTCACCAGCGATCGTGTATTGGCCTTCGTTTGGCGAAAGTTCCTACATCCCCGGCGAGGTGGACGTTGCCCGCACGGTGACATTCGCCATCCGGAGCCATCTCGCCGGCAGCGACGGCTTTCTGCAACAGCTTAACCAGGCGGTGTGGTCCGTGAACGCAAGTCTACCTGTGGCTTCGGTGCGCACGATGCAGGATGTCTACGACCAATCGCAGTCACGCACTTCGTTCACATTGGTGATGTTGGGCATTGCCGGCACGGTGGCGCTTGTTCTGGGCGTCATCGGACTCTACGGTGTGATCTCCTATGTGGTGTCTCAGCGACGAAGGGAAATCGGAATCCGTTTGGCTCTTGGGGCGCAGCATGGGGAGTTGGAGCGGATGTTCGTGCGATATGGGTTGTCGCTGGCAGGGATCGGCGTGGCGATCGGGTTGGCAGCGGCGGCCGGACTGACGCGGTTGATGAGCTCTCTGCTGTTTGGTATCAGTCCTCTCGATCCCCTGACCTATGTTGCGGTGCCGGTTGTATTGGTGGCCGCGGCGGTTCTCGCCAGTTACCTGCCCGCGCGCCGGGCGGCGCTGGTGGATCCGGTGGATGCTCTGAAGGCGGAGTAGGTAAGGGCGCTGTTACGAAATAACCTTTCCGATCCAGTAAAACCGCTTACTAACCCGGCTCGTTGGCCGGCCACCCCGATGGAAGAAAATGGACTCGTCGAGGCGGGACTGAAGTCCCGCGCAAACTGAAGCCCACCCCGCAGGGCGGCAGTCTGTCCAAGCGGCGGTTATTTTCGGAGCAACAGTGATAAACGCTGATGGGAACCAAAAGGCTCATCGGCGTTGCTCCGAAAATACGCACAAGCTGCTGACACCACGGATGGTCGCTCTGAACTCAAAACCGTCTTCTTTGCGTCTTTGCGTCTTCCTTGGCGTCCTTTGCGTGAAACCGCCACGCCCCATGCCGGCTCTGCATTCGACCTGTCACGTACTCCATTCTCATCCATCGGGTGATCGAATCCTTCACAGGCTCTAACGCGCGCGGTTCAGAACCGGGTTCCGAGCCACTCGCTGTCAGGGAGTGGTCTGTCATGTTTGTTGTTTTGAAGCTGGCCTGGGCGCTTTGTTCGAATGCCAACTTATCCGGCCTGGAAGGTTCAAGCCCGGCACGGCCGATCCGTCCGAAACACCGCTTACTGACGTGCGCGGTTCTGTAAGTCCACCACCGGTTGATTGCCCAACAGTTCGCGCAGCTCTTCCGCAACCATCTCGACACGTTCGCCGGTGACGGGTGTCTTGCCCTTCTCGAGGCCCAGATCGCTGACCCGAAAGTGGATGAAGCCGGTGAAGCCACCGAGTTCCATGGTCTTCTTAGCGCAGTCGCTATCGCAACCGTCCACGACAAGGAGCCTGTCGGCCTTGCGCGTGTTTACCTCGATTGACTCGACCTTGCCGGAAATACCGGCGAGGCAGAACATCTTCGCCTGGCCGGCGCGGTGGAGCGCGCGAACCGCGCGATCACCAATCTCCGCGATGTCGGCGGCGCCAGAGCAGGAGAACATCAGGTCTGTAGTTCCTGCGCATGAGCACGTGGGAGGTACGTTCATAAACTTCCTTTCCTAGGATGGACCAGGGCGAACTGTTCGCGGGCCCTCCGCTGCAACTCAGACTCGATGCAAGTGAAGAAGCCGGTCACGCATTTCATCCGGAGGCGGTACCAAACCTGGGCTCCTCGCCGCTCGTCCTCGACGACGCCGGCTCCCTTCAGCACGGAGAGATGCTTGGAAACGGTGGAAATGTCTGAGCCCACCAACTCGGTCAACTCGCAGACGCACTTTTCGGAACGAGTCAGTTGATCGACGATGAGCAATCGGGATGGGTGGGCGAGAGCTTTAAAGACCCGGGAGCGAGTTTCGTAAAGGGCGAAAGTCCTTGGATCCATCGATTGCAGACTACCATAATTTGGCCATTCCGCCAACTGTGCAAATTTTGTCGATGTCCCCGTGGTTTCTCATTGACGAACGCCGGCAAGTGCCTTACTCTTGAGATTCCCCGTTTGAAATCCCTCTGATCCCCCGTGTGGTTTGTCTAGCGTGAAAGGCCAGATCAATGAAGAATTCCCCTCTTTTCCTTCGAGCAGGCGCCGCTCTGCTCGCACTCGCAGGAGTACTCTGGAACCAGCAGGTGTATCCCCCCGGCGAAGGTGTCCAGTTGGGTAGGCTTCCGCACCGTTGGATCACCGGCGGTCCGCGCTGCATGGAGGTGCCGGACTGGCAGGTCCACGAATACAATCCCGACTTCTACATTTTGCGGCAATCGGGCTGCACGCACTTTGAGAAGCCGTTCCTCTATTTGATTTTTGGAAAAGAAAAGGCGATGTTGATGGACACAGGCGCGGGCGTGAACGACGTCGCTCGCATCGTCTTTCAAACCATCGCCAAATGGGGGGAGCGCAACAAGCGGTCGGCGATGCCGCTGCTGGTGATGCATTCGCACGCCCACGGGGATCACATTGCCGGCGACAAGCAGTTTCAGAACCTGCCCAACGTGACCTTTGTCGCGGCGTCGGTGCCGGAATTGGAGAAGGCGTTCGCCATCCGTCCGTACCCAACGGGAATCGGTCTCATTGACCTCGGAGGCCGAAAGCTGGACGTCATTCCGATACCGGGGCATGAGGACAACGCAGTCGCGCTCTACGACAGGCAGACGGGCATTCTCCTCAGCGGAGACAATCTCTACCCGGGGCGCTTGTCCGTGCGCAACTGGGACGCTTATGTTGCGAGCGCGAAGCGCCTCACCGACTTCACTGAAGGTAAAGTGATCACGCACGTGCTGGGCACGCATATCGAGCAGAAGCGCACGCCGTTTTCCGATTACGTACGCGGGACGCTGTACCAGCCGGAGGAGCACGAACTGGCGCTCAGCCGGGGCCACCTTCTCGAATGGAACGACGCGCTGCAAAGATCGAAAGACAAGCCTGCGCTGCTTGCGATGCGCGACTTCACCGTCATCCCGCGGCAGGGGCCCCGCCCTTAATCGGTGGAAGCGGCGAGTACGGGTCCCGAATTGTGCGCGTACTCGCTTCCCGAAGCAGTGCGCGTCTGGAAGCGGGACAAATACAGATAAACCACCGGGGTCAGATAGAGCGTGATGAGTTGGGAGGTGAGCAGTCCGCCGACAACGCAGAGGCCGAGGGGGCGACGGGCTTCTCCTCCGGCGCCATGTCCCAGGGCCACGGGCAGCGCACCCAACAGCGCGGCCATCGTGGTCATCATGATAGGACGGAATCGAACCAGACAACCCTGATAGATCGCCTGTCGCGGAGTGTATCCGTGCCGGCGTTCGGCATCGAGCGCGAAGTCGATTTGCATGATGGCGTTCTTCTTCACGATCCCGATGAGGAGGATGAGGCCGACGAAGGAGTAGATGTTGAGATCGAGGCCGAACAGCCACAGCGTGAGCAGCGCGCCAAAGCCTGCTGAGGGCAGACCCGACAGAATCGTCAGCGGGTGCACAAAGCTTTCGTAGAGGATTCCGAGGACGATGTAGACCACGAGAATCGCCACGAACAGCAGCAGCATCAGATTGCGGCTGGATTGTTGAAACGCCTGCGCCGTGCCTTGGAACGTCGTGCTGATGTTGTCCGGCAGGATGCGCGAGGAGAGTTCCTGAATCCGCTCGACTGCCTCCCCCAACGAAACACCAGGCAGGAGGTTGAAACTCATGGTGACTGCGGGAAGCTGGCCATAGTGGTTGATGGTTGTGGGTCCGGCGCGTGGCTCCAGCCGCACTGCGGATTCGAGCGGGACCAGTTGCCCATCGAGCGAGCGCACGTGGAGAGCCGTCATCTGCGATTGGTCGGACTGGTAAGCGCGGTCCACTTCCAGCAACACACGGTACTGATTGTCGGGTGCGTAGATGGTGGAAACCCAGCGCGGGCCGTAGGCGGCAAAGAGAGCGTTCTCGATCAGTTCCGGCGTAACGCGCAACGCCGCGGCCTTGTCGCGGTCGATGGCGACGTGCACCTGGGGGTTCTTGATCTGCAGGTCGCTGGTGACGTCAGTAAGGCCGGGGATCTTCAGCAGCTCCTTTTCGAAGGCCTGCGCGCCGCGGTGCAGCTCCCCCGTATCGGTGCTCTGGAGCGTGTACTGATAGAGGCTCTTGGAGAGAGCGCCACCAATGCGGATGGCCGGCGGATTCTGCAGAAACGCGCGCGCCGAAACGAGGCTGTTCAACTTTGGGCGCAGCCGCGCCATCACCTCATCCACGCCGGGCTTGCCGGGCCGTTCGGATCGCGGACGAAGGTCAAAGAAGATACGGCCGAAGTTGGCGCTGCCGTTGGATCCCCCGACGCTGGTGGAGTAGGACTCCACCGCCGTGTCTCCACGAACGGTATCGCTGAGTTTCCGCATGTCGCGGGCGATGTCCAGGTGCGATGTGCCTTGCGGGAATTCGAGCATGGTGGAGATCTCGTTGCGATCCTCGCTGGGCACGAACCCTTTCGGCACGACGATGAACAGCCACACGGTTGCGCCGAGGATTAGAAAAGAGAGCATCAAAACCGGGAAACTGTGACGGAGCGTGAACTTGAGCGACCGGTCGTAGATGCGTTGCAGGGCATCGAAAACCCACTCGGTTGCCGTGTAGAAACGGCTGGTGCCATGGCTTGTGCGCAGAAAACGCGCCGACAGCATCGGAGTGAGAGTGACCGATACAAAGCCCGATACGATGATGGACACGACGATGGTGACGGCGAATTCGCGGAAAAGGCGGCCGAGAATGCCATCCATGAACAGCAGCGGGATGAAGACGGCGGCGAGCGAAAGCGTCATCGAGACGATCGTGAACATCACTTCGCGCGTGCCTTCCACGGCGGCGCGGAAGGGCGGCAATCCGGCTTCCATGTGACGAACGATGTTCTCCAGCACCACGATGGCGTCGTCCACCACAAAGCCCACCGCAAGGATGAGCGCGAGCATGGAGAGGTTGTTCAGACTGTAGCCGCAGAGGTACATCACCGCAAACGTGCCGATGATGGACACGGGCAGTGCGAGGCTCGGGATGACCGTGGCCGATACGTTGCGGAGGAAGAGAAAGATCACCATCACCACAAGACCCAGGGTGAGCGCCATGGTCCACTGCACTTCTTCAAAAGATTCGCGGATGCTGTTGGCGCGTTCGGCGATCACCTGTACGCTCACCGCGGGCGGCAGTTCCGACCGGATGCGCGGGAGCAGAGCGTGAACCGCATTAGCCACTTCCACAGCGTTGGTACCGGGCTGTTTGAAGACGGTGACGTTCATGAAGCGCTCGGTAACGTCCGCGGTGCTCAGCCATGCGAAGGATTTGTCGTCCTCCACGCTGTCCAGCACTTTGGCAATTTCCTCCAGCCGCACGGGCGCGCCGTTGCGCTGCGCCACCACGATATTGGCGTAGGACTCGGCGCTGGTGAGCTGGCCGCTGGCCTGAATGGTCATCATGCGGTCATCGCCGTACAGAGTGCCGGTGGGGATGTTGACGTTATGGCGGCGGATGGCCGTCTCCACTTCATCAATGCCGATGCCGAGAGCGGCCAGTCTGGACGGATTGACCTGCACCCGCACGGCGTACTTCTGGGCTCCTTGAATCTGCACCTGCGCAACACCCTTGAGCATGGAGAAGCGCTGTGCGAGAAGACGGTCCGCGTACTCGTGAACCTTGTAGAGCGGGAGCGTGTTGGAGCGGATGGCGAGATAGATGACGGGCTGATCGGCGGGGTTCACGCGGCGAAAAGATGGAGGCGTCGGCATGCCGGCGGGCAATAGCGGCGCAGCCTGGGTGATGGCGGTTTGCACATCCTGCGCGGCGGCGTCGATATCGCGGCTGAGGGCGAACTGGAGCGTGATGGATGTGCTGCCGAGGCTGTTCACCGAGTTCATCGAATCGAGCCCCTCGATAGTGGAGAACTGGCGTTCGAGGGGCGTGGCGATGGCCGAAGACATCGTTTCCGGGTTGGCGCCGGGTAGGTTTGCGGTCACCACAAGCGTGGGCATCTCGATATTGGGCAGATCGCTTACGGGCAACGCGCGGTAGGCGACAACGCCGAAGATGGTGATGCCGGCCATCACCAGCGTGGTGGCGACAGCTCTCCGAATGAAGAGCGAGGAGAAACCGCCGTCAGGTTCGAAACGCATCACAAGGCAGCCCGCACTTTCACGCCTGGAGCGATGCGGAGATGGCCTTCGGTGACGACCCGCTCCCCCGCGGCCAAGCCTTGTTCAATGCAGATGTAGCGGTCGCTGCGCGGGCCCGGGCGCACGGTGCGCACCTCGACGCGGTCATCGGACTTTACGACATAGAGGAAGTTGCCGGCCTGCCCGGTTTGGAGCGCTGTTCCGGGGACCACTACGGCGTTGCCGCGCTCTTCCAACAACAAGCGCAGGTCAACGAACTGACCCGGCCAGAAGCGCTGATCGTCATTGGAGAAGCTCGCCTTTATGCGAATGGTTCCGGTGGAACTGTCGACAGCGTTCTCGATGTAGGTGACGCTGCCCGGCGCGGGTCCGCGGACGTCCCCCGACACTTCCGCGCGCACAAGCAATCCACCATTGGACATACGCTGCCGAAGGATGGCAAGCCTCGATTCCGGCACCGCGAAGTTGACGTAGACAGGCGCCACCTGGTGGATGGTGACCAGTTCCATATCGGCGGCCTTGACGAGATTGCCGGGCTTCCACGGGACGCTGCCGGTGCGCCCAGTGAGGGGAGCGCGCAAGAGGCAATAGGACAGATTCAATCGCGCGTTGTCGAGCGCGGACCGCGCCGCGAGTGCAGAGGATCGGGCCGTATCGACGGCGGCCTGTTCCACCTGAACGGTAGAGGCGCGGGTGCGCGCTTCCAACGCGGCTTGTTCGGCCTGTTCACGCGAGAAGATCCCCTCCGCCGCGAGTTTCTCGTAGCGCTCGCGCTGCCCCGCGGCGTGGGTCTCTTGCGATTTTGCACGGAGCAGACTGGCTTCGGCTTGCGCGAGCATTGCGTTGTCGCGGGAGAGGGCGGCCTCCAACTGGCGCACAGCCATCTCGAACGGCCGCGGGTCAATCTCAAACAGAAGGGCGCCTTCAGTGACGAGCGCGCCCTCCTGAAAATGAACCTTCCGCAGAACGCCGCCTACTTGCGATCGCACAACGACGCTGGCGATCGCTTCCACTTTGACTGCGGCCTTGATCTCAACCGGGAGATGGCGCAGTTCAGCGGCGGCCACTTTGACGAGCACCGTGTTTTCCGGCGCGGCGGCAATCGTCTTTGCGGCCGGCGCGCAGGCCATATTGGACAACACCACCGCGGATAGCGCGAGCGGCAGGGCGTTACTCGAGGGTGGCATCGGACAGAGAGTTCCATTTCTCCATCGGCATGTCGCGGCCCGGATAGGCCACCTTCTTGAACGGCCACTTAGTGGCGATCCATTCCCGGACAGCGGCTTCCAACACCGGCTCCAAGCCTGCCTCCGCCCCTTGCTTCGTCACCCAGATGCGCACTTGCGCGTCGTAGCCCTGTTTCTTGCTGGGATTCACGTAGACGCAGGCCACTTCCAACGATTTGTCAGGCGTGAGGATTCCCCACGCGAACGCGGTCTGATTCTGAAACTCCCATTCGTGCCGTTTCAATTCGCCGTAGTCTTCGGCCTTGGTGCCGTTCATGGGACCAGTGCGCTGATAGCGGTCCACCAGCGCCTGATAATCCTGGTCGAGAATGGTCGGCTCAAGGATGTTCCAGACGTAGCCCTTCAATGCGGGCACGACGGGAAGCAGGAAATCATCGGGGACAAAACGCATCTTCTTTGTCGCGTAGGAGAGCGCCGTAGTGGGCGAAGCAACCACCAGCTCCGGAGAACACTTGCCGTTTCCGGCGCAGACAGAGTAGTGGATCCAGCGTGGCTCGTTGCCCTGGAATGTTGCCACCCACTCGTCGCCGCTCTTTGTAAAGCTGCTGGTTGCGGCCTTTCCGTTCAGTGTGGTCTTGAGCGTGTAGCCGCCGAGCGCAGCATTCAACGGACGGATGCGGAAGCGCGTTGGTTCACCAGGAAACCAGGTGATCAGATCCTCCACCAGTACGTCGGCTTTGCCATCGCCATCGAGATCGGCATGCTGCGCATTCACGGTCCATGAGGAGGGAACGGTGCGTGTCAGCTTCGCCGGTTGGAAGCGCCACGTGTGACGCCAGCGGCCGTTGGCCAGCCACACCGACCCGTGCGCCACGCGGATCGCATCGCCACCCGGTCCGGGAAATTGCTGGACCACGCTGTTGGTGTTGGGATCGATTCGGGAAACGGGGATGCTGTGCGCGGTGACCCAGACGGAACCTTCTCCGGCTGCGATGTCGCCGCCCGTGCCGGGCACACCCACCGCGATGGTAGCGATCGCAGTTTTGGAATAGGGATCGATCTTGGTGACGGTGCCGGCTGCCTGGTTGAGGGTCCAGATGTGGCCTTCGCCCGCGGACATGAAGCGCGGGTTCTTATCCACCGGAATCGAGGCGATCACTTTGTTGGTATCCGGATGGATCACACTCACGACGCTGGTCTCGGTGCTCGACACCCAGATGAGACCGAAGCCGAAGATGGCGGTATAGGAGCCGGGCGGCACGGGAACGCGCGCGATCACCTGGTTGGTGGCCGGGTCAATGCGTGCCACTTCAATGCCCTTGGGATTGGTTGGCATCCAAATGGAGCCGGCGCCGAAGGTGATGCCGCCCTCGGTGTTCGCCGGACCTACGGGGATTTTGGCAACCGTCGTGTTGGTGGCCGTGTCGATGCGATAGATGACGTTCTCTTCGCAACTGGGAGCCCAAAGGCTGCCCGCCGCCACGACGAGTCCGGAACAGGGTTTTGTCATCTTCACGCGGGCCACCACTTCATTGGTGCGTGGATTCATGCGTGCGACAAAGTCCTGACCTTTGGCGTTGGTCCACATCATGTCGTCGCCCGCGGCCATCCAGTCGGGTCCACCGCCGATGTCGTACTGCCCGTCGGGGACGATCATGGACATACGCTGCTGCACGCCAGGCACGCCGGGTTGAGGCGGTCTCGGGGGGCGTGCGGCGGGTGCATTGGAGGATTGCTGAGCGGCTGCGAAGACGGCCGCGCACACGATCAGTGAAACAGATCTGATGATGATCATTTGAGTGGCTCCTGTCTCAGGCAATGATGTCGTGAATCACTTCGCCTGCGATGTCCGTGAGACGCATGTCGCGGCCGCTGTAGCGGTAGGTGAGTTTGGTGTGGTCGATGCCCAGTAAGTAAAGAATGGTGGCGTGCAGATCGTGCACGTGCACCTTCTTCTCCACCGCTTTGTAGCCGAAATCGTCGGTTGCGCCGTAGGTGGTGCCTCCTTTGATGCCGCCGCCGGCAAGCCAGAGGGAAAAACCGTTGGGGTTATGATCGCGGCCGTTCACCACGCCACCGGCCATTTCATTCGCCGTCTGAATGGCGGGAGTGCGTCCGAACTCAGTTCCGCAGATGACGAGTGTGTCTTCAAACAGGCCGCGCTGCTTCAGATCCTTGATGACGGCCGCGTAGGCCTTATCGGAATCCATCGCCAGGCGGCGGTAGGACATGATGTCGGTGTGCGCGTCCCAGGGATCGCCCTTGCTGTAGTAGGTCTGGACCATACGGACGCCGCGCTCCACCAGCCGTACAGCCATCAGAGCGCCGAGAGCAGTACTGCCCGGACCGTAGAGATCGCGTACGGATTGCGGCTCCTTGCTGACGTCGAACACGTCCGGGGCTTCCGTCTGCATGCGGTAGGCGGTTTCCATGGTTTTGATGGAAGCCTCCATGTCCATGTCCTTGGCCGCGACTTTGGCGAGGTGCATTTCGTTCAGCTTGCGAAGATACTTGAGGTCGCGTGCCTGCACCACTTTGTCAATGTCGGTGTTGGTGACGTTGGGGATCAGCTTGGATGCCTTTACCGGCTCATCCTCAACGTAGGTGTTGTGCACCATCGTGCCCTGATGGACAGCGGGCAGGAAGGCCGAACTCCACAGCGGACTGCCGATGGTGAGTGGTTCCGTGGGCGTCATGACGACGTAGCCCGGGAGGTTGGCGTTTTCAGTGCCAAGCCCGTAGGTGATCCATGAGCCCATCGACGGACGTCCAATGATGTTGGAGCCGGTGTTCATCAAAGTGATGCAGGGTTCGTGGTTGGGGATCTCCGACCACATGGAGCGAATCATGCAGATGTTGTCGGCCATGGCGCCGACATGGGGCCACAACTCGCTCAATTCCAGACCACACTGCCCGTGCTTCTGGAATTTGAAAGGCGACTTCATGAGGCTGCCCGTTTTGCGCTGCGTGAGAATCTGCGGCCCGGGCATGGGCTTGCCGTCGTACTTCTCCAGCGCCGGCTTGGGATCGAACGTATCCACATGGGAGACGCCGCCGTTCATGAAGAGAAAGATGACCCGCTTGGCGCGCGGTTTGAAGTGGAGCTTTCCGGTGAGCACTCCGGGGATGGCGCCGTTGGGGCTGGTGGCTTCGGCCCGAGCGAGGGAGTTGGTCACCATGGTGGACAGCGCCGTGAGGCCGAAGCCGCCGCCCAATCGCGAAAGAGCCTCGCGGCGGGTGAATGGACGTGGATGTTGATTGCAGGACATTCAGTATCTCCTTAGGCTCTAGTTCAGATAGAGGAATTCGTTGGAGCTCAGCAGAGCCCAACAGAAGGAACGCAGCGGCGAATCCTTGAACTTCGATGGTTCGGCCTTTGCGGTTTCGCTGGCGTTTTCGATCGAAAACGCGGGGGCATCGGGCTTCATGGCAGCCGCTCTGCCGGCGCTGGGCATGGCGGGCGGGGCGGGCTCAACCGGTTTTGCGCGGAGCAGCTCCAGTGCCGCCGTCATCTCATCGGGAGAGGGAAGGCGCTGATAAACGATGCCATACGCTTTGCGAACCTGCTCCTCCTCACCTGCGACGCCGCGCAATCGCTCGGCGAGTGATTCGGCCTGCGTGTGCACGACCTCGTTGTTCAGGAAGAACAACCGCTGCTGCGGAACGTTAGTGGTGTAGCGGCGTTCAATCGAGATCGTCGCCGCCGGGAAATCAAACGTCGTCTGGAGCTCGTTCGGGTACATGCGGCTGACCTTGGCGTAGACGGCGCGGCGAGTCATCTTCTTGTCGCCAAGCTCTTCAGAGGGTCCACCGATTTTGCTGGTGTCGAGCTTGCCGGATACGGTCAGCAGGGAATCCCAGATGCTTTCCACTTCCAGCCGCTTGCGATTGGCACGCCAGTACAAGCGGTTGGCGGGGTCCTTGGCGATGGCGGAATCCAGGTTGGCCGAGCTCAGGCGGTAAGTGCGCGACAACAGGATCTCCTTGTGGAGCTTCTTCCACGACATACCTCCGGCGACAAACCTGGAGGCGAGGTACTCGAGCAGTTCTGGATTGGACGGGCGTCCGCCGTAGATGCCGAAGTTGTTTGGGGTATCGACGATGGCGGAACCCATGTGCCAGTTCCACAGGCGGTTAACGATGACACGCGCGGTGATGGGATGCTTGATGATCGCATCGGCCAGTTCCATGCGCCCGCTGCCATTGCGGAAGGGCTCCGGCTCGCCGGGAGAGAGCATGGAGAGGAACGCGCGTGGCGCTTCGTCGCCGAAGCTGTAAGGGTTGCCGCGAACGAACACTTTGAGGTCGGTCACTTCCTTGGCCTCTTCGATGCCGTAGACAAAGGGATAGTGCGGCGGCATGGCTTTCTTGAAGGCTTCAATTCCTGCCTTAAGCCGTGCAGCGTGGGCCGTGAGGTCGGAGGAGAGGCGCTTTTCCAGCAGCCAACCTTCGAGCTTCAACAGGCCCGGCTTCTTGGCGTCCTCGGCGTTGGGGTTGCCTGGATTTTCGGGCAGATCAGTCTGGAAGACGTCACGCCACAGATAGGTCATTTCGCGGTCAAGGCCCTTGAGCTCGATCTGGTGCTTGTTGAGGCGGCGCTTCTTGCCGTTAGGCAGCGGATCGAATTGTTCGTCGGCGTTCTTCAGTTTGGCGAGTTCGATTTCGTTGTTCGCTTTCGTCTTGAGATACTCCTTGTTCACCGTTTCGATGCGCTTGTAGAACGCCTGCGCCAGCTCCTTGGCTTCAATGGCGCTACCGCCGCGGGCCACCATTTCCTGCCAGTTCTTGAGGTACGGATAGTTGAACGGCTTCTTCTTTAGAAAGCGGGCCCAGCGTTCCAGGATCTCGGCGTCGAGCTTCTCTTTTTCGGCGATGCCGGCGACGGTGGCGCGTTTCTCGCTGCCCACTTTCCACGCGGCCACCATGTAGTCGACGGTCTGCGCAAAGAGCACCTGGGCATAGAGCTCGGAAGCGCCTTCCTGGAATTTTTTCAGAGCCGCTTCTTTCTCTTCCAGCTCCTTCTTCTGCTTGTCGTAGTCGTCCACCACGGCCTTGGGGACCATGGGATAGGCATGGAAGCGCGAGCTGGCGAAGACGCCAGCGAGACGGTAGTAATCCTTGGTGGGAATGGGATCGTATTTGTGATCGTGGCAGCGGGCACAGCCCACCGTCAGACCGAGGAAAGCCTTGGTGGTGACATCGACCTTGTCGTGCCATTCGTCGGCGCGTTCAATGGGGGCGGGGTTGTCCTCGAACTTCCAGACGCCAGTTCCGTGCATGCCGAGAGCCGGGGTCATTTTGGCGCGCAGCTTCTCTTCCATGAGATCGGCGGCGAGCTGGGCCTTGATGAAGGTGTCGAACGGCATGTCGTCGTTGATGGCGTTGATGAGCCAATCGCGGTAGTGGTAGGCGTGGGGATACTTTTCAGTGCGGTCGGGACGCGCGCCCACGTTGTAGTCGTCTTCGCCGTAGCGGACGACATCCATCCAGTGTCGCGCCCAAGTTTCGCCATAGCGGGGAGAGGCGAGCAGGCGGTCAATCACCTTCTCGTAGGCGTTTGGCGACTTGTCGGCTTCAAAGGCTTTCACCTCTTCAAAGGTGGGTGGCAAGCCGGTGAGGTCGTATGTGACGCGGCGCAGCAGAGTGCGCTTGTCGGCCAGAGGAGCAGGTTTCAGTTCTTCCTTTTCCAGGCGCGCCAGGACAAAGCGGTCCAGGTCGTTGAGAGGCCAAGCGGCGTCCTTCACTTTCGGGGGTTGCGGATTGCTGAGTGGCTGAATGGCCCAGAAACGCCGTTGGGAGGCCGTCATTGCAGCAGTCCTGGCGGGCGCTTCGACGGGCCAGAAGGCGCCGTCCTTCACCCACTGGGTGAGGTCGGCCACCTGCGGATCGGTCAGCCGGACAGCTCCTTTGGGCATGGCGAGCTTTCCCGTCTGACGGATCGCACTGATGAGCAGGCTCTTGTCGGGATCGCCGGGCACGATGGCAGCTCCGGATTTTCCGCCCTTCAACATGTCCTGCAATGAATCCAGGCGGAGTCCCGCCATCTTGGAGTTGGTGTGGCAGGCGAAGCACTGTTGCGCGAGCACCGGACGGATCCGGGTTTCGAAGAACTCTTTTTGCGCCTCAGTGAGCGAGGCGTTCTGGCCGCTGGACAACGCGGGCAGCATCAGGAGAATCAGCAGGGAAGTCTTCATAGTTATCCTCAGTCGATCCAGTCGGACCAATCGAAATCGAAGAGCGGCGGCGACACGGCCGCATGGATTGCTAGAACTCGTAGCGAAGCGCGAACTGCATGACGCGTGGCGCACCGGCCGTGGTGAACTGTCCGAAGTTGGACGGAGAGTTCGCATCGAGGCTCAAATTCTGGAAGTTGACATTGTTGAATGCATTGAATGCTTCGGCGCGGAATTGAATGCGGTGACCTTCCCACGGCATACGAAACGCCTTGGAGACGGCGATGTCGCTGTTGAACAGATCGTCCAGGCGGACGGCCGCGCGCTGCCCCACTTCTCCGGGATACATGGGCTTCCAGTTGGATGCCTCTTTAGGAGAAGCGAAGATGGCTGGATTGCCGAACTCATTGATCTGCACTTTGGGCGAGTATGGGCCCACAGGATAGGCAATGGTGTTGAACGAGAAGTTGGTGGGCCAGAGTCCGGAATAAGCCACCGCGCTCGGCAGGCTGGAACGGTAACGGACAATCGTGGAGATCTGCCATCCGCCGACCGCCTGATTGAGCACGCGATTGCCGCCGTTGAGCAGTTTCTTTCCCGTGCCAAACGGGAGTTCGTAGAGCAGGTTGGCATTAACGTTGTGCCGCATGTCAAAGTCGGACGAACCGCGGAAGGCGCGATAGTCAAAGGGATTCAGCATGATTCCCGCAGCCGAACCGCCACCGGCTTCGGGTGCTCCGCCGTTGTCGATGGAATGCGACAGCGTGTAGTTGAAGTCGAAGGATAAGCCCTTGGTGAAAGGTCTGCGAATGGTGAGCGTACCCGCATGGAAGTTGGCGTTGCCGACATTCATCCACGTGGAGCTGCCGCTTGATTGCGGCGGATAGAAGGTGAAGCAGCCTGAGGTGGCCATGCAGTTGTTCCCCAGCGACGGGCGGCGAATGCGATCGACCTGATGCATGGCGTCGGCATCGCTCCCGGCATTCTGTCCCCAGAGCAGGTTGTAATAGTTTGCCGAAGCGCTGCCCGGGAAGTAGAAGTTGGTGAGTCCGACCATCTGATTCTCGATGAAGGCGTTCTGCTTGATGAGCGCCGGATTGGTGGTGACGGCGCGTGGATCGACGCCGGCGTTCCAGTATTCGCGCATTTCACGCGACATCTGTTTCCAGGTGATGCCCGACTTGGGATCCTTGAACAGCAACGCCCAACCGCCAGTGTCAATCTGCATCAGAAGCCCGCGCGAGAGACGGCCGGCGTAACCTGCTTCCAGCGTCAGCCCGCC
>JACQZR010000167.1 GCA_016213775.1 Acidobacteriota bacterium
ACTCGCGGATCCGGATAGAACCACCGCCGACAGATCCGGCATGGCCGCTTCCGGTTTCCGGGCATCCACATTCATCGGCAGGGCTGCGGCTGGTCAACTTCTTACGAGCAGGGGTGGGTTAATTCTGGGAAGCGCCGAAGTGCTGGAGCCTGGTCAAAACGAGGACATAATTCCGGACGGCAAGCGGAAGCTGAGCAGGACGCCGCTAATCCGACGTCAAGGCCAACTCGCTCATATTTCAACTCGGTCAGATTACGGCGGTCCCGCGGAGCGGACTTCATTGTGACGTCGACGACGGCGATGCCGATCACAATTCACGGTCTCGGAGGATTGGCGACGCCCCACCGGCTGGTCGCTTCGTGCCGTACTCGTCGGCTCCTGTGCGACCGCTGCCCCCCGCACACCGGCTCAATACGTGGTCCTGGTGGAGGAGTTCCCATCAATCTATCATCATTGTCGTCGCCGCGGCAGAAATTCCCAATTCTGTGAATAGGATACAGGAGGTTTCTCATGTTTTACCGGATCCCCTGAATCCGCACCGCCATGGACATCATCGGCTTCATCAGTCAAATGGGGAAGTGCGTGTAAACCATTGAACGCACATAATATATGGTACGAATTTCATTGAACCTAATGCGCACTGCCATTTGCGGAGGAGGGCGCGCTCCACACAGCCGGAGCAAAGCACGCTCCACCAACACCCACCACACAATATCTTGCGTCCTTGCACTACTTCCACACCTCCCCTGGCATAGCCCTTGCTTTTCCCTTCAAACGCCGCTAAGATGATTTCAATCCCCCGAGACCGGGCGCGTGGCTGTGTCCGGCATTTGAAGCCTTCTTTGAAGGGGTGGCAGTGTTACAACTCAAACGTCTGGAGATCCAGGGCTTTAAGTCCTTTGCGGATCGCACCGAGCTGCGTTTCCGCGGAACCGGTTTCACGGCGGTCGTCGGACCCAACGGCTGTGGCAAGTCGAACCTTGCCGACGCCATCAGTTGGGTGCTCGGCGAACAGTCCGCCAAGAGTCTCCGCGGCAGCCGCATGGAAGATGTGATCTTCGCCGGCACACGCGATCGCAAGCCGCTCGGCATGGCGTCGGTCACCATGGCCCTTGTCGATCCGCGTCCCGCGCCACCCGTCGAGGTGATCCATATGGACACCAAACCGGAAGCTCCGGTGGAAGCTGCGGACGCCACAGCCCAGACCCCAGCCGAACCTCCGCGCCAACACATCAACGGAAACGTGCAGAATATCGCGCAAGTCCCAAAGCGCAAGGAAGTTACCATCACGCGCAGGCTCTACCGATCCGGGGAAAGCGAGTATCTCATCGACGGTAAACAGGCCCGCCTGCGCGACATTCAGGACATCTTTATGGGCACCGGACTCGGTCCGGAATCCTACGCCATCATCGAGCAGGGCCGCATCACCCAGATCCTCTCCAACAAACCAATGGAGCGCCGCGCCGTCATTGAGGAAGCCGCCGGCGTCAGTAAATTCAAATCCCGCCGCCGCCTCGCCGAAGCCAAGCTCGAAGGCGCCAAGCAGAACCTCTCGCGGGTCTTCGACATCCTGGAAGAAGTAGGCCGCCAAGTCAACTCGCTCAAGCGCCAAGCCGCCAAAGCCAAGCGTTACGAAGAGCTCAAAACCGAGATGGTCGGCTTCCTCCGCCGCGCCCTCGCCGGACGTTTCAAGGTGCGCGAACGCGAAGCCGCCAAAGCCGCCCTTGACTTGAACGAGGCCAACCGCGAATTCCAGGAACTCTCCGCCGCCGTCGCCGAAAAGGAAAAGAATCAGGCCGCCCTCCAGGAACAGTGCTTCACCCTCGAACACGAGCTCACAGGCAAGCGGCGCGAACTCTCCGAACTGCGCGTCGAAGCCGAGCGCGCCAAAGGCAAAATCGAATCTCAGTCCAATCAGGTTGCCTCCATCGAGAAGCGCCTCACTCAAGGCGAAACCGAAACCGCTGAACTCGAAAAGCGCGCCACTTCGATGGAAGCCGAATTCCAATCGCACGCCGACCGCCTCACCGAATTCAACCAGCAATACGAGGAACTCCGCCAGCGCCTCGCCCGCAAAACCGAAGAGCGCGATCAGCGCCAATCCGATCTGAGGCAACGGGAAGCCGCCTTGGAAAGCGGACGCCAGCAGGTGCTCCGCCTCCTCGGCGAATCGTCCACTCTCAAGAACCAACTCGCCCAGGTGAGCGAATACCTCTCCGGTCTCGATCGCGAAAGCGGTCGTGCCCAGCGCGAGGAACAGAACTGCGTCAACGATCTCAACCGCCTGGAAGGTCTCAAGGAGGAACTCGCCGTAAAGGTCTCCTCCCGGCAATTGGAACTCACATCGATCGCCGATCAGCGCCGCGGCGTGGATGAAGAACTGCAGACGCACAAGGCCCGCTCCTCGGAAACCCGCCGCACGTTGGAGAGCCTCCGGGCCGATCTCAGCCGCCTCCGCGCACGCCGCGACTCCACTCAGGAAATCCTTTCCCACCGTAGCTATACGACCGAATCTGTAAAGCGCCTCTTTACTGCTATTGAGAAGGGAAAAGCCCCGGAGCTGAAGCCCTTGGGCGTCCTCGCCGACTTCATGGAGGTGGACCCCGTCTGGGAAAAAGCTACGGAAGAATTCCTCCACGAAGAGCTCGAATACGTCGTGATGCGCAATTGGGAAGAGGCCACCCGGGGCGTCGACCTGATGCGCAAAGACCTCGACGGCCGCGCGACGTTTCTCGTCCACCCCGAACCCGACGCCAACATCGTCGGCGTGGTCCCGCCGGAGCCCGGGATCGGTCCGGAAACCGGCATCGTCGGCCGCCTGTCCGCGCAACTCAAGATGACGAACGGCCTCACCAAGGCCCCCGCCGAGCTCATCCCGCGCCTCGCCCGTTGCTTCCTCGTCGCCGATCGCGAGAACGCCCAGCGCCTCTCGCTCCAATACCCCGATCTCTTCTTCCTCATGCCCGATGGCGTCAGCTTCCACGGCCACGCCGTCAGCGGCGGCAGGAAGACGGGAGCGGGCCCCCTCGCCCTGAAGCGCGAACTCCGCGAGCTCACCAAGCTTCACGACGAAAAGAACACCCAAGTCGAGAAGACCACCAGACTCCTCGCCGATCTCGACCAGCAGATCGCCCTCTTCGCTGAAGAGATGGAACGCCTCCGCAGCCTCCAGCAGATTCAGGAAAAGGACGCCCTCGCGCTCGAACACGAGATGCGCAAGTTTGGTGAAGAAATGTCGCGGACCAATCAGCGCATGAGTGTCGTCCGCCTCGAACTCCAGCGCCTCACCAACGACGGCGCGAAAGCCCGCGAGCGGCAGGACGCCATGCAGGTTCGTCTCGAACAGGCCGAAACCAACCGCACCTCTCAGGAACAGGTCCTCGAAAAAGCCCGCGCCGAACTCACCGATCTCCAGCAGCAGAACGCGGCTCTCAGTGAGGAACACGCCGTCCTGCGCGCCGAACTCGTCGCGGTCGAAGAACGCCGCCGCGCGGAACAGACCGCCCGCGCCCGTCTCGATCAGCAGATCCGCGAAGTCAACACGCGCAAGCAGGACATCATTCAGGAACTCCAGCGTATCGGTGTCGATCGCGCCCGGCTGCTTAGCGACAACATGGAAGTGGATGCCATGCTCGCCGAGTTCAACGCCGAAATCGCCAAGCTCGAACAGGCTGTCAAACTCCTCGAAGAGCAGGAGCTTCAGGCCCGCGGCGGACTCGCCCTGGTGGAGGAGAGCCTCCGCACCCAGCGCGCTTCCCTATCCACTCTGCAGGAAAGCCGCGGTCACATCGAAGTCGCCTTGGTGAAACTGCAAACTGAGCTCCAGTACATGGAGGAGACCTGCCAGAAGGAGCTCGGCTGCCCGTTGCAGGAGGTGGCCGCCGCGGACGAAACCGTTCCCGAAGAGGAGGCGCTGGTGGAAGCCGAGACGCGCTACCGCGAAGTTCGCACCAGGATCGACAACCTCGGCCCAGTCAACCCGCAGGCCCTTGAAGAGTTCCAGGAAGCCCAGCAGCGTTACGACTTCCTCAACACGCAACGGCAAGACCTGCTGGACTCGATCCGCGACACCGAAAAGGTGATCGCCGAAATCGACGTGGAATCGCGCAAGCGCTTCAACGAAGCCTTTCTCGCCATCAACGAGAACTTCAAGAAGATGTACGCGATCCTGTTCCACGGCGGGTCGGGCGAAATGCGCCTCACCGATCCGGAGAACAACCTCGATTCCGGCATCGACATTCTCGCCTCGCCTCCGGGCAAGCGGCTACAAAACGTGCTGCTGCTGTCGGGCGGAGAGCGGTCATTGACCGCCATGGCCCTCCTATTGGCGATATTCCAATACCAGCCGAGCCCGTTCTGCGTGCTGGACGAGGTGGACGCCGCGCTCGACGAAGCCAACACCAGCCGTCTCGTCAAGCTTCTCAAAGAGATGTCCGACGACACACAGTTCATCATCGTCACGCACGCCAAGCGAACCATGGAAGCCAGCGAGTCCATGTATGGCGTGACGATGCAGGAACCAGGCGTCTCCAAGATCGTCTCGGTGAAGTTCAACGCCGGCGTGATGATGCCGCCACCGCCGGCCAAGGCGTTTACCATGGCCGCCGGCGCCGACTAACTTCCGTCGCAAGGCAGGCAATCTTGCCCGCGTCTGGCCTTTCCCAGGCCAGACACTCATAGGCTAAACCGGCAATGCTTCAATCACGTCCGGAGTCCCGCGGATCACCCGCGCCAGACGAAAGCGGCCTGCTTCAAGCAGCTTGCCTCGCCCGGCTAACCTCGGTGGACGCGGCTTGTGACTGCAAAGCGCCAGCCGTATCTACACGCGCACCTGGGCGCGGCCGCTTCAGGCCAAAGAGTTTGAGTTCACCGCCCCGGAGATCGCACGCATCAAAACGGCGATTCAGGCGTGGGACTCCTATGGCGTCAGCGTCGACCGGCGTTGGCTGGAGCCGGTGATTGAAGCCCGTCTTCGGTGGTGAGCATGCCATCAAAAGATCAACTTGAGACCAAACTGGATCTGCCGTGAGTCATGTGCGGTTCGAGCGATTCCGCTCGCCGAACGGCGACGAAAGCAGAGGCCTTCCGGCGGACTCGAATGTGCCCCCGCCTGGCTGATCAAACTGTGGCGTATTCGATATGTTGAAGACCTCGGCACGAAACTGAAGGTGCATCCGCTCGCTCAGAGGGATGCGTTTGCTCAGTCCGGCGTCCACGTTGACCAAGCCGGGGCCATCCAGGATGTTGCGGCCGGCGTTGCCGAAGGTGTTCGCTGGTTGCACCGCGAAGTCTGCGGTGTTAAAACACCGGGTCACGCTTCGCTGCGATGCGGGGCGGCTTCCAGGACCAACACGGTTCGGCCGCGCATCGGTGGATGCCAGGCCGGTATTGGATGGGTCGAAACCGGCGGCAACGGTAAAGGGCAGACCAGTCTGTGCGGCTGCCATCCCGATAGAAACGATTTCGTCAACCATGAACCGCCAAAGGCCACATCATAACCGCTCTCCACGAACCGTCGCGCTGCCGCTTCAGCACAATCAGTCCCTTTGCGTGCCAACTGACCGGCGAGGATTCTGGAGACAACCTATACCTGGCGTCCTTTTCGAACCACTCGCATGCTGTAACGAATCACTTTGTTTCCCCGTTAAGTCGGCGTTTTTTCTCAAATTGTTTCTCGGCGGTCAGGAACTGTCCGAACTGCCTTCGGCGTGGTTCCGGAGCAAAGACTGGGCACAGCTTCCCGAGCCTGTCCTTGGAGTCAAAACGCGAGACGCACCGGCGCGCATTCTTCGCCGGGGCTTTCCTTATTGAACTCGTCCAGCATGGCACCGGGATACCAGCTTCAGCCTACACCCCCGAGTATCCTATCCCGCAACTTCTTGGTCGGTCCAGGCGCGTAACCCTCGTACCCAGAAGCCGGAGATTAATTTGACAATTGAGCTGGGGATTATCGAGGTCCGTTA
>JACQZR010000168.1 GCA_016213775.1 Acidobacteriota bacterium
CACAAGCCTCTGCGAAGTTATTTTTGCGTGGACCCTTAGCGTTCCGCCAACATCTCCGCGCAAACCTCCGCCCCGCGACAATTCGTCACCTCGCGCGGCGGAGGCTGCCGCAGCAACGCCTCAACATACGTGCGCCACTCACCGCCCGCGTAATCAGTCAAAGGAATCGGCGCCAGATTCAGAAACCGTGGAGCTTCCCGCTCCGTAACCTCATCCTCCGCGAATCCCTCGCGAGGCGGATACAGCAGCCTCTTGCCAGCGGACATGCATTCCACTACCGTCCCATAGCCCAGCTTCGACACCACCACATCCGACGCCCCAACCACCTCGCTGAAGTTCAACTCCCGCGTCAACGCAACGGAACGCACATTGGCCAGACCCGCCGGGACCTCCCCTGCCACGAGGAACAAAAACTCCGGTGCGCCCGTCGCAGCCCGTAACAAGGTATCCATCCCCAACCGTCCTCGCGACGCCACAAACACCACCGCTCGGTACGCATCGTGCTCGATCCCCAAGCGTTCTCGCACACTCTTCGGATCCAGCCGCCGCTTCCGCGCAATCGCCGGAACTTGCCTCACCCGACGGAACACACCCAGCGAATCCGGTTGCGACAACCCCGGCTGCCACAACTCCCGCATGTTCCCGTACGCTCCCTCTATCACACTCAGCGAATCGGTATCGCCCGCCTCCCGCAGATACGGCTCCAGAATCCAGTTCCATGTGAAATTGCTGATGCCGATGCATTCCACGCCGGCACTCCCCGCAATCTCCCCCGCCAGAAACGGAATATCCGCCACAATCCGCCTCACCCCCTGCTCGCGCACAAACTCCACTTCCCGCTCCACCACCTCACCCCGGCCACGCAAAAACTCCCGCAGCCGCTCCACCGTAGCCGCTCCGTCAATCCGCAACGCATCCGCACTCTCGACAACGCCGCTGTCCACTGCCACCGGCGCATACACCGCCCGGCAATCCTCAAACAACCAACCCGGTGCCGCAGTGCGCACATGCACTGCAACGTCTGGCCGCCGCTCCTCCAACGCCGCAATTACCTGCGCCGTTCGCACGCCATGGCCATACCCGTGGCCGCTTACATAGAAAGCAACCGAATCCCGCCGCCTGCTCAACTGGAGAGCCCCAACTCGCGTATCCGCGCCATCTCTGTCAGGATTCGCGGTTCCTCCTTCACCTCGCTCAACCACGTCAATTGAGCCTCAATCCGCTCCCAATCGAGCGTCCGCCCGTGCCGGATCGCCACCCCCTCGGCATCGCGAACATCCAGTGGCCGCAAAGCAAATAATTTCAGGATGACCAAATCCTCCGCCGAACAAGTTCGAATGTCCAGCCCCGGTCCGAACCGGAACAACGAAGCCCGGGCAATGACGTCCTCCTCAAACGGCAGCCCCGCCAGAGAAACGTCGATACCGATAGCATTGCGCGTTTCCAACAGCAGCACCCGGTTCCGCAGGGCGAACTCCAGCGCATCCGCGATTCGCTGGCGGTAGACGCTCAGCAGTTCGTTCGCAAACTCCGCCTCACGCCCAAACCCAGTCAGCAGGCACAGATCCACATCACGAGTCGCCCGCGTCTCACCCCATCGCTGCACGGCAATCCCACCAATGAAGCAGGATTGCCACCCGCGCCCATCGCAGAACGACTGCAACTCCGCTGCCGCCTGAAAGAGGTCGTTCATTTCCGCAGTTTCGCGAACAGCCTCTGCATCTCCACCATACCCGACGTCGCCCGCGGTGGTTGCGACCGCACCGCATGATTGAACGCACACTCCAATTGCGCCAGCGCCTCCACCGGATCCGCCCTCCGAATATCCTCTCGCCGCACTGCCTCCAACACCGGCGCCGCATCCTTCCACGCCTGCACCCACCGCCGCGCCATCTCCCGTTCCTGCTCAGTCATCTTCACCTGTCCACCACCGGTGCGGCCAGCACCACATCCGTCCGCTGTTCCTTCATCCGCCGGCTCTTCATATCCCCCAAATGCGTCTGCGTGTACCGCCGGTTCAAGTCGATTGTCGCAATCGCCGCCGTCCCCCGTTCCTGAGCCACCGAAATCCGCTCCCCATCCGGGTCCATGATGTACGTCGGATGATCATACCCAGAGGTAATCAGGAACACCCGGTTCTCAATCGCCCGCGCCTTGGCCAGCGTTTCATCCCCACCCCAAATCGGCAGCAGGATCATCTCCGCCCCCTGCTTGGCCAGCGCATACGCCGGATCGGAAAAGAACACGTCATAGCAAATCATCATTCCCACGCGCCCGAAGTCCGTATCGAACACCGGAAAGCTGTTCCCCGGCGTCAGCCCGCTCTCATACTCCTCGCGCGGCAGATACACCTTCCGATACTTGCCCACCAACCGCCCCGCGCGGTCAATCATCACCGACGTGTTGTATACCGCCGCCCCCTCCGCCTCGTACAACCCCGCAACCACATACGACCCGCGTTCCTTCGCCAACTGCCCCAATCGCGCCGTCGTCGGCCCGGGCACCGGCTCCGCCACTTCCACGTAGCTCTTCCCGTTGCCCACTACCGTCATGCCCTCCGGAAACAGGACTACATCCAGCTTCCCCGGCGCAGCCTTATTCGCCGCGGCCACAAACAGCTCGACATTCTCCTCGCGCGACTTCGCCCCCCGCGGACGCAGATTGATCGTCGCCACCTTTACCTGCCGCGGACCCGGCGCGGCAATCTCCTCCAACGCCACATCGTCCCACCAGATGATCCCCGCCGGCGCATGGCTCAAAAACAACTGCACCGCCACCCCTGTGGCTTTCTCCGGAGCCTGCACTTCCGCCCAAGTCCTGGTCCAATCCCCATCCGTGCGGAACCTGTAGACATAGTCGGGTTGCGAAGTCCGCTTCTCGTTCCCACCTCGCCAATCCAGCCGTGGCACCACCTGCCATGTCGGATGCGGCACGCCTTGCGTCCGGTAATGCACCGAGAACCGGTACCATTGCCCCGCCTTCACTGGAAGCGTCCGCTCCCAGCCGCCATGCACCAGCGCATTGGCATTCCCGCTCACCACCAGCGAGCCTTTACCACTCCGGCTCACCGTGTCATCCACATACACCTTCGGCGCGGTGGCTCCGCGCTGGCTCCACAAATGCCAGCCGGTATTCCCGATGGAAACCGGTTCAGCCCACGCCGATAAAGGAAGCAGAGCAACGAACAAACGCAGGTTCATATGCCCTTCATCATAAGCCACCCGCGCCGCACGTAATCGAGCCCGCTCACCACCGTCCCCACTGCCGCCGCGTATACTGCCATCATCCGCACCGGTTCCCAGATGTATCCGGCATCCACCAGCAGCACCAGCACCACCGCCAGCAGTTGCAGCGCCGTGCTGATCTTCCCCGCCATACTCGGCGAAAACTTCTTCTGCTCGACGCGCTTGTACAACAGTCCCACCCCGGCCAGTATGATCAGATCCCGCCCAAACACCAGCCCCACCAGCCACCACGGAATCGCCTGTGAAATCCCCAGCGCGATGTACACCACCGCCATTAGAAACTTGTCCGCCAGCGGATCGAGATACGCCCCAACCGGGCTATCCCAGTGCATCCGCCGCGCCAGCAACCCGTCGAAGAAATCCGACCACGCCGCCACCGCGAACACGTAGAACGCCTGCCGGTAATCGTGCCGTGTGATCAGCCACGCCGCCCATGGCGCAAGCGCGATACGCAGCAGGCAAAGAAGGTTGGGAATGTGGTGCACCCGAAGGCTCCCGGTCTGGCTTCTTGCTTCTTGCTTCTGGCTTCTTGCTTCTGGCTTAAACCGCCATCGCCGCCGGAGCTCCTGCCGAGGCGGAAGCTGCCATCGACGACACGGCCCGCGCCCCAATCTGGTCATACGTCACCAGTTCATACAACGACGGGTCCGACATGATCCGGGCCACCAGCGCCGTATGCATCGCATGGCCCGCGCGCTCCGCGATCACGTGCCCCAGCAGCGGTTTCCCGATCAGCGCCAGGTCGCCAATCAGATCAAGCGCCTTATGACGGCACGGCTCGTCGCGAAATCGCAATCCCTCCGGGTTCTGCACGCCCTCCCGGTCAAACAGCACGGCGCTCTCCAGCGTCGCTCCGCGAATCAACCCCATGTCCCGCATCGCTTCCAATTCCCACGCAAACCCAAACGTCCGCGCCGGAGCAATCTCCCGCGCGTATGCCTCCGGTGTCACTTCCATGTCCATCCGTTGATGCCCCACCAGCGGATGATCAAAGTACACATGGCAGCTCAACGCAAACGTGTCCGATGGCAGAATGCTGATCCGCTTCCCCTGCGCCTCCACCGTCACCTCGCGGCGAATATGCAAATACCGCTTCCGGCGGCGGTACACCCGGATCCCAGCCTGCTGAATCAGGCTCACAAACGGATCGCCGCTGCCATCCAGAATCGGCACTTCCAGGTTGTCGATCTCCACGTATGCATTGTCGATCCCCATGCTGTAAAACACACTCAGCAGATGCTCGGTGGTGGAGATCAACACCCCTTGCCGCATCAGGCTCGTGGCGTAGCTCACACGGGCCACGTGCCGCCAGCTTGCCGCAATGGGGAAGCGGTCCAGGTCCGTGCGAAGAAACACAATCCCCGTCATCGGCGGCGCGGGAAGTATGCGGATTTTGACGTTCACCCCGTGGTGCAGACCGATTCCCTCGGCTTCCACCGGACGTTGTACCGTCGTCTCAAACCGCAGCGGCGTATCGAACCGGACTGGGGATTCCAAACTCGCTCGGTCCTCCAAACTGGAACTGGACACCAAGCAAGTGATTATGCCACAACAAGTTAGCATTCGCCACTGTGTCATTTTTGCAACACCTTCCGCCACTCCGGTGTGGTATTTCGGTTCCGTAATCCCGCTTACTCCACTCCCTACAACAACCGGAGTATCATGGTGGAATGCCCGCTGCCCCCCGCCTCTTCCTCATCGATTCCTTCGGCTTCATCTTCCGCGCCTACCACGCCCGCGCACGCTCCGCCGCACCCCCTATGCGCACCTCCAAAGGACTCTCCACCGAGGCCGTCTTCATCTTCCACAACATGATCCGCCGCCTCACCGCCGCCCACAAACCCTCCCACCTCGCGGCAATCTTCGAAAGCAAGGGCAAAACCTTCCGCGAGCAGGAGTTCGCCAGCTATAAAGCCAACCGCGAAGAGATGCCCCCCGACCTCGCCGAGCAAATTCCCTACGTCCAGAAACTGTTGGAAGCACAGCGGATACCCGTCCTCTTCTCCGAAGGCTTCGAAGCCGACGACGTCATCGGCACCATCTCGCACCAAGCCGCCGGCCAGGGCATTGAAGTGATGATCGTTTCCAGCGACAAAGACATGCTTCAACTCGTCAACCGCCACGTCCGCATGCTCAACCCCATGAAGGACGACACCATCTACGATATCTCCTTAGCCACCGAATTCATGGGCGTCCGCCCCGACCAGATACCCGATCTCCTTGCCCTCAAAGGAGATGCCATCGACAACATCCCAGGTGCGCCGGGCATCGGCGATAAAGGGGCGAAAGAGATCGTTTCCCGGTTCGGCTCCGTCGAAGCCGCCATCGATCAGGCCGCCGAAATTACCAAACGAACCCAGCGAGAGTCGCTAATTAGCCACAGAGACCAGATCCTCATGAGCAAGCGCCTCGCTACCATCGATACCTCCGTCAACCTCCCCTGGGCCCTCGACGCCCTTGCCATCCGCGAACCCGATACCGACGCCCTCCGCCAGATCTACAAAGAACTCGAATTCTACAGCCTCGTCAAGGAACTCGGCCCCGCCGAAGCCGACACCGCCGGCGATTGGGCCATGCTCTCCACCGCCGCCGAAGTCGACTCCCTCCTCGCCTCTCTCGATGACTGCCCCGTAACCCTTGCCTTCTCCCACGCCGCCCCAGGCGAGCTCGCCCTTGAATCGATGATCGGCGTCGCGCAACACCACCGTAAGGGTCGAGCTATCCCCGAGCACCTCTTCCCCAGCCTCGCCCCACTCCTCGCCGACCCCGACCGCCCCAAAACCGTCCACAACTGGAAGGACACCGTGCTCCTCCACGACGCCAAAGGCCCCATCCGCGACACCATGCTCGAGGCTTTCCTCATCTCCCCCGACCCCGCCGTGGAGAACCTCGAAAAACTCTGCGAACGCTACCTCGACCGCCGCATGCCCGGCTCCGTCGAACAGCAAGCCGCCTGCATCGTCGAACTCGCCCACCTGCTCTCCGAACAACTCGACAAAAAGCCCACCCTTCGCTCCCTCTACCAGGAGATGGACCTCCCCCTTTCCTCCGTCCTTGCCCGCATGGAGCGAACCGGTATCCGCATCGAAACCGCCCAACTCGGCCGCCTCAGCGAACGCATGGATGCCGAAATCCAGCGCCTCACCGCCGAAATCCACTTGCTCGCCGGCCACCCCTTCAACATCAACTCGCCCCAACAGCTCGGCAAAATCCTCTTCGAAGAGCTGTCCCTCCCTACCCCCATCAAGTACGGCAAAGGCAAGCAGATCTCCACCGCCGCCGAAGTCCTCGAAGACCTCCAGGAAGCCCACCCCATCGCCGGAAAAGTCCTCGAATACCGCCAACTCGCCAAGCTCAAGGGCACCTACGTCGACGCCCTCCCCCAACGTATCCATCCCGTCACCGGACGCCTGCACACCGTTTTTCACCAGACCGGCGCGGCCACCGGTCGCCTCTCCAGTTCCGACCCCAACCTCCAGAACATCCCCATCCGCACCGAGCTCGGCCGCGAAATCCGCGCCGCCTTCGTTCCCGAGCCCGGCTGGAAAATGCTCGTTGCCGATTATTCCCAAATCGAGCTCCGCCTCCTCGCCCACCTCTCTCAAGACGAAGTCCTCACTGACGCCTTCCGCAAAGGCGAAGACATCCACACTCGCACCGCCTCCGAGGTCTTCGGCGTCACCTCCGCTGCTGTCAGTTCCGATATGCGCCGCATGGCCAAAGCCGTCAACTTCGGCATCGTCTACGGCCAGACCCCCTTCGGCCTCGCCACCAGCCTCGGCATACCCCGCCAGCAGGCCGAGCTGTACATCCTCAACTACTTCGAGCGCTACAAAGGCGTCAAACGCTTCATCGACGAAACGATTGCCGAGGTCCGACGCACTGGAGTAAGCGTCACCCTCTTCGGGCGCGAACGCCCCATTCCCGACATGCACACCCGCAATCCCAACCTCCGCGGATTCGCCGAGCGTACTGCCGTCAACACCCCCATGCAGGGTGCCGCCGCCGACCTCATTAAACTCGCCATGATCAAAATCGACGCCGCCCTCAACTCCGGCGCCTGGAAAACCCGCATGCTCCTCCAGGTCCACGACGAACTCGTCCTCGAATCGCCGCCGGACGAGGTCG
Source organism: Acidobacteriota bacterium (assembly GCA_016213775.1). GTDB lineage: Bacteria > Acidobacteriota > Terriglobia > Bryobacterales > Bryobacteraceae > CADEFT01. Next base: position 7,374 of record JACQZR010000168.1, read on the forward strand.
ACCGCGCCGCCGCACTGGTCAAACACGAAATGGAAAGCGTGCGCGAGTTGAAAGTCCCACTTGTCGTCGAAACCGGCATCGGACTCAACTGGCGCGACGCCAAGTAATCATCGCTTCTGATAGCGCTCTACCGACGCTGGCATAGCCACACCATCCACCACGCGCCCGTCGTCCCGAGGCTCGCCAGTCACCGTCCGCAGTGGCAGCACGCCAGCCCAGACCGGCAGCGCGTAATCCTCCTCATCATCCTTAGGCGGACCGTTGCGGACTTTCGCCGAAGCCTCCTCGATCGTAAACTCGATCACCGCCGTCGCCTTCAGTTCCACTGGCGCGGGGGCACGCACCTCGGCCCAACGCCCCGGAATCACGTTCTCCGAAACCGTCTCCAGCGCCGCCATTTTCGCTTCCGGATCCTCCACCAGCCGCGCCGTCCCAAACGCCACCACGCTCCGATAATTAATCGAATGATGGAACGCCGACCGCGCCAGCACCAATCCGTCCACGAGCGTCACCACCACACATGCCGGAATCCCCTTCTGCAACTCCCGCATCGTGCGCGACGCCGACGACCCGTGAAGATACAAGCAATTTCGCTTCCGTCCGAAAAGCGTAGGAATCGTGAACGGCTGGCCGTCCACCACAAACGACACGTGGCACAGAAACGCCGCGTCCAGGATGCCGTGAATCGTCTCTTCGTCATACCGGCCCCGGTCCGGAAGTCGCCGCACCTGTGTGCGCGGGCTTGGCTGCGAATTCATATCCGTCCAGAATAGCTGGATTCCTGCTCGCCTACATCTTCGGAGCCGCGCGCGTTAAGCAAGCGGAAGCTGAACGCTGACAGCCGACAGATGAGAGCTGCCAAAAATTTCCTAAATTCTTGGCTACCATTGAATTCGTGCCGAATTCGTCTGACCTGCAATTCGCCTGCGTTCCCGGTTGCACCCGCTGTTGCGAGCAGAAGGGTTGGGTGTGGCTCACCGAAACCGATCTCCTGGCGGCCGCCGCCTACCTCAAAATGACCCCCTCCGAGTTTGAAGAGAAATACGTCTACCGCACCACCCAGCGCATCCGCCTCCGCAAACCGCCTGGTTCCCAGTGCCATTTCCTCTCGAGCCAGGGCTGTTCCATCCATCCCGCCAAGCCTACGCAATGCCGCCTCTTCCCCTTCTGGCCCGAACTCGTCGAAGACCGCAATGAGTGGCAGCGTACCGCCACCTGGTGCCCTGGCATCGGCCAGGGTCCTTTGATTCAAATTGGTACCGCGGTCGAACTGGCACACCAAATGCGAACAGCCTACCCCGAGCAGTACTAGCCGCTTGTGACGCATTTGTCCCTGCCACTTTCTTGCCGATCTGACACATTCTTAACGCCTTTCTTCTACCCCAAGACTATGGTTGACGGGCATTTTCACCATTGGCCCTCTTCTTGCTTTCTCACTTCACGTGACTTTCGATCGCGTCGCCAATAACATCGAACGGTACATGGATCTGTTGAGCGCCCGCCAAAAGCTGGTCGCCTCTAACATCGCCAACATCGACACTCCCGGCTACAAGACCCGCGATGTCGATTTCCACCTCGAATTCCTCAACCAGCTTGGGAATGGCCCATCGCAAACCAAGGACACCGCCACCGTCGTCGAGCCCGATCTTCCTTCGCGCAACGACGGCAACAACGTCAGTCTCGATCGCGAAACCCGCATGGTTGCCGAAAACGGTCTGCGCTTTCAGATGGCGTCCCTGATGGCAAGAGGACAGTTCAAAACACTTCGTACAGCAATTCAGGAGGGCAAGGGCGGATGAGTCTGTTTAACCTGTTGAGTGTCAGCGCCTCCGGCATGGGTGCCCAGCGCCAGCGCGCCGAGCTACTAGTCGAGAACCTCGCCAATTCTGAAACCACGCGCACCGCCGAGGGTGGCCCCTATCGCCGCCGGGATGCGATCTTTGAAAGTGAGCCGCAAGGGTCTCCCTTCGCCGCCGTCTTTGACCGTCAGCTCGGCAACGCTGCCACCGGGGTCACTGTTTCCGAAGTCATCCTCGACGAGCGTCCGCCGGAATTACGCTATCTTCCCGGCCATCCCGACGCTAACCCCGAGGGCTACGTCGCCTTTCCCCGCATTAACCCTGCCGAGGAGATGGCCGATCTCATGAGCGCCACCCGCGGCTATCAGGCCAACATCGCCGCCATGACGGCGGCAAAAGATATGATCCAGCGTTCCTTCGACATGATGCGATAGGAGTTCTCATGTCCACTCCCATACGCCCCATACTTCCCCCGGAGCACATCGATGTCGTCTCTCTGTCGCAGTCCCTCACCAAACCTGCGCGCCAGGCAGAACCCCAAGCCTCTTTCTCCGATGTGTTCCAGCAATCCGTCAACAGGGTGGACCGCGCTCAGACCGAGGCGCGCGAAATGGCGAATGCTTTCATGAAAGGAGAAGACCGCGAAGTGCACGAGGTGGTCCTCGCCGCCCAACGTGCCGAACTGACTTTCGACTACTTCCTGCAGGTGCGCAACAAAGTTGTGCAGGCCTATCAGGAAATAATGCGGATGCAAATGTAAAGGTGGCTGTTGTCTGACATGGATCCTTTTCGTCCAGCTCTCCGTCATTCACCTCTCGCAGAAGGGTTAGGGTGACATGTGGGAGCAACTGCAACGTCTGACGGGTAGCCTCTCCCGCAAGCAGCAGATTCTCATCCTCGTCGTGGCTGCTGCCGTTGCCGGCGGTCTCTACTACCTGGTTCACCAGCGGCAGGAGCAGGATTTCAAGCCGCTCTTCACCGGACTGGCGCCGGAGGATGCCAACCAGGTCATTTCCAAACTGAAAGAGGCCAACACCGAATACCGCCTCGGCGAGAACGGAGCTTCGGTGCTTGTGCGTTCGGCCCGGCTGGCCGAGATGCGCCTTCAGGTTGCCGGCTCCGGCCTTCCCAAATCCGGACGGCTGGGCTTCGAAATCTTCGACAAAACAAACTTCGGATTAACCGAGTTCTCCGAACACATCAATCACCAGCGCGCCCTCGAAGGAGAACTCGAACGATCCGTGACATCCCTCTCCGAAGTCGAGCAGGCTCGCATCCACATCACCTTTCCTAAAGAATCCGTGTTTACCGAACAGCGCCGGCCTGCCAAGGCGAGCGTACTGGTTCGCCTTCGCCGCGACGCGGTCCTCTCGCAGAAGAACGTCACTGCCATTGAGCATCTGGTTGCCAACGCCGTCGAAGGACTCACCGCCGAAAACGTCAACGTCGTGGACATGCAGGGCAACCTGCTGAAGAAGATCCCCGCCAGCGCCGAGGACCAAACCAAGGACTCCAATATTGAGTACCGTCAGAAGATCGAGCGCGACCTTCTCGCCAAAGTGCAGGCCACGCTCAATCCTATTCTCGGTCCGGATCACTTTCAGGCGGGTGTTTCGGCCGAGGTGGATTTCTCCAGTGGCGAGCAAAGTGAAGAAGCCTTTGACCCCAACCGTAGTGTGATGCTCACACAGCAGAGAACCGAAGAGACCACCGCACCAAACGCTTCCGCCGGTGTTCCCGGCACCGCATCCAACCTCCCCCGCCCCCCAACCCGCGCCGGCTCCTCGTCCATGTCGCAAACCAAGCGCACAGAGAACATCAGCTACCAGACCAGCCGAACAGTTCGAAAGACCACCCTTCCCGTCGGAAATCTACGGCGCGTCTCGGTGTCGGCGCTGGTCGATCAGACCGTTCGCTGGGAAGGAACTGGTCCTAAGGCAAAACGTATCCTTGAGGCTCCGAGCGAGGAGACTCTGCAGAAAGTCCGCGATCTGGTTTCCGCCGCCGTCGGCTTCAATGAGGAGCGTGGCGATCAGATCACCATTCAGTCGCTCCCATTTGAGCGCACCCTCCGCATGTCGGCGCCTCCCCCCGATCCGGGGGCTCCCAAGGCCACCCCGCCGACCTCCACCACCGCTCCCCCGTCTCAGCTCCCCTTCGGATTAGACCGCTTGTTGGCCGAAAAGGGAATCAAGGTAGATCCCATGATTATTCTCGGCGCAGCGGCTGCAATACTCCTCACCATCATCGTTGGCGGCCTCTTCTTCCTCATGAAGAAGGGTAAGAAAAACCTCGACGCCGGGGTTCATGTCCCGGAGGCGATCGCCGGTGTACATGCCACGCACGCCGTCGGCCCAGCATCAAGTCACGCTGTTGCCCATAAAGTGGCGCATCATCCGGTCTCCGGCGCTCAGCTTACCACCGAGGAAGCCGAAGCTGCGGAAGCCGAGCGCGTCGCCCAACTCGAACGCGAAGTCCTCAACTCCATCGGCGTTCCCGATGGCGCTACCAAGAAAGGCCAGGTACTCATCAAACATATCTCCGAACAAGCAAAACGCGATCCTATCGGCGTAGCTCAACTGATGCGCTCATGGGTTACCGAGAAAGAACGCTAAACAACCTGGAGGATTACGGATTCCCATGTCCGCCGCAGCCGTAGAAAAAACAGCGCTCTCCACCTTGCCAGGAGTCAAGAAGGCAGCCTTTCTTGCCGTCATGCTCGGCGAAGAGGCCTCCGCCGAAATCTTCCGCGAACTGGAAGAGGAAGAGGTGCACAAGGTCAGCCGCGAGATGGCGCGCATCGGGACCGTCACTCCTGAGGAGGCCGATGCCATTCTCGAAGAGTTCTACCAGATGTCCCTCGCCCACGAATACGTGCACAAGGGCGGCCTCGAATACGCGCGCAAAGTGCTCGTGAACGCCTTCGGGCCCGAACACGCCAAGAAACTGCTGGACCGGCTGATGAAAGCCCTCGGCGCCGATGGCGCCAGTTTCGACGCTCTGCAAAAGGCCGATCCCCAGCAGCTCGCCAAGTTCATCCACAGCGAGCATCCCCAGACCATCGCTCTCGTGCTCTCCCACTTGAATCCTTCGCAAGCCGCCGGACTGCTCCAGTCGCTCCCCCCGGAAATGCGCGCCGATGTTGCCCTGCGCATGGCCAGCCTGGACCAGATTTCGCCCGACATCATTTCGAAAATCGCCGCCATCATCGGTCAAAAGTTGAAGGCCCTCGGCGAACTCAGCCGCGAATCCTATGGCGGCGTTCGTGCGGTCTCGGAAATCTTCAACCGGCTTGACACCAACACCAGCAAGGAGATCCTCGATGCCATCGAGCACGAGGATCCCAACCTCACCGAAACCATTCGCCATCTGATGTTCGTCTTTGAGGACTTGCTGGCCATCGACCAGAACGCCATCAAAGAAGTCCTCGGCCGCGTCGACCGGAAACTACTCACGGTGGCGCTCAAGGGCACCAGCGATCAGCTCAAAAACCATTTTCTGTCATGCATGAGCCAGCGCGGGGCCGAGATGATGCGCGAGGACATGGACTCGCTCGGCCCGGTGAAGATCAAAGAAGTCGAATCAGCGCAGCAACAGATCATCTCTGTTGTCCGCCAGCTCGAAAACGAAGGCGTCATCAATATGAAGGGAGCGGGCGGCGATCAGTATGTCGTCTAAGATCCTCTCGCGCGAAAACCCCGTCGACGCCGCGTCCTTCCTCTGGCGGCACGCCGGCAGCGGAGAGATCGTCCGCGGCTCCAACGCCGAAGGAGCCTTCGTCGCCAGCGGGTTGGACTCGCCCGGCGCCAAGGCCAACCAGCCGTCCGCGGCAAACCCGCAGTCCCAGCTCGCTCCCGCGATGCATCTATCGTCTTCCGGTCCCACCTGGGACCAGTACCGCGAAATCGAAATGCGCCTCCGTGAACTGGAGCAGCAAATCCCGCAACGCGAACAGCAGATCCGCCAGGCCACCCAGCGGGAAGCGGACGCCGCCGCTACCGCCCGCTGGGAGACCGCCGTCGAGAAGCTCTCCCGCACGGTCGCCGACATTGTGACCTTCCGCGCCCGCCTCCGCCGCGAAGCCGAACAGGATGTCGTCAAACTCAGCCTCGCCGTAGCCCGCCGTGTTCTCCACCGCGAAGTCTCTGTCGATCGGGATGCCCTGCTCGGGCTCATCCGCACCGCCTTCGAAAAACTCGAAGCAAGGGAAATCCACCGCGTGCGCCTCCGCCCGGAAGACGTTCCCCTGGTCACCGCTTTCCTGGAACGCCTGGGAACCCCCAATCGCGTCGAAGTACAACCGGACTCCTCTCTCGAGCGGGGTGGCGCCGTTGTGGAGACCCATCGCGGGAACCTCGACATTTCGCTCGACACGCAACTGGCGGAAATCGAACGCGGCTTCACTGACCTGCTCGAAAAGAGGACTTCCTCATGATCATCTCACCCGCCGACCGCCTGGACCTGACCGCCTATCATGACACCCTCCACATCATCGATCCATTTCTCTGGACCGGACACGTCACCGGAGTCGTCGGCCTGCTGTTGGAATCCGCGGGCCCCGCCGCCGCTGTCGGCGACTTCTGTCATGTCATGGCTTCCTCGGGCCGCCTCATCCGCACGCAGGTAGTCGGGTTTCGCGATGGCCGTGTTCTCTCCATGCCTTTGGAGGAGACGGGCGGCCTTCAACTCGGAGACACCATCGTGGCCCGTGGGGAAGAATCCCGCGTGCCCGTCGGCAAAGCACTGCTCGGCCGCGTCCTCGACGGCTTCGGCCTCCCCATTGACGGCCTCGGCCCCATCAAAGGCGACACCACTTACGATCTCTACAGCCAGCCCCCCGGCCCCCTCGATCGAAAGGAAATCCGTGAGCCGCTGGTCACCGGCATTCGCGCCATCGACAGTCTGCTCCCCTGCGGCAAAGGCCAGCGTATCGGTCTCTTCGGAGGCAGCGGCGTAGGCAAAAGCACCCTCCTCGGCTCCATGTCACGCCACAACTTCGCCGATGTCAGTGTCATCGCTCTCATCGGAGAGCGCAACCGCGAAGTCCGCGGCTTCATCGAAAACGAACTCGGCCCCGAAGGTCTCGCCCGCTCCATCCTCGTCGTCGCCACCAGTGACCGCCCGGCGCCGCTACGCATCCGCGCCTGCTTTGTGGCACTCGCCATCGCCGAATACTTCCGCGACCAGGGCGCCGATGTTCTCCTGGTGATGGACTCCGTCACCCGCCTTGCCATGGCCCAGCGCGAAATCGGACTCGCCGCCGGAGAGCCTCCCAGCCAGAAGGGCTACACCCCCTCAGTCTTCAACCTGCTGCCCAAGATCTTCGAACGTGCCGGCAGCTTTCCTAAAGGCTCCATCACCGGATTCTTCACCGTCCTGGTAGAGGGCGACGATTTCAACGAGCCTATCTGCGACGCTGTCCGCGCCATTCTCGACGGCCACATCATCCTCTCCCGCGAGCTTGGCGCGGCAGGCCATTACCCGGCTATCGACATCCTTCAGTCGGTCAGCCGTCTGGCCTCACAGGTCTCCACCCCGCAGCAGAAGGCTAGCGCCCAAAAGGTCCGCGAGGCGATGGCTGCCTACCACCGTGCCCAGGACCTGATCCTCCTCGGCGCCTACGCACAGGGAAGCAACCAGAAGCTCGATGCTGCCATTCGCGCCCGCTCGCAGCTCGAGGATTTCCTCCGCCAGGAGGCCCATGCCAAGAGCACTCAGGATGACACCCTGGCCCGACTGACCCAACTCGCCTCAGCCCTCGCATGAAGCGCTTTCACTTCCAACTGGAATCAGCGCTCGCTTTCCGCCAGCAGCGCTACGAAGCCGAGCAGGCACGCATGGAAACACTCCACCTCGAGCGCCGCCAGCTCATACAAATCAGCCAGGAGGCGCAGCGCCGCCTCGTGGAAGCCCAGAACCTCGTCGTCCATTCCAAAACCATTGACCCTTCCGACCTCATCGCCCTCGACTCCTTTCACCGCGCCACCGAAGAGAAAAAATACAGGATCTCCATGCAGGTCCGCGAACTCGATGAGCGTATTCTCAAACAGCGCCTGGTACTGATGGACGCCACCCGCGAGCTCCGCCTCCTTGAGAAACTGAAGAAACGCCGCAAGGCCGAATGGTCCGCGGCCCTCGACCGCGAAACGGAAAACGACGCTTCGGACTTCTACCTCGCCAAATGGGGGCGTCACCCACATTAAATCCTCCGCGCGCGGGAAGCTGTCACAATAGACCCTTATGCCCGCCGCCCCGCAGGAACTCGCGCTCCGCCGCTCACTCACTCTCGGCAGCCTCATCGTCATGGGGATCATCTTCGTGCAACCCACGGCCCCCATGCCTCCCTTTGGAGCCATCTACGTGGTGGGCAAAGGCCACGTGGTGACAACGGTCCTCATCGCCATGTTCGCCATGCTCTGCACGGCCATCGGCTACGGCCGCATGGCGCGCGCCTACCCCGCCGCCGGTTCCGCCTACACCTACGTCGGAGCCGAAGTCCACCCCATCCTTGGCTATCTCACCGGCTGGTCGATGCTCCTCGACTATGTCGTCAACCCGCTCATCTGTACCATCTGGTGCGGCAGCGCCTTCCACGACCTGTTTCCCTGGTTCCCGTCATGGGTCGGCGTCATCTTTTTCGCCGCGCTCTTTACCGCGCTCAACCTCCGCGGCATTCAAGCCACCGCCCGCACTAACCAACTGCTCACGGCGGCCATGAGCGTCGTCATTCTCTGGATGATCGCCGCTTGCGTCCGCTATGTCCTCGGCATGCCGGTGCTCACCGCCGCCACCTTCACACGGCCCTTCTACGACCCCGCCACCTTCTCCTGGGGCACCATCAGCACCGGCACTTCGGTGGCCGTCCTTACCTACATAGGCTTCGACGCCATCTCCACACTGTCTGAAGAAGTGGAGAACCCCCGCCGCAACATTCTCTACGCCACCGTGGCCACCTGCCTGATCATCGGCGTGCTCTCCGCGGTAGAAGTCTACGTTGCCCAATTGGTGTGGCCGCCCAATCAGCCATTTCCCAATAACGACACCGCCTACGCGCACATCGCCCGCATGGCCGGTGGCGAGGCCCTCTTTCAGGTGCTCACCTGGACGCTCGTCGTGGCCACCATCGGTTCCGGCAGTGGCGCGCAACTGGCCGGTGCACGGCTCCTCTACGGCATGGGGCGCGACAACACCATCCCTAAGAGCATCTTCGGAACACTCCATCCGAAAACGCTCATCCCGGCCCGCAACGTCATTCTCATCGGGATTATGTGCGCGATTGGCGGCTTGCTCATGAGTTACCAACTCGGCGCCGAATTGCTCAACTTCGGAGCCCTCATCGGGTTCATGGGCGTCAACCTCAGCGCCCTGCTGCGCTACTGGCTCAGGGCGGAACGCAAAGAGCTCACCTACCTCATCCCATCGGCGCTCGGGGTACTCGTCTGCTTCTATCTTTGGATCAGCCTCAGCCGCCCCGCCCAGATCGCCGGGTGGATATGGCTGGCCCTCGGCATCGCCTACGGCGCCTGGAAAACAGCAGGATTCCGCAAGCCGATGCCCCGCATGGAGGCACCGGCTTCGGACTGAACCTCTACACCTTGGGTTTCGGCGGCGGCAATTCCCGCGCTTCACAAACCGATTGGAATCCCTGCCGCCCGTGCGATCCATCGCAGAACGGTTTGTTTTCCGAAAGGCCGCAGCGGCAGAGCGAGATAACCGTTCGCCCGGCAAGCCCGAACGTATTCCCAGCGGCATCGTGAATCGTGAACTCGCCCTCAATCCTCAGAGGACCGTTGTTGTTAACAGTGATCTTCGACATGTTCTGCATGGTAGCAGCATTCCACAACCCTGCCGGGCAGCTATAATGCGGCCATGCTGCTTGTTGGGGCGATCCTGTTGAGCGCCGCCGCGCACGGACAATCGCAACAACTGTCTCCCGACACGCTGCTGCTTGCCCGCATCAAGGTCCGCACCTCCGAAAACATTCACTCCCTGCCGAATTTCACCTGCCTCGAAACCATCGAGCGGTCCGTCCGTGCGCCCCGCTCCCAGCGCTTCCAACTGCTCGACGTGCTCCGTCTCGAAGTCGCCTACATCAACCGCAAGGAAGTCTTCGCCTGGCCCGGGTCCGCCAACTTCGAAGACGGCGACCTGCGCGAGCTTGTCCAGCAGGGCGCCATCGGCAACGGCAGTTTCGCGCTCCACGTCAACAGTGTCTTCCTGTCCAGCGTACCTTCGTATGAATACAAGGGGGAGACGGAGTGGAACGGCCGCCCGGCATTCCAGTTCCACTACCATGTCCCGATGCTGCATAGCGGCTACCGCATGCGCGTCCCTCCGAACGAGGGTATCGTCGGCTATCACGGCGCTTTCCTGGTGGACAAGACCACGCTCGACCTGCTGAAGCTCGAAATCCGCATCAACGAGATCCCTCCGCAACTCCCGATCCTGGAAGCGTCCGAGGACCTCGAATACGAACGTGTAACCATAGGCGAGCGCGACTACGTGCTACCGTCCAAATCCACTCTGCGGATCGTGAATCTGCCCGGAGGCGTCAGCCGCAATGAGATCGCCTTCTCGCGCTGCCGCGAATTCAAAGGTGATTCCGTCGTCCGCTTCGACGACGCCCCGCTCACGGAAGCCGCCGCCCCGAAGCCCCTGCAACGCGTAGTGCTGCCCGAGGAACTCGAGGTGGACCTGCGTTTCGACGAAGCCATCGCCGCGGGCAAGAGTGCGGTTGGTGATGAGGTCCGGGCAGTGGTCACGCGCGACGCCAAACGCAAAGGCGTCCTCTGGGTTCCCAAGGATGCCCAGGCCTCTTGCCGCATCCTCCTCATGGAGAGGATGCGCGGCTCGCAAAGCGACTATTGGCTGGTCGGCGTCTCCTGCCGCCGTCTGGAATGGGAGGACCGGTTCGCTGAATTCCGTGCCAGCATGCGCCCCTACGGCCTGCTCATTCAGGAGCGCCAGATCACCGCAATGCAATCCCGCGCCTTTGACCTCAGCCGCCACTACCCGGGGACTGGTATCCTTTACATGAAGGGTGATCAAGGGAAGCTGGCCGCGGGTACGCGCACGGCTTGGACGATCGTCGCTTCAGAACGTCCGCCGGCAAGCACGGACAAATAACCGGCGAGAGAACCGGAACGAGGTTTCAGCAGTGATTCATTTCGAACCCGAAAGTGATCGGGCGCTCTTCACATCAGCCCTGCAATTTGCTCAGGAGCAAGTGCGTAATCTGGTGGAAAAACACCCAGGCTTCTATCCCATGTACACCAGCGACGGCGTATGGAAGCACGAAGGCCCGGCCTGGACGCACTGGTGCGACGGCTTCTTCCCGGGGATGATGTGGATCTTCCGCAAACACTTCGAGCCCGGCACGCCCGACGAAAAGTACTGGCTCGAACAGGCCATCCGCTACAGCACCCCGCTGGAATCCCGCAAACATGACCGTGACGTTCATGATCTCGGTTTCATCTTCCTCTCGACCTATCTCCGCTGGTTCCGTCTTACAAAGGATCCCGCGCTCAACGACGTCATCATCCAGGCGGGCAAAACGCTCGCCATGCGGTTCAAGGAAAAAGGCGGCTATCTCCGCTCCTTCGTAGCCGATAACTCACTCTTCGTCGACATCATGATGAACGTCGGCATCATCTTCTATGCCGCGCGCGAAACCAACGACCGCCGTCTGCGCGACATTGCGCTTCGCCACTGTCTCACCACCCGGCGGGTGCTGGTCCGCGGCGATGGGTCCACCGCGCACGAAGGCCTCTTCGACACCGATACCGGCGAGTTTCTCAAACAGACCACCCACCAGGGTTTCCGCGGCGATTCCTGCTGGTCGCGCGGCCTCGCCTGGAGCCTCTACGGCTTCGCCACTTCTTACGAATACAGCCGCGACCCGCGCTTCCTGGACACTTCCGAGATGTGCGCCGATTACTACATCACGCACGCCAACGCCGACGGCGTTCCGCCATGGGACTTCAACGCGCCCTCGGAGAGCCGCAAGCAGGTGGACACCTCGGCGGCCGCCATCGCCGCTTCAGGTCTGTTGCGCCTCTCGCGCCTCCTCCACGATCCGGTGAAGGGACACTTCTACTGGAGCACCGGGCTGCGCATTCTGCAGACTCTTTGTGAGAAGCACCTCGCCGACAAGACGCCCGGTTGGGAAGGTGTGCTCAAGGGCGGCGTCTATCACGTCCACAAAGGCCTCGGCGTCAACGAGAGTGTGATGTGGGGCGAGTACTTCTTCATTGAAGCCCTCGATCACGCCCTTAGCGTAGTCGGCTAAAGGCCACTGGAAGCTGTACACTAATACGGAATGGATCCGCTCGAACTCTGCATGGGTTGCATGTTGCCGCGGGGCGCTTCCGAGGTTTGCGCGCGCTGTGGCTACCGGGAGGGCACACCTCCGGAGTCACCCATTCATCTGGTTCCGCGGTCGAAGCTGGCCAATCAGTATCTGGTGGGCCGCGTCCTTGGGCACGGCGGCTTCGGCATCACTTACATCGGCTGGGACCTGAACTTACAGCGGCGCCTCGCCATCAAGGAGTACTTTCCCTCCGGAGTGGCCCTTCGCACGGACGCCTGTACCGTCGGCACTTACGGCGGGCGCGGCCAGCAGGATTTTGAGTACGGCCTCAACCGCTATCTCGAAGAAGCGCGTCTGGTGGCCCGCTTTTCGCATCACCCGAATATCCTCTCGGTGATCAACTTCTTCCGCGAGCACGGCACAGCCTACATCGTGATGGAGTACCTCGAAGGCCGCACCTTCGAGCAGTACGTCGCTGACCGCGGCAACCGCGTCGACTACGAAGAAGCCGTGCGCATGCTCTTTCCCGTGATGGATGCGCTCGACGAGATTCACAAAGAAGGCATCCTGCACCGCGATGTGAGCCCGGACAACATTCACATCGGCAAAGACCGTCACATCAAACTGCTCGACTTCGGCGCGGCCCGCATTGCAATGGGGGAGCGGAGCCGCAATCTCTCCGTGATCCTCAAAGAAGGCTACGCGCCGGAGGAACAATACCGCAGCAAGGGCAATCAAGGACCTTGGACGGATGTGTATGCTCTCGCCGCCACGCTCTATCGGTCCATCACCGGGGTCTTGCCGCCGGGCGCGCTCGACCGCATGAGCCACGACGAGTTGCGGCCGCCGCGTCAGTACGATCCCTCGGTTTCCGTGGAGCAGCAGGACGCGATCCTGAAAGCACTGTCCGTGGATCTGCGTAACCGTTTCGCCACCATCAACGAGTTTCACGCCGCGCTCGATCCGGCGTTCCAACCGCCGGTGCGGGTCCCGGTAGAATCGGATACCGCGGCGGCTGCCGTAAGGACGCCGTCGCAGCAGGGACTGACTTCAGCGATGGCAGCCACCGTTCGCAAGGAACCGACCGTGATGCCTGTTCCGCAGCCGGTGAGCCAGACGCCGCCTCCGCCCAAGCCGCTCGTTCCCGTTTGGGTCTGGGGCGCTATCGCCGGAGTGGCGGTCATTGCGACCCTCTTCGTGCTGCGTCCCAAACCGCATGCGCCTGCCGCTCCGGCCACGCCGCCGGCCACGGTTGCCGCTACGCAACCGGAGACGCCAAAGCCACAGCCTGCCGCGCCGCCGCCTGCCTCTGAGGCGAAGCCCCTGCCCAAGGCCGAGAGCAAGGAGATCGCGAAAGCACCCGAACCGCCGAAACCCGCTCCCCCGCGCTACGAGGAACTGCTCAAACAGGCACTGCAAGCGGAGGGCTCGAACACGGTGGAAGCCGAGAAGCTGCTGCGCGAAGCCACCGCGCTCAATCCCGCGCGTTGGGAGGCGTACAACCAACTGGCTCAGCTATTGCTCTACAAGCTCGACCGTCCGGCTGAGGCTTTTCCGGCCTATTCCAAGGCCGTTGAGTTCGGCGGCACGGCCACTTTCCGCGTACTGCACGCGCACCGCGAAGGCGAGCCTGGCGAAGCCCGTCTCAATATCACCAAGGAAACCATCGGTCTTGACGAGCCCGGCCAGGCGCCGCATTCCTACACCGTTCCGAAGACAAACATCAAGGAACTGCGGACCAACCGGGATGCCTTGCGGCGTCTCCGCGGCGGCAACGTGTCGTCGATGTTCCACATCCAGTTGCAGACTGGCGATCGAGTCAGCCTGGCCGGCTCTTCCTCCAAGCCCGCTATTGAACGCGAGATGATCCTCCGCCTCGCGGGCCAGCGTTAAGGGTCCAGACCAACTCGCGCGGCTCCTGGCGGGAGGAGGCGCCCGGATGAGTCTTGGCGTAAGGCGCAAGACGTCGGGCAGCCTGAGAAGCTGGGCCGCGTATCGAACGTTCTTTCGAAATGTGGATCTACTCTTGTGCCGATTCAAGCACGGCTCACCTGGCGAAGTAGCCGCTGATCTCCAACACCGCATCCGTGGCCCGGTAGGCGTAAACGTCCACCGCACCGTTGGTCCCCGCCGGAACGATGAACGCGCTGCTTACCACCTGCCCCTGAAACGCGTTGATCACCGAAGCGTTCGGGCGCGTCTGCCCGGTAGGCCACACTGTCAGAAACGGCACGGGCGAACCGTTGGGAATCACCGTGGCATTAAGCGCATAGGCCTTCGCGCTGGACGCAATGTCAATGCAGGAAGACGACGACAGCACCGGGATCGTGCGGGAGGTATCGTTGGTGAAGGTCGTATTGATCAGCCGGCATTGCCGCGCCGGATAGAAGAACAGGCCGTTTTGTCCATCGTCGGCCGCGAAGTAACCGTTGATGTCGACAATCACATCGGAGCGGTCGTAGGTGAACAGGCTGATGCTGCCGTCGCTGCTCGCCGGGACGATCACGCTATTGGCCAGGATGCGGCCCGCCGGCGAGTTCATGCTCGACACGTTTGGTTGCGAACGGCCGGCGGGCCATGCCGTGAGGTATGCCAACGGCGCCGGAGGGACCACCGTTATGGTTATCGAATACGCGGCTGCGCCGTTGGGCACCACGCAGTACGGGTTGCCGGGAAAGCGGAATGTGCGCGTCTCACGCGCTGCCAGGAAGGGCGGCCCGAAGGAGCCGTTGTTGGGGCGGTACTCCGGACGCGTTTCAATCACGCGGCACGGAGTCAACGGGTAGTAAGACAAAGTGCCTGGTCCGGTGTCCTCGGTGAAATACCCGCTGATGTCGATGATCAGGTCGGTGGCGTCGGATGCGTAGACGTTTATTGCCCCGCCGAATCCTGCGCGAACAATTGCGGAATTGGCCACCGTTTGGCCGTCCGGTGACCGCACGGTCCAGAAGTCCGGCCTGCTCTCCGCGAACGGAGAAATAGTGACGAAACTCAGTGGGCCTTTCGGCACTGCTGTAACGTTCAGGACATAGGCGCGTGCCGTTGCGGGGATGTTTCTACATACGTTCGATCCGGTGAGTGTAAGTGTGCGGGACTCGCCCGCCGCGAGGAACGGCGGACCGAACGTTCCGGTCCGTCCCTCAAAGTTGTAAGCCGCGCGTGTTTCCATCAACCGGCACGGGTCCATGGTGATGAGCCGCGTCGGCGCTGAGCTATGTCCGGTCTGCAGAGTTACGGTGAGGCGTCCACTAACGTTGACGGTGCCTTGAAAGAAGAAGATGCGTATGGAAGGCCGGAAAAAGTAGCGTCCAGTACTCAGTCCGCCGGTCCGGGTGAGTACCACCGGCGCGGTGGGCGTGGCTGTGTAGTCTCGAACCAGTGAGCCGTTGCTGATGGTGGGACTGGCGCCAAGACGCACATAGGTCTGGAGAGTCTCCGTACCGCTGGTCTGCTCAACCGCGACGTCCATGCGTGTGACCGCGGGGCTCACCTCAATCTCAAATGTCACATTCCAAACAATGCACCCGCTGATCGGAGAGGCGAAACACTGGTAGGTGCCGCTGAACCCCACCTGTTGTGGAACGCCAGACGTGATGGTGTTTTGTGCGGGCAGGAGCAAGGCAAGAGGAATAACTGCGAGAAGGCGGGCGAACATACGGGGTTCCATTTGGCACTTATTGTACCGTTACCTTGCGAGAGCTAGAGAGGCGTTCGCGCGCAGGGTCATATCCGCGAATTCGCCGCGCTGGTACTTTGGGAATGCCGCGGCGGCGATCATGGCAGCGTTATCGGTGGACAGCGCCGGCGTTGGGAAGAAGACGGCGTACGGCAGGCGCGACCGCTGCGCCGCGGCACGCAGGCCCGCGTTGCAGGCGACGCCACCAGAGATCACCATCGACTGTGCGCGCATGGCATCCGCTGCCGCTTCCGCGCGCGTCAGCAGCTCATCGATCACGGTCTGTTGGAACGCGGCGATTGCGTCCAGTGTGGTCTGCGGAGTGATCGAAAGCCACTGCTCCAGGGACGGTCTCGGAGTGTGCTTCACGAACGCGCGGCGAGTCTCGATCTCCGCGGTCATGTCGCGCGATTCCACCCATCGGAGCACGGCGGTCTTGAGCCCGCTGAAGCTGAAGTCGAGCTCGTTGCCCTTCATCTTCGCGCGCGGGAATCGCATCGCGCCGGGACGACCGTAGGGCGCCAGTTGATCCAACACCGGACCGCCCGGGTAAGTGAACCCCAGCAGCTTGGCCACTTTGTCGTAGGCTTCGCCGGCGGCGTCGTCGCGCGTCTTGCCAAGCAGACGGTAGACGCCATCGCCGCGCATGTCGAACAGATGCGTATGGCCGCCACTGACGACCAACGCCAGTGCGGGCAACTCCAATTTCGCGCCGGCTTCCATCGCCACCGCGTGGATGTGGCCTTCGATGTGGTTCACGCCAATCAGCGGCAGGCCGCGCGCGAAGCAGATGGCCTTGGCGTACGTCATGCCGACAAGCAGCGATCCCACGAGGCCCGGGCCCTGTGTCACGGCGACGGCGCAGAGATCCGTGTACGAGCTGGCGGCCTGCTCCATGGCCTGCCGCACGACAGCGGTGATGGCGCGCAGATGCTCGCGCGAGGCCAACTCCGGGACGACTCCACCATACTTGGCATGCACGTCCAGTTGCGAGGAGACCACGCTCGACAGAATGCGCGATCCGTCCTCTACCACGGCGGCGGCGGTCTCATCGCACGACGATTCGATCCCTAAAATACGCAACTTGCTATTGTAGCGAGCGGCATGCACGTCTCCGAGTTTCACTACGATTTGCCCGAATCCCTGATCGCGCAACAGCCGCTCCCCGATCGCGCGGCCTCGCGCATGCTGGTGGTGCACCGGGCGGAAGGGCGGTGGGAGGACCGGCTGTTTCGCGACCTGCCGGGCTTTCTGCAGGAGGGCGATTGCCTTGTGGTGAACAACTCGAAGGTGCTGCCGGCGCGCCTTTATGGCCATCGTGAGGGATACGCCGGTCACGTCGAGGTGCTGCTGGTACGCGCGCGCAGTGACGACCATCTCACCTGGCAAGCGCTTGCTCGTCCTGGTAGAAAGCTGCGCAGCGGCGACCGCCTTGTCTTCTCGGGCAAGCTGCATGCCGAGATTCTCGGGCGCGGCGAGTTCGGCGAACGTCTTCTGCGTTTCCACGTGGAGGGCGGCTTTTACGAAGCGATTGCCGAGATCGGGCACATGCCGCTGCCGCCCTACATTCATCGGGCGGACGACAGTGCCGATCAGCAGCGCTACCAGACGATCTATGCCGCGCACCCGGGCTCGGTGGCTGCGCCAACGGCAGGGTTGCACTTCACGCCGGAGGTGCTGGAGGCCTGCCGCACTGCCGGCGCGCGAATCGAACATGTCACGCTCCATGTGGGTTTGGGGACGTTTCAACCACTGCACGCCGGCATCGTGGAAGAAGTGAAGTTGCACAGCGAAGCCTACTCCATCGGCGAGCAGGCAGCGGCGGCGATCCGCGAGGCACGGCGCGTCATCGCCATCGGGACCACGAGTGTTCGCACCATCGAGACCGCGGCCGCGGAGAACTGGACGCGGCTTCAAGGCGACACTGATATCTTCCTCTCGCCCGGCTACCGCTTCCATCGCGTGGATGCGATGGTGACCAATTTTCATTTGCCTCAGTCGAGTCTTCTGATTCTCGTTTGCGCGTTCGGCGGCAAGGAATTGATGCTCGACGCCTACAACCATGCGGTGCGCGAAGGCTACCGCTTCTTCAGCTATGGCGACTGCATGCTGATCGTGTAAAGATGAGGGCATGGCCTTTCCGATCCACCGCATGCGCCGTCTGCGCGCTTCCGCCGAACTGCGCAGTCTCGTGCGCGAAACCGAGTTGAACCCGGGTGATTGCATCTTTCCTTTGTTCATCGTTCCGGGAGAGGACGTAAAGAAGGAAATCGGCAGCATGCCGGGCAACTACCAGATGTCCATCGATGTGGCCGTGCGCGAATGCGAAGAGATACATTCTCTCGGCATTGCCGGTATTATCCTGTTCGGCATTCCTCCAGCAAAGGACGAAGAGGCCAGCGGCGGTTACCATGAGCACGGCATCGTGCAGGAGGCTGTGCGCGCCATCAAACACGGAGTACCGAAGCTGCTCACCATCACCGATGTCTGCAACTGCGAGTACACGAGTCACGGGCACTGCGGCAAGATCATCGACAACGATGTCGACAACGACATTACGCTCGGATGGCTCACCAGAAGCGCGGTGTCCCATGCCCGCGCCGGTGCTGATATCGTCGCGCCATCGGACATGATGGACGGGCGGGTGGCTGCCATTCGCAAGGGTCTGGACGAAGCGGGCTTCCCGAAGGTCCCGATCCTCAGCTACGCCGCCAAGTATGCGAGCGCCTTCTACGGGCCATTTCGCGAGGCAGCGGAATCAGCGCCGCAGTTTGGCGACCGGCGCAGCTACCAGATGGATCCGGCCAACGGACGAGAAGCGATGCGGGAGATCGAGCTCGATCTGGAAGAGGGCGCGGACATGATCATGGTGAAGCCCGCTGGCCCGTACCTTGACATCATTCGAATGGCGCGCGACCGCTTTGATGTGCCGCTGGCGGCCTACCAGGTGAGCGGCGAGTTCAGCATGATCATGGCAGCGGCGCGCAACGGCTGGATCGACCTGGATCGCACTATCCTCGAATCGCTCACGTCCATCCGGCGTGCGGGGGCCGATTTCGTGCTCACCTATTTCGCCAAGGACGTGGCGCGACTGGCCGGGTGATGCGCTCTTGGCTAAAATGGGAGGTTATCCCATCACACGAGTGAGGTGCTCATTATGGCCGCAACAGCAGCCGACCGTGAATCCCTACGCGCGCAGCGCAAGCTCCGTCTGGTTACGAAAGCGGAAGCCGGCGCTCCGATTGATGACATGCCTGCCGGTGTCTACGGGTTCACCTATTCGCCCAACACGGAGGGCTGCCCGATTTATCCCAACACGACTTTCCAGGCATTCGAGATTCACAAAGCCGCTGAGGGAGATATTCAGTTCATCGGCTACATGACCGCGGCCGATGCAGGCACCCTGAGCTCGTCGAACGAACCGGTGGAGTTGAAGCTCTATCCGGAACCGTTCGGAGAGGCGCAGACTTTTGTGAGTGTGCCGCGGCAGCGGATCTACCGGCCGCGGCCTGCATCGCGCGAGCAGGGCAACTGGATGCCATTCATCCTCGCTCCCAAATAGAATGCCTTACGATGTCGCGGTTGTCGGCGCGGGCTCGTTCGGCGCCTGGACAGCGCTCCGTCTGCATGAGGCCGGCTGCACGGTGCTGCTGGTGGATGCCTACGGGCCGGCGAACAGCCGCGCGTCATCGGGCGGCGAATCGCGCATCATTCGCATGGGCTACGGCGGCCGTGAGGTGTATACGCGGTGGTCCATCGAATCGATGGGGCATTGGCGGACACTCGCGGATGAGACCGATTCCGGGCTGCTGGTGAACTGCGGGGCTCTGTGGATAGCCGCTTCGGACGAGCCGCATGCATTGGAAACGATGAGCGTGTTCACCGAAGCCGGGGTCGCCTACGAGGCCCTCGATGCGAGGCAACTGCGGCGGCGCTATCCGCACTTCCGATTCGACGACGAAGAATGGGCAGTCTATGAGCCGGATGCCGGAGGACTGCTGGCGCGTCGCGCGGTGCAGACACTGGTGCGGAGGTTGATCGAGCAAGGCGTCCGGTATGAGCAGCGTCACGTCCAATCGCCGGCGGAGGTGGAATCCCGGAAGGTTGTGTTTGCCTGCGGGCCGTGGCTGCCGAGGCTGTTTCCGGTGGAGTTGGGGAAGCGCATTCTGCCTTCGCGGCAGGAGGTCCTGTTCTTTGGCGTGCCGCCGGGGTCTTCTGTCTATGGGCCTTCGGGAACTCCGTGCTGGATCGACATTGCCAACACCTACTACGGGCTGCCGGATCTGGAAAACCGGGGGTTCAAAGTCGCGCTCGACAAGCGTGGACCGCTGATGGATCCTGACACCGCGGAGCGGACAGTTGGCGCCGAAGCGGTTCAGCGAGTGAGAGGCTACCTTGCGCGGCGCGTGCCGGAACTTGCGAATGCACCGCTGGTGGAGGCTCGTGTCTGCCAGTACGAGAACACGGCCACGAGCGACTACATTCTAGACCGTCACCCCGCATTCGACAATGTCTGGATCGCCGGCGGCGGTTCGGGACACGGCTTCAAACACGGGCCGTCAGTGGGAAGCTACATGAAGGAACTTGTGCTGGATGGACGCGTGCCGGACGAGCGGTTCCGCATCGACACGAAACCGGAGTTCACGGAGATGACCTCACAATCGAGCCTTTGATAACGGCGTCCAGGCGGGGGCTTGCCGGCGACTTACAGGGCGGGGACTTGACACCACCCCCCGCAATGCCATATCACTATCCATTCCCCTCATGTGGCAACAAAACTACACACCACTCGCTGATAGCCTGGCTGTTTCCGCCTTTGCTGCTGCGATTCCTCTCTTCGTGCTGCTGATACTGCTCGGCATCTTTCGCAAGCCTGCGTGGATTGCGGGGCTGTCCGGCCTTGCCGCCGGCATCGTGGTGGCGGTGGGCGTTTATGGCATGCCGGTGAATCTGATGATCGGCTCAGTGACGTTCGGGGCGGCGTTCGGCCTGCTTCCCATCGGCTGGATTGTCTACTGGGCCATCGTGTTGTACCGTATTGTTCTCGAGACCGGGAAGTTCGAGATTATCAAGGACTCGGTGGGCAGTCTGGCGAGCGACCGGCGGCTGCAAGCGCTGTTGATTGCGTTCGCGTTTGGGGCATTCATTGAGGGCGCCGCGGGCTTTGGGACTCCGGTTGCCGTGGCGGCCGCGATGCTTGCGGGATTGGGCTTCTCGCCGTTCTACGCGGCGGGCATTTGCCTGCTGGCGAACACTGCGCCTGTGGCGTTCGGGTCTATCGGGATTCCGGTGATCACGCTCGCCGGCATCACCGGGTTGAGCCAGTTGGATCTCAGCGCCAACGTTGGCCGCATCTGCGCTCCGGTGTCCTTCATCGTGCCGGCGTACCTGGTGGTTGTGATGGGCGGATGGCGTGCTCTGCGCGGCGTGCTGCCGGCGGCGTTCGTATGCGGTGCGGGTTTTGCCGGGGTCCAGTTTTATGTGTCGAACTATCTGGGACCACAGCTCACCGATATCACCAGTTCGTTGACGGCGATTATCGGGTTAGTGGTCCTGTTCTGGCTGTGGAAGCCGGGCGACACGTTTGAACTGCCTGGCGCGGCCAAGGGGCATCAGGTGAAGAAGCATCCGTTCAACGAAGTGATCCTGGCGTGGTCTCCGTATCTGTTGCTGGTGATCATTGTGTTCTTCTGGGGGCAGGACGGGGTGAAAGTGATACTGAACAAAGTGACGCAAAGTATCCAGTGGCCGATGCTGCACAACCTGGTGGAACGGGTGCCTCCGGTTGTTGGAAAGCCTGCGCCGTATGGCGCGGTGTACGCATTCAACTGGCTCTCCGCTTCGGGTACGGCATGTTTGATCGCCACGATTCTCTCGGCCTTTGTTCTGCGGATCGGCGTCGCGCACTATTTGCGGATTCTCGTCAACTCCGGCAAGCAGCTTGCCTTGTCGCTGGTGACGATTGCGGCGGTGCTCGGGC
The DNA here is from genome assembly GCA_016213775.1 of Acidobacteriota bacterium. Taxonomy (GTDB): domain Bacteria; phylum Acidobacteriota; class Terriglobia; order Bryobacterales; family Bryobacteraceae; genus CADEFT01. Next base: position 29,138 of record JACQZR010000168.1, read on the forward strand.
TGGCGTACCTGCTGAACTACTGCGGCGCGACTGGAACATTGGGCCTCGCGTTTGCGGCAACTGGCGTGCTGTTCCCGTTCTTCAGCGCGATGCTGGGATGGATGGGGGTGTTTCTGACCGGTAGCGACACATCGGCGAACGCGCTGTTCGGGAATCTGCAGGTGGTGACGGCGAATAAGCTTGGACTCAATCCACTGTTGATGGCGGCGTCGAATTCCGCCGGTGGGGTGATGGGCAAGATGATCAGCTTGCAGAGTATCGCAGTGGCGGCGGCTGCGACTGGCATGCCTTCGGCGGATGAAGCGAAGCTGTTCCGGTTCACGTTGAAACACAGCATATTGCTGGCGGCTGTGATCGGGTTCGTGGTGACGGGCTACGCATACGTGTTCCCGCAATGGGCGAGGTAGGGCTTCCACGGCGGCTCGGTCTGCTGGACGCGATCAGCATTGTCAGCGGGACTATCATCGGTTCCGGCATATTCCTGGTGCCGAATCTCGTCGCGCGGCAACTCACTTCGCCGGTCACGATTTTTGCATGCTGGGTCTTTGCGGGGCTGCTGTCGCTTGCGGGCGCACTGGCGTATGCGGAACTGGGTGCGATGCGTCCGCGCAGCGGTGGTCAGTATGCGTGGCTGTACGAGGCCTACGGTCCAGTGGCGGCGTTCCTCTGCGGATGGACCTATTTCCTGGTTGTGATGACCGCGGCCGTGGCGTGGCTGGCGGTGACGTTCGGGACTTACCTTTCGTACCTTGTGCCGCTGAGTAATGGGGGCCGGTTGGCGGCGGGGCTTGCGCTGATCGCGGTGCTGACGACGGTGAACTGTCTGGGGGTAGTGCTCGGCGCGGGAGTGCAGAAGGTGTTTACGCTGCTCAAACTGTCCGGGTTGGCACTGCTTGTGGCCACTGCTTTTGCGTCTCCGGTGAATCACTTTGGTGACGCTGGTCCGGCGGATTGGAGCGTGTCGCACTTTGGCGCGGCGATGCTTGCCTGCGTGCTCACCTACGACGGTTGGGTGGTGCTGAGCATGGTGGCCGGCGAAGTGAAAGAGCCGAATCGAAACCTGCCGCGCGGGCTTGCGGGCGGACTGGGTATTTGCATCGCGATGTACCTGCTGGCGAATGCCGCCTACATGAAGATCCTGCCGGTTGCTGAGATCGCGAAGGCGGAACGAGTGGCTGCGCAGGTTGCCGAGGGGACCATTGGCCCAGGGGGCGGGACAGTGGTTGCGATCATCATTCTGCTTTCGATCGTGGGCGGCATGAACGGATGGATGCTGTCCGGGCCGCGGATCTACTATGCGCAGGCTCGCGATGGACTGCTGTTTCCGCGGTTTGCTACGGTGCATCCGCGATTTCTGACACCGGTGTTTTCCATAGTTGCGCAAGGGGTTTGGGCGGCGCTGCTTTGCGTGACCGGGACGTATGAGAGTCTGGCTGCGCTGGCAATGTTCGCCGCCTGGGCGTTCTATGCGGCGACGGTGTTTGCGGTGATTGTGTTGCGGCGGCGGTTGCCGGAGGCCGAGCGGCCGTACCGGATGTGGGGCTACCCGGTATTGCCGGTGGTGTTCTGCCTGCTTGCAATGGGATTTGTGGTGAACACGCTGGTGACTCAACCGGGGCCGTCGTTTGCGGCGCTTGGCCTCATGGCAGCCGGGCTGCCGGCATACGCATATTGGCGCAAGGGTGGGTTGCGCCGTTGAACGGGTTAGCTATTGGTGGGTTTTGTTGTCGCCGCTACTGCGAGCACGGCGGCTAGCTGGGCGCGGACGTCGGATTTTGGCTTCGGGTCGATCGGGACCGATTTGTAGCCTTGGGCTTGCTTCATTGCTTTCACTACTTCTTGTAGGCGGCACAGTGCGCTGAGGCTGTGCGGGGCTTGCGACTTGTGTTGGGCCCATGTCAATCGCGAGGACTCCGAGTTGTCCATAGTTGAACGCCTGGGAATTCTTCGAAATACCAGGCGCTGTCGCGTTCCTGGGGTTCGACGAAGGGGTGGGAGGTGCGGACTCGGTGTTGGGGTCGGTTTCCGTCTCGCCGATGGTGAGGGTCAGCAGCATGTTAGAGCCGCGGGTTTCGACGCAAAAACGCAAAAGGGGACGCAAAAGCGCAAATAGGGCGGGGCCTGGCGTGGTTAGAGGACGTTGGTTATGAAGGGGATAGGTGGATTTCGGAGCAACACCAGGCGGAACTGAAGTTCCGCGCCGGCTCGCGGAGGTCTTGAACATATCACCAGATTCCATCGTATGGCAGCCTGGAATGCCGGGGCGAGAACCAGAAGTTACATTCCCCCAATGCAGACTACCGGCATGGGAACGGGCAGAAAATCGGGCATCGGAAAGTCTTTCTTGTTGTCAGTGATGAGGGAGAGGCCGTGTGTGATGGCAACGGCGGCGATGGTGACATCGGGAAGGAAGAGGGTGAATCCCTTCTTCGCCCACTCGTTCTTTCGCTCACCGGCTTTCCGGGCAATGTCCCAAGTCACTTCGTAGAATTTGAGGCTCCGCAACAACGCCTCGGTCACCTCGGTCTCGTGGGCGCGCATACCGGCATACACTTCGGTCACGTTGATCGAGCAGCAGGCGAGCAAGTTGCGCTGTGCCAGCAGATCGTCTAAGAACTCCCCCGCGTCCACCCTTGCCGTTGATCACATCGATCAGGACTGTAGTGTCGAGCATGAAGATTGCCATCAGGAGCGATCCCGCTGTTGCTCTATCTCCTGAAACCGTTTCTCCGACTCAGAGCGCATCTGCCGCACCCGGGCAGCCGAGCCATCCTTTAGTTCGGGATGATCTTCGTCCTTCCATGAACCCTTGGCAGCACGCAACGCATTCCGTTGCCGGCGCCGCTGGATTTCGTCGCGGGCGACCTCGGTGAGAAACGCACTGCGGCCACGCTTGCCGACCAACTTGTCGATGTCGGCCACAACGTCAACTGGCAGGATGACATGCGCTCGTCTGCGCAAAGGTTTCTCCACACTAGCTGTTTGGAGTAGATTTCGGTTTCCGAGAAGGCTGCGCGGCGGAGGTTCCAGGTGGAGATTACTATTTCGTCGAAGAGGATGTCCTGGACGCCGCCGTCTGGTTTAAAGGATTCCAGTAGCTGGTCGCGTAGAATTTGGAACTCCTGCTCGAAGCCAGGAAGGATGACGAGAGCTTTGGAATAGAAGCCGTCGCGAAGGGCGTTGCGGGCGACGCGCGCTTTGCCCTCTTCCGTGCGTGGACCGGTGGAAAGCTGCGCGTTGAGCCGGTTCGCGGTGATCTGTTTTTCAGTGGCCATTGTGGGCCTCCTTTGGAAAGAATCTGGAAGCGGAGCTTCCGAGGTCAGGCTACGATGGCCGGCTTTCCGTGGGTCCACAACGATTGACGTAGGTTATTGAGGGGATGGGAGATATTTTTTTGCTTCCGGCTGTGACTCGGGTTACCGGCCAACCGACGGGGGGTTAGCCGAGGGGCGTTGTGGTGCATTCGAGGGTGTCCTGTTCGGCCTCGGGGAGGGCGGAGAGAAAGTCCAAGCCAGCGCGTTGTTCGACTTCACGGATGGAGACGGTTTGACGTGTGGCGGCGGGCTGGTTGGGAAGGATGACGGCGTAGGCGGATTTCGTTTTGCCGCTGAGAGAAAGGATGACTTTAAAGGTGGCGCAGGGAACGGCGACGCGGTTGGGGCCGATGTGCAGGATGTTGTCGCAATCGAAGAGGGTTCCGGTGAGGATGATGAGGGAGTCGCTTTGGGCGGCGAGTTTGCGGATGTCGTTTTCGATTTTGCGCCAGGCGGACAAATTGAGTTCGGGGAGTTGAGGGACGGCGTTGGAGAGGTAGTAGGATTCGCGGAGGGCGTCGGGGGAAGAGGCCAGGTCGCGGGCTGGGACGAGGTGGCTTCTGTGGAAGCCGCTGCCTCGAAAATCCGTGTCGGTAGCGGAGGCGGCGAGTTCGGGGTCACGGCGGAAGTGTTGACG
>JACQZR010000170.1 GCA_016213775.1 Acidobacteriota bacterium
CACCGGGATACCAGCTTCAGCCTACACCCCCGAGTATCCTATCCCGCAACTTCTTGGTCGGTCCAGGCGCGTAACCCTCGTACCCAGAAGCCGGAGATTAATTTGACAATTGAGCTGGGGATTATCGAGGTCCGTTACAGCATGCCAAGCCTTCTTGTATTTGGAGGTGTAGCTCAACACCTTCAAGCCCGGGTACTGGGCGTGGAATCTCTCATTGTGGGCCCCGATGGCCTGCTTTCCGACCGCAGGTGGACTTCCCGCATAGAAGGCCACCGCATCGTCCGCCCGTAGGTCTATCAGCCGCTTCGGGTCTTGCACTAGTGTGGCGTCAATGTCCTCTTGGTTCAGCTTTTCGATGGCCGCCAAGTCTGTGGCATGTGTCGTTCGCCGAAGCTTGTCCGCAGCGTCTCGGGCGAAGTAGCCGCAGCCGAGACCCGCGACAAACACGAGAATCATGATGTGAGCAGTCCGGGTCATAGAGGCGCCTTAGTACTTGCACGGTGGCTGGGCCGCATTGCTTACTCTCGATTCATAGCATGCGCATGAACGCGATGAGTTGCTCACGTTTTTCGGGGGAAGGTCGAGACCGAATTCGTGACCTCGAATGGCCCAAGCCTGACTGGACTTGCGCTCGACACACGCAGGGGCACAGGGTATTACAAGAGACCGCCGTGTCGAGATAGAAAGAACTACGCTCTTCGAATCGACAACCAGTGGCTGAAATCATCGAGATCACTTTAAGGGCCTCGGCTCAACATTCGAGTTTCGTCGAAAGAGATTGGTCGGATCGTATTTGTTCTTGAGGTCCACCAGGCGCGAGAGGTTGCTGCCGAAGACGGCCTCAGACGCGCCTTTGCCGGCGTGGCTCTGGTAGTTGGCGTAAATCCGCTCGCCGGACGAGGGCCGTAGCAGCCGGCGCGTTTCTTCGGCCCAGAGCATCAGTCGCCGCGCCTCGGCTGAATCTCTCCAGGCAACAATAATCTGAATGTGAATTCCACCTGATTGGCGAAGCGGGAAGGCCGTTGAGTCTGACGTTACTCGGCAAACCTGGCCGTGCATGTAATGGTTGATCCCGATCACCGTCTCAGCGGGGGCTTGAGAAAGACGACTGAGAACCGTGTCCATCACCTCGTCTGACAACTCGTCCCGGTAAACGGTCGCGACGGACCTGCTTCCAGGGCCGCCCGCCGGCACGCCGCCCGCAAGCTGAGCGAATTCCCCAAGCCTGACGGTATCTCTCGCTGGAGTAGCCACCGTTCGGAAAGCCAGGAGCAATCGCTCCGCTTCGGTCCTCTCTCCGGCGTGACACAGTCGGACGAACACACCGCGCTCACCTGCGGTCAGGTTCAGTGTGGCTTGAAACGAATCTGGCGCTTCGGCCATAAGGTCGCGGAACAACCGTAGGACCGGTCGCGCCTCTTTAGGCGGGTAGTAAATATCTCCGAAAGTGACGAGGCCCACGGAGTGGAGGCGACACTCAAAGCTTGTCGTGACGCCAAAATTGGCGCCGGCACCCCGGAGAGCCCACAACAAGTCTGGGTTGCGCTCAGCGTCAACAGTCAGAATGCGGCCGTCGGCGGTAACGATGCGAGCGGAAAGCAAATTGTCGCAAGCCGCTCCATGAAGCCCGGAAAGCCAGCCCAAACCGCCGCCGAGCATTAGCCCCGCAGGTCCAACAGCCGGGCATTGCCCGAGTATCGGAGCAAACCCATAGCGGCCCGCTAGCCGCATGACTTCACCACTCGACAGTCCTGCATCGATGCGGCCAGTGCGCTGGTTTGGGTCGATTTCCGCCCGGTTCAGTCCGGCCAAGTCGATGACGAGACCGTTGGAGGTGCTCCAGCCCATATAACTATGGCCCCCGCCTCTGACGGCGACTTCCAGTCCATACTTGCGAGCAAACTCGACGGCGTATCGGACATCATCGGCGTGGGCACAACGTGCAACCAGGGCAGGTCGTCTCTCCGTGTCGGGATTCCAATAGTAGACGCGTCGCGCTGCCTCATAACCGGAGTCGGTGGGGAGAATGAGACCGCCCTTCAGCCGTGTACGAAGGTTCTTGAGTGCGTCCGAATCGATGTTGCGGATTTCCATCTGACCAGAAGCTGTCGTGAGCCCCAGCGTTCCAGTGGTGGCGAGCGTCCGCTTGATAAATTGGCGGCGATTCTGGTGGGTGTGAACGCTCATAATGGATTCCTATCGCGATTCCAACGGAACAAGCCACGAAACTAGGCACGGGACGAGGTTCAACAGCAGCCATCCGATTTTGTAAAACAGAATCCCCGCGAAGTTGATCGCATCCAACTGCTCTGCCGGGATTGGAAAGGCCCGGCTTATTAGCCGGTGAGTCCACTCGCGGCCCAACAGTAACAGCAACCCCCAGACGCCGATAAAGGCCCCGTTCAGCAGTGTGCAGTACAAGAGTAAGTGGCGCACAGTCTCAAGGTTCATATTTCATCCTTTCCGTTCTGACGAACGTTTCGTATCACAGCCAGCTCGGCCTCCACGATGCCGGGCGTTATCACCGCCCGCCCGAACCCTTCTTGAGAACACCGGCACTAAGCAGCATTCCAAGTTCGTCCCGGTTGACCCACTCTTCAGCGACCTTCCCAATCTGCAACCGGAAGATGGCGATGGCATCCCACCTCAGAGTCTTGCCTGACCCCCTGATGGGTGACGCGCACCGCTACCCGGTCGCCAGATTCGAAGATATCGTGGACCTCGGTTGTGAACGTCGAGAAGTTCGCTCGTCTGGCGGCAAGCATGTTCCGCATGGCGGCAAGTCCCTTTAGCTCGCCCTCTGGTCGATGAATCACGCAGTCGGGCAGCAGTAGCTCTTCAAGCACTTCGACCTTGCCACCGTCCAGAACTTCGTGGAAGTAGCGCAAGACAATTCGTCGCTGCGCGCCGGGAGACGCTGACAGTGCTTGGCCGCCGCCGGCTCCCATGGCCAGGTGCCCGGCCAGCGTGCCTTGCAAGAGTTGACGCCGCGACTGTTTCATTTCGTTCTCTCCTTCAACAACGCGTTAGCCCGGTGCGGCGGCGGAACCGAGCAATTCGACGACCTCGGCCGTTGACCGAACGCGCCCAAAGACCCAACTGAATGCCAGCAAGGCCGATTCGTGCATCTGCTCACTCATCTCGGTGCAGGCATCCTCGGCAATGATCACTCGAAAGCCACGATCGGCAGCCTCGCGGGCCGTCTGGCTTACGCAAACGGCTGTGGTGAGGCCGCAGACAACCAGGGAGTTGATGCCCATGTTGTGCAGGGTCTGGTCGAGCCGTGTGGAAGCGAGGGCGCCACTGGATGTCTTGTTGAGCACCATCTCGCCCGGAAGCGGCGCGACGGCGTCGTCGATCTGCCAACTTTCGTCGTTGACCGGTGGGCAGACCGGCGACCCTAGCAGTTCCATCCCAAGCCGGTCGAAGTCCCTCATCCAATCGGGCAGGTCGCGTCCGTCCGGCACGCAAGTGCCGACCGCAAGGAAGATCACAGGCAGGCCGTGCGAGCGGAACGCGTTCTGAAGCCGGCGGATGTTGCCGAGCACCTTGGTATGGACTCTCTCGAAGTACTCGTCCGAGGCGCCACTGACCAGCTTGTCGATGATCTGCGCGCGCGGATAGTCCGGCCGCGTGAACCAGCGCTGAACGTCGACGACAATCAGCGCGGACGTGGCGGGCTCGATCGAGAGAGGAGCCTGATCTTTAGTGCGGAGAAGTTCTTTCACCTTGTCATGGTCAGTCATGGTTCATCGTCCTTTGATCGTGGTTCATTGCGCATTTACAGGTTGCTCAAGTACGCGATGGGCTGCTTGCGCTCGTCGGGGCCGATCTTCGCCGAGAAGGATGTTTCGATTGCCGGGTACCGGACGACGCGCAGGACATCTTCGATTGACCAGGTCTTAGGACGGCCAGTGGAACCCGCTCAACGCCGTATCCCCAGTCAACGCTTGGCGCTCGAAGCTCTTCTTCTGTGAGACACCTGCCCTCGACGCTCGGGAGTGGGGCCGGCAAGCGGTTTGGCGGTGTGCGTGCGCCCTGCGACCGGGCAAGCCAGGGCAGCACGAGGACGGAGCCCGTTTGAAGGAAGTAGGGCCGGACCGTCAGGGAACGCATCGTGGTTTTTGGCAGCGTCATTGCCGCACCTCCGGCCGGCGGGCGTCTATTGTCGTGATCTGGAAAGCGGTGACGAGCCAACGGTCCTTCGTCTTGGTCAGGACCCGCAGCCCGATCTCCTTGTGCGGTGGCATGGTTACTCCGTCGGGACCTGTCATCCCGGAGATCTCGTAGGTTGCATGGGCGATCGCGACATCAGGCCGAACAAATCTCACGCGAATGTCGAGCAGCCGGATACTGGCTGATTTCAAGACGCCTCTGAACTGGGCTTGCCGGCCGCGTTCGATTGCATCCGCTCCCTGCAGCCAAATCCCGCGTGCATTGACGAAATCGGCGTCGGTGGTGAACAGTGAGCGATCGACTTCATGCCGATTGAACGCCGCAGTTTGATCGTCGATGACGCGTCGAATCGCGCGCTCATCGCCGGCACGGCTCGCTGTCTGCGACATCTGCGAAAAAGCCACGGTGACGAGCGTGACCGTCGCGCACGCGCCCATGGTGGCAATGGACGCCCGTTTCACGTCCGCGCCTCCTGCTTGATTCCAAATTCTTTCACTTTGTCATGGTCAGTCATGGTTCGTCGTCCTTGATCGTGGTTCATCGCGCATTCACAGGGTGCGTAAGAACGCGATGAGCTGCTTCCGCTCGACTGGGCTTATCTTCAATCCGAACTCGTGGCCCTTGATCGCCCGTTGGGGCTTGTCCGGCGGCGTGAACCCTCCCGGCGCGTGCGTTTCCTTCAGCCGATCAGGGTCGAGCAGTTCCTCCAGGCTGGCGACCGAGCCATCATGCAGGTAGTGGCCGCGGTACCAGACGCCCTTCAGCGAGGGGATCTTGTAGAAGCCTGTGCCCTTGCGGGTGTGCAGCGCCAGGCCCGGGTCGGTGCCGACTGAGACCGGCAGGACATCCAGCGTCTTGGGCAAGTCCTTGGGGGGCGTAAAACCTTGAGCGAGAGTGAGCTTATTGCTGGTGTAGAGCGGCGGGACGTGGCAGCCGGCGCACCCTTCGCGTTGGAACAGCTTCTCGCCGGCCTTAGCATCATCGTCGTACGGATGCGGGTTGCGCGGCGGCTGTAAGGACTGGATGTAGAGCGCCAGCGCATACAACGCCGCGTCCGAACGCCGCGCTTTGGGCATCTCTGCTCCACCGCCGAGCATTTGGTGACCGCCGAACTCGGTGCTCTCGGCCCAACTCACCAGTGCAGCGTAGCGCATGATGTCGCCGATGCCGCGGTTCAGGTGAGTGGCGGTGTGGTCGATGTACTTGCGGTCGTTGATGCCGATCAGGTCCGGTATCTTGGCGGGGTAATACAGGCTGCCGTTCCAGCGGGGCAGTGCGCCGCCTTTGCGTCCAGCAGCGAACCAAGCAGTGAACTCCACTTGTGACATCGTCTTTAGGCCGGCGTTGACATCGTTTGGCTCCCACGGCATGCCGGAGCTCCGATACCGCCACATGCTGGACGGCTCGGGTCCCATCCGGATGGGTGAACCGCTCTCGACAAAACGTCCTTCGAGTTGGACTTGGCCGATTAGCGTCGATCCCGCCGGACCCGGCCGGCGAACCACGCCCGCCAGCACGGGAGCGCCCGGAACGAGAGTGCCGTCATGCAACTGGAGCACATGGCATTGGGCGCAATTAGGGAAAGTGAGAGCTACGCCCCCCTTCGTGGGTACCCAGCGCATGTTCGAGGCCGTACCATCCGGCCGGATGTCCGCGCTAAAGCCTCGCCGCGCCATAGCGATGAACTTCGCGTCGTAAGTGCGCAGGTGGATGTGGTCGTTCTGATCAAAGACGATTCGGCCCGCCTTCAGCCAGTCGGCCTCCGTCTGGAGCTTTTCCGGATCGATCATCGGCTGCGGACCCACCTTTTGTAGGAACTCCCAGTAGCCTGGGGGTTCCTTGCCCTCCACGTACACCGGATAGGTCTTCAAGTTATCGACCGGCAACGCGTAGTATTGCGCTGCCGTCATATGTTTCGGCCGTGCATTCAGACTCGCGAGCGGTGTGGCCCAGTCCTTCAGCGCCGCTTCATCCCACGTCTTAGGGATGTCCGGCGCCCGAGGCGGACGCTGCTGGGCTATTGACACGACGGCCAGACCGCTGGCTAGCAGCACCAACCGGGCAAGCGGCGGGCACCGATAATTCCTTTCAGGACGGATACTATGGCACGTCATGACCTGCCGGACCTCCTCATAATGGCGGCATTCTCACTCGATCGGGCCACAGCAGGAGGCGCCGCGAGGATCGGCTGCCGCACTCCATACGCCATCGATCGCCACAGCCACTCCGCCGGTCCATAGCGAAACCGGCGCAGCCAAACGCGGCTGATTTGTACCTGCGGTGCGAAGAGCGCTATCCCGATGCAAAACGCAGCCGCGGATCCGACTCGCCCGAGCAGCCCCAGGCCGTAGCCGTAGAATACGAAACCCAAAACGATGGATTGGGTGAGGTAATTTGTCAGTGACATCCTCCCGACGGCGGCGAGCCCGGACAGCCCAGAAGCGCGGCGCGACGTGAGTAAAAGCAATAATCCGGCGAGGTACGCGAGCGCAAGCAGCAAAGGGACGGATGGATTTAACAAACCAAGTGGGAGTCCTAGAGCCAGTGCGGCCAGCAACTTGCCACGATGCCGGTGCGGCTCGTGCAGGATCCCACTGCGCCAGCCGGCCATACCCCAGAACATCAATCCGGCGGTCCTTGGCAGGATGTTGGCCAGAAGCGGCAAGATCAGTATCTCGGTTTCCCGTAAGCGAAACCGGAAAATCGAGACGAGGCTGCCTGATGAATAAACAGTGCGAGCCTCCTCTATCAGTGTCGTTGCTGTGGCCCGCCGGGGTAGGGGGAGGTTGAAGGACAAGGCCTCTGGAGTAACCATGATCACTGCGCCGATCACCAACAGCGCGGGCCAGCGGAGGCCGAGCGCCGGCAGCAGCAGTAACCCCGACACGGCGTAGAGAGCGAGAATGTCTCCATTCCAAATCAATAGAAGGTGGAGCAAGCCAAACACGTAAAGCCACCCCAGCCTGCGCGCCAGAAAGGAGAATGGCTGGGTGGTTCGCTCTGCCTGTATCGCCACTCCCACCCCGAAGAGGAAGGAAAAGATCGTCAGAGCCTTGAACTCCAGGCCGCGAGCCACCACTAAATCGACGACCTGATCCGCCACTGTAGCGGATGCTTGTTCCAGTCCAACAATGTGTTCGAGCAATGGGATCCGGAAGGCCGCCTCGATGTTGACGATCAGCACTCCGAAGAGCGCAAGCCCACGAATGATGTCAAGGCGCGCCAACCGGTCGCTGGGAGAGACCGGTTGCGGGCACAAGACTCGCCGTGGTTGTTTCGCTTCAGCATCCGGGTACATAATGAACAAAACGCCGGAACAAAGTGCTCTGGTAGCCCTCGGTTTCGTCTGGGAAATTTCTCGGTGATTCCTCGCAAGTCGCCCATGCAAACGGATTCAAAAGACTTATACGAGTTCGGCCAATTTCGGGTGATCGCATCCGAGCGTCAGTTGCTGCTCGATGGCGAGCCGGTTCCCCTCACCCCGAAGGCTTTCGACCTGCTGTTGGCTCTGCTGGAGCAGCCCGGCCGGCTGATCACGAAAGAAGCCTTGATCGAACGGGTTTGGCCGAACACGTTTGTTGAAGAAAACAACCTCGCCGACAACATATCCAGACTGCGGAAGGCTTTGGGAGAATCGGGGAACGGCGCGAAGTTCATCGAGACAGTTCCGCGGCGCGGATACCGGTTCGTCGCGGCTGTGGCGAGCCAGAACGGCGAGGCTTCTTGCCCTGATTCGGCAACGCCGCCAATCCCTCAGCCCTCACTTCACACGCGGCCGTCCTGGCTCAGATGGTGTGTGGTTGTTGTGGCTCCCGTCCTGGTGGGCGCAGTCATCTGGGTCCAGATGCGGTTGTCGGCCAAAGCGGAGGCGCGCAATCTCGAATTCAAGGGGTCGTTCTACTACAACCAGTGGACGGACCCCGAGATCCGTAAGGGGATCGCATTCCACGAACGCGCCATCTTACTGGATCCGGGCAACGCCGGTCTTTACAACGGGCTCTCCACAGGGTGGCTATTTCTGGCCGATCTTTACGCTCCGCCGCGAGAGACGATACCCCATGCCAAGGCCGCTATCGCAAAGGCGCTGGAACGGGATCCTTCAAACGCCTGGTCCCACACTTCCAGAGGCCTGATCGCCGCCCAGTACGACTGGGACTGGGCCAGCGCCGAGGCCGAGTTCAAACAGGCCATACGCATTGCACCTGAATTTGAGTCCGCCCACATCCTCTATGGTTGGCACCTAATGGCGGTGGGTAGACTCCAGGATGCGGTGAACGAGATCAAGCCTATCGTCGAAGCAAATCCGTTGAACGACTTTGCCATGTGGAGCCTCGGTCTGGCGCTGCACTTCTCCGGCCGGCTGGACGAAGCGATAGAGCAATACCGGCGAGCCGTTGGGATCGACCGCAGGTCCCATTGGGCGCACATGCTTCTGGGATGGTCGCTGGAACAGCAGGGAAAGTTCGAGGAGGCCGTGGCGGAATTGAAGCTTGCCTACAGTGTGAACGACAACCCGCAGGTCTTGGCTTCAATGGGGCACACATACGCCGTTTCCGGCCGGCCTGCCGAGGCCCGCAAAATCGCCGGCCAGCTCTTGGAGTTGGCCCGCGGCCGCTACGTGTCACCCTACGACGTCGCCGTACTCTTTGCCGCCTTGGGCGAGAGGGAGGATGCCTTTTCGTGGCTTGAAAAGGCCTACCAACATCGCTGCGGTTGGCTGGCGTTATGGCTCAAAGTGGATCAGAGGTTTAACGGACTGCGGGACGATTCGCGATTCCAGGGTCTGCTTCGGCGCGTCGGCCATCGCATTTGAATCTGCGCTACGCCGCCTCGATCCGCGGCAGCGACGCCGCGGCAGCGGCCTGGCCCACGCGCCGGCTCGCTTCATCGGGAAGCCGCACGTCAATTGCGAGGTCGGGGAACTCGCGCGAGAGAACTTCGTTCGCCACCTTGAGGATGATCTCGCCGCCAACTCCAGTGGTCACCCGGCCCATCACCAACACCGTGCCGATGTCGTAGTAATTCGTGTAGTGCGCCAGCGCGTAGCCGAAGTACGCGCCGATGGTCTGGTAGATCCTCTCAGCGCGCGGGTCGCCCTCCCGCATGAGCGCCTGAACATGTTCGAGCCGTTCCGGGACGCCCATGTCCATTGGCACTTCAATGCCCGCGGGTCCGAGCAGACGGTTCACCGCCTGCTGCGACAGGTACTGTGCGCCGCATCCGCGGTCGCCCGACCATTCATCGGCCGGTGCGCGCGGGTTCACGTCCACGGGCACGAAGGCCAACTCATCGAGCCAAGTTGTGATGTTCCCTGTCGCATCCACGTATCCCGCCGCCAAACTGCTGCCGAAGGCCAAGCCGAGCACGCGGTTGCGATTGAGCGACATCGAGCCAGCCAGGGCCGAAACCGACCCGTCGTTAGCGACTACAAAAGGAACGCCCCCAAATTCCGCCTGAATGCGGTGGTACATCGGCACAATATCGCTTTGGAAGAGGTGGCGAGGCACTCCACGAAAGAGCGACGCGATGCGCATCTCATTTGCCACGCAGACGCCCGCCGTACTCACGCCGATCGCATCCACGCGCGGCAGAGTGGACGCAGCGGCACGCAGCCCGTGCATGATGTGCTCGTAGTGGTAAGCAGGATCGCTGTTCGGTTTTGGGTCCCACTTGAACTCCGCGGCGTATGTCATCTGCCCGTCCTGCTCGGCATAGGCTTTGATATCCGAGGCGCCCTCGTCAATCGCGACGCGGCAGCCGCCGGTGTGGCGGCCGAGGGGCATCGTCACGTGCGACGCAGTTGGAAACGAACCGCCGCAAGCATGCCGGATTTCGAACGGACGCCCGTAGATGATGGGCCCCATGACTTCCATATCGAACAGGCAGCTTGGCGAGTAGCGGTAGACATAATCCCGCAGCATCCCGACCAGCAGTTCGGGAGCGTCAATATGGAGCCGGAATCCGCCGACTGCCCAGAGCATGAATTTCACCTCGCGCTCGAGAAATCGCAGGTTCAGCGCCGTTGCGGCGCTGCTTGTGTCGCGGGCGATGGCGCGCTCGAACACATAAGTGGAGCCGTTACCCTGCTCGATGGCAATGCGAATGGGCTCAGAGTGGCCGGCGATGCGGCGCTCGAAGTCACGCCGCGCGAGCGCGGCCGGTTGGAATTCCGGATCTAGAACCGGTTTCAATTCCGTGGTTTCCATTTCAATTTCCTCAAGAACCTACTGGGCCGGCATGTAAGCGCCGTCGCGGAACACAACGCCAGCGCCGTGCGTAGGCGCGTCGTTGAGACGGATGCCGAGTCGATCGAGGGCCGGTTTGAGAAACGCGGCCGCGTTGGTAGTGACGGCGCGTTGCACCGTTTCGCGTGGGACGCCCCAATTCAGAGCGACGTTCATGCATTCGACGAGCGAGGTGCACGAACCGCTCAGATCGTAGGACCGCACGCGTCCTGCCTCATCGAGCCGCACCTCGAAGGTGCGCCCCCAAAGCTGGGCAGTGGTAGGCACCGGCGCTCCGATGAGCGGACTCTCGTCGGCCACAAAAATCACCTTATCAGGCCCCTTGCCGTCGACCATCAGTTTCACAGCGTAGGGCGGCACGTGGATCGCGTCGGGAATGACCATCGAATACGTGTGGCGGTCAGTGAACTGCGCGATCATGCGGAGATCCTTGGCTGCGATCTTGTCCCGGGTGGCAGCATTCAACACATGAGTGAAGCCCGTCGCACCCGCTTCAATGGCGGCCAGAATGTGATCCACCGCCGGATTTTGATGGCCCAGACTCACGCTCACGCCGCGGGCGGTGAGGTAGCGGATCACCTCGCTGGCGCACGGGCGCTCCGCCGCCATGGTGACCCATCCGATGAAGTCGTCCGACCACTCCATGAGCTTGGCGGCGAACTCGACGCTGGGATCACGGCGTAGTTCCGGATTATGTGCGCCGATGCACTCGGGCGCTATAAACGGGCCCTCGAGATGGGGCGGGAGAATGCCTTGCCCCCACGCAAACTCACGTGCCTGTCGGAACACGGGGAGGTTCGTCTGGTACGCCTCCGGACTGGCGGTAACCATCGTAGGGCAAAAAAAGCCGTAGCCGAGGCGGTAGTAGTATTGTGCGACCGCTTCGAGCTTCTCCAACGTCAGGCCGGCGGCGTCGAACGCGACGAACCCCGACCAGACACCGTTGTCGAAGACTGGTCCCCCGTTGACCTGTAGCGAAATGGGGTAGCATCTTTCACTCACAGATCCATAGGTCATTCGGGGTCCTAAATCCACGATACACCCCATGCTAACGGCAGGACAAGCTATCACCGGCGCAGGGTGGGTGGACGTCGAACGGGCGCTTTGATGGCCTCAATCACGGCGGCCCTGGCTTGGAGAAACTCGTCACTTCCTGATGCCGGGACAACTGGGGCGTTCTGCGCACGGTCAACGTATGTCCGATACCAGCGCGCATCGTATCCGGCCCGGGCAACAAGTTCCACTCCGAGTTGATCGGCTTCCAGTTCGTACTCACGCTGAAAGCGCAGGAAGCCCATCGGGATCAGAGTTCTTGCGGCGGCGATGCATGGGTCCCGCTCCAGCCTCCCATGAAGATCAGTGGGATGCTTGCAGTGTTCGTGATCTGTCCACGGGTGGCGCTGCGCGTGCCGTGGCGCAAGGCGGAATGGCTGATGCTGTGCGCGAGCACGCCGGCGAACTCGGCTTCATTCTGTGTGGACAGAAGGAGATTTGCGGGAACAAAGATGTGACCACCGGGTAGAGAGATCGGTTCGGTTGCCTCGCTGACGATCACCTCAAAGTTGTAGGGGAACGCCGAGCCTGGCAACTGGGCCACCAGTTGAGCGCCCACGCGCTTCACATAAGCATCCACCCTGGCATCTTCCAATGGCTTACTTTGACGCCGGACGCCGGCGGCGAGCGCCTCACCCAATACTCGTTCCTTCTCCAGACTGAAAGCGTTCTCGCTTTGCTGCGCCAGCATCGGCAGAGCTAGCAGGCCGATCAGGGTTACCATTTCGAAGCGCTCCTGGCAATAGCGGACGCGCGCGGGGAAGGCATCGTTTCCAGGCGATTGGACATATCGCCGTCGGGAATTACCACGGCGACCCACGGAGATCCTGGACTTATGACCTTTCCTTTCCATTCGAGTATCTGCGGAGCTTCTGAGCGCAGAATGAGGCGGCGAGAGGGCTCCTGCACCACAAGGTTATCCGCACGCAAAGCGAATGTGTGATTGCCCGACCCGCGTACTGTCAGAAGGACGCTGACCGCACCAGAGGCACTGGTCTGCTGCGTTACTCGCATGTCGATCGCACGATCGGGCCGCAGATCGACAGATTGTGAGCCTGCATAGCCCAGCCTGACGCGCCCTTGCACCAGGGCGGCGCCGGACAAATCCTCGAGCATCCAAAGCCAGCGAGCCGAAGGATGCACCCACACCTCCTTGAAGACGTAGCTGTTCTGCGCAGGCCAGTACGGGAGATCGCTGTTGCCGCGGGTCATCATGCCGACAGGCAACGATCCGACAAAATCACCGGATGAAACCGAGTACTGCTGGGCGAAGTCGTAGCCCTCGCCCCACATGGTGCTTTGCGAAAACGGATTGCGGCCGACCACCCATTGCAGTTGCCTTTGGGCAAGTTCCGCAGCGGCTCCATCGCGGCGAAGATGAGCCGCGGTGGAGAGCGCTTTGCCCTGGCTCAAGAGCGAGCCGTAATTGCCTCGCCGGCCGAACCAGACCGGAAACACCTTGAGATAGTAACCGTCGCCCATCGGTGTGCCGCCGAGCACCTGCTGGCGGTAAGCTTCACGGCTCGATTGATACCGATCACCGTCCACGGCTTTCCGATATTCGTCATCTTTGTATACATAAGAAGGGAGAACGCCGTATGGTTCGGTGATGCGCGCTGATGTCTTTTGATATTCGGAATAATATGCCACCACGGAATACCATTTCATCCAGTCCGGATGATCCGGGAAGAGAGAGCACATTCTGGCCATCGCCACAATCGGCGCCTGATCGTTGCCGCGATGAAACTGATGGAAGATATCCTGGCGCGCGGGGCTGTTATAGAAGAACCCCGCGAGTGGAAACTCCTTGCCAACGTAGCTGCGCTGTTGCGAAGCGATGACGATCGTTGCGAGTTCGCGCGCTTTATCGGCATACAATTGCCGTCCAGTTGCTTCGAACAACTCGAGGGACGCAAGAATGCCCACTGATGCGAGTTCCATTTCCGTCGCCGCGAAAGCGGGAGTGTGCTGTGTTTCCGGAATCTCCTTGCCCACGATCGCGAACTGCCAGTCTTCTTCAGCGAGGCGAAGACTACGTGCGGCCAGTTGCGGTTCACTGTCCTTCAAAACCCGGTAGGCGATCGCCTCGGCCGAGGCCGCCAGATAGTTGACGTTGGGATTGTTCAACGCCGCTCGGGAGCGATCATCCGCATCGCCGATGATGCCGTTGGTCCAGACGTTCATGCTCGCGAAACCGATCCGATGGCCGGTGGGGAAGCGCACTTTGAGCACCCATTCGAGTCCCCATTTGGCCTCGTCGATGAGGCGCTTCACAAGTGCGGGATTCTCGCCGCGCGCTTTCATCCGCTGTGCGAGTGAGAACATTGCGTAGACCGATTCCGCCGTGTTCACCAATCCCTGCGAGAGATCGCCGGCATCGTGCCAGCCGCCGTTCATGATGATCTTCCGGTCTCCGAGCGTGGCTTGCCAATCTCGATGGCAAGCGTCGTGAATGCCGGGAATCGCCATGCCGCAACGCTCGCCGTAGAAGAAGTTGATGGTCTTCCAGATGGTGCCGGCCCAAACGTCGTCGTCGATTCGAAACGGTTTGCTGCGGACCTTGCCGGCTTGCAGTGAGTAAGTCGCCGGCTTGCGAATCTCTGAGAAATCGAGTTCCTGGAATTCGCCGAGAGCAGTCTTGATGGTGCGCACGGGCTTTCGCAACACAGTTTCTCCGCTATCGAGCCGGATGACGCTGAACTCGCGCGCCTCCAAGCCGTTCGCGATCGCGGTCTTGCCTGCGCCCGGCAGATACCCTGTATGGCTGAAGGCGATCCGTCCTGGCGCCGCATTCCAGCCTTCATAAGGATCAGGAGTCACCCGCTGCAGTTCCACCGGGCCGATCTCCAGGGTGACGCTGTCGCCGGGGTCAGGCAGCACTTTGGTCAGCCAGTACCGAATGTCGATGGACGTCACCTTGTCGCGGGCCACGGGCTCGATCTCCCAGTTGATATCCGTCCAACGGTTGTTCTCGAGCGTGAGGTAGTGGCCACCTTCGCGCTGATAGACGTCGGGCACCTTCACTTTGCCATCGTTTCGTAACGAGACCAGCAGAGTAGCGGCATAGAAGCCTGTGAGGTGGGCGCGAATGCGGAAGGAGACGCGATTGAACCGGGTCCAGTCCTCGCCGCCCGGAAATGCTTTCGTCAGGGAGACGGCTGGAGCGCCCCATCCGGTGGAGACTCCAGGCTCATGAACGCCGACATCCACGCCGAGCAGAGGCCCAGCGGAAGAGCGGATGCTGGTCACCTTTCCCCGTCCGCGGAAGGTCCATGTGGAGGGCTCAGTCATTCCGTCGAGGACGCGGGAATCAAGTACTTTCTTCTTCGCCCAGCCGGATTCGGCCGAATCCTCAAAGTTGGCTTTCATCGGCATGTGCGGGACTTGCGCGGTTGCACCGATCGCGAGGGCCAGCACAAACCAGACTGGAAGTATGAAGCTCATTATTATCCTTTCCTAAAATCGCTAGACTCGCACATCATGGCGGAGCTCTCTTCAGTATGGGTCTTAGCTGACCTGATGGCCAAAGACACTTCGGGCATGGTCGTGCCGGAGTGGGTTGTCAAAGAGCGACCGGAGGAGGCAGGTTAGCGGTTGAGGGTGACCAGGCGGCCATGCAGTATGAGCGGCTGACGTGGTTCAGCGGGCTTGGGATCCGGCGGCTTCGGTTCGTTTTGTAATTGGGCTGTTGGCGCTTCGGCAAGCTCACCCGGGGTCTGGCTGTCTATGAAGGCGATCATGTTGCGGGGGTATTGGTCCGCTGCTGCGTCATGATCCGCTGCAGCCTGGCGTGCGCCGGCCTCGGCCTTTTCCTCGGCGGCAGCTTCGGGTTCGCGCTCACCTTCCTGGGCATCCGGTGCGGCTTGTTGCAGTTTGGCGCGGCGGTCCTGAATATTCTGGAGTTGCTGGACGGCCTTGTCGTACTGACGCTGGAACTTGGTTTCGTATCGCAGGAGAAGCGGCAGCGTGGGACCCTCTTTGGCGAGGTGATGGAACGCCCCGGCTGCGGATTGCTGGGTTTCGCGCATCACTTTGGATTGCAGATCGACCATTTGGGACCGGACACGTTGGAGGCGCCACTCAGCATCGGCGAGGTCCTGAACGTAGTGGTGTTCGGTTGGGGTAGCCGGAAGGTACTCTTCGGTGTAGGCATCGCGGAGGGCATCAAACTGCGCGCGATCCTCGTCCGGCAAGGCGGCGAAGGAGGCGAAGAAATTGTGTTTACAGGCGTTTTGGGAAGAGCGGCGACGGCCTTCCTCAGTAACGGGCCCGTGCGACTGCGCGCCGTTGCGGCGGGCGGCTTCGGAATGTGCATCAGAGATAGACATTGGATTTAGTCTCCTGGCTCTAGCGGAGCATGTGCACCGCTGAGTGACCCTCGAACCACAGATGGATGTTGTTGATTTGGAAGGAAAAATAAATTTGGATTTTCGGAACTGGTTACTCTTGAGCGAGAGAAGTTTGTGGACGAGGTTAACGCGGCCTACGAACGGTACGAATCGCGGGCAGGCGATCGAGTTCCCGAGAAAGGGCGCGGCGGACGCCGTTTACCGCATCGCCGGCGTCGTTGGCGACACGAAGCACAACGATCTTCGCGAGCCATCTCCGCGGTTCGTCTTCATCCCGATTCAGCAGTCATTGGTTGCGTACGGCCGGTTCACATTGACAGTCGCCGCCGCGCCTGGCGGGCAGACAGCGCTGCTCCGAAGCCGGCTCGGCGCCGTCCCATGCCGGATTGTTAGTTTCCGAGGTGATCACGATCAGGCGGCAGCTTGATAGCACGCTGTTCACGGAGCGGCTGCTGTCCGGATTATCCACGACTTTCGGAGTGCTGGCGCTCATCTAGCCTTGGGAGCATCGGCTTCCTCCATTGCCCTCAACGTGCTGCGGCAGTGCGTCTGGATCATTGGGGTGTGGCTCCTCTCCGGCCTGCCGTTTGCTTTTCTCGCCGCACGGATGGCTGATTCCCTGTTGTGGGGAGTGAAATCGAACGATCCCAGCACTTATCTCATAGCAGCCGCGACGTTGTGTATCGTCGGACTCGTCAGCGGTTGAGAACCTGTAGAAGCCTTGCGGCACAGTTGAATTGCCCCTGGCATTCCGAACGACAATGCTGATATAGTGCCCAATCGCCGGTCAATCCGCGCGAGACGTAATGGTGATCCGTTTTCCGATTGATTGCAAATGGAGGACCCCTATGAACACACTCTTCCCTTCGGCCATGGCCGTGACGCGCGTGTGTATATTTGCGCTGATCGCTGTCCCGCTTGCGGCGCAAAGTGCCGATCGGCTGTCAGCAAAGAACGTAGCGATCGCACAAACCAACTACAAAGGCCGGAGCGCAATCCAGGTAATCGCCGCGCCCGCTGCCGCAAACGCTACTTCCTATGCCGTGATCAAGGACGTGTCTTTTCGTGACGGCACAATTGAAGTGGATTTGGCCGGCCAACCCGCCGCCGGCGCTGGCGGTGGCGCGCGTGGATTCATTGGCGTCGCCTTTCGGCTCCAAGGCGATGGAAAGTACGAGTACATCTATCTAAGACCCACCAACGGCCGGGCCGACGATCAAGTCAGGCGGAATCACTCCACTCAATACAGTTCGCACCCGGATTTCAGCTTCGCCCAATCCCGGAAGGAGGCTCCTGAGAAGTATGAGTCGTATGTGGATTTGCAGCCCGCTGTCTGGACCAAGTACAAGATTGAGGTGGACGGCCGAAAGGCGCGCCTCTACGTGCACGGAGCGGACCAACCCTGCCTCATCGTGAATGATCTGAAGCTCGAGCCGCGCGAGGGAGCAGTGGCATTATGGGTCGGACCCGGCACCGAGGGCTACTTTTCCAATCTGAAAATTGCACCCAAGTGAGTTGGATCTAAAACCTGATCGCTTGGGGAGAGCCACCAAATTCGTCCTCTCCCCGTGAGGCTGCCAGGTTTTCCTATCGCATCACTGAAATGCGCGACAGCTCGAACTCGTAGCCCTCGTCAACCACCGTTTCGTGTGCCGCGGAGCGCAGTTTCTCTTCGTCTGTGTCCCGTGGTTGAGCACAGTGGCGGCGTATTGCCTCAGCGCCAGCCTGTATCCGTACCTGCCATTTGTGCTTGCTATCGTCCCAGGAAACTTCGACTTTGTCGGCATGCATACCTATAACATCGCAGAATTTCCGCATCGGCGCACCCCCGCTGCCGCGCGCAGACATTTGCAGCATCGACGGATGCATCGACATCAACCGTCGCACCGATCCCATGTTTGCACCGTTGCATTCCGAACCGCGGTTTCGAGCGATCATGAAGAGCGTCGGATTGGAGTAGTGGCGGATGCTTCCCCGTGAGTTCCTGTCAGCCGCAGACCGGCCACGGCTCGGAATCGCTCTTGTCGCGAAGCTGAAGTTTCCCCTAAACTGTAGTTTCCTTTGATGAGCTCCTCCGCTGTCGCGCCGATCCTGACCCCGCACGGCCGTCTGACGCTGGTGGAGTCCGCGGAGGCGGCGCCACTTGATTTCTTGCTTGCCGAGCGGCTGCAGGGCGCTTTTGGGCGTGGGCCCGGGCATGGGCTTCTGCAACTCGGGGCGAATGAAGTTGGAACGGTGCTCCCTCCCGTATTCTCCTACTGGCGCGATTTCGGGTCTGCCTATGTGACCGCGCTGTGCATGCACACGGAAACCGATGCGACACCGCGGAAAGTACCGGCGCCGCCAATCGCCGAGTTGGAGCAGTTGGTGATGGCCGCACCGCCGATCACCGGCGCGGAGTATCTGACCGCGGAAGTTCTGGGCGCGCTCTGGCAGGAGTTGGACGCGGCATTCGGCATCGAATTGGCGGAGTCGAAGAGCGGAATACAGGAGTTTCTCAAAGCAAGGAACGCGGCGTGGAACCTAGTGGGGCGGGTACACTTCAACCTCGCCGAGAACCGCAAGGATCCGGATGCTCCCTTCGCGTTCCTGGCCACCTATACGACGCGGTTGACAGCGGGCGCGAAGGCGCAACATCTACCGCTGGGGAAAGCGCTCGGCGAGTATGCGGGGGCGGCGAACAAGGACCGCCTGCTGTCACTGCTTCTTCCGGTACAGAGAGCGTCCGAGACGTGCCCGTGGCTGAAGAGCCTCGTCGATGGCGGCGAGATTTTTCATCCGCTGCGATGGACGCCCGCTGAGGCGATGCAGCTATTGCGAGACGTGCCCCACCTGGAAAGCGCCGGAGTGGTGGTGCGAATGCCCGCGACATGGCAGGCCAACCGGCCGCCACGCCCCAAAGTGTCCGGAAGGATCGGCGGGAATTCGCCAGCGGGCGTTGGCTTCGAGGCATTGCTCGATTTCCAGATGGAAGTGACGCTGGATGGCGAACGACTCACGGCTGAAGAGATCCGTGAGCTGTTGGCGAAATCGGACGGGCTGGCTCAGGTACGGGGCCGTTGGGTGGAAGTGGATGCCGAACGGCTGCGCCGGATGCTGGAGCATTTTGAGGAGGTGGAGCGGACCGCGGCGGAGCAAGGGCTCGGCTTTCGCGATGCGGCTCGCCTGCTTGCCGGGGCGGATGTCACGGGGAGCGATGCGGCGGAATGGGATTCGGTGGGATGGTCGGAGGTGGTGGCGGGGCCATGGCTGGCGGAGACGCTGAAGGGCCTGCGCAGTCCCGAGGGACTGGCCCGAGTGGACCCCGGCGCGGAGTTGAGGGCCACGCTGCGGCCCTACCAGCAAGTGGGAGTGCGCTGGCTGTACCTGGTGGCGAAACTGGGACTCGGGGCGTGTCTCGCGGACGATATGGGACTTGGAAAGACCATCCAGGTGCTTTCGCTGCTGCTTGTTCTGAAGAGCCAACGGGGCGGGGAATCGCAGCCGAGCCTGCTGGTAGCGCCTGCTTCGTTGCTGGCGAACTGGGCTTCGGAGATCGAGCGCTTTGCTCCGGGTCTGAAGGCGCTGATCGCGCATCCGTCGGCGCTTCCGGCCACCGCTCTCAAAGCGGGCGCGCCTGAAGGGCTGCGCGATGTGGACCTGGTGATCACCAGCTATGGCTCGCTGCTGCGTGTGCCATGGATCGCGGAATCGCGCTGGCACATGGTAGTGATAGACGAAGCACAGGCCATCAAGAACCCCGGGGCCAAGCAAACACAAACCGTGAAGGCACTGCAGGCGAGCGCGCGATTTGCGCTGACGGGGACCCCGATCGAAAACCGGCTCGGCGATTTGTGGTCGATTTTCGACTTTGTCAATCCGGGGCTGTTGGGGTCGGCGAAGGAGTTCGGCAAGTTCGTCAAACGGCTCGAGGACAGGCCGCACAATCCATACGGTCCGCTGCGCGAGCTGGTGCGGCCTTATATACTGCGGCGGCTGAAAACGGATCGGGCGGTAATCGCGGACTTGCCGGACAAGATCGAAGTGAAGGCGTTTTGCCAACTGAGCCGGAAGCAAGCCGCGCTCTACGAACAGTCCGTGAAGGAGTTGGCTACGCAGTTGGAGGACGCCGAGGGGATCCAGCGCAAGGGCTTGGTGTTGTCGTTCCTGATGCGGTTCAAGCAGATCTGCAACCACCCGTCACAGTGGCTGGGAGACGGCAGTTGGGGCGAAGACGAGAGCGGCAAATGGGCCCGCTTGCGGGACATCGCGGAAGTGATTGCGGCGAAACAGGAGAAGATGCTGGTGTTCACGCAGTTTCGGGAAGTGATCGGGCCGCTGGAGAGATTCCTCGGATCGATCTTCGTGCGTCCCGGACTTGTTCTGCATGGGGAGACGGATGTGAAGAAGCGCAAGGAAATTGTGCGGCGCTTTCAGGATGACGAAGCAGTGGGGTACTTTGTGCTTTCGCTGAAAGCCGGCGGCGCCGGACTCAACCTGACAGCCGCTTCACACGTGGTGCACTTCGACCGGTGGTGGAACCCGGCGGTGGAGAATCAGGCCACTGACCGCGCGTTTCGCATCGGCCAAACGAAGAATGTGCTGGTGCACAAGTTCGTGTGCAGAGGTACTGTGGAAGAAAAGATCGACCAGCTTATTGAATCGAAGCGACAACTGTCCACGGACTTGTTGGAAGGCGGGGCAGACCTGCTGCTGACGGAGATGAAAGACGAGGACCTGCTCAGGCTGGTGGCGCTCGATCTCGACAAGGCGCTGAAAGAGACGTGAGCAAAGGAGACGTAAACAATGGACTTCTACGGATGGAGACCCTACGTCAGCGTGGCAGAGCGGCGGCGGAAGGCCTTAAAGGAGATGGAGAAACTCAAAAAGAAAGGTCATCCGGTGTCGCCGGTGGTGGTGGATGGCCGGATGATCGCCAAGACTTTCTGGGGGAAGGCATGGTGCGAGAACCTGGAACGCTATAGCGACTATGAGAACCGGCTACCGCGTGGCCGGACGTACGTCCGCAACGGTTCGGTGTGCGATCTTCAAATCGCGGCGGGCGAGATCAAAGCGCTGGTCAGCGGCTCCGAGCTTTATAAGGTCGCGGTGAAAGTGGTGCCGGTGGCAAAGGCGCGCTGGCAATCTATCTGCGTGGACTGCGCCGGCGCTATCGAGTCGCTTGTTGAACTTCTCCAAGGCAAGTTGTCCAAGGGCGTCATGGAACGGGTTTGCCGGCCGAAGACCGGCCTGTTCCCGTCCCCAAGCGAGATCAAGCTGTCGTGCAGTTGTCCGGACGGGGCGTACATGTGCAAGCATGTGGCGGCGGTGCTTTACGGTATCGGCGCACGGCTGGACCAACAGCCCGAGCTGCTCTTCCTGTTGCACGGTGTGGAGGCGATCGATCTCATCACCAGCGCGGGGAAGGGAACGCCCATGGCGCAGAAGGCCCCGGCATCCGCCAAAGTTCTTGGGGGCGAAGACCTTTCGGCTCTGTTTGGTTTGGAGATGGCCCCGGAGGGCAGTCCGGCAAGGCCGAAGCGTCCGAAGGCAGAGATGGTGAAAACCGCGGCGGCAGCGGCTCGTGTGGGTTCTGCTGGTTCGAAAAGGAAGACCAAGAAATGATGTTGGAGATAAGGCGACACATTAGCGGCGACGAACGATGGCTCGGATTCCGTTCTTCGGCCGTAGCGTGATCGTCGGACGAGGCGTCACAGACTCCTGCAGCAGCTCAAAGCGGAACCGTGGCACTATCGTGGCCAGAACCGCAACACCCTCCAGCAGAGCGAACTGCTCGCCGATACACTGGCGGACACCTCCGCCGAAGGGAAAGTAACTGAACCGCGGATGCGCGGCTCGCGATTCGCCGTGAAAGCGGCCTGGATCGAACCGTTCGGGATCAGGGAAGTATTTCGCCAGCCGTTGTGTGACGTATTGGCAAAGGTAGATTTTGGCGCCACGTTCAATCGCTGCGCCACTGGGCAGACGATCGGTGTCTAACGCGACGCGCACAAAAATCCAAGTCGGGGGATAGAGCCGCATGGACTCCTCTAATACGCTCCGGGTGTAGGTTAGTTTCGGGATGTCCTCCACGCGAAGCGTTCGGCCCTGGCACAACGCATTGACCTCGTCCACCACCGCCTGTTCGCACGAAGGATTCCGCGCCAGTAAATAGAAGGTCCAGGAAAGAGCATCTCCAATGGTCTCGTAGCCCGTGCTCATCAGCGTCAATATCTCATCGCGCACCTGACGCTGAGACATGCGCGAGCCGTCGCCATATTGCAGGGTCTGGAAACGCGAGGCAAACGTATGGCGCGGAGGGTTCACACGGCCGGTTTCCAGCTCGATCACCGCGTCGATCAATGCCATGGCTCGCCGGTAGCGAAACACGATGGGGAGCGGCCAGTATTCGGGAAACGGTCCCAACGCAGAGTAGAAGTATTCGATGTAGGCGCGCCGGACGGTGATCGCCTTAGCTAACTGGTCCTGCTCGTCGTGGAATTCCGTTCCAAACAGCGCGCCGAGGATGATGGATAACGCGAGTCTCTCCATTTCGCTCGCGAGATTCAGTTCACTGCCATCGGTCCAGGAGGCCATTGCGCGATCAGTTCTATCCATCATCAGATTAAAAAACGCGTCCGCCGGGCGCTGGAATGCCGGCTGCAACATGCGCCGCTGGCGAAGGTGTTCGGCTCCGGTGCTGGTCTGCATGCCGCTTCCGGAGAGGCGCTTTCCGCTGGGGCTGGTCAGCCGGCTGGTCTTTGTGTAATTCGTTCCGTTATCTACCAGGACATGCTTAATGTCGGTGGGGTTTGTCAGCAGATAGGTGGGCGCTCCGATGTGCAGTCTGACGACGTCGCCGAATTCCGCCGCGCACCGGGAAAGAAAGCCGAGTTTGTCCGCGAGAAAGGAGGGTAGATTGCCAAGCAGCGGAATGGCAGGCGGACCGGGGACTACGCTCATTCTGAACCGACCTGCGGAACTGTCAGTTGGTGCTGCCCTTTAGAGGTCCGGGCTTTCCGATCCTGAATCGACTCGATCAGCGCGAGATAATCGGAAACGTAGCGGTTCTCTGAATAGAGTTCCTCATAGGCCCGGCGGCCCAGCCGTCCCATTTGCGCAGCCAGCCTACTATCTTCGGCGAGAGCTTCGACCGCTTGTTGAAATTCGCGGTCGTTGCGGTAAACGACGCCGGCGCCGCTCCTTTCGACGGCTTCCGGCGCACCGCCAGCGGTGCTCACAATCGCTGGTGTTCCACAAGCAAACGCCTCGAGGATACAAAGAGGGAACACCTCGGGGGCTCGTGACGGCAGAATCAAGGCCGTAGCATTCTGATACCAGACAGCCATGTCCGCGTGTTCAATGGCGCCGTGAAACTGGATGGACGGGCAGTTGGCGTAGCGACGCCGCAGATCATCGAGGATATCCCCAGTGCCCAGAACGTCCAGGTCATATTGCGGCCACTTCGCGAACCATTCCGTAAGCCAGTCAACTCCCTTCGATGCAGTTACGCGGCCGGAGAATACAAACCGCGGCCGTTGATCCGCAGTCTGCCTCTCTTTTCCATTTCCCTGAACGGAAGAAAAGCTCGGCATCACACGGATGGGACGCCCCAGGTCCGCCTCGGCGTGGCGGCGGGCCGTGTACGCGCTCGGTGAAAGAATCTCGTCGATGTGCCGCAGTTCTTGTTTCAGTAATCCGGTATAGCGCCAAAGCTGCGGTGGCACACCCGACTTTACACAGCAACGCAGACACTGCCGTTCATCGCATGCCTTCGACCTGTCCTTCCAGAAGATATGCGTGCCACATAGCATCCAGTGCTCGTGAAGCGTGTAGAGATTCACGGGAGCATTACTCATCGAGAGCATGCCCGGTCCGCCGGCGAGAGAAATGTTGTGGAAGTTCACTACGTCGAAACCGCGATCGAAGATCGCCTTCAACTGCCTGCTCTTCAATCCTGGCTGGCCGGTCTGCTGCGTAATGATCGGCGACAGCGCGCCGAGATTGCTTTCCAGCCGGTGAACGACGACTCCGTCATTATAGTCGGCTGCTGTTCGCCGCCGCCCACGCCCGATGCGGAAGGCATCGCCGCAATGCACGACTTCCACGTGATGTCCGCGAGTGGCCAGGGCGCGCGCGAGGCCCTGTACAAACACGGCATCGCCCCCATAGTGGTAGGGCGGATAATACGTGTTCACCATGCAGAATCGCACGTTTTCAGCATTCCCCGAGGTTGAAAATCTCAGGCAATTGTAGCAGAGGCATTCCAAGCGCTGTGTTATTTCAAGCGGAGCGCATCATTTTAAGCGGAGCGCATCAGGGCGAACATCGATCAAGCGCGGGACCTTGTACGGAGCGAGCCGGTTGCGGCAATACGCTGCCAACGCTTCCGGCGCACATGGGATACTGCAATACACAACCGCCTTCGCCGATTCGTTACCTAACCCGTCGTGGAGGGGAATGACAGAGGCCTTCGTAACACTGGGATGGCTGCAGAGAACCTCTTCCACTTCCGCCGGATTGATCTTGCGACCCGCGTTATTGAGGAACCGCTGGTTTCGTCCGGTCAGGTACAACCGGCCCTGGCTGTCCAAGCGTCCGAAGTCGCCGGGACGGATCCATCCGCCCGCATCCGGCAGCGCCAGGAGGCGTCCTCCCGTTTCGGGACCTGCGACCCAACTCGCAATCCACGGACTGCGCACCGCGATCTCCGCGGACTCGTGCGAGATAGAAATCTCGACACGGGGCAGCGGGTGTCCCGCGGAATCGGCCGCCGCTTCGGGATCGGAATCCAGATTCATGGATACGAACCCTGTCTCGGAGGCGCCATACAGTTGACGCAATCGGATACCGAACCGTCTCAGAACCTTGTCCCATACGTCCCGGTGCAGTGGTGCTCCTGAGGAGATCGCCAGCCGAAGCGAAGGGAATCTCATTTCGCCAGGAGTCCGTGTGTCGGCCATCACTGAATAAACGAAAGGTGGCGCCGCGAAAGCAGTGACCTCTTGCTCGGCCAGCAGTCGCAGCGTATTGCGGCGGTCGAAGCATTTCTCCAGAATCAGCGTCGCACCGGAAAAAAGCGCGGCGAGTAATCCGGTGCTAAAACCCATACCGTGATGGATGGGCGTCACGCAAAGTATGCGATCACCGCCAACGATGCCGGCTGTTCCACAATAGGCGGACGCCATTGCCGCTAATGAAGTGTGTGAGCGAACGACACGCTTGGAAATGCCGGTACTCCCGGATGTACGCAGATGAAGAAACGGCAGAGCGGCTGCCGCATGATTTTCCATGCGAGCCGCGATGCCCTCGACTGCCATGCGCCTCAGACTGGGCAGCCCGAAATCTTCGCGCGAAACTTGCAGAACCCGCATCCCGGGCTTCCTTTCGATCACATCCCTGCATAAGTCCGCCATGAAATCATCGGCGATGAGCGTCGTGCATGCAGCCGACTCCAGAGCAGCGTGGATTTCCGGACTCGTGAGTTCGGCGCCCAGTGGTAACACCTGCGCACCAAGCCGCGACAGCGAGAGCAGCGAGATAAGAAAGGGGGCGGAGTTGGGCAGCACCAGCGCCACAGTGTCCGCAGGGCCCATGCCGAGATCAGAAAGCCCATGCGAAAGGCGCGAGGTCTGGTCGAGCAACTGGCCCCACGTGTGGGTTTCCCCAGCGTGAACCAGCGCCGGCCTTGCGGAATCATCAGCGCCCCGGCGTTCGAGAAGTTGGAACAACATTAAGACTTCGCTTGGCGAGCGATCTCTCTTTGGACGGCGCCCGCCAGCGAACCAAGGGACTCGAAATGTTCGCGCGTGAGAACCCCGTCGTCGAGAATGATGCTGAACTCGTTCTCAATGCGCACGACAAATTCAAGCAGCGCGACGGAATCAAGCGAGAGGCCTTCGTTTATCAGCGCCACTTCAGAGCGAATCTGGCTGGGGTCCACTTCGTCCCTAACCACGTCGAGCAGTATTTGTTTCAAACGCTCTTCTACCGCCTCGGTCTCAAGGTTCATAAGCATCTCCTATTCTCCTCATGCGGGAATCCGCAGCGAGTAACGCGGATGGGCGATATTCGTTGGATGACGCAAGATGTACGCTTCCAGCCGGGCGGCGTAGGCTTCCACTAACATTCTTGTGTTCCCGGTCCGATCGCGAGGGTCATGCGTAGTTGGAAGCGCTAGCGCCTCCTCGAATACAAGGCGGAATCGCGGAGCCTTGCCGATGATGGTGAAACATGGAAGGATCGCCGCGCCAGCCATCAGTCCGAGGGAAATGCCCCCGGCGGGGACCGAGTGGTTGCGGCCGCAAATGGTTACCGGATATCGCCGCTCTCCCGTGCTGCCGTCACCGGATATGCTGACGATCCCGTTTCGACGCAGATGATTGTAGGCCTTTTTCATGTACTGAACACTTAGTTCATCGTTCCCAAGGAGATGATCCGAGTCCAGACGGAAGCGGTGCAGATGCCAGCGTTGGAATCTCGCGCCCCACGATGTCGCGCCCGGAGCGGCGAAGCCGATTCGATAGAGATAATACACCAGATGTGGCTGGGTGCGAAGAAACCAGCGTTCCAGTCTCGGCAGGCCGGTGTGGCAGGTAAGCAAGACGACTCCCCTGTTCCTCGCCAGTGCCTGCTCTACATGTTGCCAACCAGCCACCTCGAGCCACTCCCGCCAATCGTTGGCATCGTGAAGCGACAGCACATAGTTGAGATAACGGCGAAATGCCGCATGCACAAAAAGCTCACGGGCATGCTTCGGCATTTCCGGGGAAGGAGTCTGCGGAGGAACCGTCTCGCGTAACCAGTGGATGGCCTTTCTTCGCTTGCTCCACGAAAGTGCGTACATCGCGTGCGCGGATGCGGTAATCAACTGTACAGCACGCGGCAGGGGTAAAAGACGAAGCACTTCCAGCATCACGTAGAACCGCAGTTTGTCAGCAATCTCGAGCAACGTCATCCCATCCGCCTAGGATCGACCCGCCAGTGACTTCACAACGCTGAGCCGGCGATGCAAAAGGTCGTGGCAGCAAACTCTGATGCTGGCATCGGACGCAGCGCACCGGCTCCGGGGCTCGGCCGGAGCTTCGCTTCAAGTGCCGAACGACTATGCCGGCCATTTGTTCGGTTAGTTCGACATACCATTCGGCGTAAGGGGCGCGGTGGCCGGAATAGAGGGTGCCTGCCGAGGGGCTCCAGACCAGCGGAATCGCCGCCACTCCCTCTTCCGCGAGTTCCTGCACCCCTTCCAGAAACCGGCTCTTCGGCTCGATGCCTGCGAGGAATCCGGAAAAGATGCGCCCACCGTCACCGAAAATCTCAACCGCGGCGCGAAGTGCTTCCCTGTACCGGCCATAACCGATGCGCTCTTCTTTCCCCGGGCAAACGGCGCGGAAATAGGCAGGGTCGAAACACTCGAGGTTAAGGCCGATGGAGCGCAATCCGAGGCGTTGAAGGCGTTCGAACTGGCGCAGGTCCGGCGGCGGCGTCATGATCGCAGCACCGGGCAGTTCCGTCATTCCGGCCGCCTCGTGAATCGCTTCAAGGTAGGCAGCCAGTACTTCCATCTCCTGGTTTCCCGGAAGTATGCCACCCGTGATCAGGAAATGGCGCGCCGGTCCCTCGCGGAAAGCGGCTGCCATCACCTCGCCAACCTCCGCCGCGCGCTTGCGGATCAACACTTCGTCGTACTGTCGCGGAGTGAAGTTCATGTTGCAAAATGCGCATTCCTTTTTGTTGGAAAAAGTAATGCAGGCATTCGTATGGCAGACGGAGAGGCAGTCTTCGCCGACCAGTTCGGCGATAGCCGACATCGGTAGACCAAGTGAGGTCTTGCGCGAATAGAAAGCGGGGCGCTCGATCCAACTGAGCGCGGAAAGCCTCTGGCCGTAGCACTCTACAAAAAGATCGCCTTCCTCGATCCGGATCAAGTATGGCGACCTTTCGTTGAGACGGACCTGGACGATCGCTCCTCCGGGAAGCCGCAATTCGCTCGTCGCCGCATAAGTCTTGTGGACATCGAAGTCGTACTCGAACAGATGATGCAGTTGTTCCTTGTACTGGGAGCCCATGCCCGACAATGCCAGGTTGTCGATTCGAACGCCGTCTGTCAAAAGGCGAGCTTTCAACAAAATCTCATCCGTCATGGGAATCCTCTCTGCGTGCGACCACCCGCCAGAAGTACGACTTCGAGATGGGCAGCCACGAAACAGTCGTACCGCGACGGGCTGGCAATGCGAGACGGAGTTCTTCATGCGCGAGCGACTGGATGGAGTAGCGCCGGTAGAACTGATGCACTTCCTCCCGCGAGGAAAAGTGGTGGGGCACGCCGCTTTCTCCTTCGCCACCTAAGAGTTCCTTGTACATCCTCGGGTCACAGAAGGTATGCGGTTCGATCATTTCGCCCTTGCCGTACAAGCGGTTGTCCCGCGAGGGCAGAGTTGCGAAAAATTCCCCTCCGGCGCGCAGCTTTCTCCGCACCAGTTCCACCATAGCGTCCACCTCGCGCGCCGTTCCGTGATAGATGGTGTTGAACGCCACCACGGCATCGAAATATCCGTCGGCAAACGGAAGGTCGTTCATCTGGCCCCGGTGCAGTTGCGCAGTCAGCGCCGCCGCCTGTAATCGCGCGCGGCAAGTCTCCAAGGCGGCTTCGGAATGGTCGAGGCCGTATGTTTCAAAGCCCATTGAGGCGAGCAACAGAACATGCCGTCCTACACCACACCCCAGGTCGAGGACGCGGTGGATGCTTGCGGATTGTTTCCATCTCGTCGCGAGTTCGAGAACGAGACAGTCCGGAACCGACCACAATTCGCGCGCACTGGTCTCCTGCCAGATTTTTTCCCATCCGCTCACCGTTAAAGATGCCTCCGTGGATGATAGTCTTCTATCATCGCATTGTGTACGCCATTCTGCTTTATCGAGTTCAAAATCTTGGTGACATGATTCAGACTGTGGCGCTGTCCCGCCTGCTGCCGGCCGCTGCCGGCGTGTATCGGCATCGCTTGGAGGACGCGCCGGCGAATGCCACGTTCGTGATGAATGGTTTCCTCGATAAGGATTCCCCGCCACCGGGCGGCACAAGCCGCTGCGTTTTCGCGGGCGTCAGCGGACCACACTTTCGCAGGCGGCAATACCTCGACTGGATGCGCACTTCGCCCTTCCCGATTGGGGCGCGTGATCCGGCGACTATGGAGTTTTTAATCAAGGCCGGGCTGCCCTCAATCATGGTCGGCTGCGCGACGTTGACCCTGCCCCGGTATGACGGGACGCGGAGCGGTGTGTACTCGGTTGACTACTATGGCCCGGGTACACGGCTTAGCCACCGGATATCGAGAGAGCTTTCTGTGGAGCGGCAGTGGAAAGCCGCGCTCGAAGCGCTAGACACCTATCGCAGGGCCGAGGCTGTATACACATCCCGGCTGCACGTCGCGCTGCCCTGCCTGGCGTTCGGTACGCCGGTGTGGATCGCCAAACCGTCTGGAGCAACATGGCGTCCCAGCCGCTATTCGCTGCTGGAACAGTTGGAGATCCCCTACGAAACGCTGATCACCGCGGACGTAACTCTTTGCTCAAGCGCTTATCTGCAATTCCTCGAACAGAGCTTGTCCACATCCATTATCCCCGGCGAACCTAAGATGCCTTCCGTGCCGCCAGACGCCGGCGTGCCGCGCTGGCGATTCCCGTGGCCCTGACAGACAGGCCTCAGGACGGCCAAGCGTCCACCTGGCTGGAAAGTTGGATCTGCACAAAGTTTCGCGGCGAGTCCTGCCTCAGAATGTCGGGCACCGAATGGAAGGAAACCGGACTGCAGGCGAACCCCGCCATCAGGTTCCGTTTCGGCCGGATACGCGCAGCTTCCGGATGCAGGATGCGAAACTTTCGTTTGTGAAGAACCAGGTCGCCGCCATCGAAACCCGACTCATCCGCGTCACAAAAATAGATGAGCAGCGTCGCAACGCGCCGCCGGTGATCCAGGTGTATTTTGCGGCGATAGCCAATGTAGCCCTGGTGAAGGTCCAGCCTCACGAACAGCTCATGCGGCTGGAGATTGATTTTCCGGATATGCCGCCGTTCCTTGTCCTGGCGGCTCTCCTGGTACGGTACATAGACTGCCTTCGAGAGATCGATGATGCAGCGGTGGCGCTGGTAAGCGCGGTGGAACTGTGTCCGGCAATACTCCACAAAGCGCTGCGAGTGCGCAGTCTCGAAGAACTCCTTCCAGGCCCAGTTTTCCGCGATCAGCCGCTGATATTCGCCGTCGCCCCAATAGTAGGAAAATCCGGAGGGACCAGTGCTTGGTGGGCACACTGGGAAGCTTCGCTCAAGCTCCCGGTACAGGTCCTCGCGAAGAAACTGCTCCTGTTGAATGAAGTCGAAGGGCTCCGCGTGAACGAATCGCGGCTCGAATGAAAAAGCGCTCATCGATTTCTAAGGTACCTCATCACGAGTGTGGGAGATGAGGCGGACGCCGGAGGTCTTGCAGCGGATTCGAAGCTGCTGCCGTCGCGACTGCTGGGGCCCCGTGTCGGTAGGGAGCAATCGGTGGGTGGGTTTGCGGTAGGATAGCAGGCGCAACGAAGATCAATCGAACATCAGGTGCGGAGATAGCGGGGCGGTAGGAAGCATGGTGTTTACCAAACGGTTGCGGGATGGGGTGAGGCGCGGGGAGATTACCTGCAGTGTGCGCATCTGGAAGAGTGCGCGGGTGAAGGTGGGACACCGGTACCGGATGGAAGAGGGGGAAATTGAGATAGATTCGATCGAGCCGATTGGTTTCCTGGATATTACGCCCCAGCTTGCTCGGGAGTCGGGGTTTCTGGGTGTCATCGACTTATTGAAAGTGGCTAAGCACGGGGCGGGGAACAATATCTACTTAGTCAGGTTCCACTATGTAGCGCCGAAGGGCCTGCGCAGGCCGCGTTAACAGATCGTCGCGGAAGGCCAATCCGCACAGACCCGTGATCGGGTGTATACTGGCCCCGTACCGGGAGCCAAAAATGGAAATCGTACATAAAATGTCCCGCAAAATCACGCTCGTAATTCTGGCCGGCCTCATCGCCGCTACCCTCGTTGCCCAGGTGGAGCGCGCGACCATCTCCGGAATCATTCATGACAAAAGCGGCGCGGCCCTCCCCGAGGCCCGTGTCGACGCTGAAAATCTCGCCACCGGTGTGCGCGCTACCTCCGTCACCAACAGCAGCGGCAACTACTATCTCCCGCTGCTTGCCGGCGGCTACAAGATCAGCGTCTCACACGCAGGCTTTTCCACTGCTGTAGTCCCCAATCTGACTCTTACTGTGGGTCAGAATGCTACTGTTTCCCTCGCCCTCGAAGTCTCTTCCCTGCAGCAGCAAGTCACCGTCGTCGAAGTAACTCCTCTTATCGACCAGGAAACAGCCAGCCTGGGAGCTACCATCAATTCTGAACAGATCAGCGAACTGCCGCTACTCGGCCGAAATGCCTTTTCTCTCGTCGTGCTCGCACCAGGGGTAAACCCGAAAGGCAATCCCGGTACTGGTCCGCTCATCAGCGGTGGGCGATCCAACGCTAACGCGGTCCTCCTCGATGGCGCGCAAATGCTGAACTCCACCACCAACGACACCTCTTACTCGCCACCGCTTGAGTCAGTGCAACAGTTCAAAGTGCAGACCAGTAGCTTTCAAGCTGAGTACGGCCGCACTGCCGGCGGCGTCCTGAACGTCACCACCAAAATGGGGACGAACGAATTCCACGGCGCCGTCTACGAGTACTTTCGCAACGACGCGCTCAACGCCAACACTTATTCCAACAATCTCGTTGGCCTCCGTAAGAGCGTCGTCCGCCGCAACGAATTCGGCGGTGCGCTTGGCGGACCAGTGCTGCTCCCACGCCTCTACAATGGGCGCAATCGTACGTTCTTCTTTCTCGCCCTGGAAGCCGTTCCCGATCGTGCCCCGCAATCCCTGATCAGCAATGTCCCGTCCACGCTACAGCGCAACGGCGATTTCAGCCAGACTTTCGGCGCCAATGGCCGACAAGTTACCATCTATGACCCCACCACGTCCGCAGTCGACTCCGCGCGTCCCGGCCAATACCTGCGGCAACCATTCCCTGGCAACCAGATTCCCGCGGCACGCATCAGCCCGGTTTCCTCCAGGCTCCTGGCCTATTATCCACAGCCCAACGCTCCAGGCGACGCAATCGTAGGCACACGGAATTTCCTCAAGAACGGTAATAGCGCCAGCGCGGCGAAGAAACTGCTCGCTCGCTTCGATCATTCTCTCAGTGATCGCCAGCGCCTGTTTGGACGCGCCGGCGTGACATTCAATTCCACCACCTCAACCGCAGTCATCAATGACGCTTTTCCTCAGCAGACCTCAACTGCGTTCGAACCCATCACATCGCTCACTGGCAGCGCGGTGGCCGGTGACACCATCACGTTCCGGCCGAACCTGATCGCTGAGTTTCGTGTCAGCTACCTCCGCAATCATAAGGACAGCGTCCCGTCGAGCATGGGTTTCGATCTCACTCAGCTCGGCTTCTCGCCGGCGGTGGCCGGCACCGCTCGAGCCGCGATTTTTCCCGGTATCGCCATCACCGGCCAGGCTCCCCTCGGTACTGCCACCACCGCACTCCGGCTGAGCGTTCAGGAGAATCGCCAGGCACAAGGCGTCTTCACATGGGTCACGGGCAAACACACCGTGAAAGCCGGCGGTGATTTCGAAATCTTCCGCAACAACACCTACTCGCCAAGTAGTCCTGCCGGCACGTATTCGTTCAACGCCGCTTACACTCAGGGCGCCAACCCGACGACTGCATCTCCAAACGCCGGCCTTGGCTTAGGCTCCTTCCTCCTCGGTCTCCCCGCTAGCGGCTCGCTCAGTCTCGATCCCGCTCTCGCCGCGCAGCAGGTGTACTATGCCGGGTTCGTTCAAGACAATTTCAAGATCAGCCGGCGATTCACACTCGATCTCGGTCTCCGTTACGAACTCACCACGCCGTGGCAGGACCGCTTCAACAATCTGGCGTACTTCGACCCTGCTACTGACGACGTGGTGACGGGCCGTCCCGGCGCCATCCGTTTTGTCTCTCCCAATCAACGGGGCCAGACCGATACCCAGACGCGAAACTTCGGCCCTCGTGCCGGTATCTCCTGGTTATTCGCGCCGAAGACCACCTTCCGCGCGGGTTACGGCATGTTCTACGCGCAGGGCAATCGCGGCATAGGTGCTGTGTCCAGTGAACTCGGCCAGGGGTTCCAGACCAGCACATCCGTTTATCTCGGACCAGCAGGTGTCAACCCCTACGTCCCACCCGTCGGCGCCAACATGTCCAATCCGTTCGTCACCGGCTTTCTGATTCCGCCGTCGAACCTGGTGGGAGGTGGCGTGAGCACCATCATTCGCAACGTCGCCAACCCAACGCAGCACCAATGGACTGCCAACATCCAACGCCAGGTCACATCGAACCTCGTCATCGAGACTGCCTACTCCGGCAGCCGCGGTTTGCATATCTGGCAGGACACTCCGCTGAACGCCGCCCACCCGGTCTATCTATCCCTTGGCACGGCCTCGGCGCAACAAACGCCGAACCCCTTCTTTGGAAAGATCGCGACCGGCACATTGAGCGCCGCCACGGTGGTCGCCCGGCAGCTTTTGCTGCCTTTCCCGCAGTACACTTCCATCAACCTTCACCAGTACCCGGTGGGCGACTCCAGCTATCACGCCTTCATCATCCGTCTCGACAAACGCGTCTCCCGCGGCTTCACCGTGCTTGCGTCCTACACCGCGAGCAAACAAATCGACAATGTTGGCGAGCACTTCAGCGGACGCAGTGGCATCGCCAATCCCTATGACCTCCGCATGGGCCGTTCTCTCACTGATTACGATGTCCCGCAACGCCTCGTCGTCAGCTACATCTGGCAGTTGCCGCGGTTGCGTCAGGGGATCGCCGGGAGCATCATCGGAGCCTGGCAGATGAACGGTATCACCTCGATACAAAAAGGAATGCCCATCGTCATCACCGCCCCTAATACAGCGGCCCTGCCCGGACTCACTTCCCGCGCCGACCGCCTTCGCAGTGGAGTGCTATCCAGCGGCCAGACTCGCGACCACTGGTTCGATACGACAGCCTTTACGGCCGCGCCCGCTTACACACTCGGAACCGATTCCCGCAGTGAGCCCAACCTGCGTTCCGCCGGCATGTTCAACTTTGACTTCTCACTCATGCGCAACATCCAGTTGCACGAACGGATCCGCCTTCAAGTCCGCGCCGAAGCATTCAACATCATGAACCATGCGCAGTTGAACGAGCCCGACAGCAGCGTCAACTCGCCCACTTTCGGTCGTATTCTCGGCGGAAGCGGCAATCGCTCCCTCCAGTTGGGAGC
>JACQZR010000174.1 GCA_016213775.1 Acidobacteriota bacterium
GATGCCCATGTACTCAAGGGGCTCCCACGTCGCGCCGTCGTCGCGGCTGATCTTTATTAGATAGGCCGATTGACCGTCGGTGGTGCCTGGTTGGACATAGGCGAAGATGCAGCGGATGGACGCGGCGTCCTGCACCTTCATCGGGATCGCAACCGTGTCTTGCACCGCCAGCGCACCCGGAATCTGGAACGTGTAAGCGCCGCCGTTGCAGGTCCGGTCGCCGGGCGTGAACGGTTCGCTATGGTGCGAGAGAGGAAAGACCGTGAACGGCCCGAAGCCGAAGTGGTTTGCCACGCCCACGAGTGCCGCCAGTACACACGCCGAGGGAAGCTTCGCTTCGACGCGTGCCGGAAGGCCGGGCGTCCGGAAGAAACCCTTCTTCACCGAGAACGTGAATGTCTTCTGATCAAGCTTGTAGAAACGGACGCCTTTCAAATGCGCGCAGCGCAGCGTCCCGAAGGTGGCTTGGCCGGCCGGCACGCCAGGGTACTCCCGCTGGAACTGGAAGTTGCCTGACGGGACCACGTCACCCTCGTTCCCCGGACCTACGATCTGCGCGCACTCGAACGAGCGGCGCCCGCTGTTATCCTCGTCTTTCGCCTCATCGTTGAACACCACGAAATCGCCCACCTTGAACTCACGCGCGGTATCCGGATTCACCGTGCAGGCGACCGTCGCCGGATCTGTGGTCTTGTCGAGGGTGGCGTCAAGACTCGCCCACAGATCCGCGGCGAGTTCATCCACGTAGTACAGCGCCATGGCGACCTGCTGCGCGCCCACGATGTTGCTGTTGCCGGAGGGATCCGGAAGGACCTCCATGTTGTCGACGGCGAACGTACCGTAGTCGGAGAGCTTGGGCGTTCCGGTCACGATCCCCGGAACTCCGGTATCGATCAAAACCTCCTCAGGCACGTCGTCGGGAGTCACGTCGGCGGGCTTGGGGCCGGTAACGAGGTCGTACATCGAGTCCGTGGTCGTGCGTCCCTGAATGTCGATGCTGTAATCGTTGTTCAGACGCCAGCCCGTAACGCGAAACTCTCCAGCGCCGCCAGGCATGTCCGCGTGCGTCATCGAGCAGACCATCCCCGGCTCCGTGTTGAGCGCCAGAACGGTCGTCCGGAACTGAATGCTCCTCGCCGCCTTCCACTCCGACGCCGTGATGCCGCCCAACTCCTCGCGGAGGCGGATGGCGATTATCCTACCGGCCTGCGACTTCGAGAACGTCCCGGCGAGGTTGACGCTCGATTTGAGGAACTGCGGTCCTGCGCCGCCAGCAAGCAGGAGTGCGTGGTCCACATCGTATACGGTCACGCTGTTTGCGACGAACTCAAAATCTTCGTCAGCGAAGTGCGCGGTGATGTGATTGAACGACGGCTTGAGCGGCGCGAGCTTGAGGCTGCGGAAGAGGATGTTCCCTTCGGTGAAGGCCTCGACTGACGACGAGTTCACGCGCACGCCGACCTTGAGCTTCCCGAAGGAGAACGTATAGAAGCCCAGGCAGTTGATCAACACCTCCTGAATCCAGTCCCGAAGCGGCTTCTCCTCCTGTACCGTGCCTCGGAACTTGAACTGAGTCTCCGTGCCGGAGCCAACGAGCTTTGTCACTTGCTCGTCGCAGATCGTGGCGGCATCAATGGCAGCCTGCACGTCGAAGAACGTCTCCGCGAGATCCAACTGCTGCGTGGTCGCGCCGGAGCCGAGGCGCAGGCCGCGCGCCCGGAACAGCATATTGATCGCGATCCAGACGGGATTGGTAAGCGGCGGGCCGTACACGCGCACGCCCGGAGAAGTCCAGACCCAGCCCTTCATTCCGCTCTGGACGATGGCTTCCAACTGGTGCTCGCCGGGCTTCGACAACTGGAGTCCCTTCGCATCGCCACGCCGCAACACGAGGAAGGCCGTTCCGGCCGCGAAGTTGTCCTTGTACGTGGAGTTGCCGAAGAAGACTTTGCGCCAGTCGCCGCCAGTCTGGTTGCCGGACTGATCGAGCGAGAACCAGTCCTGCGTTCCGGCGGGATCATCGCCCGGCACCGCGCGAAGCCCAAAGGTGCCTGGGTAGCCGTGGTGAAACTGGCCGTCGAGTTTGTGGCCGGTGCCGAAAGTCACAGGTCCTTCGCACACGACGCCCAGCCCTTCGTAGAAGTCGCTTTCGTCTCGGCCCGCAGCCATCTTGCCGTTCACCGGCATATTGCTGTCGGTGTAGACTTCCGGCATCACCTGGTCGTAGATCGAGTCGGCGATTAGCGAGACGCTGGTGAGGGGCGACCGCCCGAAACCCCATGTCCCAGTCGAGTTGTCCTTGATCCGAACGCCTTGCGGTTCCGCGAGGATCGCGCCGTAGTACCGCTTCATGCCGTGCGCCAGGCATCCGTTCGGCGTCTCGTATCCCTTGTCGCACTTTGAAGCATCGGCGTCCGGGAAGTGAACGAGGTCGAGAGCGCCAGCGGTCGAGTAGGGGCAGGGACCGGAATTGAAGTGCTTCCAGCACGTCCGCGAAATCTTGCGAGTCGGGTACGGCAGGTTCAGTTCATACAGGCCATCGGCGGCATTGACCTCGAACTCTGG
Source organism: Acidobacteriota bacterium (assembly GCA_016213775.1). Taxonomy (GTDB): domain Bacteria; phylum Acidobacteriota; class Terriglobia; order Bryobacterales; family Bryobacteraceae; genus CADEFT01. The sequence continues at coordinate 2,566 of JACQZR010000174.1, forward strand.
ACTGGCGTCGAGCGACCAGTTGATAATATCGCCCTTCCAAAGGTCGACCTTAATGCCTTGCCCGACGTGGAAAAGGGAGAACTCGATTGATGCGCGGTACAGGTCCACATCGTTCGCGAGGTCGCGCATGACGCGATCAGCGTTGCCGAACGTGAACGAGGCGTCGTCGGACTCGCCGCCCATGCCCTGCTGGATTCCATCGAACTCCAGGAGTCGCGCCTGGTACAACTGTCCGCCGATGGTGCAACGCCGGTCGGACACGTGGATCGCCGGGTAACCGCTCTGGAGAGGCTGGATCTTTACGAGCGGGACGATTCGCTGGACCTGAGACAGCAGCGCGTCTTTCAGCGCCTGCGTCGGGAAGCGAGTCAGGGTGGAGTTGAGAGTATAGGTGGGAGGCGCCGCGGGGATCTCGATGAGCGTCAAGCCGACGGTGCAGATGTGGTCTGCGACCATCTCCCACGACAAAGGCTCATTGGCGAAGCGGCAGGTGTACGCAGTGGTTCCGACGCCATCGTCGTTGGGTGCGTTGTAGGTGAACGCGCCATAGGCACCGTACTTCGACTCGAAGAAGTTCCGGACGGCGATTCGGTCGGAGTCGCGCAACGAGACGCGCCGTACCGTGAACCGCTTCGCACCAGTCCCGAGCAAGAAGCGCTGTTCGATCTTCGCGTTCCCGCTGCCGAACTGGTGGACCACGACCGCCGGACGCCAGGTGCGACCGTGCGGATAGTCTGGCACGATGGGAAACACGCCCGACGGTGCAATTTCCGGCACGGTGATGTTGCCGATGTAGTCGGGCATCAGCGCTCCTCCGCGCGGATGTTGAACGAGCGATCCTCGGTTCGACCGCCCGTGGTCGTGATGCGATTGGTCACCGTGTACGACTCGCCAGCCGTGCCGCCGGAGAGCCAAACGGTGGCCGAGGACGCGGTCTTCGAATCGGCCAGCTTGGTAAGCCCGGACGGGACCAGCCACTCGCTCGCGGCGATCTGATCCCCGGCGAGCCAGCGTGTCCAA
>JACQZR010000172.1 GCA_016213775.1 Acidobacteriota bacterium
CCGTTCCTGGAGTAGAGTCCTCTCCAAGTGACTTGATGGACGCACACAGAGTGAGTACGGTGTCCAGCGTTTGTCAGCCTGTCCCATTCGAAGTGGGCCGGCAGTACCGTGTGGTCTTCTGAAGGCAACAGCAAGAATATCTCTCACGGAGGATACGGAGATCACGGAGCCAAACCAACCTGATCTGTCTCCGTGACCTCCGTGCGCTCCGTGAGAAAAGAAAAACGGCCGGACAACGTGGAAATCCGAAGGAGGCAGGCGGCATCCACATTGGATTTGAACGGAAGCAGGTTATCTAAATCCATCCGCGAGCATGAAGCCGCGAGGCCCGGACCAACGGCCCGACCGCCTTTGAGGCGGCCCCACTCATCAAGCCACCTGCTTGCCGGGTGGTGTCTGACTTCCGGCCTCGAAAGTTCGAGGATTTTGAGATAGTCGACGACAACCAAAAGGTGGTTGGGCACGTGCGCGTCAAACCAAGCGGAATCCTCTGGGCTCCTGCAAATGCGAAAGTCTGGTATGGCCTCGGTCTGGACGACTTCGCCGCGTACGCGGAACAGCACGGCAAAAAACAGAAGAAATAATCTGCTTCCGTGGGACGCTATAAATTGCCCTTGAGAGGCACACCGCATGGCCACTACGGCAACCGCTCTAATGAAGGTCGATGAGTTCCTGAAGCTTCCGGAACCGGTGGGTGATCACACCTTGGATTTGCACCGAGGTGAGGTAGTTCGCGTAACGCGCCCGAAACTGAAACGCACAATCCTGCAGAAAGCTCTGCAAGGGAACCTCGAAGCAGCGGCCCCTCCGGGAAGTTTCGTCACCGTTGAGATGCCGTTCCGCTCCGAACCAGAACACGAACTCCGTTGCGCCGATGTCGGTTACGTCTCCCCCGAACGTTGGGCCACCATCGACACCGAATCCGTATTCCAAGGCGCCCCCGACCTCGTCGTCGAAGTCCTCTCCCCATCCAACACCGCGGCCGAAATCCTCGAGAAGGAACAGATCTGCCTGGAAAACGGCTGCCGCGAATTCTGGGTCGTCGACCCCAACCGCCGCCACCTCCGCGTCACCACCTCCGACGGCCGCATCGCCACCTACAAGCCCGGACAATCCGTCCCACTCGACGTGCTCGGCGGCGGCACGCTCCCCGTCGATTCCATCTTCGTCTGAGCGCATAATCGAAGCATGCCGCCGATTCGCCTGCTTCTCCTGGCCGTCATTGCCATCCCCGCCTCTTCGCAGACTGCAACCGGTCCGCTGCGTGTGCTGGCCTCCAACCCGCGCTGGTTTGCCGACGCCTCCGGCAAAGCCGTCTACCTCTCCGGGTCCCACATCTGGCAGTCGCTGCAAGACAACGGCCTGCTCCTGAAAGGCGCCTCCGCCAACCCGCCGCCAGTGTTCGATTACGATGGCTACCTCGCCTTTCTCCAACGCCACAATCACAATTTCTTCCGCCTCTGGCGCTGGGAAACCACGCGCTGGAGCGATCGCTTCAGCGCCGAACGCGTCAACTACTGCCGGCCTCATCCCTGGGTCCGTAGCGGCCCCGGCATGGCAACAGACGGCGAGCCCAAGTTCGACCTCACACGCTTCAACCAGGACTACTTCGACCGCCTTCGCGCCCGTGTCAAGGCCGCCGGTGATCGCGGCATCTACACCGCCATCATGCTCTTTGAAGGCTGGGAGATTCAGTTCACCAACGCCTGGGACGCCCATCCGTTCCACGCGCCCAACAACGTCAACAATGTTGAAGCCGACCTCAATGGCGACGGCCGCGCCCTCGAGTACAACTCCCTTTCCGACACCCCCGCCGCCAAACGTGTGCTCGACCTCCAGAAGGCTTACGTTCGCAAAGTCATCGACACTGTGAACGACCTCGACAACGTCCTCTACGAAATCGCCAACGAGACCCACGCCGCCTCCACCGCCTGGCAGTATCACATGATCGGATACATCAAAGGTTATCAATCCGCCAAACCGAAGCAGCACCCCGTCGGCATGACCTTTCAATACCAGGGCGGCACGAACAAAACCCTTGAGGACAGTCCCGCCGACTGGATCTCGCCAAATCCCGGAGACGCCAAACAGAACTACCGCGAAGACCCTTGCTCCAACTGCCTCACCAAAGTGGTGGTCAGCGACACCGACCATCTCTGGGGCCACACCGGCGGTGACGCCATCTGGGTTTGGAAGAGCTTCACCCGCGGCCTCAACGTCCTCTTCATGGAAGAACTCCTGCCCTCCCCCACCTGGCAGGATTCCGCCCGGCGCGCCATGGGTCAGGTTCGCCGTTACGCACAAAAGATGAACCTCGCCGCCATGAAGCCGGAAGAGGGCCTCGCCGCCACACGCTACTGCCTGGCCGAGCGCGGACGCGAGTACCTCGTCTTCCAGCACAACAAAGGCGAGTTCACCGTCAACCTCACCGGCGCCTCAGGCACGTTTCAAGCGGAGTGGCTCGACATCCACACCGACAAGGTGATCCCAGCAAGTCCAGTCACCGGCGGCGCCAATCGCACCTTCACGACGCCCTTTCCGGGTCCGGCTGCATTGCATCTCAGAAGGATTAACGCCCAGTAAAAATACTCTTCGGGACCATTGCATGCACCCCGCGTTTGCCGTCCACTAGCTGCGTGATGCTGAAATCCACCGCGTCGCTCGACAACAAATACGCGTCCTCGCGGCTAAGCCCAAATCGCTCCGTCAGAAACTCGATCATGTCCCGCAGCGTCGTCCGGATCGCCGTGTCCAGGTTCTCATCAAACCCCATCGTCATGTAATGTGTCGGCGTTTCGGCGCGCGGCCACCGCAGTCGCTTGCCTTTGCGCACCGTGAGTCGAAACACGCCAGTCAACGCAGTCTCCAACGCTGTCAGGCTGACCTCGCCATTCCCTTGACCCGCATGCCCGTCCCCAACCGAAAACAGCGCCCCGCGCACGTGCACCGGAATGAACAGCGTCGTCCCCGCCACCAGTTCCTTATTGTCGAGGTTGCCGGCGTGGATCCACGGCGGAGCACTGCTGATGCGCCCCGATGTCTCCGGCGGCGCTACCCCCATGCTGCCAAAGAACGGCCGCAGCGAAATCTCGATGCCAGGCGCAAAGCGCGCCACCATGCGCTTCTCATCCAGCGGGATCAGCTTGCTGTACTCAAACGGGAAATCCTCCGGCAGCACACCCAACCCCGGAAGAAACAGGTTCAGCGCATACGGCAGCGCGAGCCGGATCGACTCGATCTGCACCTCCAGCGTGTCCCCCGGTTCAGCGCCCTCGACATAAATCGGCCCAGTCAGAATGTGCGGCCCCGGCCCTTTGTCCTTCAACTTGTGGATCTCCCGGCTCAGCGCGGGAATCTGCGCGGCAGGCACGCCAAGACGCTCCAACCTCTCAGGCGTCTCGATCATCTCCGTTCGCACTTCAACGCTGTCGCCCGATTTCACCCGCAGCACCGGCGGCTGCTTCGCGTCGTAATAACCCCAGTGAACCGTCTTCGCGGTCGGCGCCAATGTGTGCTTGTCAGCAAGCGCAACAGCCGCGCAAGCGAAAAACAACGCAAGTACACGAAGCCTCATCAGGCGGTCCGCACCGGAGGCATCCGGTCCACAAACCCCGCCTTCGTGCGCTTCAACTCCGCAATCGCCGCCGCGCGAAACTTCTGCAACGTCGCCTTATGCTCCGGCTTGATCGCGAGATTGTTCAACTCCTCCGGATCCGCCTTCAAATCGTACAACTCCTCCAGATCCGTCACCAGCGGCCGGACATACTTATACCGCTTGTCCCGCACCATCACATACCACGGCACCCCCCCGTGCATCACGCCCTCGCCCTTCGGAATATTGTTCGTGTCCGAACCGTACGTCTGCCCCGTCGCCACCATCATCGTCGTGTGTGGCCACGCCGCATCCGGATTCTGAATCAACGGCGACAAATCATGTCCGTGCATCGCCCACGGTGTCTTTAATCCGGCGTAATGATAAATCGTTGGCGGCAGATCGACGCCCGCCACCGGCTGCTCGCACACCTTCCCCTCGGGAATCTTCCCCGGCATCGAAAAGATCAGTGGCGATCGGATGTTCGCATCATAGGCCGCAATCTTCGTCCCGCGAAAACCGTGCTGTCCAAACGCCAACCCCTGATCGGAGGTGAACACCACGAACGTATTCTTCCGCTCACCCGTGGCATCCAGCGTATCCATCACCTTGCCAACTGCCTCGTCAATCGCCAGCACGCCCTGATGATACTGTCGCACCCACTCCGTCAGCGTCTTCTTCCCTGCAACAGGTTTCCCGTTGGCGTCCTTCTGCCATTGCTCAATCTTCTGCGCCCAATCCGGCTTGCCAGGCCGCGGCGGAAAAATATCTTTCGGTGTGTCGAAGTCGATCCCCTTCAACTCCTGCATATGCCGGTCCGCCGGAGTGTACGGCCCATGCACCGCGCCAATGCACAGCCACAGATACCAGGGCTTGTCCTTCGGCCGCCCATTACCCTTGATAAAATCCGCCGCCCAATCCGCATACTGATCGGTGGAGTAACGCTTCAGCATCTCTGTCTTGCCGCCATGGTAGGTGATGGGCTGATCGTAGTAATAGTGCGTGCTGGTCTCGGGATACTTCGGCCGGTTCCACACAATCTGCCAGTCCCAGTCGCGCCCAAATCCCGTGTCCTGCCCCGTGTGCCACTTCCCGATCTGCCCCGTAAAATACCCGTTGGCCCGAAAATGTTTCGGCCAGAACGGGCACTTCGCGGCGTCATACGTGCTATCGGGATACGTGCCCTGCATCTTCATCGACTCCACCGCGTGCTGATGCAAGCCCGTCAACATCGTCGCCCGCGAAGGCATGCACCAGGCGCCGTTATACGCGGCGGTGAAGCGGACACCCTGCTTGGCCAGCTTGTCGATGTTCGGCGTCTTCACCCACTTGTACGCTTCCGGATAACAGGACAGCGTGCGATACGAGTGATCGTCCGTATAGATAAACAGAACGTTCGGGCGTTCCGGCGTGGCCGCGCTGTGCGCGTTCGACGCGGCCAGCGCGAGCAAGCCAATCATTTCGCGGCGGGAGTGTTTTTTCTGCATGGCAAAATTCGTGCTATCCAGCATACATCAGCGCCAGAGACGGTTCACAACCCTCACCAGCACCACCAGGCTCACCACGAACACCGCCAACAACCCGAACGCGTACTCCATCCGGTTGTACAGAAAATTGCCAACGCAGAACAACGCCGACCAGATCATGATCGACCCTGAGAACCAGCCCGCCAGAGCCAGCGGAACATTGTCCCCCGCATGCTCGCTGCGAGCCTCCGCCTCCGTCACACCGGCAAGCACGCGCACGTGCGTCCACCCCGGCCCAAACGGCTTCACCAGTTTGTAGAAGTTCACCAGCGTCCCCGCATCATTCTGCGGACCCACAAACGCCGTCGTCACCCAGCACACCGTCGTGGCCAACACCGTGATCAACAGTTCGCGGTGCGTGCCGTAGCTTACCCCGTTGCGATGCAGAATCAGAAACAGCACCGAGATGCCGAACGAGCTGATCATCGCCACAATCTCGCACCACGCCGTGATCCGCCACCAGAACCATCGCAGCAGATACAACAGCCCCGACCCCGCGCCTACTTGCAGCATGATGTTGAAGTTGTCCTGCGCCGTCTCTAACGCGAACACCAGCGCCGACGAACACAGAAACAGCAGCAGCGTCGCATATCGCCCGGCGCTCACATAGTGATGCTCCGATGCCGCCGGCTTCAGAAAGCGCCGGTAGAAATCGTGCACCAGATACGACGCGCCCCAATTCAGATGCGTCAGAATCGTTGACGAATTCGCCGCGATCAGACCGCCCACAATCAACCCCATCCAACCCACAGGCAGAAACAGCAGCATCGCCGGAAACGCAATGTCATGGCCGATCAGCCTCGGTTCAATATGCGGAAACGACTTCTGTATATCGGATAGCTCCGGGTAAACAATGATCGACGCCAGCGCCACCAGCAGCCACGGCCACGGCCGCAAAACATAATGCGCCACGTTGAAAAACAGTGTCCCGCCAAGCGAGTCTTTCTCTGACTTCGACGCCAGCATCCGTTGCGCTATGTAGCTGCCCCCGCCAGGCTCGGCCCCCGGATACCACACCGCCCACCATTGCACCGCCATCGGCATGATAAACACGGCCACGGCGAGATCCCAATTGGCAGTGAAATCCGGCAACATGTTCAGGTAGTTCAACCCACCCGGCCCCGGCTGCGACGACAACCGCTCCACCAGCTTCGACAGCCCGCCCACCTGCGGCAAATTCACTGCGAAATACGCCGCGGCAATCACCGCCGACATCTTGATGAAGAACTGGATCATGTCGATCACCAGCACTCCCCACAATCCCGAATGCGCCGCAAAGATCACGTTCAACAACCCCACCGCCGCCAGCGTTTGCCACCGTTCCAACCCGAACAGCACCGCCGCAATCTTGCATGCCGCAAGGTTCACGCTCGCCATGATCATGCAGTTGAAGAAGAAGCCGAGGTAGATCGCGCGAAACCCGCGCACCGCGCTCGCGGCCTTGCCGGAATAGCGAATCTCATAAAACTCCAGATCGGTGAGCACACTCGATCGCCGCCACAACCGCGCATAAAAAAATACGGTGGCGACACCCGTCAGCGTAAACGCCCACCATTGCCAGTTGCCCGCCACGCCTTGCGTACGGACGAAGTTCGTTACCAGATTCGGCGTATCGCTCGAAAACGTCGTAGCCACCATCGACAATCCGGCAAGCCACCACGGAACCGAGCGGCCGGATGCGAAAAATTCCGACGTGTCTTTACCAGAGCGCCGGCCGAAAAATAGTGCGGGGATGAAGCAGATGGCGATCGAGAAGGCTACGATCAGCCAGTCAATCCATGTGAGATGCATAGGGCTGGACACTCACGATAACAGAATTGTGACGATCCGGGGCATGGCTCCTCCTGGCGATCCAATCCCTCAACCCCCACTTTCGGCCTGTGGGACAATCGCCGCGGACTGGGCGCGCCCAGATGTCGTATCAGGAGAGGCGAGCGTCATGCCTCCTGACTTTGCCTTTCCGAACCGGCGGGTCGACGTGTTCACTTGGATGTGGGCTGAGTACAGCGGCCGCGACTTCTACGTTGTCGCGCGCTTGCGCCCGGGCGTCGGGTTCGCCAGTGTACAAGCGGAGATGACCAGCATCGCCACCGTTACAGCCACGGAGAATCCAGTCATGAACGCCGGATACGGCGCTACTGTGATGCCTCGCACGAACACACTGTCGGACGGATCCGTCCTCTTTTGCGAATCTTGTTTGCGACTGTCTCGCTCGTTCTTCTGATCGCCTGCGCCAATGTTGCCAACCTGCTGCTCATGCGCGTGCTGGGACGAGATCGCGCGGCATCTCCATCATGATGCCTGATTACTTCCGAACCATGGGCATTCCGATGCAGACGGGCAGGGATTTCGTAGATCAGGATCGCTTCGGTGGAACCCACTTCGGCATCCGGAATCGCATTGCGGCGTGAACGCTGTTCGGCAGCGGCGATCCGCTCGGAAAGCGGCTCAGTGGCAGATATCCCAATACTCAACTGCCATTCCCTTTGGCGTCCCTGGTTGTGCGGACCTCAGGCGACCCGCATTCATTGATTCCCTCTGTCAAATCGGAAATTCACATGTCGACCCCGATCAGGGCGTCGCCGAAATCGAGACGATGGAGGAACGTTTCGCCGCCGCAGGTGCGCAGCCTCGCGTCCTGTACAGTCAGTCAGCGAACGCGTGAAATCGGCGTGCGCGTCACCTTCGGAGCCGATCGGCTGAGGATCTTCGGGCAGATACTCCGTGAGAGTTTGACAGTGGCCAGCGCCGGCATCGTGATCGGACTGTTGGCATCGCTCGCTCTCACGACGGTGGATCCGGCTGTTGCTATGCGCGACGACTAGCGGCCTTTCATGTTTGCAGCGGCCACTGCCAACGCCAACGACCAGTCGATCGCTCGGCCAAATGTATTTACCGGTGAGTGCGGCGATTACCCGCCCGCTCGCAGTCGCGCGAGTCTCCATCTCGCGCTGAACCAGCACACTTCAACCAAATCACCGTCCCCCTTGGCACTCCCCACTCCCAAGCAGGCCACCCTCGAATCCGCCGCCCGTCCACCGGCCATTTGAGCCGTTCGCGGTCCACGGCCACCTTGCGGCAATCGCGTTTGTCCCCGCCCTTGGCCGAAAAACGCACCTTTGAATCTTTTTGACCTAATCATACTATAGAAATGTTTGAAACAGTCGATCTATATATTGTATGCTGCTAACGACCCTCCTCCTCACAATCGAAACCCTGAACGCCCAACCCGGCCGCTTCGGACTCCCCGCCTGCGACGCACCAGATCAACAACTCGCCATCCGCACCGCCTTCACCCTTTGCCTTAGCAACACCCACAAAGTCCCCGTCTGGGCCGCTTACCAGCTCACCCCTGAGATGCTCACCACGGCTGCTCCCCGTCGCCACTTCCGCCGAGATCCCGAACTTACCTCATCAGCTACGGACGTCGACTACAAAAATTCTGGTTTCCACCGCAGCCACGTTGTCCCCGCCCGCGACCTCGCCGCATCCCCGCAAGCCCTCCGTGAGTCCTACTTCCTCTCCAACACTGTTCCTCAGCTCCCCGAACTCAATATGTCCGCCTGGCGCAAAATCGAAAACGACATCCGCAAACTCGCCGCCCAGAGCGACTCCCTCATCATCCTCACCGGCACCCTCTTCGATTGCGACAACATCCGGCACATCGGCCCCAACCAGATCGCCGTTCCATGCGCCACCTTCATTATGCTTCAAGCCGGGTTATGCTTCATTTGTCCTCCGGGGAGGCTTCTGACAAGGCTTTGGCGCGCATTCATGTTGCATAATCCGAAGGTCTTCGCGGCAGCCTGGAAGTATGAATAAGCAAAACTCGTCGCTTC
>JACQZR010000169.1 GCA_016213775.1 Acidobacteriota bacterium
AGGTGGCTCCCCAGAAACCCGAGTTTGCAACAACCTCTCCGAAACGCAAGTTATTGACAACAATAGGGCGAAGAGGTGGCAATGACGAGGGCGGTGCCGAGGTCTGGTTGACCACTGGAGACATCGGCTACTCCGTCGACGTTCTGGCAGGCACCAAGGTCCCGGTGTCCCGCGAATCAACGCTCCGACCCGGTTGCACGTCTACCCCAGCCTGCCTTCAACCATCCGGTCGATAAACCAGGAAGCCAGTGTGCGCAACGAATCCTTCCGGCAGTCTGTAATAATTCAGCGATACGTGTCACTCACCCGGAGGAGGACTCTTGTCCCAGGACCTAACCCAAGAGCGCCCGAGCGCCACAAGTGCCGATCATGTCCCCCACCAAGCGGGACCCGCCGACTACGTTCTGGATCCCCTAAATCTGAAGGCGATGAATGAACACCTTCAGAAGCTGCGGTGGGTGCCAGCGGGACCGGTCGTTTCCGCCGAACGAATCGGCGATGGAAACATGAACATGACCGTCCGGGCGCACTCAGAGCGGTCGAGCTACATCCTTAAGCAGGCAAGACCGTGGGTCGTGAAGTATCCTCACATTCCTGCCCCCGTCGAGCGCGCTGAAGTCGAAGGCGCGTTCTACTCGGCCATCACCTCGATTCCCGAAGTCGCCGAGCGAATGCCGAAATTGCTCGGGTTCGATCCAGGAGCTCACTTGCTCTGGCTGGAAGATTTGGGAGATCGGGGCGACCTGACGAGCCTCTATCGCACGGGAGGGTTGTCAGGCGATGACTGTACCATCCTCACCGACTACCTGGTGGCTCTGCATCGAACCACGGTCCCGGAGACCTTTCGACCCACATTTGTGAACCGAGCCATGCGGGCGCTGAACCACGAGCACCAGTACGACTACCCGCTCAGGGCCAACAACGGCCTCGACCTGGACCGGATCACGTTTGGACTTACGGCTCAGGCGGAGATCCTTAAGGAGGACACGCGGTACCGAGAGCAGGTAGCCAGATTGGGAAGGATCTACCTCGGGGAAGGGCCAGTCCTCGTCCACGGTGATTTCTTTCCGGGAAGCTGGCTGCGGTCCAGCCACGGGTTGGCAATCATCGATCCGGAGTTTTGTTTCCTGGGAGCGGTTGAGTACGACGTTGGGGTGTTTCTTGCTCACCTGGAGTTAACGGGGGCGCGGGCGCATTGGGCGTTGGTAAAGGAACGATACGCGGGTGATGCCGATTGGGCTCTGGCGGGCGCGTTCGCAGGCGCCGAAATCATGCGGCGACTCATCGGAGTTGCGCAGCTCCCGTTGGCGGTCGATCTGGGGCAAAAGATCGCCTGGCTGGAGCGGTCGAGAGAACTGGTATGCGCATTCTGATCCTCCTCGCCGCTATCGCGTCTCTTGCGAACGTGGAGAAACGCATCCCAGTGTGGATTGACACTGATCCATCCGTTGCTCCTGGCGGGCACGAAGTGGATGACGGCATCGCCCTGCTCCAGGCCTTCGCGTCTCCGGAGCTGGACATCCGAGGTATCAGCGTCGTTTTCGGAAATGCAGACCTCGCCACTGCCAGCCGGATCGGCCGGGAGATCGCAGGGAAGTTCGGCCCGATGAATGTGACAGTCTACGACGGCGCTTCGGGCGCCGCGGAACTGGGGCAGGAGACGGAGGCGAGCAGGGCGCTCGCGGCCGAACTGGGACGGACGCGCCTCACCATTCTGGCGCTTGGCCCGGCGACAAACGTGGCAACCGCTGTTCGGAACCACCCGGATCTTGCGAAGCGAATCGATCGCATAGTCGCGGTGGCGGGAAGGAGGCCGGGACAGCATTTCCGGTCGGGTCCCACGCAAAAGACACCATTCCGCGATCTCAACTTCGAGCTGGATCCCGAAGCATTTCGCATTCTGCTGGCCTCTCGGGTACCCCTCGTGTTAGCGCCGTGGGAGATCTCTTCCGGAGTTTGGCTGTACCAGGAGGAACTGCAGGCCGCGGCCGCACGGAGTTCCGGGATGGGGTGGATGCTCCCCGCGGCGAGCGACTGGCTCGATCTCTGGAAGCGAGAGTTCGGCACCAGAGGGTTCAATCCCTTCGATGCCCTGGCCGTCGGCGTTCTGGTTCACCGGCAATCCCTCAAATGCGAACGGCTTTCCGCAACTGTTGAGACAGCGCCGGATGACACCGCCACCTCACAGCCCGCACCGGACAAGCCGTATCTGCTGGTCAGACCCTCGCCGGGCGTGCAGACAAACGTAACTTATTGCTCCGCTGCCAATGCCGATTTCAAATCGGATCTCTTGCGGCGGCTCGGCCGGGAGACCCGATGACGCAGATTCACCGCTGGTGGACGCGGCCGCTGTTCTGGGTCGCCACTTTTTACCCGCTTTACATCGCCGCCCAGATCTGGGTCCGTGTTTTGCCTGCGTACGTGCATAGTTGGTTGACAGGCGCCGAGGCCGGCCCGCTCCGGATGGATGCGCTATTCATCTCTGCCCGGGCGCGGGGCGGGGTCGGAACGGAGCTGCTGTTTGCCGGACAGACCTCAGCCATTGTCGCTGCGGCCATTGGGGTGATGCTGCTCGGACCCCTGCGGAAGCGAATGCCTGACTTAGCAGGCCGCGCGGCTGCAATGATTGGTCTGACGCTTTGCGGGAATTGGATTGGGGGAGTGCTCGTCCGCAACGCACCACCCTTGCGCGGGGCAGTACCCGCTCTGGTTGGCCTAGCGTTTTTGACAGTCGGCATGCGATGGGCGATGGCGGCGATTCCGGGCCGTTACTGGGGAAGGCTGGGAGTTGCGCTGGCCGGCATGGCACTCCCGGCCGCAATGCTGCCCATGCTGCTCTCAAACTGGAACAGATCGTGGTTTGGAGGGGTGACCACAGTCCCGGCAATTGCACTGGCGGCGCTCGTTCAATTCCGCCTGACCCCGGTGGTGACAGAAGTCAGGTTGAGATCGGCGGGCCTTGGATTACTCCTCTCGCTTTTCGTTTTCGGCGCGCTTGACCAGGGGCGTGAATGGCAGCAACGGGCGCGGGAAACCGAGGTGGCGAAGGTGCTCGCCAGCCTGCCCAAGCGGCGGGAGGATGACACGTTCCCAAAGCACTACTTCCATCGAGGGGTCAATTTTACGGCCAACGGCTACGGGTACGAATCCGAGCAGGCGCGCTCGCTCCTGCGCCGGCTTCCGGAGTTTGGAGTCCAGTCCATCGCGGTTGTTCCTTACGGAGGGATGGATCGGCGGACGTTGCGGATGTCACCCGCTCGACCGGGAACGTGGGAGAGCGATGCGGGCGTTGAGATTATTACCGCCACCGCGCGCGGATTGGGCATGAAGGTGATGCTGAAGCCTCACATCTGGCGACCGCAAGGAGACCAACCGCTTTCCGAGGAAGATCGCGCGGTGTGGTTTCAGGAGTACACGGCATTCATCGAGCATTACGCCCGGCTGGCTCAGCGCATTCATGCCGACACGCTTTGCATCGGCGTGGAGTTCGGGCAACTGACCGAGTTTGAGCCGCAATGGCGTACCATAATCGCCACTGTCCGAAGTCTCTACAAGGGTCCACTCGTTTACGCGGCCAACCATGGGAGGGAGTTCGAGTCGATCCGATTCTGGGACGCCTTGGACTACATCGGGCTCGACAACTACTATCCCCTTCCGGACGATTACTCCGCGGCGGAGATCGTGAAGAAGGTAGAGGAGGTGGCGAAGCGGTACGATCGCCCAGTGTTGCTGACCGAAGCCGGTTATTCCTCGGCGGTGGGTTCGCACAAGACTCCCTGGGCGGACCATCCGCCCAGCTCGTTGTCGCTTGAAGAACAGGTGCGATGCTATGAGGCGATCTTCGCCGCCTTCTATGAGAAGCCATGGTTTGCGGGCGTGTATTGGTGGAAGATCGAGACCGACGGCGCAGGGGGGCCGGCAGACAACAGCATGGTCCCTTGGGGAAAACCTGCGATGCAGACCATGAAGAAGTGGTACGCGCGTCCGGAAGCTCTCCGTGTTCCCGCGCAAGGCGCACGGGGCTCAACGAATTAGACCCAGGCGCTACCGGCGTCAGTTCCCGGATCCAGCCTTACGCTGCAGATCCGCCGGCGCTCTCTGATTGTCGTGAGCCTCGTAACGCAACGTCCACTGCAGCGGGACTGTGGCCGGCGGAAAGCATTGGCGGTCGTCACAGGCCTGGTAGCGGAATGCGCCTCGCACGACGAGTTCGTTGCCGCCTCCAGCCAGGGCAGGCCGAACCTCGGATTGCTGGCCAATAGAAAGATCGCGACTGAGACGCATCTTGCCTTCATAGACGGGAACGGTCTCGCCGATGGCTGGCAGCTGCAAAGTGCGCGCCTTCGGGAAGGTGGCAGGGTGGACAGCCCAGGCCCGAGATGGCTCCACCGTCCACACGATTGGCTTGTAGGTGGTTTGAACACCCGGCGCATACACGTGCATCCCAGGCTTCAGTTCGACTTCGATTGCCAGTTCGATTCGGCTTCCGGCCCTCACGATCAAATCCGTTGCGGCGTATCGGAGCCTGAGGTGTGGAGTGACGACGTCGGTCCAGGAAACGCCCTCCGCCGTGCGAAAGCTCTTGGCCAGGATACTCGCGGCCGTGTAACGATCGCGGTGATCCTCTTCGAAATACTTCGCCGTCACCACGCCCTTCTCATCGATGATGAAAGTCCCTGGAAACGGGACACCGGACCATTCGTGGTCCTTGGGGAAGTTCTCGTTCAAGATGTCGAATGCGCGAATCACCCGAGAGGCGGAGTCCGCCAGCAGTGGGTAAGTTATCGACCGCCGTTTGGCGAAACCGGCCAGCAACGCTGAACTGTCATAGCTCAGAGCGGCCACTTTCAGGCCACGCTGCTCGAATTTCTTTTTCTCCTGCTCCAACTCGACCAGTTGGGTTTTGCAGAAGGGTCACCAATCCGCCGAGCGGATGAAGAGTAGGACAAGGCCTTTCGATCCGCGCAGGGATTCAAAGGTCTGCCTGCGGCCCATGTGGTCGGTGACATCAAAGGACGGAATCTTGCTGCCGATTGCGGGCCCCGTCTTCATGTTCTTGTCCAGATCCGGCAAGGGTCTCACGCGTGCCTCCTGGGCGCTGGCATGCCCCGCAACAAGCAGCAGGGAAGTCAATACGATCAAGTTTCGGGTGCGCATCATCCGGTTGTCTCCATTCTATTCTTGCAGGCGGGGAGAGGCGGGCGGTTCTCCCACAACCAAGGTATCTGGTTGGAAGGCCAGCCAGGCGAAAGCGAAGTAGACGCCATGTTCGACTGGGTTCAGAGAAGTCCCTTTCAGCGCTCCGTCGTATGCCTTGCCCGTGACATTCCATCCACTGCCGGTTTCCCGATCTTCGATTCTGCCCTTTTCACGGCGAAAGCGAATACTGCCTGAGGCGTTTTCCGCCGAGAACACGCCGATGGAGCCAACCGAACGGGACTGGGCCATCGTTGGGGCGTCTACCGGGCTCAGCCCGTCGGGAGTGTAGAACAGGACGAGTGGGCGGCCGTCCACCTTGTCCTCAATGACGCCCCGGCGCGCCAATTGCGAAACCGGGTAGGCGCGGTAGCCCTTGCCGTCCTTGAGAACCACCAGCTTCTCCATCGGGCGCAGCGATGTCGTGCGCGATGACCGGACCGGCATGATGGGGCCGTTGCCGAATTCGTATGCCCGGTAGGGGTTCCGTCCATAGTCGCGCTGAAAGCCCGTTTCACGGGTGAGGACAACGCCGCCAGGATAGGACTCCTTGAACTGATCGAAAGGAATCATCTGGGACGGGATGATTCTGAGCGTAGAGCCGGTGTGCGTTCCCACGATGCCTTCTCCCGTGATCTGCTGCCAAAGGGAATCAGTTTGCCGATCGTACATCACCATGTCACTGTTGCGAAGCATGCCCGAGACGCCGAACTCAAGTGTGGCGCCGGCGACCCTGCGGTCGAAGACAATGGCGCTGTTGCAGAGCGGGCAATAGCTGACGAGAATTGGATTCTCGCCTGCCCGGTCGTTAACCAGTTCGTGCCACATGAGAATCTGCAAGGGGTAGGCGCGGGCTTTCCCGTCCACATGCACAGCGATCACCAACTCCTTGGGCGCCAGCCAGTCAATGACATTGGATGGAAGGAATCGCGGGTTGTCAATGGACCGGATCCCATCCTTCGGTGGCCCTCCACGCACGAGTTCATTCAAGTCAATCGACTTCCTGGACCGGTCGGTCTTCCAGTTCCCTTCGGCGAATTGGGCGTGCGCCGGAAGGGCCAGGAGCAGCGCCAGAGCTATGCTTTTCATCCCGCTTCAACCATTCGCTCGAACCTGATCGCCGGTAACGCGGCTACCCTCATTTTCCGGCAAGGAACGTGGCGCCCAAGGCCGCGAATCCGGCCGTCAGCGACAGTAACAGGACCATGGCGTACAAACCGCGTTTCTCGCGCGGTAAGAAGAACAGCAGATCGGAGACAATCGTCATCAGGGCCATCGGCAGAGCCATTTTCCAAAAGTCGAGGCGGGCGCCGCTCCCTGCAGCCGATAGGACCGTGGTCGTGTAGCCGGCCGATTTGAGGATTGCCTGGAAGGTGTTTGTGACGGTCAGAGCACGGAGACTTTCACCCGCCGTGATCGCGGCCAGCGCCGCACCGATGGCAGCGGTTTCGTTCGCCCACTGAGCCCGGAAGAGAATCGTTCGGGACGGGGAGATGAGGTAGGCGCTGTTCGGCCGCCCCCCGAGGCTGCGATGGAAAGTTCCGTCGATGTCGTCGACGGCCACTTCGAAGGGCAGTTGATAGAAGCGTTGGAGCGCGATTGCGTGCTGCAACTTCCGATCCGACGTCTTCGGCTGTGGGATGAAGGCGCCCGGATGCGCCTCTCTCACCTGCACCATTACGAACCGCACGTGAGCGCCGAAGCGGGCGTGCAAGGTCTTGAGGCCGTCCAGCCCGCTTACCATCACAGGACATGTTCTTGAACCGAACACGAGCAAGACCGGCCTCCGCTGAGCCGGCAGGTCACCGCTTCTCAGCCAACCGCCGTCCGTGGTTTGCAGTTCGAACGGTCCAACCTGGTCGCGGGGCCCAGGCTCACCATCCCGGATGTACATGTCTCGAAGTACATCCAGGATTCCCGGGTGGTCAAACCGGTAGCTCGATTGCGCCGACGAAACGGCCGGCGGTACCGGAGTCGTTGAAGGACTCATGAATCACTCCTGTCCCCGTCCGTGCGGGAGACGCAACTCGGTTTCCTGGTTGGGGGAGCGGCAAATGGAGCTGCCCCCAAAGTCATCTGCTTTCAGTTGCCGCTGTGATCGAGGAAGAAGCGTTCGGCGACCGTCGTGAAATGGATCGGCTCCTCGGCCATCGGGTGATGTCCGGAGCCTTCGAATACCCGCATGGTGAAGTTCGGGAACCACTCGCCGAGGGTGGCCGAGATGGCATCCGGGCTGAACGCCGCAAAGTCGTGCCTGCCGGCGATGGCAAGTACCGGGACGGCCGAGTTTTTCACGTCGCGGTGGAAGTCCGTACAAGACCACATGCGAAGAAAACCAGCGGCCGCCTTGGGATCGACTTGCTCTCGGAACTCGCGGAGGCTGGACTCGTGCCAACGATCCGTCAGGCGATTGCCCGTGATCATGTTGGCGATCGTCTTCCATTGCTCGTCATTGCCGACGGCGGAGGAGAACATCGCGTAGCCGTCCGCGTCGAGGCGAACTCCGCTCGCCGGCACTGGCGTCACGGCGATCAGCGACTTGAGCCGCGCGGGCGCATCGACCGCAAGCCGCTGCGCAACCATGCCGCTCATGGAGTGGCCCATCACGTGGAACCGCTCCCAGCCCAGTTCGCCGGCCAGGCGCAGGCCGTCAGATGCGGCCTCCTGTGCTGTGTACTTACCCTCAATCTGTCTGGACAATCCGTATCCGCGATGGTCCATAAACGCGTAGGAGAAGCGCTCCTGGTCGAGGATCGGCCAGATCGGCTGGAAACTGCGGTGGGTCGCCATCCAGTTGTGCATGACGAGGACCTTTTCAGGGCCGCTGCCCACTACTTTGTGACCCAATTGGCTGTACATGGTGATTGCCTTACCCCTTGACCGCGGCAGCAGGTTCCCACGCGGCGGAGGCGAACTGGCGATCGAGCGGGGTCTTGGCGAAGTGGTTCGTATAGTTGGAGAGGGTCTTCATGCCGACGCCGAGAACGACTTCCAGCGCCTGTTCACTGGTGTAACCAGCGGCTTCGAATCGGGCGCTCGCCGCGGCGGAAGGCCAACCCCGGCGCTCCACGACTTCCCGAGTGTAGTCGCGCAATGTCTCCAGTTTCCCATCGGCGATCGGTTCGTTGGTGCGAATCGCCTGCACCACGTCCTGTGGCACCTTCTGCATGCCGGCGATGGCTGTGTGCGCGGCCACGCAGTATTCGCAGCCGTTCTGGGCGCTGACGGTGAGCAGTACAACTTGGCGCTCGGTCGGGCTGAGCGACGTCTGGTCGAACAGTGCGCCCACGGACAGGTAGGCCTTGAGCAACGCGGGCGCGTGCGCCATGTTGCCGAGGAGGTTGGGAATGAACCCGTAGTTCTTTTTCGCCTGGCCGAGGACCTCGCGAGCGACCTCGGGGGCGTTCAGTTCATTCAGTGGTTTGAGATTGGTCATTGTCAGACTCCTTGTATCTGTTGAGATGTTTTGTCTGGAACAAACGTTCCATACAAAACCAAGAAAAACACGCCCGGTCAGGCCAGAAACGTGGATACCTGATTCACCACGGACTCCTGCACGGATTTTGGCGCTTTCGAGCGGACCAGCACCATCAGCCCTACCATCTGGTTCATCAGTGTCCGTCCCATTTCCGTGGGATCCAGTTGCTTCGGAAACTCGCCTTTCTCCTGCCCGGCACGAATCAGTTCCGCGAAGAATCGCTCGACATCCCTCAGTCCCTCACGAACAATCTGTGAGGCTTCTTCGTCTTGCGGAGCGACCTCAAGGGCGGAGTTCACCAGAAAGCAGCCATGACGTCCCTGGCTGCCACGAGACCCATCAATCATGCCGCGGAAGACTGCCGTAATCGCCTCCCTTGGGGACTTCCCCGCGGCGACGGCGCGGATCACAGATGCCCGATCGTCCGCACTGTAGCGGCGAAGCGTACGAATCATCACATCGCGCTTGCTCTTGAATGTGTCGTAGAAACTGCCCCGGTTGATGCGCATTGCCTTGAGCAGCATCTCCATCGAGGTCGCCCCATAGCCATGCTCCCAGAAGATATCCTTGGCTCTGTCAAGAGCTTCATCGACGTCGAATTGCTTGTCCCAAGGCATCGGGGGAATGGAACCTTCCACTAGATCGTCTCACGTCTGGAACGATCAGTCAAGACATTTTGAGAAGGAAGCGATTACTGAATCCCCAGAGCCCGCAATCTCGACGCGAGGGTCGTCGGGCGCATTCCCAATAGTTCTGCCGCGCCTCCAACGCCGAACACTCGCCCCCGCGTCTGTCGCAGAGCTTCAACGATGCTCTCCCGTTCCATCTGTTTGAGTGCTTCGCGAGTCAGCACGCGGGGCGGTTGCGAAGACGTCTGAGGTCCAGCCGTGATTCCCACTGGCTGTTCCGCATCGAGAGGGAAGGTTAATGGGCCTTCCTGCCAGAGAATGACGGCTCTTTCCACGACGTTTTGGAGTTCGCGGATGTTGCCTGGCCAGTGGTGCCTGGCAAGCTTGTCGAGTGCTGCGTGGGAAGCCCGAGGTATTCTGCGGTTTAGATTTCGGCTTGTTTGGACCAGGAAGTGTTGGACGAGCAGGGGGATGTCATGCCGGCGCTCCCTGATGGGCGGAATGTCAATCGGGAAGACGCTGAGGCGATAGAACAAGTCCTGCCTGAATCGTCCGGCCTCCACGTCCTTCTTCAGATCGCGGTTGGTCGCCGCGATGATGCGAACGTCCACCTTGCGTGTTCGGGTGTCGCCCAGACGTTCGAATTCCCTTTCCTGCAGGACGCGCAGCAGCTTGGTCTGCATCGCCAAAGGCAATTCCCCGACCTCATCCAGAAACAGCGTGCCGCCATCCGCGAGTTCGAACCGCCCGATGCGATCATTCATTGCTCCCGTAAATGCACCCCGGATATGCCCAAAAAATTCGCTCTCGAAGAGGCTGTCCGGAACGGCGGCGCAATTTACCTTGATCATGGCGCGAGACCTTCGAACGCTGCGGTCATGGATGGCGCGGGCAACCAGTTCCTTGCCTGTTCCACTTTCCCCTGTGATGAGCACGGCTGCGTCGGTGGGAGCGACCAGTTGCACTTGCCTGAGCACCTTTTGAAGGCCTTCACTCTCGCCGACAAAGTCTCCACCTCCTAGTGCCGCGCTCACCTCCTCGCGCAAGTATTGGTTTTCTTCCTCGAGCCGGCCACGCAGGAGCTCAATTTCCTCGAAAGCCTTTGCGTTGGCGATACTCACCGCCGCGTAATCGGCGAACACGCGCAGCCACTCGAAGGCAGCGGCGTCTAGCAATCCTCTGTCGAACAGAGCCAGCACCCCAAGAACCTCGCCGCGGAAGACCAGGGGTTGTGCCGCGAATGTCCTGATGCCCTCGACCGCGATCCAGTCAGGCTTCGCAATCCAATCATCGCTCCCGGTCAGCCCGGCCAACAGAAGCGGTTCGCCACTCTGTGCGACGCGGCCGATCTTCCGTTCCCCAAGGGAAAAGCGATGGAAGGCGCCTTGCATGCGGCCATAGTCCCAATCGCCCCCGCGAGGGGTTCCCGCGCTCGCAGCAAGATGCAGGCCCCGACCCTCAAGAGGCGGGTCGCTCTGAGCGCCGCACACGCCGCAGTCGCCATCGTCCATGATCAGCCAAATGCGGGTGAGTGCGACGCTTGCGCATTGCGCAATTCCACCGGTGACGGTACTCAACACATCGGTCAAGGCTCGCTGGCTTGCCGTTGCGACCATGATCTGCGGCAGTTTGGACGTATCCACAAGCCCGATTCTACGAGTATTCGTGGTCTGGCACAACGGTTATTCGTAGAATCACGACATGTCGTAGGGGGTGCCGTTCGCAGTCTGCGAGATAAGGCATGTATTATCAGAGGGTTACCATGATGGTCGGTTTTGGCGCTTCTCGTGCCCTATGGAGAGTCGCTACCGCGCTCGACGCGCGGTACCAAAATTCAACAAGGACACGACAATCCATGAACAGAATCACTCCGATCGATCCAGCGACAACCGCCGGCCCGGCAAAGGCCCTACTCGAGGGCGTGCAGGCCAAGTTGGGCGCCGTCCCAAACCTCTTCCGCGTCTTGGGGAACGCCCCTGCCGCTCTCAACGCTTACCTGGGATTCAGCGCGGCTTTGGGTGGCGGTGTGCTCGGGGCCAAGCAACGGGAGCAGATCGCACTGGCGGTGGCCGAGACAAATCAATGCGGGTACTGCCTCAGTGCCCACACCTTCATCGGGCGCAAATTGGGGCTGACCGAACAAGACATCCTGGACGCCCGGCGCGGCCACGCGGCAGACCCCCAAACCAACGCCATTCTCGAACTCGCCCGCAACATCGTCGTGCAACGAGGTGAACTCGGCGCAACGGGCCTGGAGCGGGCACGCTCGGCTGGTCTCACGGATGCCGAGATCGTCGAGACGACCGCAAACGTTGCGCTGAACATCTTCAGCAACTACGTCAACCACATCGCCGGCACGGACATTGACTTTCCGGAGGTCAAACCTGGCAGCGGACTGGTGACGGCCTCCTGCCACTGCGGTTGAGCGCTTTGAGCGAACCCCAAACGAGAAATAGGGAACCCCATCCAATGAAGATCAAACTGAACTCACTCCTGCCAGGCCTCGCCTCACTCGTCATCGGCCTCTACGGCAACCCTGTGCTGTTGGCGCAGGAAAAGCCAACCATCCACCATTACTCGGGTCCGCGCGAAGATGCGCCGGTACCGCGCCCCGGCATGCAACCGGAGAGAGGGCGCACGGCCTTGGTTGTCACGGACCCGCAGAACGATTTCCTGAACCCCAAGGGGGTTGCCTGGGGAGTCGTTGGAGAGAGCGTGCGCGAGAACAAGACAGTGGAGAATATCGAATTTCTCCTGCGGGCCGCGAAGTCCTCCGGCGTGCCCGTGTTCGTGAGCCCTCACTATTACTACCCTCACGACCATCAATGGAGATTCGGAGGCGCACTGGAAGTGCTGATGCACAAGATCGGCATGTTCGACCGCAAGGGCGCCTTGAATACTACGGGCTTCGCTGGCTCGGGAGCGGATTGGCTCGACCGGTATAAGCCCTACATCGAAGATGGCAGGACTGTGGTGACCAACCCACATAAGGTCTTTGGACCGGAGTCCAACGATCTGGCGCTTCAGCTTCGCAAGGCTGGGATCAGCCAGGTGATTCTGGGCGGCATGTCGGCAAACCTGTGTGTGGAGTCGCATATGCGCGAGTTGCTGGAACAGGGCTTCGAGGTTGTCGTGGTGACTGACGCCACGGCTGCCGCCAAGTTGCCTGGTTTCGACGGCTACGAGGCAGCGTTCGTGAACTTCCGTCTCATGGCGAGCGATGTCTGGAGTACCGCCCAGGCAACCGCCAGGATGCAGGCCCTCCAGGCGGGGAAACAGTGAGCCGCCGATTCGAGGGGAAAGTCGCCATTGTCACTGGGGGCGGTTCGGGCATCGGGCTCGAAACCGCCCGGCAACTGGTGGCCGAGGGAGCAAAGGTTGTCATCAGCGGCCGCCGGGCGGAAGTGCTCGACGATGCGGTTCGCCTGTTAGGCTTGGACCACGCCGCAGCCGCACCTGGAGACATCAGCCGTCCGGAGACTTCAACCGGACTGGTTGCGGCGGCTGAAGCGCGGTTCGGCGGCGTCGACATCCTGATCAACAACGCCGGCGTCTTCAAGCCCAATCCGTTCCTGGAGATCTCAGAGGAGGACTACGATCACTTCCTCGACATCATCCTCAAGGGCAAATTCTTCATGGCGCAGGCCGCGGCGAAGGCGATGCAGAAGCGTGGCGGCGGCGCGATCGTGCAGACGGGCTCGATGTGGGCGCTGATGGCGGTGGGCGCCACGCCGTCGAGCGCCTATTCGGCTGCCAACGCGGGCGTGCATGCCCTGGTTCGAAACCTCGCACTGGAACTGGCGCCCCTCGGTATCCGCATCAACGCCGTAGCGCCTGCGGTCGTTGAGACGCCAGTCTACGAAACGTTCCTAAGCAGGGAGGAGGCGGTCAAGGTGCTCTCGACGTTCCACGCTTTCCACCCGCTCGGCCGGAACGGTCAACCACGGGATGTCACCGCCGCAATCCTATTCCTTGCTTCTGAAGAGTCAGCCTGGATCACCGGCGCGGTACTGCCGGTGGACGGTGGCGTTACGGCAGGTCGCAATTAGCATCAGCCGTACGCCAACACGAGCCGGTTCATAACAGATGCATCGCAATCAGAAGGGGACAAGATGCCAATGAAGTATACCTACTCCGCAATTCCAGAAGAGGAAGTTCCTCGGGCCACATCGCCGCGCTTTCAGCACCTGCTGGACACGTATGCGAGCGAGTCGAACAAGGTGCGGTCCGTTTGGTCATTCTTCACTGACGCCGAACTGGATTGGCGGCCGCACGCACGATCGAGCACAGTTCGGGAGATCCTCCGTCATCAGTTGCTGAGCGAGCGGCGATTCTTCGGCGAGTTTCTTCAGGTGCCGGAACCAACTGCCTCCACCGTGCTTCCTGTGCACGAAGACGTGGGATCGTTTTGCGCGCGGATGACCAGCTTGGTGCGACCACGACTTGCTTTCCTTGCGGATCGAACGGAGGAGTGGTGGCACTCGGATGTCCGCTTTTTTGACGTCACCCGGGAACGTATCTGGGTATTCTGGCGTCGCGTGCTGCACACTGCTCACCATCGCACGCAGCTTGCCGTCTACCTCCGGCTCCTCGACCGTTCGGTTCCATCCAGCTACGGGCCAACGGCGGACGTGACGTGGGAGGGCGCCGATCCTACGACGACAATCGATGCGGCATCGAGAAGTGCATAGCGAAGGCCGAACGCAAATCGCTCAGCTTTGCATTGTCCGTCGCCCCGCCAGGTACCCGCCGGTTATTGACAACAGCATCGCGAGCGCGTGCCATACCAACAGGTGTCCGAACTCCTGATCCGGGCATGAGATCTGGAGCGCGAGGATGGCCACAACGCCGCCGATCACACCGATCGTCGCCCCGGTCCGGGGCCAATTGGTCGAGTAGCCCCGGCGCGCGAGTGCATATGTGAGTCCGGCCGTCATGGCGGCGACCATCAACCCGCCGGCGAGGCATCGGACTCCGTCCGCGACAAAATGCTCCCGCGGGCCGGATGGAAACAACCAGCCGATCAGGCTAGGGAAACCTATCGCAAGGGCGAGGATCGGAATGGCCGCATGCACTCTCTGGCGGCTGCCGGGGCGGATGGAGGCAATCAGACTGATGGCCGCGAGCAGGATCACTCCCAAGAAAAGTCCGCTGAGCCAGTGCACCTGCAACCAGGACAAGGCTGTCCAACCGCGCACTCCCATGGTCAGTGTATGCAGCAGTGAGATCATCCCAGCCAGCACAAAAGCGCCGCCGATTGCCCCCAAAGTCGAGGGCAAGGGCCGGACCGGCTTGAGGTCTGCGTGGATCAGGGAGCGAATGCGCTCTTCGACGAGCTCCCCCAGCCCGGGATCAGGCGCCGGTGCCTCGGTCCATGACACCAAGTCCTCGCAGCGCCTGCACGATTGCATGTGCTCCAAGACCGCCGCACGCAGCTTCATCTCCCTGACGGAGACACCTTCGCTTAAGAGTTGGTCAACGTCTGTGCACGTCATCGGATTCTTCTCCTTGCTCCTGCTTCAGGCCGAGAGCCCGGCGCACGGCTTGGTAGGCTCGGTAGGCCTTCTGCTTCACAGCAGCCGAACTGGACCCGGTCGCTCGCGCCACCTCCTCGACACTCATTCCGCTGACCTTCAACATCATCAGGATTTCCCGTTGCGATTCGGGAATCCTTTCCATGACGGCAAGAATTGAATTTGCCTCCAATCGCGTCTCCATGGTGGAGCGCGGGTCGGAAGACGGATGCTGCGCCATGGCGTCGATACTGGACTCCCGGCCAGACGAGCGCTTCCAGCGACGATACTGGTCGACGCGAGTGTGACGTGCGATGGCCAGTATCCAAGGCAATACCGGATCGCCGGGCCTGTAGCTCTGTCTCGCCCGATGGATCCGCAGCCAGCAATCCTGCAGCAAGTCCTCGACGATCCTGGGATTGCCGGTCAGGGCATAGTAGTATCGCGCGAGAATGGGGTTGACGCGAGCGACCAATTCGTCTGCGGCCGCCGCATCGGCTTGCTGATAGCGCCGCATCAGATGGAGGAGCATCTCGGACAGCGCCATCCGGCTGTCTGAGTTGATGTCCGGCCCTGCCTGTGGTGACTGCTCGGAATTCATCATCTTGGGGCGGCCATCTGAATATGCTCATCCGGCCATCCTCTGAGTGTGCTCCTGACGACGCCCCAGGAGCAAGGCGACAGCCGAACCATAGGCATTCACCCTCGCAGCTCATATCAATGGCCTCGATGCGCTGACACCCTGAATCTGGACGAGGATCGCCTCCTGCGGATCGCGTGAGCTCCTGTTTTCGAGGCGCAATACGCCGCGCGGGCAGACCTCAGCGCAAAGCCCGCAGCCGACGCACGAAGCACGCGTGAAACTCTCGCCAGCCTGAGCATACGAGCGAACGTCGATGCCCATCTCACAGTACTTCGAGCACATGCCGCAGGAGATGCACATGTTCTGCTTGACGGTGATCCGGTAGCGGCCAAACTTCTGCACAAGACCCAGCAGGGCGGCCATGGGGCAGAAGAAGCGGCACCATAGACGGGTTCCGCCGAGTGGGTAAAGGCCAACGCCTACGACCCCTGCGAGCATCGATGAGACGATCAGTCCGTAAAAGGATTGGAACCCCGTAGTGAAGCGGGCCAGTTCCGGATTGCTCTTGCCGGCGCCCCAACTGATAAAGAGCATCGCCGTCAGCAGGAGACTGGTCCCGAGCACCGTGTAGATCGTGATCTTCTCAATTCTCCACGAGGTGCTCGATTTGTCGGAAAGATGCCGCCATGGCTCGCCGAAGGTGTTGGCTAATCCGCCGCAGCCGCAAACCCAGGAGCAGTACCACCGCTTTCCGAACAAGGCCGCCATGATGGGCACGAGTAACGCGGAGCCCAGGAAGCTGTAGACAATGAATGGCAGCGGAAGGGCGAAGATGTAAGACGGGGTCAGGTAATCCATCTTCAAGGGCCAGAGATAGCTGAAGTAGTACTCCGGCTGGTGCAAGAACTTGAGTAGATGCGGAATCGAGAAGGCAAAGGTTGCCTGGATGAGGATCACCACCGAGGTACGGACGACCTGGTAGCGGTTGTGACGATACTTGCGGATGACCCATAGGCCGCCTAGCGTCACGGCCACCGTATAGAGCAATCCGTAGAGCGTCCACTTGCTGTCGAGGCCGATTCCTTGCGCGAGGGGCGTCAACCATTCAGTGAAATAGAGCACGAGGTAGAACGCCGTCAGTATTCCACTCAGAAGCCAGGCGGTGATGCCCCGATTCTTCAGGTCGTGCAGCAGCCAGTGAGTTGTTCCAATCTTCGTCATGATTTTTTCGTTAAGCCGCTCGCCGGCTTCCCGTCTTCAGGTATTCGGCGAACGCGGCCCTGACACCGTCCAGCCTGACTCGCCCGAACTCGACATCAAACTGGGCAAGATGCAGTTGTTGCATCACGTCTTCCATGGATCGCCGCTCGTGGATCCAACGCTCGAACCAGGTGTGATCCCAACGCGATCCGAGCATATTGAAGCCGATGACAGAACCATTCCTCTCAATCACGCGAATGCTCACAGCGTCTCCGGGGAGCCGGTGTAAAAAGCTTGTGGCGTCATCCGGCAGCCGTGTCACATCGCCGACGGTCGTGTACTCAATATCGAAGAACTTGGCGCTGTTGTAGAAAAGCGACGGCTTGTAATCGACCGCATCGCCGAGCATGGCGCGCGCGGCGAGTTCTCCTTGCCGCTTGGCCGCGTACCAGATTTGCTCGACCAGAGGGCTTCCGTCTGGACGGACGAATTCCGCGCAATCTCCCGCCGAGAAGACATCGGGCAGCGTTGTTTGAAATGATTGGTTTACTTTGATTCCCCGGTTGATCTCGGGGGGCGTGGTCACGGGCTTCAGCCAGTCAACAGCCGGCCGGACGCCGATACAAATGCCGAGCATCTGGCAGGGGAGATCCAGTCCCTTATTGGTGCTGACTGAAACGACCCGGCCGCTTGCATCTGCTCTTACAGCATTCACTTCGTGCTCAATGTGCAGCTTCACGCCGTGGCGCCGAATGTGGTTCGCGATCAACTCGCCTTCCTCCTTCGCAAGCGCCATTGGCCAGTACCAGGATTCACGTACCAGGAAATCGACTTCGACACCGTGATGGACGAGGCACTCGACTAGTTCCACACCGATCAGCCCGCCGCCGACCACCACCGCACGTTTCGTGGAGGGAGTCAGCCCCTCGCACTCGGCAAGGTGCTGCAAAGATACGAAATGCACTACTCCATCTTTCGCAGCATTCAGGCCTGGCCATTGAAAACGGTTGGGTGCCGAACCCACGGCCAGGAGCAGTCTGTCGTAGATGATCTTGCGGCCATCCTCCAGACGGATCTGGCGCTGATCCGCGTTGAGGTCCCGGACCCAGCCTCGCACGCGGTCGATCTTCTGCTTGTCGTAGGCCTTGCGTTCGAAGGGCTCTAGGTCGCGGAGGTTCATGCGATCCATGTAGGCGTACATCAGCGCGGTACGAGAGATGAAGTAGTCGCTTTCACCGCTGATGACCGTGATGCGGGCGTGGCGGTCTCTTTCCCGCAGAGTGAACGCCGCGGTGATCCCCGCGACGCCGTTGCCGATGATGACGTAGTGCATTTGAGTCTCCAATTCCCCTATGGTGTTCGGGGAGCGCGTCTCAGCAAGCCGAGGCGGCTCAGTGCGGATTCTCCACCTGGCTTGTTCATCTCCCAATACTTCAACCGGTCCGATTTCACCAGCACCGCTCGCTCACCGTCTGAAGAACTCCACTCAAGAATTCGATGAGGCGCCGCGCGTTCGACGGTGAAATTGCGCGTTGGTCCATCCTGCAGTTCCGCACGCCAGATCTCCACCTCGAATTCACCGGCAGGCACAGCCAGCCTTGCGGGCAGTGCTGCGCGGCTCAGGCGGGCGGTTGACCACTTAGCGTCGTGATGCGAGTGCCTCTCGAACTGCAGTGACCTCCGAAAAGGAACGGCGCGCTCCTCGCCCGGCTTCAGCTTCGGTTCGGCCATGCCGCGGGCCCAGAACATGAGCTGCTCTTCGGCGATGCCGCCGGCGAGAAGTGGGACCTGTGCCGATCGGTCCGCCTCCCCATCGAAGTAGCTGTGTCCCACGTACTGCAGGCCCGCCGGCTGCACGATCCACTGCGCCCAGGAGTGTCCGCACCACTCCTGGCTCGAAAACGACACCTTCGTCAGATGGCCAGCCGGTTGGTGCGCGATGGCGGCCAGCGCGAGGAAACTGCTGGTCTGTTCGTTGTAGTCGTAAATCCCTGTCTGGAAGTCCTCGACAAGGTTCAGCTTCATCACCGGAAAGACGTCACCCGGTTGGTGCTTGCCAGGATCTGCCTTGACCCGCGCCGCCAGAGAGAAGGATTCGGTGACGTAGATTGCCACGGCAATGCCCGCGCGAGGGGACCCGTACCGCGGGTAGGTGAGGTCATAGCTCGAAACTTCAGCCAGCCCGTCGCCCCACTGCGCCCAGAACTTCTCATCCACGTAGGGCACCGGGTTCTTCTGCTTGCGCTCTCGATATGGAGTTGTGTTTGGATTACAGGAGATCAGTCCCAGGCAGCAGAACAAAGCCCCTGCGACCCGAAGCGCACGAAGTGCAAACGTATGAGCCATCGAAGAATGATATTCGTCGACGCTCAGGAATTGGTAACGCCTCCAAATCGCCGCGAAAGTAGTTTTCAACTTTGTGCGTTACCACCTGCCGCGAGGCGGCGAATCCATTCCACGTCGGGCCGGCATTCCGACGACGAGTGGCTGGCTCGAATCTCACGAGATTCGAAAAGGAGAACCTATCTGATGACACGACGAAACTTCGGAAGCCGGCTGGCCGCGGCTGTCGCGGGAATTGGCGCGGCGGCTGCCGTGACCACCGCCATGGCTGCGGACAAAAAGGCGAAGCATGTCTGCAAGGGCATGAACGACTGTAAAGGCCAGGGTGGCGGTCCCAAGGGAGTCGCCGGCAAGAACGCCTGTAAGGGGCAGGGTGAATGCGCGACGGTCGCCAAGCACGACTGCAAAGGCATGAACGACTGCAAGGGTCAGGGCGGCTGCTCGAGCGGCGACAACAACTGCGCAGGCAAGAATTCCTGCAAGGGCAAAGGCGGTTGCCAGGTTCCGCTGAAGGCAAAGAAGTCGCTCATGCTGCGGCGCGACCGCCAAGCGCTCGCCTAACGGACTTCCCTCGGCTCGCCGGGAGCTTCCTCCGACCCCGGCGAGCGCTTCTGCGGGGCCCACAGGGGTGGCTCACGCGGAATCGGCCCGCCGCGCCACCTTCTCCGGATTCGCGGCGGGCCGGATTTTACTGCATTCGAATTGAGGTGCTACGAAATGGCAAATCGATGGGGCCTTCCGGACCTCGGCTTCGGAATCGGACTGCGAACGGTTCACTTCCCCCACATCCTTGCGGAACGTCCAGTCATGGACTGGTTCGAGATTCTCTCTGAGAACTTCATGGACACCGGAGGCAGACCGGCATACGTGTTGGACCAAGTCGTGGAACGTTACCCGGTGGTCATGCATGGCGTGTCGATGTCGGTCGGCAGTACCGACCCGGTCAACTTCGAGTACCTCAAGAAGCTGAAGCAACTCGCGCGCCGGACGAAGGCCCGCTGGATCTCGGACCACCTTTGCTGGACGGGCGTTTCCGGCCTGAACACGCACGACCTTCTGCCGATGCCGTACACTGACGAATCGTTGCGTCACGTCGCGGGGCGAGTCAAGATCATCGCGGACTACCTGGAACGGCCTGTCTTCCTCGAAAACCCGTCCACCTATCTTGAGTTTTCCGAGTCGACCTGGAACGAGTGGGATTTCCTGGCGGAACTCACCGAGCGCACCGGATGCGGGATTCTGCTTGACGTGAACAATGTCTATGTCAGTTCTTTCAATCACGGCTTCGATCCGTTCGATTACGTGGACAGGATTCCAGTGGACCGTGTCGTCCAGATCCACCTCGCAGGTCATACGAACAAGGGAACCCACATCCTCGATACCCACAGCGATCACGTTGTAGACGATGTCTGGCAGTTGTACCGGCGCGTTTATCAGCGGATGGGCGGCATCGCCACACTGCTGGAGTGGGACGAAGCGATCCCCTCCTTCGACACGGTACACGCTGAAGCCTTGAAGGCCGGGAACTACCGGACGGCGCCCGAACAGGAGGCTCGCGATGGCCGCGCTATCCATGCCGCGTAGTCCGGCTGAAGCGCCGCATTTGGGCCGGCTGCAGCGGTGGATGCAGGCCTGTATGATGGCCAACGGCCCAGTGGAGAGCGCGGTAGAGACACCGGCCGCAGTAAAGGAATTTCCCGCAAGCCAGGCGCCAGGGTTGATCCGCGCTTCGCGGACCCTGGCGCCCCTGGAGAGGCTGGACATCTATCGCGGAATGTATGACCTGCGCCTCGTCGAGGCCCTGCGGGTCGATTATCCGGGCCTTCTGAAGTTTCTTGGGGAGAAGACGTTCGAAGAACTTGCGAGGCTCTATATCGCCTCTTGCCCGCCAGAAAGCTACACCCTGAATCGCTTGGGCGACCGTTTGCCGGACTTCCTGTCACAGGTCGACGGGATTCACAGGCCCGGCTTTGTCGAGGCCCTTGCTCGCCTGGAACTGGCGGAGACATTTGTGTTCGATGAAGAGGAATCGCCCGTAGCCGCGATGGAATCGTTTGGCGGACTTTCTGAAGACCAGTGGGGCAGGCTGCGGCTGACTCCGATCCGCGCCCTTCGCTTGCTCCGCCTCAACTATCCCGCTCACGAGTTCATGCAGGCAATCCGCCGGGACGAGGCGCTGCCGTCACTTCGCCCGCGAAGAACTCACCTCATCGTCCACCGCAGAGAGTACGGCTTGTTTCACCTGTCGCTGAGCGCGCCAGCCTTTGCACTGTTCCAGGCACTGGCGGAACGGGCGCCTCTCGATGAGGCCATGCAATCGATGTTTGACGCCGGTGGCGGATCACAGAAGCAGGTGTTCGAGTGGTTCCGTCAATGGTTTAGCGAAAGGTTGTTTTCGAGTGTCGAGATTTACTAGCTGGATTTTGGCTGTCGCTTCCGTATTGCTGCCCGTCGCGAGCTTCGCGCAAACGACGGGAGGTGCGTTGACCGGGGAAGTGGAGGATGCCCAGGGAAGGGCGGTTCGCGGCGCGACAGTCGAGGCAACGAACCTGGAGGCGGGAGCGCGATTTGTTGCGACCACGAATGACAGTGGCGTGTACCGGTTCTCGGCCCTGCCTGTCGGGCGGTACCTCGTTCGCTTCTCTCATCAAGGCTTCCAAAGCGCCGAGATTGAGGGCGTGGAACTGCACGTCGGGCAGGACCGAAGGGCTGATTTCCGGCTGGCAGTGGCGGGCCAGAAAGACGAAATCACTGTGTCTGACTCGTTGAGCGGGCTGGATGTCCAGACATCGGCATCCTCACGGGCCGTTCTTGCTGAGGAAGTCCAGAATTTGCCCCTCAATGGCCGCCAGTTACAAAACCTCGCGCTTCTGGCACCCGGAATCGCCGCTGGTTGGAATTGGTCCACGGCCGCAAACCGGTATGGAAAGGCGCGCGAGAACCTCGAAGGCGCATTCAATGTCAACGGGGCGCGGGCTCGATCGAACAACTTCACACTCGATGGCATCACGCTCAACCTCCGCCAGTATGGGGTGATCAATTTCGAACCGTCGGTGGAGGCAGTGGAAGAATTCCGGCTCGTCAGCGGCACTCCCGCTGCAGAGTACGGTTCCACAATGGGCTCAGCAGTCACCTTGGTGACCCGGAGTGGCGGCGAGCAATATCGCGGCAGCCTCTACGAGTTCTTTCGCAATGACCGGCTGGATGCCAATGACCCTTTCAACAAGTCTGCCGGTTTGCCGAGAGGGAAGCTCCGGCAGAACCAATTCGGCGGTTCGCTCGGAGGGCCCATCTACAAGAGGTCGCACTTCTTCTTCGTGAACACCGAGTTCCTTCGAATCATCGAGGGCGTGGAGACGCGGCTTACGAGTGTCCCGACAGCGGAAGAAAGTCGCGGCCTGCTCCGATATCGGGATTCGAACGGACCCCGAACGCTCGACTTGTCCAGCCAGATCACTCCCACCAGTCAGAATCTCCTTGGCCTGTTTCCTCAGGCGAACACGAGTGGCGCCCAGGACTTGAACTACAGCTCATCCTTATTGATCCGGCTGAACGACTACCAAACACACGCCCGCACCGATCACTACCTGAGTTCGAAGGATCTCCTCAACGTGCGGTTTTCCTGGAACCTCAACGACCAGGAGTATGTCATCAATCGGTTCGGCGGTCCTTTCATTCCCGGATTCTCACTGCCGAATCCGGAGAAGACAACGAATGCAGGTGCAGGATACACGCGGACCATCGGCCCCGCGATGGTGAATGAGCTTCGGGTTGGCGTGAATCGCTACCGCAATCCGCTCGCCAACGGAGATCAGCGAAGTGCCCGGAATATTGGACTTCCCAATGGCAGTGTTGCGAACGGAATCCCGTCTGTCGAATTCCGTGGCGGGACGTTGGAGAGTCTTGGGGGACTCGCCTGGTTCAATCGCGATCAGAACGAAACGACGTACCAGGTGTCGGACTCACTGAGTGTCCTGATTGGCCGTCACAGCCTCAAATTCGGAGGCGCCGTTCTGCGCCAGCACATGAACACGCGCGGGGCCTACAATCAGCGGGGCACGGTGCGCTTCGACGGTACGAGAAACACGCTGATCCCCCGGCTGCCCGGGAATGAGCGGGCTTCGTTGCTTGCCGATTTCCTGCTGGGCTTGCCGTCTGAGGCGTCCATCACGCTGGGCCAATTCGGACGGGGCTTCCGCCAGTGGAACTGGTCAGGTTTCGCGCAGGATAGCTGGCGCGTCACGTCGCGCCTTACCCTCAACCTTGGCCTCCGCTATGACTACACCGCGCCGTGGACTGAGGTGAATTCCAAATTGTCGAACGTGTTCCCCGGACGAGGCTTGGTTTCCGCTCAGGACTCGGCGTTCCCTGGTTTGTACCCCAGTGACCCGAACAACTTTGCACCTCGGCTGGGATTCGCCTACGACATTGGGGGGCGTGGTAGCACGGTGGTCCGCGGCGGCTTCGGCTTCCTCTATGAAACGCTGCTGCAGGCAAACTCAGTGGAGTTGGTCGAGAACAATGCTCCCTTCTCGTCTTCGGCAATCACACGATCGCCAACGCCATTCTCAACGGGCGGTAGCCAATCCGCGACACTCCTCGACCTGGCAGCCCTCGCCACGCCATCACGGAGTCTGGGCGCCATCGGGAGTTTCCGGAATCCCTACACGATGCAGTTCTCTTTCGGCATCCAGCAGCGGCTCGCCTCGCATTGGATTCTGGAGGCCACATATGCCGGCACACGAGGTCTGCGCCTCCCGGTCTACAGAAATGGGAACCAGGTTCCGCTGGAATCTCTGACACCCAGCCAGCGTGCACTCATCGGCGGCGCTGCAGCCGCAGGCCAGGACACCACTCCACTCCTCCAGCCGTTGCGCCCATATCCTGAGTTCGACAACATCACAGTGAGCGAAAACATCGGCTCATCGACGTATCACAGCGGCCAAGTCAGGCTCAGCCGCCGTTTCAGCAGCGGATTGCTCCTGGATACGTCGTATACATTCGCCAAGTCGATCGACAATGCAAGCGACTTCAATTCCGGCGATCCATCGGAGCATGTACTCAATGCCTACGAACTGAGCCGCCAACGCGGCGTTTCCAGTTTCGACATTCCGCACCGCTTGACGTCGAGCGTTCAGTACGCCGTGCCGGTGTCATCGGCCTTGAATCGCAGCGCACGGGCGATACTTTCGGGCTGGACTCTCAACGGGCTCATCACCATTCAGTCGGGTCAGCCGTTCACTCCCTTTGTGCCGAGTTTCGATCCCTTCCGGAATGAAGCCTTCAACCGACCCAATGTGGCCGGTGACCCCAACAAGGGCGTGCCCTCGGGACTGGCGTTCAACCCCAGCGTTTTTACCGTGGCGGCCCCGGGCACGTTTGGCAACGCGGGCCGCAACATTGTTCGCGGAGATTCATACCGCAGCTTTGATTTGTCGGTGTTTCGCACCTTCCGCTTCGATGAACGGCGATCGCTGCAGTTCCGCGCGGAGGTGATGAACGCGCTCAACACGGTGAACTTCCAGGGTCCGGTGACCGATCTCACCGCCGCACCGGGAGCGTTCGTTGCGGCCGCTCCGCCGCGGGTTGTCCAACTGGGCCTGAAGTTTCAATTCTGAAGCGCGCCGTGCCGAGCGGAGACCGGATTGGGAGGCGAGGGTTTCTCCTGGCAAACACCGGATTGGCGTTCGCGCAACACCCAAGCCAGCAAAGCTGGGACATGCCCGTTGCGGGTGGGACCGTCCAGATCAACCTGGGTGCGGGCCGATTGCATCTCGATCGGGATGAGTTGCTCCAGTGGATCCGCCGGGCCGCTGAAGCAGTCACGACCTTCTACGGACGGTTTCCGGTTGAGAAGGTGCATCTGAGAATAACGCCGGTGCCCGATCGTCGGAGCGTCTCCGGAGGCTCCACGTACGGAACCGATCCTCCCACTATTCGTGTTTCGGTCGGTGACCGCGCGACGCGAGCGCAATTGGAAGACGATTGGATCCTCACGCATGAGATGGTTCACCTCGCCTTCCCCTCTCTTGAGCGGCGTCACCATTGGCTGGAGGAGGGACTCGCAACGTACGTCGAGCCGTTGGCCCGCGTACAGGCCGGGCAACTGCCGGAGAAACGGTTCTGGCGAGAATTCATGCGAGATCTTCCCCAGGGGCTGCCGAGTCGGTCGGACCGCGGCTTGGACTACACTCCGACCTGGGCTAGAACCTATTGGGGTGGTGCGCTCTTCTGCTTCTTGGCCGATGTGACAATCCGCGAGCGAACAAGGAACCAATACGGATTGCAGGAGGCCATTCAGGCAATCGTACGGGCGGGTGGAAACGTATCGAAGGAGTGGCCGCTGCAAAAAGCGCTGCAAATTGCCGACGAGAACTCTGGAGAAACGGTCCTGACGAATCTGTACGGCGAGTGGAAATCAAAGTCTGTGACTCCAGATCTCGAGAGAACCTGGCTCAGGCTGGGCGTGCGCAATAGAAACCAGGAGATTCTGTTCGACGACACCGCTCCATTGGCGGCGATTCGAGACGCGTTAGTGCGCCCCAGTGCTCATGGCGTGTCGGGAAGAAATACTGCGCCCCTGAAAATATTCGGAGTATTCGTGTGACCGAATCTCCAACTACAGCAAATCCTTTCTCCAGTGCCCCTGAGCACCACTACAGTCGATCGCAAGGAGATGCATACCGATGAAGACAAATTACCCGCGCGCCCGCTGGGCGGTTGCCGCTTTGGCAGCCGTGGGCTTCGCCTCCCTGAGTTTTGGCCAGAATCCGCCGGCGGCGCCGTGCGGGAAGTACCTGGTTTACAGCGCTGCCGGTGTATTCAACCCGAATGTGCCTCCAGTCGAAGGAGATCTCGCTGCCTGGTTCCATGGCACAATCATGGGCCGCACTCCCTTCGAGATCCAGCAGTAGCAGACAAAGGCTGATCAGTACTTTCAGAACACGTTCGGCATCATGCCGGGACATTCGATGGCGTTTGGGCTGGATCCGCGCAATGCCTACACCGCTTACTTCATCTCTGGGGAGAACGTGCCCCGCGAGGGGTGGGTTGTGCGGGACGGGGGTTTCATGGCCGTAACCGGGGACGATGGCAGCGGTGGCATGAAACTTCACGGCACGTGGGGCGGTGCCGCTGGCAAGTGGGTTCCCGCCGGTTCGTTTGTCGTTTTCGGGGACTACAACATTCGGGTTGCGGGTCCCGGAAACGGGAATGGCAACGACAAGGACGTCCGGAAACCGATCATCATCCACTACGAGTCCGCTGAGCCCATCATCGGCAACCCCTATCAGGC
Organism: Acidobacteriota bacterium; assembly: GCA_016213775.1. Lineage (GTDB taxonomy): Bacteria > Acidobacteriota > Terriglobia > Bryobacterales > Bryobacteraceae > CADEFT01. The sequence continues at coordinate 26,237 of JACQZR010000169.1, forward strand.
AGGGATTCTGTTCCAATGCCGGATCTCTCACCCCGAGTTCGGCACGGGTCTTGCTCAGGGGATCTCGATTCCCAAGTCGACGGCAGACGGCCGGACGATCGCAAACATCCGCAACGTCCTCACCTTCCCCGGGCTTGGCTTCGGTGCGCAATAGTCTGATCAACACCCCCTGGAGTTTCGCGCAGCGGTGGAGGGCTATCCGACGCCTCCACCGCGCCGGCGACACCCGGCTTTCTACACTCGGGCTTGCTGCCGCCTCCCTTTGAAGCGCGTTACCGAATCTGCAATCCGAGCGAATCTTTCTCATTATGATCACGCGTATCATCCCCTTAGCTCTCCTCGCCTTGGCAACGATGGCAAGCACGCCGCTCCGCGCGGCCTCGCCGCAAGTGGGACAGGTGGCACCCGATTTCCAATTGAGATCACTCGGGGGTGAAGAAGTCCGCTTCGCAGACCTGGTGAAGCAGGGAACCGCGGTCCTCATTGTGCTTCGTGGGTACCCCGGCTACCAGTGCCCAATCTGCAATCGCCAAGTTCAGGAGTTCATCGCCAAGGCCAAGGCTTTCGCCAATGCCGGCGCGCGGGTCGTGATGGTGTACCCGGGCCCTCCCGATCATCTCGAAGAAAGGGCCGCCGAGTTCATAGCTGACAAGAAGTTCCCTGAGAACTTCCACCACCTCCTCGACCCGGATTATCGATTCACGAATCTCTATTCGCTTCGATGGAATGCTCCGCGGGAAACGGCTTATCCATCCACTTTCATCGTTGGCACGGACCGTAAAGTGAGGCTCGCGAAAGTCAGCACTACCCATGGGGGAAGGTCCAGCGCCGCTGAGATCCTCGCCATCCTCGAGGCGAAGTAGTGCCACAGGCCGGAGTCGTCGATGCCCACCCACTCAACCCACAGAGCACCGGCCGCGCGACCAAGCCCGCAACCGTGGAACAGCGCTCTGCCTTCGCTCGCTCTGCTTCTCTTGACCGCTTCCTTTACGATCACTAAGACCGGGCGTGACGTAGTCTACGTCCACGGCGGGGGCGTGAAAGATCTGCCGCTCGCCTATCTCTGTATTTCGATCTTGGCTCCGGTGGTCGCCATGGCGACACTTGCGGCGATGGTGAAGTGGGGATCGCGGAAAGTCCGTGTTGCCTTGCCAATGGCCGTCGCCATCCTTCTGTTGACTGCCCCCTACTGGGCGAACTCCAGACCTGCCTTGGCCTTTCTGTTCATCTTCATCCCCGTCATATTCGGCGTTATCCTCTCTGCGGCCTGGCTGCTCGCTGCAGAATCAGTCGTTGGCGGTCAGGACGAGCGGATCCGTGCTTTCTCGGTGATCGGGGCGGCGTCTATGCTCGGCAGCGTCGCGGGGGCTGGTGCAGCCCGGATCATGGCGGCCTCGGTCGATCCAAGCCAATACTTCACAATCGGCGCGGTGATTCTCCTGGCTGCTTCTGCTTTGATCGCCGCAGGTCACCACTTCATTCCGCGCCTTCCGTCGGCGTACAATCCATCTGGCGACCTGATACCGCCCCTCCCGAGCCTGAAGCCGCTCTTGGCCGAGGCCTTCGTCCGCTCCCTCTTCATCGTGGTGATCGCGGCGAGTGCCACGGGCGTTTTGGTTGAATACCTCTTTTACGCAAACGCCAGCAACTCCCCCACGGCGTCGAGTGGCGGCGCGACATACTTCGCAAATCTTTATCTGTGGCTGAACGGCGGCGGTCTTGCCCTTCAACTCGCGGCGCTCCCGTTTCTCCAGCGGAGGCTCGGTCTTGGCCAAAGCCTGTTGCTGGTACCGGCAGCCGTTTGCGTCACATCACTCTTGTTTGCAGTCCGTTTCGTGCCTGCGAGCACCCTTCGCATTGTTGAGGGGGGCCTGAAGTCCTCGTTCTACCGTTCCGGATGGGAGCAGTCCTATACCCTTGTTGCGAAGGACGTACGTGCCGTGACTAGAATCCTGATCGACGGGGTGGCGAGCCGCCTCGGGGAGGGCATCGCCGCCTTGGGGCTGATGATCGGGCTGGCGCCTCTGCCGTCTACATGGAACCGACCGGCGATTACTGCGGTGGCTCTGCTCGGTGTTGTCCTGACGTGGGCGGTCTCGGTCAACACCATGCGGAAGCTGATCGAAGGACATGAAGCTTGTGTGGTTGCCTCAGAACGCGATCCGGAAGGGCATCCGGTGGACGGCTGCGCCCTCACGGCGACGCTCGGTAGGCGGCTGGCCTGATGGATAGCATCGCCGGAATTCCGCGGTCAATCGGGAGTCTGCGCGAGCCGATGGAACCGGTCACTCTGCTTGGCGCGGTGCTTCTGGTGGTTAGCGCCTGCTTGCTCCGGCCCTTCGGCGATCTGGAAATCCTTTCGAACGTCGTGCCGTTCCTTGGCGGCGCCTCGGTGATGTGCCTCGGCTTCCTGTTGACCCTGCGAACTCGCTCGATTGGACCGCTGTGGTTTTGGCTGGTAGCGGTGGGCGTCAGAATCGTGTTGTCTGGGATGCAGCCTGGCAACGACATCTTCCGCTACATCTGGGAAGGCGAGGTTCAAAACGCCGGGTACAGTCCCTACTGCCTCGCCCCGGATTCCCAGGCCCTCTCGCCTCTCAGAGACTCTTTCTGGAGCCTGGTCAAGCACAAACAGGTTTCGGCGATCTATCCTCCATTGGCCGAGCTGGCATTCCGCGCCGTGACCGCAGTATCTGCCAGTGTTTTGGCTATGAAGCTCGTATTCATTGCCGCCGATCTTGCTATCTGCTGGCTCGTCTTCCATCGGTACGGCGGTAGTCTGGCTCTGGGATATGCTTGGAATCCTCTGGTTCTGTACAGCTTCGCGGGCGGTGGACACTACGACAGCTTGTTTATCCTTGCCGTCACCGGCGCCTTCCATCTCTGGGATAGCAAGGCTTCGCCGTCGAACCGGTTAGCATGTGTCACACTTCTCGGGGCGGGCGTTGCGCTCAAGTGGCTCTGTCTGCCCGTGCTTGGTTGGGCCTTATGGAAGACGTGGCGCCTTGACGGCTTGAAGCGGTTTTTCCTCGCTATGTGCGCATCGACCGTCCCGTTCGGCTTTGCCTGGTCTATCGTCGCCTTGGCGCAGTGGAGTTGCCCCCTCGTGCCGGCGGACTTCACACGTGTTGCCCGGAGCGCCGAGGCACTCCCGGCATTGGTGGAGTGGCTCCTACCTTCCAACCATTTGCTCAACAAGAACTCCAGTTACCTCGCGATTTTCGGGCTTCTCTCGGTTGTGCTGCTCTGGCGGCAAAACTCCATTCAGCGGGCCGGCCATTCAGTGATGTCGGCGGCGCTCCTGACAACGCCCATGTTCCACGCATGGTACGGAACTTGGATCATGCCACTCCTGCTGGAGGAGCGAAGCCGAGGCTCCATCGCTCTCAGTCTCTCCGCGTTCGTGTATTTCTGGCTTCATCACACGGCCGGGCAGCCAGGAGGAATTTGGCATCAGTCCTGGTGGGAGAAGGTGCTGCTTTGGGGGCCTTTCATCGCCGGCCTGCTTTGGGATCACCGGACGCGACGGCGCGGCGGTCCGCGACGAGACGATTCAGACGGATCACGAACTGATTGCGTCGTTACCTGAATGCTGTTCCAGCCGAATACGGAGAAGGGCCTGAGGAGGGCCGTTGCAGCATGACGAGAACTCGATTCTTACGACTGGTGTCTGCGGCCGTAGTGGTCTCCACCGCAATCGCCGCTGAGAAGAAGGAGCGATTTGTCCTCGAGGTCCACCGCCTGGTTTGAGAGGAGTGCCGCCACTCGGTCGAGGAGGCATTGCTCAAAGTGAAAGGGGTGCTCGAGGTCTACGCGGACCTCCGGGCCAGCGAGGTAGAGGTGATCGCGCGCAAGGGGGAGGTTGCGGCCCTAGTCCTGGTCGAGACTGTCAACAAGACGCAAGATAGCGAGCACGGCTTTCAGGCTAAGCTGAAGAAGGGCCCGGAGCCTGTCGAGTGACTTGGGCTCGTGCGATTTCGATGAGAGAGCCGAATGTGCCCAAACGTCCGCTGATTATTCTGTTTGCCAAGGCGCCGGCGGCGGGGCGAGTCAAGACAAGACTGCTGCCGCTGCTTTCGCCAGACCAGACAGTGGAACTTCACAGAGCCATGGTGTTGGATACCCTGGAGACGCTGCAGCGACTCCGGCACATCGCCGACATTGAGCTGCACACCGATCTTCCCACGAATGATTGGGCGGTGTTCCCATTCCCACGGCGGCTGCAGCCAGATGGAGGGCTCGGCCAACGGCTTTGGGTGACTATGGCTCGGGCGCTTGGAGAAGGACACGCAAGAGTGCTCATTCTTGGCAGCGATTCACCGGGTTTGCCCGCGGCTCATGTGACCGGCCTGCTCGAATCCACAGCCGATGTCAAACTGGGGCCAACCGAGGACGGCGGATTCTATGGCATCTCCGCGAGACGTGTCACGCCAGAGATGTTCGACGGCATACGCTGGTCGACGGCCCACACCCTTGCCGATACGCGTGTGGCCCTGCAAAGGATCGGCCTCTCTGTCGAAACCGGCGAGGATTGGTTTGACGTCGACGAGCCTGGGGATCTTATCCGGCTCACAACGATGGGGTGCGCGGGACTCCACCTGACTTCGTGGCTCGACACCTTCTACCAGGGAGGCAGCCGGCCGAATCGCGGAATCGCAAACCAAGGTCAACCCGCGCAGCAAGATAGCTTTTTCACGTCCCGGTGAAAGGCTTGGGCAGCTAGTTTCACGCCTTCGACGGCCGCCAGATACGGAAAGATGGTGTCCGCGAGTTGGTAGGTTGTCAGGCCCGCCTTGAGGGCCATGACGACAGTCTGGATGCTGTCGCCGGCTTCGGGCGCAAGGATTGTGCCCCCTAACAGCAAATCGTTCCTGCGTTCCGCCACCAACTTGATGAGACCGCGCGTATCGCGGCTGGCGATGAATCTGGGGACATTGTCGAGCGTAATGAGGCTCGTCATGACATCGTAGCCCGCGGCCTTCGCGGCCGCTTCGGTCAGTCCGGCGGCTGCGACTTGAGGGTCGGTAAACACGACCGAAGGCATGGCCACGTTGCTGTAGGCTTGGGTGTTGCCAGTCAGCGCGTTCCTGGCGGCGAGTTTGCCGCCGTAAGCGGCCATGTAGACAAACATGTCCTGTCCAGTCACGTCTCCAACGGCGTAGACATCAGGGTGGCTGGTTTGCATCTGTGCGTTGATGATGATGCTACCGTTGCGTTGCAGCGCGATGCCGGCTTTCTCCAGGCGAAGACTCGCGGTATTGGCCCTGCGGCCAGTAGCAACCAGGACCTGTTCAGCGCGGATGATTTTCTCCCCTTCCGGAGTCTGGCAGGTAAGCGCGACGCCTCGATTGGCATTCTCAATTGTTTGGTAGCTGACGCCTTGCCAGACTGTGACGCCTTCCCGGCTGATATACTCTGCAAGCGCCTCGCTCACTTCGTGTTCGGATTCAGGTAGCAGGCGGCTTCGGCAGCATATGGTGACTTTGACGCCCGCCCGCGCAAACATTTGGCCCAATTCGACACCAATGATGCCGCCACCGATGACAAGCAGCGATTCCGGCAGCTTCTCCAGAGCGAGAGCGGTTGTACTGTCAAGCAAGGCCACGCTTTGAATGCCGTTGATCGGCGGCCGCGTGGAGGAGGACCCGGTAGCCAGGATGATCTTCTTCGGGTGATAGAGTACGCCGTTGACCTCCACTTCCGTACCTTCGCCGGTAAATTGCGCTCTGGCTTGCACATAGGCGATGTTCGGATACTGGGTAAGCAGGTCCTGATATTTGGTTTTGCGGAGGGCATCGACAAGAGCCTGCTTCTGTTTCACGACATCCCCCCAATTGGAGATCGTCGAGAACCCCTTGATTCCATCGAACCGGCCTGCCTCCTTTCCGTCATAGACGGCCTGCATGGCGCGAATCAGCGTTTTTGATGGCACGCAGCCCACGTTTACACAAGTTCCGCCGATCGTCCCTTCGCCAGCCATCACGACCCGTGCGCCAGCCTCCGCCGCCGTGATGGCAGCGGAAAAAGCGGCCGATCCCGCGCCAATGATCAGAATGTCCGGCTTGGTCTGCCCATGATCCGGACTCGATGCAAGCTCTTTGTTGGGCTCAACTACACAGCAATCGTGCGCCATGGATTCCTCCGCTTCGAGTTCTTGCCGATCGGAACGCCCGTAAACTCACCGCTTCTCGGTAGCGGGATAGCCGGCATTCTTGATGGCATCCTTCAGCTTCTCGACGTTCGCCTTTGCGTCATCGTAGACCACAATGGCCTCCTTCTTCTCGAAGCTGACTTCAGCCTTCTCGACGCCCTGCACCTTGGCGAGCGCCGTCTTCACGGTGATCGGGCAAGCCGCGCAGGTCATGCCGGGCACGGATAGTCTGACCGTTTTCGTCTCTGCCAGAGCAGGCGCGGCCGAAATCGCTCCAAGAGCGATGACTGCCACGAGTGACAGGATTTTCATTGTAGGACCTCCAATTTAGTAGAACAGCGGTAGAAGGTAGGGGAAGGCGATCGCGATAAGCACGAGCGCCGCCACAACCAAGAACAGGAATCTGTACGTCTTCTGGACCTGGGGAATGGCGCAGACCTCTCCCGGCTGGCAGGCCTTCGCTGGCCGGAAAATGTGCCGGTGTGCAAAAAAGAGCGCAATCAGGGCTGCGCCGATAAAGAGGGGGCGAAAGGGTTCGAGCAGGGTCAGATTGCCGATCCAGGCCCCGCTGACTCCAAGCAACACCAGCACGAGCGGACCGAGACAGCAAGTCGATGCGACGATGGCCGCGAGGGCCCCCACAAAGAGACCCATCCGGCCTTTGCGACCCGAGGCCGTTGCAGGTTTCTGTCCATCGATCAACGCTTTAGCCATGTATGCATCTGCCTTGTGCTCTAGCTTGACTTCAGTGTAGACTCCGTACTAGAGTACGGAGTCAAGAGAATTCTTCGTGAAGAAGACACTAACCATAGGCCGGGTGGCCGAACTGGCGGGCGTCAACGTAGAGACGGTTCGCTACTATCAACGGCGTGGGCTGCTTCAGGAACCGAAGAAGCCGAGCGCGGGCTACCGGCAGTATGGGCCAGAAACCGTGGACCGGCTTCGATTTATCAAGCGCGCGCAAGCGCTCGGCTTCACGTTGGAAGAAAGCTCCGAGCTGCTACGTTTCGAGAAAGCCTGCGCGTGCGCCGAAACGAGGACCCTCGCTGCGCACAAACTGGAACTCATCGATGAGAAGGTGAGGGCGCTGAGCGCCATGCGGAACGTTTTGGGGGATCTCATCCAGCGATGCGACGTCGAGGAGTCCAAAGATGGATGTCCCATCATCCAGGCGCTATCCCGGGACGCTGCCGCCTGAGTGCCGCTCGGATGATCTGGAACCCCGGCTCATGTAAAGCATTACCAGCACCCGGACAATTCGCAGGCCTGCGCGGATGCCGCCGATCAGCGATCCGCCGATCTTGGAACGCCCGCCGCGCCGAGGCAAGGATTGTACGGGGATCTCAACGACTCGCAGCCGCTCCTCCACCGCGCGAACCTGCATTTCGAGCGTCCACCCCCACGTGCGGTCCTCCATTCGAATCCTCTCGAGGGCGCTTCGGCGGATCAATCGGAATGGCCCCATGTCCTGGTATCGGTATCCCCACCCCCAGGCGATGCTCGTGGTTGCAATGACATTTCCGATCCGCTGAGCAAGGCTGACGCCCGTCGGGCCCTTTTGTGGACTTTGCCGGGCGCCCAACACGAAATCGTGATTCAGCGCGTATCTAAGGAAGTCCGGCAAGCGGCTGAAGTCATCGCTTCCGTCAGCGTCGCAAAACAGAATCCAGTCCACTTCTGTTGGTAGCCCCTGCAGCCCTCTCCAACAAGCTGCGCCATAGCCTCGTCGAGGCTCAGCGAGTGCGTCCGCGCCGGCTTCCCGTGCGATGGTGGCGGTGTCATCTGTGCTGCCGTTGTCGACCACTCGAACATAGGGGATGCCGGCTTGCCTGAGAGATCGAACCACATAGGCGATCGAGTCGCCTTCGTTCAGTGCAGGGATGATCGCGGCGATAACCGGAGAGGAATTCGGCATTGAGGCCGCCAAGATCAATGCGTCTGCTCGTCGTTTCCGGTTGGAGGGTTTCGCAGCTTCGCCAAGACGCGCACTTCAAGACCCGAATCGCCGCCGGCAGGGCTCTCGGATTCGAAGGTGGAGCGGAGACGCCGGCCCGCTTCCCGCATCTGCCGCATCTGCCGCACCAGACGGGAGCAGTGCTTGCACATCCACAGATGGAAGCGAATCTCCAATCGTGTCCAGGCACTCTGCCGCTCCAGTTCCCCGGATGTCGCCAGCGTCGAGACTTGTTTGCACGTGATCATTGGGTTTTCCCCCATCCTCGGCCTTCCAGGCACTCGCGCAGACGGTTTCTCGCCCGAAACATGAGTACCCCCATGTTGGTGACAGATACTTCGAGAATCTTACAGACCGCGTCGCCGTCCAACCCTTCCATCTCCCGGAGAACGAAGACGGATCTCTGCAGTGGTGGGAGACCCTCCATACAGTGAGCGATTGCCTCCCCAATCTGCTTCGATTCCATGAGCCGAACAAGATCCTGAGGGGGGGATGCCCAACTGCCCGAGCCATCGAACTTCGATTCGAAGATTTCGTCAATAGTATCGTGCTGATCCTCTCGGACGCGCTTTCTGCGGCGCTCCATGCTCTTGTGATGAAGGATGCCGAAAAGCCAAGTCCGCAACTGGGAGCGGCCTTCGAAGCGGTCGATCGAGGCGAGAAATGTGATGAAGACGTCCTGCACCATGTCTTCTGCTTCGTCTTCTTTGAACCCCATGCCTCTGGCCGCTCGGTAGAGCGGTCGGCTGTGTTCGTTTACAAGGTCGGCGAGAACCTCTGGATCGCGATTCTTTAGCCGAGCGAGGGCATCGGATTCGGAAAGCTCCGCTTGCTTCATTGGTGTGCAGGACCAGTCCTATTCTGACAAGTCGGCGATGATCTGCACAGGGGGGCGAGAGTGCGTTGGCGCTGCCTCGTTCTTCTGTTCCACCTCGGGACAAAGGATGCTAGCGTGAAGGTCATATGGCCTGGATCAAGATGATCGACGAGAGCGGGGGCGGTGAGCCGCTGCGTGAGGCATTCGCGACGGTGCGAGGAACTCGCGGTGAAGTCGCTAACATTCTTCAGATCCACAGCTTGCGGCCGGATGTTCTGAAGGCTCACCTTCAGCTCTATCGGAGTCTGATGTTCGGTCAGTCTGACCTGACCCGGCGTGAGCGGGAAACGATTGCGGTCGCCGTGTCCGCGTTGAACCGCTGCCACTATTGAATCGAACATCACGGGGAGGCTCTCCGTAGGACAGGTGAAACCGGCGAACTGATCGATGCGCTGGTGCGGGATCCAAGCTCTGCCCCGCTGGACGCCAGGAGAGCCGGGCTTGTTCAGTATGCAGCAAAGCTGACCCAGACACCCTCGCGGGTGTCTGATCAGGACGTGGCGGCACTTCGCGAAGCTGGCTTCTCCGACCAAGCCATACACGATGCGGCTGCGATCACTTCCTACTTCAACTTCGTCAATCGAATGGCCTCTGGGCTCGGCGTGGAACTCGAGTAGACTCCGGTCGGCTGACGCATCGACCTTGACCCACGCGATTTGCTGTCTTGCAGTTGAAGACGTCGTCTGAGTCGGAAAACTTCTTTGCGCCAGGTGTAAGGAACAGCCGCCTTTGTGCACTCACACTTCGGAAGCCGGAAAGACCGGCAGTCCTAGAACCCAGAAGAAATCGCAAGAACAAGGAAACAATTTCCCATGAAGCTCAATCAGTCCCTCTCGAAACTGACCCTCGGAGTCGCGCTCGCCGCGGCCTCCTTTATCGCAACTCCTGCTTCCGCCTCTGAAAACGCCTTCCAGGGCGGGCGCGTTGCCGTGGAATCCGGCAAGTCGTTCGACGACGTAACCAAGGCCGTCAAGAACCTTGTCGCCAAGAACGGCATGATGGTGATGGCCGAGGTGGATCAGGGCAAAATGCTTTCCATGACCGGCCTGCAACTCAAGGCAACACTCTTCCTGATCGGCAATCCGAACGTCGGCAAGCAGCTCTTCGAACAGGATCACGCTGTCGGCCTGTACGTTCCTCTGCGGCTTTCCGTCTACAGCGATGCCAACGGCAAAACGTTCGTTGAATACGACAAGCCCTCTACTGTGCTGGGACAGTTCCAGAACGAGAAGATTGGCATGGTTGCCAAGATGCTCGACGAGAAGATCGGCGGGTTGGCCCAAATGGCGGCGCAGTAACAGACAAGATCGTGGGCGCCTGGCGAATCGCCACGGCGCCCATTCCCATCCTGAGAGGAGATCCCAATGCCTGACATCCAATGGAATCGTGCATTCTCGTTGCTGCCGGTCCTCGCCCTGGCGTCGGTTGCGCCGAACGCTTTCCCAGTAGCGCAGCTCGGCTATGCCTCGCTCCATGATCTCGCGCTCTACGCGATCCTGCCCGCTCTGCTGGCCTTGTTGGGAATCGCGGCCTGGAGCCGCTGGAAGGGGGACGCGACGGCTGCTCAGGTCATTCTTTCCGGTGCGATGGCTGGAGCGCTTGCTACGATGGCGCTCGAAGCCGTTCGCTATCCCGGATTCCGTTTGGGCTTCATGCCTGGCAATCTCCCGGAACTGATGGGTGTCCTGTTACTTGATCAGTTTGCTCAGGGCCCGTCCACGGCATCATCGATCGCGGGTTATGCGTACCATGCCTGGAACGGAGCGAGCTTCGGAATCATCTTCGCGGCACTTCTGCAGATCGGCCTGGTCCGGCGATCGACGACGTGGGCTGTCGCCTATGGGCTGTTGGTTGGTGCTGGATTCCTCGCGAGTCCAGTCGTACAGAGCCTCGGGGGTGGGCCGTTTGGCATCGAGTTCGGCTGGCAGTTTGCGGCCACCGTACTCACAGCCCATACCGCCTTCGGCTTCGCTCTCTTGCTCCTGTTGCGAGCCGGTGAATCGTGCGTGATTCGATTCTCGCCCCGCTCATCACAGGGAGAGGACAGAGCGGGCGTGGCCTTGGGGACAAGCCGGTGAGGCACCTGGACACCACATTGCCGTACCAGTTCGCGCAACCCAACCGCTCGTTCCTGTATAGAGTCGATTGAATGATCTCAGCCATCATCCCCGCACTGAACGAGGAATCCGAGATCGCGAATACGATCGAAGCCGTTCGATCTTTGCCTGACACCATCGAAGTGATCGTGGTCGACGGGGGTAGCTGCGATCGTACCGTTCCGATCGCGCAGGGCATGGGCGTCAGGGTAATCCAATCCGCGCGAGGTAGGGGCAGGCAGATGCACGAAGGCGCCTTGGCCGCCCAAGGGGAGGTCCTATGGTTCGTTCACGCCGACACGACGCCGAGCGCCGACTGCACAACCCAGATGCTCCGGGCTCTCGGTCATGACTCAACTGCGGGCGGCAACTTTTCTCTCGTCTTCGACGGACACTCGTTTGGAGCGCGAGTGCTCAACGCGCTCCAGCCTCTCATGAAGCGGCTGGGTTCCTATTACGGTGATTCGACCATCTTCGTGAGGCGGTCCGTCTATTTTGCTGTTGGCGGTTTTAAACCCTACCCGGTCTTTGAAGATTCCGATCTCATCCAGAGGATCAAGTCGGTTGGCGATTTCGTTTCGCTCCCGGCAACGGTCAGAACGTCGTCCAGGAGATTCGAGCAGAAAGGCTTCTGCCTGACTTGCCTCTGGTGGTCCAGCCTGCAGCTGCTCTTCTGGCTGGGAATTCCGGCAGAATGCCTGGGGAAACTGTATGGGCCGATTCGTCGTGGTTCCGTGTAAGACTTTGCGGCCCAAGAACACTCACTCTTGACTATGAAATCTCTTGCACAGTTCGCTTGTGTCTTGGCATCTGCCCACGTGCTGATGGCGGCTCCGGGAACTGGCCCCGATCCATCGAAGTGGGAAGCCGTGCTGAAGAAATACGTCAACGCCGAGGCTCGCGTCGACTACGGCGGACTAAAGCAGCACGGGCTCGGCGATCTCGACGGCTTCCTTCGTGAAGTTGCCGCACCCTGGCCCGCCGGGATCGAAGTCAATACGCGCAAGGCGGCGTTGATCAATGCCTACAACGCCCTCACCGTCCGGTGGATTGTTACCAACTATCCCGTCGAGAGCATCATGAAGACGCCCAACCCGTTCAAGGCACAGCGCCACGCCGTCGACGGCCGCACCGTTTCGCTGGACCAGGTGGAGAGTGAACTGCGCGCAATAAAAGACCCGCGTATTCACGCGGCCCTCGTGTGTGCGGCCAGAAGTTGCCCGGCGCTACGCCGCGAGGCATATGTCGCCGAACGACTGGAAGTCCAACTCGACGACAACACCCGTGCCTGGCTGGCGAATTCCCAACTGAACGAGTTCTTGCCAGATCGGGGCCTTGCCTCGGTGAGCCCGATCTTCAAATGGTACGGGGAGGATTTCGGGTCAGCCAAGGGCCTCAGTTCATTTCTCGCTCGTCACGCGCCCGATGGACGGGGAACCTTTCTTCTCAGCCCAGGAGCCAGGATCGAGTTCAAGGACTACGGCTGGGGGCTCAATGACGCTTCGACGCTGGGAGGGGGCTACTCCCGATGGAATCTCTACTGGGATCTGGCGATCCACAATCCAACCGTGCGGTGGGCGATAGTGGGCGCTATCGGAGTCCTGATCGGCGGCTCCTTCTGGTGGCTGGGCCGGCGTCGAGCCAAGGCACGAAACGTGAGCGGAGCATGAGTTACACATACGACATGCTGGTCATTGGCGGCGGCGCCGCGGGCCTGACCGCCGCCGGCATGTCCGCCGTCTTGGGCGCGAAGACCGTCTTGATCGAAGCGAACCTGTTGGGCGGTGACTGCACGTGGCACGGTTGCGTGCCGAGCAAAAGCCTACTGAAGGCGGCCAAAATCGCCCACGAACTGCGCCACGCTTCTCGCTACGGCCTGACGGCGACTCCGAACGAGCATGACTTGGGACGGGTGATGGCGCGGGTGAAAGCCATTCGTCAGCATGTTTACGAGGATGCGGATGCCCCGCCGCACTTCGAGAAGCTTGGCGTGGAGGTCATCATGGGCCAGGCCCGGTTCATTTCGCCGCATACGGTCGAAGTCAGCAACGGTGGCTCCGCGCAGCATCTTAGCGCCAAGCGCTTCGTGATTGCGACTGGAACGGCACCACGCCGTCTCGAGATTCCGGGATCTCAGGACGTGAAGCTGCTGACCAACGAGACGATCTTTGATCTGGACCAGCTTCCCAAGCGCCTGCTCGTCATCGGTGCGGGACCCATCGGCGTTGAAATGGCCCAGGCGTTCCATCGCCTCGGTTCCGACGTGACAGTGGTGACATCTTCAGGCCGGATTCTTCCTCGGGACGACGCCGAACTCTCAACGCTTCTCTTGGAACACCTGCGAGGTGAAGGGATTCGGATTTTACTCAACACCGAGATCAAAGCGTTCGATCGTGGTGCGGCCATCTCCACGGACGGAGAGAGGCTCAGCGCTGATGCCGTCCTGGTAGCTGTGGGGCGAACCCCGAATGTCGGCTCGCTAAATCTTCCGGCTGCGGGCGTCCAGTTCAACAACAAGGGCGTCGTGGTCGATAGCCGGTGTCGAAGTTCAGCCAGGCATGTCTACGCCGCGGGCGATGTTGCAGGACGGTACCTGTTCACACACATGGCCGAGCACATGGCGAAGATTGCCGTGACGAACGCGCTTCTCCGCTTCCCCTCCAGCATCGACGAGAGACACGTACCGTGGACAACCTTCAGCGATCCCGAACTGGCCCACGTTGGCAGGAATGAAGACGATCTACGTCGCGACGGTGTGCGGTATTCCGTCTTCCGCTTCCCGTACTCGCAACTGGACCGCGCCATCACAGATTCGGAGACCACAGGCCTCATCAAGGTCCTGGCCAATCGATGGGGCCGGATCCTTGGCGTGACCATTCTTGGGGCGCACGCCGGCGAGTTGATCGGCGAGTATGCCGTAGCCATGAAGAATGGGATCCGGCTCGACAAGGTTTCATCCACGATTCACCCCTATCCAACCTTTGGCATGGGTAACCGGCGCGCCGCCGACCTGTTCGTGACCACGAAGTTCACTCCAGCGATGGCCCGCCTGATTCGTTGGGTGTTCCGTCTTCGAGGCGAGAATCGAGCCTTGCCAGCACTCAATCAACCCCTGGCGGTCGATGCTACCCCCGATCGCGAACGATCAACCGGAATGAACCCCGCCGAGAAGACCATCCATGAATGAGATGCTCGCCTTCCTGGCCAGGCACGGATATGTGGTTGTATTTGCCTATGTGCTTGCGGATCAAGCGGGCCTCCCCCTGCCGTCGCTCCCGCTGCTCATGGCGGCTGGAGCGCTCGCGGCGGGCGGCGAATTGTCCGTTTGGCTGTTAATCGGCTTAGCGGTACTCGCATCCGTGGTTGGCGACGCGCTCTGGTTCGGTCTCGGACGATTTCGCGGCAGGTCGGTGCTCAATCTAGTTTGTCGAATCTCCCTTGAACCCGACTCCTGTGTCCGACAGGCGCAAGACTCTTTCGAGCAGCACGGCGCCAGACTGCTCCTACTCTCCAAATTCCTACCGGGCCTTGGGACTGCCGCCCCGCCACTCGCCGCGATCGTGAAGATGCCTTTCCTGAAGTTCCTGCTCTGGGATGGGCTCGGCTCGTTTCTTTGGGCCGGTTCCTCGGTCGCATTGGGATACCTGTTCCGGGCGCAGCTGGAGCAGGTCGCGCTCTACGGTGCAAGGCTTGGAGCTGGGCTGTTTCTATTGTTAGGTCTCGGCCTGGTAGCCTACGTCACTCACAAGTTCATCGCACGACGCAGATTCTTGCGCATGCTTCGGATGGATCGCATCACCCCTGAGGAATTGATGCGCAGCATAGAAGAAGGCCCGCCGATGGTAATCGTCGACCTGCGGCACCGACTCGATCTTGCGATTTCAACAGAGAGGGTACCGGGTGCAATTCAGATCGCGCCGGAGGATTTCGCGGCGCGTCATCAGGACATCCCGCGAGATCGTGAAGTCGTTCTCTACTGCAGTTGCCCGAGTGAAGCAACCAGCGCTCATGTTGCTCTGCAACTGCGGAACCGTGGTATTGTACGCGTTCGACCGCTTGCCGGCGGATTTGAAGCGTGGCGAAGTGCCGGCTTCCCGGTCGAACCTCTCATCGTTGCGTCAGCAAACTGAATATCTGCCGGAAAGGCCACCGCAATTGGATCGGAACTCCCCGTTACCAGGCCGAATGCTAGAGCGAAGATATCCATGTGGTTGGCGCGGGAATCAGCACCATCTGTCAGCTGGTGGATGACGTACATAAGAGTGCCGACGAACAACGGCGAAAGCGAGACCCTGAAGATGTCAGAGATCAACACCCCTGAACAATGCGGTGATAATGCCCAAAACAACGGAACGCAGGCTGGCGCTCAAGGCCTTCAGGCCGCTGGCTCAGCTTCCAATGTTCAAGACGAGATTGCCTGCCTGGCTTATTCATACTGGGAGATCCGGGGCGGTCAGGACGGCTCACCCGAGGAGGACTGGCTGCGGGCAGAAGCGATCGTCCTGCGACAATCCGGCGGGGACGCCCATTCTGCGGAGCATGGCGATGTATCGCCGTTCTTCGAGTTGCCACGTCGGTCGTAAACCCGCGCCTCAATCTTTCGAGGACCTCTATGAATGGCGTAACGCCCCTTCGTGGATCAGTGCTGATGATTGTGAGCCCGGTGGGGACTGATGCGGCCTTTCGCCTTGATGAGTCTCGCGATGATGGTGACCGGGCAGCGTACATGGAATGCTCGATCGAATCGGCCCTGAGCAGGCTCCGGTCCCATGAGCCCGCACTCATCACAACGAGTTCCCGTTGCCTACCATTCCCGAACTGGCAGGTAGTATTCGAGGAACTTGAAAGAGCCGCTGCCCGACCTGCCGTCATCATTGCCGTTGCCGCCGCGGGCCAAGAGCTTTGGCGCACCGCCCTCGATTCTGCGCAGCGGAACGTCTACGTAATACCAGTCGATCTGGATGACATGGTGCGGCTGCTGTCCACTAATTCCGGATAGCCTCAATTGGGGCATTGTGCATGTAGACGCACCCATGCAGCGGTGACACACGCAGTTCCCCAGCAGATTGCAGGACCGAGTCTTACCTGCCCAACGCGAAATGAAGTGCGCTATGTGCAATCTTCTCTTCAAGAACAGCCGTTGCTTCTCCGGCGGCAGCCCTTACCAGTTCGGCTTGAGCAGCGTTCACCTCGACGGCGCTACCGAGCCTCTCCCTGTAACGCGCTTGAGCAAGCCGCGATGCGTTGCGGGCCGCATCAGCCTGGATGCCATAGGCGGCGATAGACGCGCGGGCTGCCTCTCGCCTGGCGTACGCTTGCCTAACCTCGGACTCTATCCTCTGCTCCAGTTCCTTCTTCCGGCTCTCAAGAACTGAGAGTGTCGCCTCGGCCTCCTGGATCATGCCCTCCAGCCGACCGCCGGAATACACGGGGAAGTTCAGTCCTAATCCGATGGCCGCCAGTTGACCCGCCAATTCCTTGGGCAGCCTGGCGTATCCACCGGCTCCACCAAATGAAAACGCAGGCTTTTTCTCGCTCTTCGCCGCTGCCACCCGCTCCGCCGCTGCTCCAAGTTCGGCTTGGATCGAGAGCAACTCCGGACGATTGGCTAACGCCTCCTGAATAAGCGCAGGAAGGGATTGCATCTCGGCGAGAGTCGTACCTGCCTCCTTCGGCACGTAGTCGGCATCTTGTGCGGAACTCAACAAACGGCCGAGTTCCGAGTTCGCAACCTGCACCTGGTTTCGTGCTGCAAGCTGTTCGATCTGGGCTCTGCCGAGGGCGGCCCGGGCCAGGTCGAGATCCACGCGCGATCGGATCTGGGCTTCGTAGAACGCCGTTGCCTGGCGAACGACGGATTCCTGGCTTGCCACGATTGAATCGGCCACTTCGCGCATTCGGCGCGCGCGAAGCAGTTCGAAATACGCCCTCTCGGCGTCGCCCAGCACCGTCGCCTGCGCAGCAGCGAGATCGGCTTCCAATACCTCCCTTCGTTTTCGCTCGAAGGCCAGTTTGTGTTCACGGCGTCCGAAGTCGAGCACGTCATATCGGCCGTAGAAACCAGCAGCAACGTTGCGAATCGCGGGAGAGTTGGCCAAGCCGAATGGGTTGACAATGTTCATCACGCCGGTCAGGCCCGCTTTCGCCAGCCCGCTGAACCCGAACTGGGGCTGGTAATCGGCTTTGGCCTGCCGGATTCTCGCGTCTGCCTCGGCCAGCCTGCGGCGGGCGGTCTCGATGGATGGATTCCGCGTGACCGCCATCTCGCGAACTTCGGCAAGTGTAATCGGAGTCTCAGCCCGCAGTCCGAAGCAAGATATTGTCACCGCGATGAGGGCCGCCTTCATTTGCCGGACCTCACGAGCGCACCGTCTTTCAAAGCGCCGGAGGATCGGACGGCCACCTCTTCATTGCCACTGAGACCCTCTGCGACCTGTATCCACTCTGGGGACTGAAGGCCGGTCTCAACAACCACACGCCGGGCGACTCGGCCTTCGACGCGGTAGATCACCCGCTCCGGCCCCTCGGTGCGGAGCGCGGCGACAGGGACGGTAAGCGCCCCTCGGAAGCTTCGAACAGTGAGTGAAACCTTCGCCGAGGCGCCCGGGCGCAGGAGATCACTTCGATTCGGCAGGTCGATTTCGGTGCGCATCGTCCGGCTTGCCGGATGGAGAACTCGGGCCACGCGAGTCACTCGCGCGGAGATGGGTTCGCCGGAAAGCCCCTCGATCCGCACGGATGCTGGGGTCCCCACCCTCACCTGGGCGGCCGCGACTTCTGGCACGTCCACAACCACGCGGACCCGATCCACGCGAGCGACGGACACGATGGGGGCCGACTGTGTGCGTGACGCCGCGGCAGTTTGTATCAGGTCCCCTGGGTCCACGAACCGCTCGGTCACAACGCCGCTGATGGGCGCCCCGATGCTGGCGTACTTCATCATCGTTTCCAGCGTCGAAAGCTCCGCCTGCGCCGCGGCGGCTGCCGCTTCCGATACCTTCACGTGCGCCTTGGCGGCCTCCCGCTTGCTAGTGGCAACGCTGAACGCCGCGCGGGCCTGATCGACGTCCTGCTGCGGAATCAGGCGGCATCACGGTCGTGAACCGACTTCAGTCGCCGGTGGTTGATCTCGGCGAACTCCGCCTCGGCGCGCATCTGGTCTACCGCAACGCTGGCCTGTTCGTGGAGCGCGCGCGCCTTGAGCAGCGCTGCGCGTTTCTCCTCCAACTGGGTCTCCATCTCGGGAGCCTCCAGCACGGCGATCGTTTGTCCGCGCCGAACAGTTGTTCCGATATCGACGTCGATCGACTTGAGGTACCCGGACAGGCGGGCGTAGACGGTCACTTGCTCATCGGGGACAACAGTGGCGGCTAGTTCAATCTGGTCCTGGAGGTCCCGCCGGTCCGGCTTTGCCGTCTCGACCGTTATCGTGGCTTGGCCGTTCCCGGTCGCCGAAGCCTGTCCTTTCGGACCACTAGAGCAGCCCCCGCTCACCAGACAGCCAATTAGCACTACGCCAAGGGTCAGATTCTTCACTTCTTGAACTCCAGGTAGAGGAGGGGCACAACCACCAACGTCAGGACTGTGGACGAGGCCAGCCCACCGATCACCGCGCGCGCCAGCGGCGCCGCCGGGTCGCCCGCGTTGAGGGCGGCCGGGAGTAAAGCGATGAGAGCAGCCCCCGCGGTCATCAGAATCGGCCGCAGGCGCGTCCGGGACGATTCCACTACCGCTTCGCGCGGCGCCATTCCGTTCGCCCTCAGGCGATTGGCGAATTCGACCAGAAGCGTGCTGTTCGACTGCGCGATGCCGATCATGAAGATCGTGCCCATGAAGGACTGAATGTTGAGCGTTGTCCCCGTTGCCCACAGCATCCAGAGCACGCCGACGAGACCTAGTGGCACGGCGAGCATCACAATCAGCGGGTCAAGGAAACTGCGGAACAGTGGCACCATGACGAAATAGATCAGGACCACGGCAAGCAGGAACCCGAACGCGAGGCCTTGGAAGGATTCGCGCATAGAGGCCACTTCGCCGCGGATTCGCACGAAATACCCGTCCGGCCACTTCTCGCCCGCGAGCCGCTGTTCTATCTCCGCGGAAACCGAACCCACGTCCCGTCCATCGAGATCGGCGTACACATCGATCACACGCGTGATGTTGTGGTGATTCACTTCCGCCGGCACCGAGGTCCGGCGGACCTTGGCGATGTTCCGAAGCAGGACGGGACGCGTGCCGTTCAAGTCGGCGGTCTTTGGAGCCGAACGGAACAGATTCGCGGAGGCGGCGCCGGCCTGAGGCTGAGCCAGCCCCGTGATAGGTACGTCGAGCAGGGTATCGAGCGACCGGATTTCCTCCTCGCGGTACTGAGCGCCGACGAAGTAGTGATTCCCATTCCGTTCGTCGATCCAAAACGCAGGGTTGAAGTTGATACTTGAGTTGAGGCTCGTCACGATGTTTTTGACGGTATCGACCGCGTTGACTCCCAGCAGGCCTGCCTTCGTCCTGTCGATCTCGAGCGAAAGCTGCGGGTAATCGAGACGCTGGTGAACGCGCACATCCGCAAGTCCTGGAATGTTGTGAATCGCATCGGCAATGCGCCTGGCAATCCCTTGAGCTACATCGAGCTGGTTACCCTCCACCTGGATGTTGATCGGTGTGGGAAGGCCCAAGGTGATCGCGGATCGGATCAGCCCACCCGTTTCGAAGGAGAATTCGAGGAATGGAAAATCCTTTCGAAGCCGCTCGCGCAATCGCCGGACGTACTCCGTGGTGGGCGTTGAGTGGACCTCGCCAAGCTGGACCATCAGATAGGAATCCATCGGGCCGGCGTTGGGCGTATAGGCTGCTGGCCAGTCGTAGAGCACTCCGGTGTTCGAAATCAGCATTTGCAGATCCGAGGCCGGGATCATCTCCCGGATCACGCGCTCGACATCCGTCACGTGTGCCTCTGTCCGCTCGATTCTCGTCCCGGATGGGGCCCGCATCTGGATGCCGAACTGGCCTGAGTCCACCTGTGGAAACAGTTCCGTGCCGATGAGTGGATATAGCGCGGCGGATCCCCCAACTACGATTACCGTGAATGCCAGCGCAGTCCTTTTGTGGCCCAGCGCCCATTGCAGGCTACGCCCGTAGGTATTCTGGAATCGCTCGTAGGTCCTCTCGAACCACCTGAGTCCGGTCTCGCCTTCGGTGGGCCTTAGGAAGCGTGCGCAGTAGGCGGGGACAACAGTGAGCGCCACGACGTAGCTTGCAATCATCGCGAAGGTGACACTCAGAGCCAAAGGAGTGAACAGAAACTTCCCGATTCCGCTGAGGAAAATGACGGGTGCGAAAACCACCACGGTGACGATGGTCGCCACCAGGATGGGCATCCGTACCTCTTCCGCGGCGTCCTGCGTCGCCTGAGCAGGCGCCTTGCCCATCGCAAGATGCCGGTGCGTATTCTCAAGAACCACAATCGAGTCATCCACCAGGCGGCCGACCGCCAGCGCCATGCCTCCCAGCGTCATCAGGTTCAGGCTGTTGTTTGTGAAGTAGAGACCGATAGCCGCAGCGAACATGGACAAGGGGATCGACAGCAGAATCACCGCTGTAGAACGAAAGCTGCCGATGAAGATCAGGATCATGACGCCCGCAAGCAACGTCCCCAAAATGACCTCGTTGCGTAAACTTTGGATCGCCTTCCGCACGTAAATGGATTGATCGAAGACGACGTCGAGATTGATGCCTCTGGGCAACCGGGTCAGGATTTCTGCGATGGCGGCTTTCACGCCCTCGACCACCCCGATCGTGTTAGCGCCGGGTTGCCGGTAAATCGGGATGTACACCTGCCGCTTCCCGTCGACGTGAACGACGTTCGTCTGGATCTGGTGCGAGTCCTCCACCTTGGCGACGTCGCGGATGAAGACCGGTGCGCCACGCTCATCGAGTTTGACCGTGAAGTTGTTCATGTCGGAGACGTGCGGCACCATGCCGTTAGCGTTGATCTGGTAGTCGAAGCCACCGATTTTTGCGTTGCCCGTCGGGATCATCGTGTTGTAGGACTGAAGCGCCTGAACCACGTCCATCGGCGAGAGCCGGCGGCTTTCAAGCTGGTCCCGGTCAACGTAGGCCAGAATTCGCCTGATGCGGCCGCCGTACACAGCGGGCGCGATCACTCCGGAGATACCCTGTAGCCGATTTCGTAGGTCGAAGTATGCGACATCGTAGAGCCGGGTTTCGTCGAAGGTCGGACTGCTGACGCTCAGGAGAGCCAATGGTAAGGTTGCCGTCGGATCAAATGGCATCACCATCGGCGGGATGGTGCCGGGAGGAAGATAGTAGAGATCGGAAATCGCGAGAGACGAGACCTGCGACATAGCCGTATTTGGATCGATGTCAGGGCGGAAGTAGTCACGGACTACACTGACGCCCGTCATCGAGCGAGACTCCTGACGCGCTACGCCGTTGGCCTGCCCCGTCCAACGCTCGAGCCGTGTGGTGATGTCCTTCTCCATGACTTCCGCCGGCATTCCCGGATAGAGGGTCAAGATCTGCACGGCGGGAGTCTTAAAGGTGGGGAGAATGTCGGTCGGGATGCGGCTGAGAGCAACGCCACCCAGCAGGATGACGGTCATCGCGCCGATGACCACCGCGTAGGGATTCTTAAGGGATCCTCTGACCAACGATTGATTCCTCCGGTTCTTTCTAAAAGCCGGCAGATCTGGTTCGCGCCATCGAGGCCATCTGCAGCAGGTCGGTTTCGCGGAGGTCGGACACCAGGACGAACACGACCCCGCGCTGCTCGAAAGCGGCCAGCGCGTATCCCTTGTAGGACATCCGCCAGAAAGGAGCGCCATCAATGACGGAACGGTCCAATCCAGCGAGTGACACATCCTTGGCGTTCAACTGAAACATCGACACTGGCCGGCCGCTCCTCCGATAAAAGATCAGCGCCGCTTTGCGCTCTCGAAGAAGGCACAGCCGCGCCCCAAGCAGATTCGTGGTCTCCAGTGCCGGAACCCGGACTCCGAAGTCCGTCTTCTCCCGGAACCAGGTCTCGATCTGCGAAGGATCGGTCGATTGAAGCTGCGATTCCGCAGTCAAGTATTTCGCATGGTCCTCGCAAATCGACCGAAAGAATCCCTGGGAATTCGTACGGCTTGCCAGCCAACCGACCGCAATCGCAATAAGCAGCACGGCCGCCGCGGCAACCTGCAACGCTCTTCGCGACAGGAGTCCGGCTCGTCGAGGTTGAGTGATCTCATTGACCGCTTGGCGCAGGTGGCTTGGAGCGGCTAGGGGTGAGAGCTGGGATTTGAGTTCGCCTACCCACGAGGCGCGAGCTTCGAACAGCCTCTGGCAGTCGTCACAGGAGCGCAAATGCGCCAACGCCTCTGAATGTTCGATGGTGACTTCGGCCTGTTCCGGGTTTGGATAGAGAAGCTTCCTGGCGTGTGCGCAGTTCATGCTCCACCTCCCTCGCGTGAGAATCGAGAACGGTAGGCTTCAAGCGAGTCGCGCAGTTCCCGATTGGCTCGCGCCAGTCGCGACGCAGCGGTTCCTGGCGGGATCTTGAGAATTGCCGCCGCCTCGGAGATCGTGAACTCTTCGAAATGAACGAGGAGGACGATGGCCCGCAGTGGAGGGTTCAACTTTGCTATAGCGGCCGGAACATCGTGCATCGAGCTTGTATCGGGAGCAAGGGAATAGTCCGACTCCGAGGCGCTTAGGTCCACCTCGTGCCAGAGCTTCTGTCTGCGGAGGTGATCGCGAATCAGGTTGATTAGAATCTTGAACACCCACGCCCTTGGATTGCGCTGGTCTCGCATTGACGAAGCACCCTGCATAGTCTTCCTCGCGGTTTCCTGTACCAAATCCTCGGCAAGATCTCGCCTTCCGGTCATACGAATGGCCGTGGCGTACAGGGAGTTGATCTCCTCCAAGAGAACCGTTTCTAGTGGCGGGCGCTCCGGGGAGTTATCTGAGCCGCTGTTGATCGGCACAATCTTCACGACCCTTCCTTCTTACTGAACTACAACGAACGAAGGCGATAGATTTATCTCGGCATCGGGCCAGACTCGGTCGCCGAAGCCTGTCCCTTCGTACCACTCGCGCACCACAATCGAGTCATCCACCAAGCGGCCGACCGCCGCCCCCCCAGCGTCATCAGGTTCAGGCTATTGTTCGTGAAGTAGAGACAGGTTCTCCAATAGCCAAGTGCGGGAGAACGGTTTGCCGGACGAAGTCCAGTCCGCGCATCGTCAGCTTCGGCTCGCCAACGTTTCGAGCAGCAGTTGGACGGCGATGTGCTGCGTCAGTTCGGCGTGATCAAGGTAGGGATTGACCTCTACTATATCCGCGCCAACCAGTTTGCCTTGTTTTCCTAGTGCGCGCAGAAGAGTCCTGGCTTGACGGAACGTGAGGCCGTCGGCTTCCGGGCTCTCGGTGCCGGGCGCGATGGACGGGTCAAGACCGTCGATGTCCAGACTGACGTAGTAATTTCCCAGATCGCCAATCTCAGCAGCGATGGCCGCGGCACCCCGATCCGACACGGCGTCGGCGGTGATGACGAGATTCCCGCGGCTGAGGCTTTCACGATATTCGAGGTCGGTGCTCTTGATTCCACGGGCGCCGATGGTCACGATGCGCTTCACAAAAGGCAGCTCCGTTGCCCGGCGGAATGGACTATTGTTGGTGTACTCCAGGCCGAGGAAGCGGTCGCGGTAGTCAAGGTGCGCGTCGAACAGGACAATGGTGAGCGGCCCTTGTTTTTCAAACGCCGAGATGAGAGGGAAGCTGACGGAATGGTCGCCGCCGATCGAGGCCAGAACCGCGCCGGTATCCAGTATCTTCCGGGCATGCTCGGTAGTTCGCGCCCGGGTGATTCCTTCGTCCAGCGAAACGTCCACGTCGCCAGCATCGACGATCCGCTTTTCAGCCAGGAAGGTTCGCCCGGTAGCGATATCGAAATAGCCTTTCGAGTTCGTGGGTTCGCCCAGCCACCCGAACCGCGCTGAGGCGTCGCGCAGGGCGCGTGGAGCCTGGCGGCATCCGGGGCGCATCGACGCCATGCCGTCAAACGGCACGCCGAGAATCGCAATGTCCGCATCAATTAAGGATGGGTCGAAAACATAGGGAGCTTTGCAGAAGGTGGCGATGCCGGTGTGTGGCAGCGATGCAGAAGGACGGGATGCTGGCATACGTGTATTCTCCTTTAGAGTTCAAGAACTAATGATCCGCGGGCCCAGGAAACACAGGGGGTCATCGAGGTTTCGCGCTCTGCCTGGCTGAGGCAGTGGTCGCGGTGGACCGGTTGCCCCGCCACCACTTGCGTCAAGCACATGTGGCATTCGCCGCGACGGCAGTCGTAGGGAACCCAGACTCCCGCAGCTTCTATGGCTTCGAGTAAGGTCTGGCCGACGGGTACGTCCAGAGTCAAGCCGGAATGCGTGAGTTCCAGGTGAACGGATTCATCGGTGGCGATCCATAGGGCGCCGAAGCTTTCGAAGTGGATCTGATCCGGCTTCAGCCCGAGTCCAGCAGCCGTCTCGCGGACCGACTCCACAAGCCCTGGGGGGCCACAGACGTAAATGTGCGATTCCGTTGGTGAAGATTTCAGTATTGCCGCAACATCCATGCGCCCGCTCTCTGATGAGATGTAGTAGAAGGCGCGGCCGCCGGAATAGCCCTCCACAGCATCGCGAAAAGCCATCCGCTCACGGCTATGGGCGGCGTAATGGACCTCGAACGACGCGCCGCGGCGCGCTAATTCGCGGGCGTGTGACAGGATCGGCGTCACACCAATGCCCCCGGCAATCAAGATGCCATGCCGCGCGTCCGCGAGCGCGAATTCCGTCCGGGGCGCCTCCGCTTCGATCGTGTCCCCCGCCTTGAAACGTTCATGCAGGAGAGACGAACCTCGCCCGCCTGCGTGATGAAGTACAGCGATTGCGTAATGGGATAAATCGGCGGGGTCCGAGGTGAGCGAATAGCGGCGTGTGAGGCCGGCTGAGAGGTGTAGTTCGATATGTGCGCCGGAATCGAAGGCGGGCAGCGCGGCTCCGGCGGGGTCCCGCAGTTCGAAAGCTCTTACATCCTCGGCGAGCAGGTCAACGCGGGAGATGGTCAGCTTCATGGCGCCACCACCGGGGGGTTGAATGGCGAGTAGTCGAGAAGCTCGGCGCTCAGGTCAGAGGGGAGCGGAAGCTCCTGCCATCGCGCGATCCTCATCTCGACAAATCGACGGGTGCCACCGGTCTCGTTCGCGGGATCGCTCTGATCCCATAACGTGACAGCACTACCCGTCAACTGGAGGATGCGGCCCCGCTCGAAATCCGGAATCGCCAGGCCGGCTTCAGGATTGTGCACCAGGTTGCCCAGGGTGTTGAACATGCTGTTGCCCGGGTATTCAGGCCATTGGATGGTGAGCGGTCCGGTGACTTTCACGAAGCCCGGAAGGCCGCCGCGATGGCTCACATCGTAGCCGCCCTCGTCACTGCGGGTGGCCACAAACAAGGTGTCCGCGTTGCTGATCATGGCCAATGGCGCCGCGGAGAGTCCGGTGCCCGACGGCCGCGCTCCATCGGCTACCGGCGCTACTAAAGACGCGATTCGAACGTGTCGGCGAGTAATGTACTTTGGGCACGCCGGGTAACTCTCTTCGACGTCAATCCTGAGGTGGTTGTTCGCCTCAACGCGGGCGGGACCATTGATTCGGATGCGGCGACGGCTGGCAAGCTCGATGACGAGGGAGCCCAGACGCATTTCGCGTCCGGCGTTGACCCATAGGGGATCACGTGGATCGACCAGGGCCCGGTTCAGGTCGATATCGAGGGAGGCTCCATCCGCAGACGCCAGGAAGCCCGGCCGCCCAAAGACTATCGACGCCCACATCGCTGATTGCTCGTCCGAGCTGGAGAGCACGATCATCGGCTGCTGTGTCAAAAACAGGCGTGCTCCGCCCATCACTTTGCCCGAAACGGCCGAGCCGTTCCGCCGGGCGATGGCTGCCTCACCCGCTCGCTCCTGAACCGCCAATTCCCCGCTATGGAAAGGTGCGTTTGTCATACAGGACTTCTTTCATTCCCCGGACGGCCCCGCTGCTCATCGGAGCCGTCCGCGTCGATGGATCAGAACGTGAGGATCGAGTAGCCCTGTGCAGTCAGATTGCGCAGGCTCGGCAGACCCGTAGTCCCGGGTATCGGATTGTCCGTGAGCAGCGCAAAGCCGCTTGCCTTCGCATCGCCCGCGGCCCCGAAGGCGTCCGCGCAGCCACAGGAAACACCGGCGACTTTGTCTTCCACGGCCTTGTAGAGAGCGTTGAGAGGGTGATCCGCCTTCGTAAGAATGCCGGACCAGCGAGTGCCCGGCCCGTTGAAGAGGATCGTCACGTCGTCGCCCTTCTGCTTATAGTCATAGGCTGCCGACAAGGCATTGAAGACGCGGCCAAATGCTTCTTCCGTCCCCGGTTTCGGGTCGGCCAGAACCACGATTGCTGCTTTCATTTGTGTTTCTCCTTTTTCTTGAGTAGACCGATCGGTCTACACTGCCTTGGATGGCGCGCAGGCAGCTTGGTTGCAAAAATCTTTCGCGAAAGTCCGCGGCGTGAACCGATCGGTCCAGTATTGGCGTCTAATGGGACATGGGGCTTCAAAAGTTCTCAGAGAACGAGGTGCTCAGCACGCTGACCGGCTTGTTTCGCGACCACGGATACGATGGGACCAGCCTGTCACTCATCATGAAGGCGACGGGCCTCGTCAAAGCCAGCCTCTACCATCGGTTCCGCGGCGGGAAGGAAGAGATGGCAGCGGCGGTGATGGACCGGGTGGCAGGCGAGTTTGCTACGGACCTTTTGGCGCCTCTGAACGAGCCGGGCGATCCGGCCGAACGTCTGTGGAAAACCGGGGAAAGGCTGCGGAAGTTCTACGGTTCGGGGAAGAAGGCTTGTCTGCTGGACACGTTAACTCTGAATCGGGAAAGTCCGGCGGTGCAGGCTCGGGCAAAGGCGGCGCTTGAGTTCTGGATCGATTCGTTCGCACGGTTCGCCGAGGACTCGTGCGGACTTCCTCGCGTTCTTGCGATGGAGCGCGCACAAGACGCGGTGTCGGCTCTTGAAGGTGGATTGGTGATTTCGCGCGTTTCCGGAAACAGAGCCCCCTTTCTGAGGGCTATAGAAAGCCTGCCCGAGAGGTTGATGCTGGTGAGTGGAGAGGTTTCGAAATGATCATGCGAGTCTGGCGTGGTTGGACCACCGAGGCCAATGCGGACGCATTCGAGTTGTTTCTGTGCGAAGAAAACTTCCAGGCGATCGCCGGATTCCACGGCATGAGTGTGTTGCGTCTGGATGGCCCCGCGAGGTCGAGTTCATGACCATCATGAGATTCGACTCGCTGGATTGGTCGTAGCTCTGGGCGCCGATCTGGCCCCTGACGCGATCGCAGGGCTCGCAGCTTCGCATACTTTCTACACGCTCGATGGTGCTGCCGCTCTTCGCGATGCTCTCACCACGTTCGCCGGCGGGCGCATCGCCTTAGTGTGTTCGCGCACGCGCAGGCGGAGGTCATCTCTCAGCGAATCGCCGCGGAGGTCACGGATCGTTCGTGCGAATCGGCATTCTGCGGGGACGGGTACTGCATGCGGGAAGCGGCAAAGTTGGCGTCTGCGGCTCCTGTATGGACGCACGCGGCCTTAAGCCCAAGGCACTTGCGGTCGGAGCGCATCGGAGTTCGACGGAGGAGCTGACCTGCTGGACGCAGGAAGCGGACGAGGTACTGGTATTCTGATGCCCGTCCCACCCACCCGGCGGGATTCCTCGGAATCTCAAGGATTCGAGTAGAGCAAGATGTACCCGACAGTGGCACCGGTCGGAGTTTTTACCTTGAGTACGCCGGCCCAACCGCTTGGATTGGTGGCGCTCATCAGCTCGGCCATGCGGTAGCCGTTGCCGACGCCGCCGGCGAGGATGAGTTCGCCATTGGCGGTGAGTTCGAGGAGGGCGCTGTCGGCGAGGTTGGAGCCGGGGCCGTGGATTTTGAGAGGTGAGGTCGTCGTATTTGGGGCGGCGATCACGGTCGGGCCGGAGGCGATGCCGGAGGCGACGTGCGGCGCCTGGGATGCCCAGGTTCGGGCGTAGGCTTTTTGTGGGTCGTTGCCTTGCTGGACGCAGGCCCCCCACAGGTGGATGTCGCCGGTGGTCCAGTCGTCGCCGTTGGCGGCGTGCTGGCGAACGACGATCCAGAGGCCGGCCTGGCCGGCCTCCAGCGTACTTGTGATCTTGAATCGCTGCCAGGAGGTTGTCAACGTCACCTGCGTGGGTCCGGTTAGGTAGGTCGCGTAGGCGTTGTTGACGATGGCCAGCGAGATCTTGCGCGTGCCGGAGGGGACGCGCGCCCAGATGTAGAACGTGTAGGTGCCGCCGTCCGCCAGGCCGGCGATTTGCTGCTGGATGACTGGCGTGGTGGTTACGGCGGTGACCACGTCAGCGGTCTGGTTCCCATCGGGCGCTATGATGGCGTTCGCGGTGGCGGAACACGAGCCGCCGTTTTTGTCCCAGGTCGCCGCGGCGAAGTCCTCCGAGTGCTTCGCCATGTTCTCCAGGCGGCCGCCGATCGTCTGGTGCGGACCACAGTCGATAGAGCCGGTGAAGTGCTCGCCCGCCAGGTTGGCAGGAACGTAGCCCAGGGCGTTGGTGATCTCGCCGGCGTCCGGTGGGCTCGCTCCGATGGTCACGCTGACACGGTCGTTTGCGGGGTCGTCGGCAGCCGCAAGCGACACACGGGTGCCTTGGACGAGGTTCAGCGCCCGGCGCGTTCCGACGTCGGTGCCGTCCTTCTGGACCTTGTGCGGCAGCTCGCCGCTCATGATGTCGCTGGCGGCATGGGTGTGGCCAGGCAGGTCGGCCGCCGCCAGATTCGCGCCGGCGGTCACGCGTCCCTTGGCGTCGACGGTGACTTTTGGATAGGTGCCCGGCGACACCCCGGACTGCGCCATCGACAGCAGGCCCGCTTCGACAGCCAAGCCGCCGGCGGCATCGACCTGCACGATGCCTTTGTTTCCGTACCCAGCGTCCGGATACGAGAACGCGCCAAAGGTCTGCCCTGGCGCGAAGTCGATGATGGCATCGGCGGCGAGATGGTCATTGGCGTTGAGGGCGACGCCCAGGTCTCCGGAGCTGTCGGCCTTGCGCCATTTCAAAGCTCCGGTGTTCGGCAGCCGGACCAGGCCCGTCGCAGCCTTGTTGCCGGAGCCGAGTTCCGCTCCGTCGACGAAGCTCTTGAGCCCCGTGATAGTGACGGCCCCGTCCTTGCGGACGTAGTTGCGGCTGGAAGCCGTGCCGAGTTCCTGCTCGACGGCGATGACCGCTTCCTGGAGGGCCTCGATGTAGGCCGCGACCATGTTGGCGCGCACCGTGGCTCCGGCGGTGTGCTGCGCGGCGACGGTGCCGAATGCGCCGCGCTGGCACCCGGTGAACTGCCCGGCGGTCTTGGCCGTGTAGACGATCAGCTCGTCGTCGATGGAGAGGATCCCGTATTCGTCCGCGAATCCCCCGCCAGTGGACTCGACACTGATTGTCGAATCGTTGGCTTGCACCAGCATCGTCGTGATCGTCTCCAGCGGCTTCGTTGAGAATGCATCGGCTGGCGAGAACAGGCTCGCTGCGTCGTCGATCGCGGACGGGAACTTACTGGCCATTGAGTCTCCTCGCGTTGAGATGGAAGGTGTTCATCCGGCTGCTCGGCTCCGGCGCATAGGCGACGGCGATGGGCGCCTCGGGCGACCTGGCGGCACGCGGGCGGTGATAGGTGGCGAGAGTGGCCGTGGCCTGCGACGCGACCTCCAGCGGCACGGGCCGGGAGTTCAGACAGAATTGGTCGAAGGCCCAGAAGCACAGTGAGTACAGCCCTCGGTTGCGCCACATGCCATAGGCCTCCCGCATCGGCGGGTCGGGAGGACCATAGATGCCGGCGAGATACATGCACTCCGATGCTGGGCGACCGAGTTTCATCGGGAACTCGAGCGTCTGGCGCATTTGGACAGCATTCTTTTGCCACACGTCATAGTCGAAGCCTTCCGAGCGGAAGTACTTCACTCCGTAGGCCGAGGTCTTCCACTCGTTGGGGAGATTCACGTGGAAGTTCAGCGCACGGAAGGCCGGATCCGGGGCGGGCTTACCCTGGTTGGCGTCGAGCGGCCAGAGGCATTCGAAGACCGCCGACGGATGGAACCGCCGCACGTGGCTGACGACCTCGGCGCAGTACTCCCAGATGCGATCGCGGAGGAAGTCCGCCGCTTCGATGTCGTCGTTGGGCGAGTCCGTGTTTGCGAGGAACCGGTGCAAGGGCCGGCTGTAGCGAGCCTGGAACTCTGCCTTCGTGTCGTCGTCGTAGAACGGCATGCCGGAGGCGTTCGGGAAATACCACCATTGCGTCTCGCCGAACTGGAGCACGATGGGCAGGCCTGCGGCCGCGATCTCGTCGGCGCACTCCTTGTACAATTGCCTGAGGTAGTTCCGCACCCGCGTGCCGAAATGCATCTGGTGTGACGGGATCGGTAGGAAAACCGGCTCGCCGTCCCAATAGCGCGCGGCCATCTCCATTGGCGGCCGGTAGCACTCCATTGAGAACGCGAAGCTTGCCTTGATGCCAGCTTGTTTGAACTCGCGGGCCAGGTCGCGAAGCCAGTTGCGCGCCCCGTGAGTCATCACGGGCGAGATTGTGTCGATCATCTCCCAGTCGCCCTCGGCGCCGGGCTGGTCGAGCGGCGGTGTGCCCTGCGTGATGCTCAGTTGTGAGCTGGCCGAGATCGTGAAGGTATAGCTCGGTGCGCGCGACCGGATGTGGATCGAGCCGACATCACTGGTGCACCAGACGCCCGGAAAAGTGACGTTGATCATCGCGCGCAGGTGTGCGGCGATGTCCTCCGTTTCGAGGCCTGCGCCAGGCGCGAAGTAGAGCGTGGTGCCGGAGAGGTTGACCCAGAGCGGGTCATCCGGCTCCCAAGTGCCGACGCTCACCGCGCAACTCGGGTAGGTCGCCTCGACGCGCCGGCGCTTGTTGTTCCAGAAGACGCCCATGTAGACGTCGGCGTGGCCGCAGAAGCCGAGCCGGTCCAGGTGCCAGACGTGCCAGGCGGGCGGCTTCTTGTAGCCGTGGTCGGTGTCAAAGTCGATGGCAAGTGAGACGTTGCTGTACACGGCTGGCGGGTCCGGAGGGTCCTGCGGCTCCAATGGCCAGAGGTAATCGAAGTAGAAATAGTAGCCACTGCCGGCCGGGTGCTTGTCGAAGAGCGAGCGGATCTCGACGGTGTGTGTTCCGGCCGGCAGCGCGACGGCGAGCTTCTTCATCGCCGCAAGGCCGTTGTAGTCGTTCAGGTAGAGATCGTGCACCACGGGCGCGCCGCCGTCAATCGTGACCTGAATCCTGCCTACGTCGCGGCCGAGCCAGGTGCCGAGGTAGAGATCGTGCTGCGTGGAGCGCGAGTACCGGATGGTGACTTGTCTGAGATCCTGCGCGTCGGTGGGGGCGCAGCGCTTCGCATGTCCCAGCGACCACCATTGCGTGGGCCACGCCGCGCCGTAGCTGTAGTCCTCCCAGAACCCTTCGTAGCGGCAGCGGCCATCCGACTCCTCGATACGCGGGGCGTCGCCGCCGGCCTTGAGTGTCCTGTCGCCCGTCGCGGTTAGGTTGGAGATCCTGACCTGCCACTCAATGTCCGAGCGGGTTCCGGTGATAGTGGAGATGCGCTGGATGCGTGTGCCGGGCGGCCAGGCCTGCGGCGTCGAGGAGTCCTCACCGCGCCGCACCAGGATCCGGCAGAACCAAGTTGCCGGGTCATCCGGATCGGGTTTCGACAGGCCGAAATTGGCGAGGCAGGTGATTCGCTCCTCGGCTGCCGGTGTGCCGACGTGGTACTTGAGGCCAGAGAGCATCGCCTCTGCGTCGGCGACCTGCCACTCCTCCTCGGTGCCCGAAGCGGACGCAGAGACCGCTGCCTTCAAGATTCCGCCCGCCGCGAGTCCGTACTCCACATCCTCGAAGCGAGGCGCGAAAGTCAGGTGGACCTTGACAATGTCGTCGGCAGCGACAGAGACGAGAGCATTGCGGTCTCCATTCCGGTATCCGGAGAGAGACGCGAACGGGAAGGTGAAGCGGTATACCCGGTTGTTGTCGGCGCCTTCGACCCGCGAAACGAGCGCGTTGGCTCCGAACGCGCCCTCCGTGTTCTCGATGCGCACGATCTGATTGCCGCCGTCGACCGATCGGGAGCCGCCTGCGAGCGATTCGACGGAAACATGCACGGGGATGCCGTTGGCGTCGCGCCCGTACTCGCCCATTTGTCCAATGAGCCGGAGTTGGAGATTGGCAGACGTGTCCATGGTTGCGAATGCCTGGGCGGCCAGGCTACTGGGCTGGTCTCCGTAGTCAGGAAGCGGGTGATCCACCATCCGGTCCTTCAGCACCCGCCCGAAGTGCCGCGCCCGCGGAAGGACCCGGCACTGGATGTTGTAGAGCTTGCCGTAGTGCGGCTGCGTGAAATAGGCCGAGAAGGTGCCGGACCCCGCCGCGATGACCTTGACGACCTCGTCATTCGCGCTGCCAATATCGACGCCCACGTAATCGCCGGCGCGGATCTCGGCGGAAGAGGCGACTTGGGCGGTGTAGATGCCCGGCACGAAGCGCGTGAGCGTGGCGGGCGCCGAACCGCTGTTGGTCGACACCACGACGGGTCCGTTCACACCAGTTTCGAGAGTGACCGTGATCACGTTGCCGGCAGCGGAGCACTCCACGAGGTAGCTGGAAATACCGACCATCGAGGCCAAGCGCGCGGCGATGTCCGCGGCGTCGGTCGCGCCGTCCTCCCGGATACCGGCGCCGCCATTGTTGACCAGCAGGTAGTGCCAGAAGTTGGGATCGTTTTGCCACCAGATAGCCTGCTCGCACGAAGGCACGTCCGGCGCGCCGATGTTGTCCAGCAGACGCGTTTCGAGATTGCAGAACGCGATGGCTTCCGCTGACGAGCACGACCACCGCGTGCCCATGAAGTACACGTAGACCTGATCGGTGAGGCCGGGAGTGGGGCCTCCGACCAGAAGTTCATCGAGGGTCTCGCTGTCGCGGTCGCAGACAGAAAAGCCGAACGTGCCGGGCGTGAAGCCGCCGGAGAGGATCTGCGCGTGGCTCATCAGCGGGACTTCGTAGATGTCGCCGGCGCCGGTTGTGATCGTGAGCTTGTCCCATCCGACCGAGGCATAACGGACGCAGTCGGGCCGGACATTGCCCTCCTCGCCGTTGACGCGGAGAACCTCCATGTCGAACTGGAGCATCAGCCCGGACAGGTCCGTTACTGGCAGCGGCTTCGCACGGAGGTGGTTGAAGTAGTCGTAGGCCGAGAATAGCTGGACATTGGCGAAGTCCTCGGCGGCCTGGAAGATGCCCGAGACCTGGAAGCCGGTGGCGGTGGCGTCGTGCAGGGTTGTAGTGGCGGCGCGGCCAGAGAAGCCCTGAAGTTGGATGGTGCGGCGCGGATCGAAGATCAGGAGAGATTCAGCGGGCATGGCTACGTCTGAATCACGAGTGTCAGATCGGAGCCCGAGTCCGGCGAGGCGACGCTGAGAATGTCAAACGCCAGGTCGTCACCCTCGTTGAGAGTCGGAGTGGGCCAGATAGTCGGCCGGATGCGCTCGCCGTCGGCGTGGTCCTTCGTGACGATGGCGTCGAACGTCTGGTTGTCTGGATCGGCGCTGATCACCTTCACGCACTCCTCGTTCGGGCCGCCGAGATTGAGGAAAACAAACTTGCCGCTCCCGATGCCCAGGCGGTTTGCACCATAGGAGGCCGTCTGGATCGTTTGCGGCGTCTGGTTGCCGGTGACCGCCTGCGCGAGGATCAGGCCATAGTCGGCGTAGGGAAGGCGGCGCGTGGCGGGTAGCCCGTAGCCTTCGTTGTTCACCAGGAAGTCGTAAGTGTTCTTGTAGGCATCCGGCAGTGCCTGCGCGATGCCCATGTATTCAAGGGGCTCCCAAGTCGCACCGCCATCCCGGCTGATCTTTACAAGGAACGCGGACTGGCCATCGGTCGTGCCTTGCTGCAGGTAGGCGTAGATGCAGCGGATCGAGGCGGCGTCCTGGACCTTGAGCGGGATGACCACGTTGTCCTGTACCGAGAGCGGGCCCGGAACCTGGAACGTGTAGGCGCCACCGTTGCAGGTCCGCAGGCCAGGCATGTAGGGTTCGTTGTGACGGGAGAGCGGGAAGACGGTAAATGGCCCGTAGCCGAAGTGGTTGGCCACGCCCGCAAGTGCGGCGACGAGACAGGAGCTTGGGAGTTTCGCCTCGATGCGCGCTGGCAGTCCGGGTGTCCGGAAGAAACCCTTGCGGACGCTGAAGGTGAACGTCTTCTGGTCGAGCCTGTAAAATCGGATTCCGGCGAGATGCGCGCATCGCATTGTGCCGAAAGTGGCTTGGCCTTCCGGAACGCCGGGGTACGCGCGCTGGAACGCGACGCCGCCCGTGGGAACGACATCGCCCGTGTTCCCCGGTCCGATGATCTGTGCACATTCGTATGACCGCCGGCCTGGGTTGTTCGGGTCGGCGGACTCGTTGTTGAGCACGACAAAGTCGCCAACGCGGAACACCCGGCTCGTGTCGGGATTGACGGTGCAGGAGACCGTCGCAGGATCGGTGGCGGCATCCAAATCGGTGTCGATAGATGCCCACAAATCCGTGGTCAGTTCGTCGACATAGTACAGCGCCAGGGTGATCTCGTGCGCCCCGACGATGTTCGAGTTGCCAGAAGCATCTGGAGCGACCGACATGTCGTCGATGGCGAAGGTGCCGTAGTCGCCGAGGCGCGGCGTGCCGCTGAGAACGCCGGGGACGCCGGTGTCGATCATGATCTCCTCCGGCACCTGGTCCGGCACGACATCGGCGGGCTTCGGACCGGAGACGAGGTCGTACATCGAGTCCGTGGTCGTGCGGCCCTGGATGTCGATCGAGTAGTCGCGGTTCAGCCGCCAGGAGGTGACCCGGAACTCCCCGGTCCCGTCCGGCAAGTCCGGGTGCGTCATGGAGCAGACCATGCCTGGTTCCGTGTTGAGAGCCAGGACCGTCGTCTTGAGGGCCAATTGGCGGGCCTTCTTCCACTCGTCCGCAGTGATTCCTCCCAACTCCTCCCGCAGCCGCGCGGCCACGATTCGGCCTGCCTGTGACTTCGACGAGCTCCCGGAAAGGTTGACGCTCGACTTCAGGAACAGCGGTCCGGCCCCGCCACCGATGAGGTTCGCGTGGTCAATGTCGTAAACGGCGACCGAGTTGGCGACGAACTCGAAATCCTCGTCCGCGAAGTTGGCGGTCAGGTGATTGAAGGATGGTTTGAGCGGCGCCAGTTGCAGGCTCCGAAACAGGATGTTCCCTTCGGTGAATGCCTCGATCGCCGAGGAGTTCACGCGCACGCCGATCTTGAGCTTGCCGAAGGCGAACGTGTAGTAGCCCAGGCAATTCATGAGCACTTCCTGGAGCCAGTCCCGGAACGGTTTCTCTTCCTGGATCGCGCCGCGGAACTTGAACTGCGACTCGGTACCCGTGCCGACCAGCTTCGACACCTGCTCGTCGCAGATGGATGCGGCCGCGATGGCGGCACTCACGTCGAAGAACGTCTCGGCCAGATCGAGCTGCTGCGTGGTGGCGGACTCGCCCAACCGGATGCCCCTTGCGCGGAGGAGCATGTTGATGGCGATCCACACGGGGTTGGTGAGCGGCGGACCCCAGACCCGAACGCCGGGCGAGGTCCAAACCCAACCCTTCATGCCCAACGAGACAACGGCCTCCATCTGGTGCTCGCCGGGCCGGGAGAGTTGGAGGCCCTTGGCGTCGGAGCGCCGGATCACCAGAAACGCAGTGCCCGCGGCGAAGTTGTCCTTGTAGGTGGAGTTGCCTGCGAAGACCTTCCGCCAATCGCCACCGGTCTGATTGCCGGACTGGTCGAGAGAGAACCAGTCTTGCGCGCCGGCCGGATCGGAGCCGGGCACCTGGCGCAAACCGAAACTGCCGGGGTAGCCGTGATGGTACTGACCGTCGAGCTTGTGGCCGGTGCCGAAGGCCACCAGCGGACCTTCTCCAACGATGCCCAGCGCCTCGTAGAAATCGCTTTCGTCACGCCCGGCGGCGATCTTGCAGTTCACCGGCATGGCGGAGTCGGTGTAGATCTCCGGCAGGACCTGATCGTAGATGGAGTCGGCCACGAGCGAAACGCTGGTGAGCGGCGAGCGGCCGAAGCCCCAGGTTCCGGTGGAGTTGTCCTTGATGCGGACGCTCTGTGGCTCGGCCAGGATGCCCCCGTAATGGCGCTTCATGCCGTGCGCCAGGCAGCCGTTCTCGGTCTCATAACCCTTGTCGCACTTTGCTGGATCAGACGAAGGGAAGTGGACGAGGTCCATCGCGCCTTGGGCGGCGAAAGGGCAGGCCTGGGAGTTGAAGGGCTTCCAGCAGGTGCGGGAGATCTTACGCGTGGGATAGGGAAGGTTCAGCTCGTACAGGCCGTCTGCAGCCGTGACGCGGAACTCTGGGCCGGCGTCACAAGCCCAATTGACGATCTCGCCCTTCCAGAGATCGAGCTTGATGCCAGTGCCGACGTGGAAGAGGGAGAACTCGAGTGCGGCACGGTAAAGGTCGACGTCGTTGGCCAGGTCGCGCATGGCGCGGTCGGCATTCCCGAAGGAGAATTGTGCTTCGTCGGCCTCGTTGCCCATGCCCTGCGAGATGCCGTCGAACTCCAGGAGGCGCGCCTGATAGAGCTGGCCTCCGATGGTGCATCGACGGTCGGAGACGTAGATGGCGGGATAGCCGGACTGGAGCGGTTGGATGCGGACGAGCGGGATGATCTCCTGGACCTGGGACAGCAGTGCCGTTTGGAGCGCGGTGGACGGGAATCGGTTTACGGTCTGGGTGAGCGAGTAGGAAGGCGAGGTCGTTAGAATTTCAATCAGCGTGACACCCAGCGAGCACGCCCAGTCGGCGACTATCTCCCAGGAGAGCGGCTCGTTGGCAAAGCGGCACGTAACAGGCGTGGTGCCACTGCCGTCGTCGTTCGGCGCGTTGTAAGTAAAGGCTCCGTAGGGTCCGTACTTCGACTCCCAGAAGCTCCGCAGGGCGATGCGATCGGCGTCACGCAGCCAGTTCTTGCGGATCGTGAACCGTCGCGCGCCGTTGCCAATCAGGAAACGCTGCTCGATCTTGGCGTTGCCAGAACCAAACTGATGAACGGCCACTTCGCGGGCGCGGGTCTGCCCGTGCGGGTAATCCGGCACGAGGGGGAAGACGCCACTCGGGGCGATTTCCGGCACAGCGATGTTGCCGATGTAGTCCGGCATCTCTCAGCGTTCCTCAACCCGGACGATGAAGGAGCGGTCCTCGGTCCGTCCCGCCGCCGTGGTGATGCGGTTGGTCACGGTGTATGACTGGCCCACGCTGCCGCCGGACAGCCAGACCGTTGCCGAAGTGGAGGTCTTTGAGTCGGCCATCCTGGTCAGTCCGGACGGGATGATCCACTCGCTCGTCGCGATCTGGTCACCCGCAAGCCAGCGCGTCCAGTCGATGCTGTAGTCGAGGACCGCATTCGGATCCTTGGTGAAGATCATGCGTCGATGCCCCGGTTCTCGTGCGGCACACAGAGGGAGCGCGACTCCGCCGCTGGCGAAACGGACCGGCCCTCCGGCCTGATCGACACTGTGCGCTCCGGCGCCGCCGGCGGCCTGCGGTATGCGAGCAGACGCGCCGTTCCCGCGATCACCGCACTTCTGGGCGTGCCACGGAAGTCCACTGCCACCAGATCTGAACCACTGGTGATTTCTGCAGCGCGATACGCCATGAACGGCGCGTACCAGAAGCGATGCCGCCTGGCGAGCAGTACCGAGGGCCCTGACGCGAGTTCGCGTGCCTCTTCCGGGTAGAGCGCCCGCGTCCACGAGGCAAAGCCGAAGATCTCGACGAACATGCCCGGCGTGGCCGACGACAGAGCATAGACATCGACATTGCCGGCGACTCCGCTCGCGTTCGGAATAGTGCCCTGCACGGCCAACGCGCCGTTGTGGAAAACGCTGACCGTTTTGTTGGCGTCGCACGGGAGTGTGAAGGCCACGCAGGTGACCTTCCGAAGGTCCGCGCCGTAGGAACCCCACTCAAACGAACCGTATGGGGCCGAGTTGTTGCGGAAGATGGCCTTGTACGCGCCGGTAGAAGTGCGCACTCCCAACCACCAGGTGGTCGTGTAGCTATTGCCGATCAAGGTGGGGTATCCGGAACCGTTCACGCGATTGATGCGGAACCACACGCACACCGAGACGACCTTGTTCGTTCCGTCGCCGCTGTACACCGGGCAGTAGCCCAGGCCACCGACCGACAGACCCGCCTGCTCGTTGCTGTAAGCGAACGCGTGTCCGAACGGTGTGGAGATGTTGCCGCCGGAACCTGGTGCGATCGTCAAACCGGATAGCGCGGCACCCGTCTGGAAACGGCGCCGGTAGTAGCCGACGGCGAACTCGCCGGTGGTCGCGTCGCGCTTGCCGTTCAGGTGAAAAGCGTTTGCAGAGCTTCGGGGTTCGAGGCCGTTTGGCAACCAGAGGGAATGCAGGCCGCCCGCCAGCGGCGAGCCGAAGTCGGGAATCGCGTCATAGCGGTCGCTGGGGAAGCAGGACTGCGGCTCGGCATTGAGCAGGAGATGACGCATCAGGCGACCTCGAACTGCACGCCGCGCCAAAAGCCGAGATTGTCGGACACGTCAAGTGCCATCCCGCAGCGGTTGATGACGAGTACGCCCCACACCGGCGGAAGTACGTTGCCGAACGCCGGCGCAACCGAGAACGGCGGGCTGATCAGAGTGCCCGCACCGGGCACATAGAGCGAACCGATCTGGCGGATGGAGAGCGTTTCGAGCGTGACCGACACCGGTTCATCAATGCCGGTCACACCAGCCGGGAAGATGGGGGACGCATCATC
This sequence comes from Acidobacteriota bacterium, assembly GCA_016213775.1. Taxonomy (GTDB): domain Bacteria; phylum Acidobacteriota; class Terriglobia; order Bryobacterales; family Bryobacteraceae; genus CADEFT01. The sequence goes on from JACQZR010000169.1 coordinate 65,288, forward strand.
GGCCGCGCCCCAAGCGAAAAAGTACACGGAATAGCGGTCCCCGACGCTACCGGATGCGGGCTTGACCTTGAACTGGCAGATCGCGTCGATGTAGCGGCTGTTCTGGTTGTCGACCTTCGCGGAGCTGCGCGCGGCGGAGGTGGCGAGGCCGTTGAGCGTGAGGCCGAAGTTCGCAACGGGACCGAATTGGGTGCGGATCGTGGACACGTGCGGCTCCTAATCCTGGAGGATGGAAAGGTCGTTCTCGCGGACGATGACGAAGTCGCCGTCGTTGACCGTGGCCGGCGAGGACAGCGCCCCGCCACCGAGAAAGTTCCCGCCATTGGACGCGTCCCACATGCCGAGGTGAGTGTAGGTTCCGGCGGGAACCTGGAAGAAAAGCGGCGGCACGTTGCGGACCCGCTTCGCGTTGCCATCGCTGTCAACGGTGGTGAACTGGGCGAGAGACAGCCGCGCGTACGGGCCTCCGGATGCCTCGCTCAGTCCGGTCTTGCCGGGATCGGCGGTGTGCAAGCTGCACCAATGCTCGGTGACCTGGAAGTCCTGGCCGAGGAACGCCTTTTCGAGAATCTTCTGGTCGAGGTATGCGGAAAACGCCATCGTGGTCTCTCCGAGGTCAGGCCAACTCGATCAACTCGATGTTCACGTCCGCGCGGCCGAGGTCCACTGACTGGTTCCACTCGCTGGTGAAGCGCACGGTGTAGCGGCCCGCGATTGCCTGGCCGGTCGGGTCGGTCGAGAACTTGGGATTGGTTTCATACGGGTCGTAGAAGTAGAACGGCTCCGTTGGGCCCTTGCGGGCGTCGTAGAAGTCTCGGAGCGATGTGAGTTGCGTGGATGTCAGCCGCTTTGCCAGCCGCCAACGCTTTCTGCTGTTCGCGGCCTGAACCGACCTTTGCGACTCGCCGTTCCGATACTCGCTCTCGACGACGGGATAGGACCGGTCGTGCGCAAAGGAGCGCGAGAGACTCGACGGCATCACCGTCAGTGGTGCGGCGTTCTGAACAGACCCGGGCATCAGGCGGTCACCAGATCAATCAGCCGCTGGCCCGGTTGCACGCCGAGTTTGCCAGCCACGAAACGCGCGTAGCCCGCAGGATCGTTCCCGTCGGACGCCGGTGCATACGTCCGAAACATCTCTTCCACCGTTGGAGGCTTGCCGCCCGTGTAGCGTCCGTCGATGTACTGGCCGGCGAGGACACGTAGGATGCGCCAGCCCTCATCGAGAGCGCGTCGGCTCATCTCCTCTCGCGATACGCCTGGAAATTGACGC
>JACQZR010000031.1 GCA_016213775.1 Acidobacteriota bacterium
CCTCGCGGCTACGCCTTGCGTTTCGCTACGGTTGCCTGTCATCGGCTCCGGTTGGCTCCTTTCATCCAACAAGATTCTGCCCATGCTGGGCACACTAGGGCGGCCAATCCTGGCCGCGGCTGGCCTTTCCAGGCCAGCCAAGTAAGCGCTCTCAAGCGCCGCCGCCCCCTCGTGCGACAATGAAAGATCTTCACGAGGACATAACAACAGCAATGGTGGTAGCCGGGATTGGTGGGATTCGCACGGAAGCTGCGTGCGCCCTTTTTAAGGATGGCCGCATCGCAGCCGCGGCAGAAGAAGGCAAGCTCGAGCATCACGCTCATGCGCCGGGCTTTCCCGAACATTCGCTGGCCTTTTGTTTGAAACAATCGGGGACGGATCCGTCGGAAGTCACGCACATTGCCGTCGCCCGGCCCCTGGCTGACGACCCCGAATCGACGCTGCATTTAGGGCTGCGGCAGCGCTTTCCCAACACGCAGCTCGTCGTCGTGGATCATCATCTCGCCCACGCCGCCTCCGCCTACTTCTCCTCCCCCTTTGAAGATGCCACCGTCCTCACCCTCGACCGTGCCGGCGACTTCCGTTGTGGTGCCCTCTGGCATGCCCGCGGATCGCACCTGCACCTGGAAAAGGAACTCTACTTCCCCGATTCGCTTGGCCATCTCTACGGACGCGTGACTGAGTTGCTGGAGTTTGAAGCATCCGCGGATGAGCACAAAGTGCAGTGGCTATCGGCGGCCGGAGATGACCGTTTTGTGCCGCTGTTTGAAGAGATCATCGCCGCCGGGCACGACTACTGGCCGCGCATGGACCGCACCTTCACCGACAACGACCGTCTCAGCCACGGGGCGTTCAGTGAGAAGTTCTACCAGCGGATCGGTCTCGAGGATGGCGAGCCTGTTCCCGCCGAACTGCGACCACATCTGGCGGCTGGAGTGCAGCGTGCCATCGAACGGACCGTCATCAGGATGGCCGGCAGCGGCGAGCGGCTCTGCCTCGGAGGCGGGCTCGCAATGAATGTGCTGCTCATCGCCGCCCTGGAACAAAGCGGCAATTGGAAAGAGGTGTACGTGCAACCCGCCGCCGGCAACACCGGTACCGCCATTGGTGCCGCGGCCCACGTCTGGCACACGGTCTGCAAATCGCCGCAACGCGTGACGCTGGACACCCTCTTCCTCGGGCCGGGCTTCAACCCCGAGGCCATCAAACAGGTGCTCGAAAACTGCAAGTTGCGCTTCCGCTACCTTCTCACCACCGAAGAGCTGATTGAAGCAGCGGTGGGCGAAATCAACGACAGCAAGATCGTGGCCTGGATGCAGGGCGCAATGGAGTTTGGACCCCGTGCCCTCGGCAATCGCAGTCTCCTCGCATCGCCCCTCGATCCGTACTCCACTGAGAACCTGAACGCCTACGTCAAGCACCGCGAGACTTTCCGCAAGTTCGCCGCGTCCGTGCCCGCGGAACTGGCCGCCGAATACTTCGACGTCGGCCCCAACGCCCGCTACCTTGCCACCATCGGACGCGTAAAGCCGGCCCATCGCAAGACGTTCCAGAGCGCCATCCTTGGCGAGGATCTTGCCCGCGTCCATACCGTAACCGAACGCGACAACCCCACCTACTGGCGCTTGCTGCATGCCATGGGCAAGGCGAACGGGCTGCCCGTGGTGTACAACACATCCTTCAACATGTTCGGCGATCCGTTGGTGTGCACACCGCGCGACGCCGTACGCAGTTTCTATTCCTCCGGTGTCGATTCCATGTTCACCGGGCATTTCTTCCTGCAGAAGTGAGAGGTCATCATGTTTCCACCCGTCCGCTGGGGCGTTATCGGTGTTGCCAGGATTGCCACCCGAAGAGTGATTCCCGCCATGCAGCAAAGCCCAGCCACTCCCGTGATGGCCATCGCGTCAAGAGAGTTGGAGAAGGCCCAGACTGCCGCGGCCGATCTCGGTATACCAAAGGCCTACGGCTCCTACGAAGAGTTGCTTGCCGATCCGGACATCGACGCTGTCTACATCCCGCTGCCCAATCATCTGCATGTGCCGTGGTCAATCCGCGCGGCCGATGCCGGCAAGCACGTTCTCTGCGAAAAGCCCATTAGCCTTTCCGTTGGTCAGGTGAAGCAGTTGATCGCCGTGCGCGATCGCCGGAAGGTGCGCATCGGCGAGGCCTTCATGGTGCACGCCCATCCCCAGTGGCTTCGCGTCCGCGACCTCGTACGTTCCGGCCGTATCGGCGAATTGCGCGCAGCCTCGGGCTCCTTCTCCTACTTCAATACCGATCCCACCAACATCCGCAACGTCGAGGAATGGGGCGGCGGCGCTCTGATGGACATCGGCTGCTATCCCATCCACACCACGCGAATGGTGCTCGGCGAAGAGCCGTCGCGGGTCTTCGGTTTCGTGGGCCGCGACCCCCTGATGCGCGTCGACCGGCTCACCTCCGCTATCCTCGACTATCCCTCCATGCAAGTCGTCTTCCAGTGCAGCATGCAGATGGTGCCCTATCAGCGCATGCAGTTCTTCGGAACCAAGGGCCGCATCGAAGTGGTGATCCCCTTCAACGCGCTCAATGACCAGCCTTCCAGGATCATCATCGACGACGGCGGCGATCTGCAGGGCGCGACGCTGTCTACTGAAGAGATCGGGATCTGCGATCAGTACACGCTCCAGGGCCAAGCTTTCTCGCGCGCAATTCGTGAAGGTACTCCGGTGCCCGTGGAATTGGAGGACTCACTCCACAACATGGCAACCATCGAGGCCATATTCCGTTCCGGAAAGAGCGGCAGTTGGGAACCCGTGACTCTGGGCTGAGCCATGCATTCCAATCCCGCGCTCGGCGTTCTCTTTCACTGGCTCGGCGGTCTGGCGTCCGGCAGTTTCTACGTGCCCTTCAAGGGCGTCAAGAAATGGTCGTGGGAAACTTACTGGCTGGTGGGCGGCTTCTTTAGCTGGATCATCGCTCCCTTCTTCTTCGGCACCCTGATCGCCACGGACCTGCTCGGGGTTCTGTCTGAAGCGCCCGGCAACGTGATGTTCTGGTGCTATTTCTTCGGCGCGCTGTGGGGCCTCGGCGGGCTCACCTTCGGCCTCACCATGCGCTACCTCGGCATGTCGCTCGGCATGGCGATCGCGCTCGGCTACTGTGCGGCGTTCGGCACGCTGATGCCGCCGATTTTCAGCGGTGAGTTTGTAACCAAGGTTCTGCACACCGCATCCGGACAGGTGATTCTCGTTGGCATCGGTGTCTGCCTGGCGGGCATCGCGGCGGCTGGTATGGCTGGTATGTCTAAGGAACGCGAGATGCCTGATGAGAAGAAACGCGAGGCCATCCAGGAGTTCGATTTGAAGAAAGGGATCATGGTCGCCACCTTCTCCGGCGTCATGTCGGCGTGTTTCTCCTATGGCCTCTCCGCCGGCGACCCGATCAAAGAGATCGCGCTGCGGCACGGCACAACCACCCTATGGCAAGGGCTTCCGGTGCTGGTGGTGGTGCTCTGGGGCGGCTTCACGACGAATTTCATCTGGTGCGTGATGCTCCATCGCAAGAACGGCAGCGCGTATCAGTATCTCAGCCCGACAGTCAAGGAAGCCGGCCCCGGCGGACGCCTGCGCGACGTGCCGGCGCCTCGCATGCGCAACTACATTTTTTCCGCCATCGCGGGCACCACCTGGTACCTGCAGTTCTTCTTCTACTCGATGGGCGAAACGCAAATGGGCGAGTTCAAGTTCTCTTCATGGACGCTGCACATGGCGAGCATCATCATCTTCAGCACGCTCTGGGGCATCGCCCTGCACGAGTGGCGTGGCGCCAGCGCCCGCACGGTGCGATGGGTGGTTCTGAGCCTGGCGCTCCTGATTGCCTCCACAGTAGTTGTCGGCTACGGCAACTACCTCGGCGCTTCGCGCGCAGTCGTGTGGGGCGGCCAATCCTGGCCGCGGCTGGCCTTTCCAGGCCAGCCTCCTTGCGGCTGACAAGATCGAAGCCCTATGAACCAGTAGTCTAAGAGCCACCACGAAACGGTTGCATCTCCCAATACGTGAGCGATCGCCACATCCATTCCAACGGTCCGTAGCGAAACCATCGCAGCCACAGTGAACTGGCAGTGATTTGCACGGCCCAGACACCCGCTACCACTCCGTACAGTTGATATCGCTCCAACTGCCCGTACAAACCCAGCCCGTACCCGTAGAAGAGCGTGGTGCAAAGCACCGTCTGCATTACGTAATTGGTGAGCGCCGTCTGTCCCACGGCGGCAAGCCGCGCTGTCACCCTCGGCAGCCATTGCTGTTTGCACACAATCATCACCATCGCCGCCCAGGCCAATGCGATCGGGCCACGGCTCAACTCCTCGCGCATGTGATACGTCATCGCGGCGATGACATCGAAGTTCGATACCCACATCTGGCGTGTGTCATGCACCAGCACCGGCAGACCAACCGTGAGCCCGCACGCCGCCATCGTCACGTAGAACCGAACCGATCGCGCCGCACTGAATACCCCGAGCCGCAGCATCGCCATCCCGATCAGCATCATCCCCACAGAATCGGAAAACACCACCGTGTAGAAGCTGAGTGACTCCCGATCGGGAACGTCGTGCGCGCGGTTGGCCAGGATCGCCAGGTAGCCCGACCGGTAGAGTTTGATGTCCTTGTCGAGCTTCTGTCGTGGCGGCGCATTCGCCTCCACGGTGTTCTTCCACGCTTCCACGCCGTCCTTCAGATCATCGGTCAACTCAAGCCCGGCTCCCTTCGCTGCCTCAGCGATCTCCGCCTCAGCCCTATGAATCCGCGCCGCCATCACATCGGAGGCCGCCTTCGGAATCAGAGTCGCCAGCAGGAGCGCGCCCAGCAGCACCAACAACGCGGGCCGCAGCTTCCGAAACGGATACAGGAACAACCCAGCCAGTCCGTAGGTAAACAGAATGTCGCCATCCCACAACAGCCACGCGTGCGCCGCGCCAATCGCCATCAGCCACATCGACCGCCGCAGCCAGATATCCGCAATCTCCGCCTCCGCGCCGCGTGCCCTGGCGCGCGACGTCATCAACACCACGCTGCCACCGAACAGCATCGAAAAGAGTGCCCGCATCTTGCCGTCGCAACTTACCTGCACCACTGCCCAGGTCAAGCTGTTGGCGTTGGTCGCAGTCCCCACCGCCACGGGGTTGTAGTATGGACCCGGCAGCCCGAAGGCGAGGATGTTCATCGTCAGAATGCCGAGCAGTGCGAACCCCCGCAACACATCCACGGAGTTGATGCGCTCGCCCTTTTCCGCCGGGACAATCACCAGATGAATTCCTTCGCGCTCTCGCGGCGGCTGTGTGAATCGAGCACGTGCACCACGCGGATCTTCTTCAGCATGGTTGGCGAAAGCTGCCCCAGCGGCACGTACACAATCTTGCGTCCGAGGTGTCCGGCAATCGACCGGAAGATGCTGCGCGGCGGACGCGACGCCGCGTACACAACGTACTTCTCCACCGAATAGTCGAGCCCGGCCATCAACAACCGTTCGGCCTTCGTCTCAACCACGTGATCGTAATCCGGATCGTTCCACACATCAAACAGCCGGCGCGGAGGCAGCGTCATCAGCAGGCCGCCGTATTCGGCGCGGCCTATCCCGGGCCCCACCATGTGATCAAACGGCTCGGTGGAATAGAACGCCATGTCGGACTCGTTCTGATTCTCGCCCAGCCACGTAGTGAGGTAGTGGTAGCGGTCGTTACGGTCTTCGTCAAAGATGAGAATCACCGCGCCAACTTCGCCAAACAACCGCTGGACGTGCCGCACGAAGATACGTCCTTCATGCCAGTTGCGAATGGTCTCGCGGATGTCGATCCCATCGAGCAGCGATGTGGTAAACGGCTCCACCCGCGAGCGCTCCTCCGAGAGCACACTCTTGCCCTTGCGCTTCAGAAAGCGTCCGTAGTCTTCAATCACCAGATCCTCGGGCGGATACGAACAGATCGAAGTGCCATCGAGCGATTCGGCCCACTCCCCTGGCCGCTTCTCGCGCTTCCGCGGATTGAGCCGCACCGGCCGCGTGAGTTGCTTCGGCCGCGGCAACCTGCGCCGGATACGCAGTTTCCGCGTATCCAGAAAAACCTCCGATGCGTTCAGCATCGCTGTTTCCAACTCCGCCTCACTGCGCTGCGCCTGATAGCGATTTGCCGTCTGCCAGACTTCCCAGGCGAAGTTGTCGTCCACAATTGACCGCGCTGCCACGGTCAAATCGTAAAGGCTCGCCACGATGTCGTGCGCCGACACTGCAAGATTGCGCGAATAGCGCGCCAGCATGCGACGCTGCCAGTGCTGCATCTTCTCGCCCGTCACCGCGGTGTACGATTCCTCCGCCTCCTTCAGCAACGCGTATTGCAGACGCTGCCGGTCCAGATGGCGGCCCGGTGTCGCATTGCGCATATCTATGTATCGCTCCTGCACCCACGGCATCTCCACCGTGATTTCGGCCAGGCAATCCGGATGCGGGTGAATCAGCTTCACTCCCATCGGTTCCGGCGGCGGCGCCGGTTCCTCCTGCGGTGTTTCCATCGCGTCCAGAACCGGATCGAGCAGGTTGAGCGACAGTACGATCATCGTCCCGGGAAACGGGTCCGCGCCTTGCAGTTTCCACGCCATGGCCGCCGCATGCGCATCCAACTCCGGTGAGCGTGGCTGCGAAAACAACCGGTACTGCTCGATGTACTTTTCCAGCCCGATGTGGCGGATCGCGGATGTGTCCGGATAGGCCCCACTCACGTGCGGGCGCTGATCCGTGTCGGGCTCGATGAGCAGCAACTGCGCGCCGATTTCCAACGCCGTGCGCGCCGCCTCAATGAACGGATCCGCCGGCTCAACCGGATAGTAGATGGCGAACTCCGAATCCTCGTCTTCCTTAGGTGCGCACAGGATCACCGAAATTTCCGGCATGCGGCGCAACGCCTGCCGCAGCGACATTTCCCAAAACCCCGGCAGTTCCAGCGCCACCACCGCCGGCTGTTGTTCCAGCAGTGCCTTGCGCACTTCGATAGCGAACTCAGCCCGCCCCGGCGCTACCGGGAAATAGGTGAACTTTCCGCGCCTCAGATTGTTCGGATCGAAGAACTGTTCATGGCCGGGGAGCATAGCGCATCGCCTCTTCGCCGAGGGTTTCCAGCAGTGCGCGCTGCAGCGATTGCCGGTAGCTGATTTCGTCTTTGGCCATATGCTGCAACTTCGTTGCGAAGCGTGCCATGTTGATGCCGTCGCGCACGGTGTAGCGCTCATCGGCCGCATGCGCGTTCTGCAGAAAGTCGGTGACGTATTCCAGAATCCGTTCCTCGCAGAACGGTAGATTCTCTTTCATGATCGCCATCTCCTCGTCGCGTTCCGGAAAGTCGATGAGGATCTGTGGTTGCAGCCGCGAGTGAATGTATTCGGGCAGATCGAATGTCGACGAGTCATCGTTCATTGTCGCCACAAGGCGGAAATCCGCATGCGCCCGGATCTTCACGCCGGCGACGATCGATTCCACGTAGCGGCGATTGTCGAGCAGCGGCGCCAGCGACGCCCACGACTTCTCGCTCATCCGATTCCCTTCATCCAGAATCGCGATGCCACCCTTCAGCATCGCCGTTAGCAGCGGCGATGCCACGTACCGCAACTTGCCCGCTTCTTCAATCACCGGAGTGATGATCAGGTCTTCGGGGCGCGTGTCCACCGTCGCCTGCATGATGTACACGTCCTGTCCGAGCCTGCGCGCGGCCGCATAGGCGAGCGTCGTCTTGCCGACCCCCGGCTTGCCGATCAGCCGCGGATTCATCGGCAGGTCGCGCTCGTGCACTACCAGCCACGCAGCGAGTAACTGCCGCATCACGTCCGGTTGCCCCACCCATTCCACGGGCAACTCATCGGGATGCGCTAGATGGAGGGGTACGCCTTCCACTTCAACGATCATGCAGCTATGGTATCAGCTATCAGCTCTTGGCCAGCGTGTGTTACAGTGCAAACTGTATGGCATCGCGTAGCGTCAATAAGGTGATCCTCCTCGGCAATCTTGGCAAGGACGCCGAAACGAAATTTACTCAGAGCGGCATAGCCCGCACCACGTTCTCCATCGCCACCACCCGGCGGCTGAAAGATCCGCAATCCGGTGAGTGGCGTGACGAGACCGACTGGCACAACGTTGTCCTGTGGCGATCGGAAAACGTCGCCAACTACCTCACCAAAGGCAAGAGCGTCTACATTGAAGGGCGCCTGCACTCGCGGAGCTACGACGATAAGGACGGTAACAAGAAATACGTTACAGAAGTGGTCGCCGAAGACCTGATCCTCCTGGGCGGCCGCGGCGAAGGCGGCGGTGGTGGCATGGATGCCGGTGGCGCGCGCGATCGCGACAACATGGTCTCGATGCCCCGATCCGCCATGCCGGCCAAACCGTCAGCGCCATCTTCGAGCGCCGAACCGCCGTCGTATTCCGATGTCGTGGACGACTCCGACGTCCCGTTCTAGTGCCTACTTGCAGAAATCCGCGTACTGGCGAGACTGAAGGCTTCAGCCCGGCCTCTGGAGTTTGTACATTCCGCCGTCATGTAGGGCGGCCAATCCTGGCCGCGGCTGGCCTTTCCAGGCCAGCCCTACGCCGGGCTTCAGCCCGGCCTTCCTCCGACGCGAACTTCTGCAACTTGATACTAGTATAGCGTTTCACTAAAACATATCCAGTGTGATTTGTTTTTTGGTAGACTCGTTGCATGGCGAGTCATTCGCGGCATCCGAAGCTCTTCTTGTTTGAGGAGGAGCAACACATGCTCGATCAGTTACGGAATTCCAA